>PLGG01000082.1 GCA_003138515.1 Acidobacteriaceae bacterium | reverse complement strand
ATGCACCACAACTAGGGATTAGGCTTGCGAAGAGCCTTGCAGGTTCCGTTCTCAGTTTGACCAAGAACCAGAGGCGGAAGAGCTGTTCGACGAAGCGTTCTTATAAGCGTGCGTAGGGGCAAGACTG
This sequence comes from Acidobacteriaceae bacterium, assembly GCA_003138515.1. GTDB lineage: Bacteria > Acidobacteriota > Terriglobia > Terriglobales > Acidobacteriaceae > Telmatobacter. Next base: position 29,522 of record PLGG01000082.1, on the reverse strand, counting down.
GCTCTCATTGAATGGCAAGACCCGCTCGGCCGCTCAACCGATTGGCAGCCACCCCCGGCCTGCGATCCGGTGCCGCTGATATGTAAATCCATCGGCTGGATGCTTCACGATGGAAGCGACTGTAAGGCGGTGGTCCCCATATTTCAGACAATGATAATCCCAACATTGAAAAACAGGGACGCGGCGATATGTCCGCTCGATCGCGATCTGTGCCGAAAATCACTTTCCTTTTGGTCCCAAAATCGCGCCCCAAGGAAATCCTAAACGCCGCGAGACGACTCCCATCGGCAAGGGCTAGGATTCAAGCCGGAATCTCACCCCAAGCCCGCTTCAGCGGGCGTAANNCTGTTCCCTGTTCCCTGCTTTCCGTCAATCCCCTCGCCCGCGCCGCCTGCCGCAACCCGCTGAAAACATTCGCAAAAATCTGGCAATAATATACTTGACGCACATGCGTCAAGGGCGGACAATGGGCCATGCAGCCAAATAGAAATGAGCGGCGATTGGCTCTGTTTGGTTCTCCACACGAACCGCTTAAGGGAGAGATTCTGCCTAAGGAGGAGCGATCCCTGTCCTATTGGTTCCCGACTGACCGCCCTCCGCTTCAGCGCCCCGGCGTCCGCGTTATTTCGGTGCTTCCGATTCTGGGTTTTGTTGAATGGCTTCTTCAAAACTTTATCTCTACGCGGGGGATTATGAATCTCGCTCTCTCTCGCGTGTTTCTGTATTCTGCTGCTGTTCTTCTGTGGCTTTGCGCGGCGTGGCTATGTGCGGCGTGTGCTCCAGGCATGTGGTCTAAGTGGAGAAAAACGGTTATCGTATTTGCGTTCTTCTTCTTTATGGGGGCGGCGGTTTTAGTAGATATTCACTTTCCTCAGGGGCAAGTGCTGGCGAGGAGATTCCCAGGAGGATTTGTAGAATTAGCGGTCCTCACAAGCGGAAGTTCCACAACCGGACACACGATTAAAAGCGTTGCCTCATACAACATTGACGTGACGTGGGATAACGCAACAATAACTGATGTGAGTGCCACTCAATTAACCTTGGTACTAGAAGATCTTAAGATTGCTCGGACAGAGATTACGCCTAGTGGTACAAAACCAGCTGGTGCCATTCAGATCAAGGGAGCGGCCATTTGGAAGATAGATAGAGGGTCGAAGCAGATTGTCTATGTCAATAACGCCATGAGCTTCTGGGGATATGTTCTGGGGGGATACATGATTTCTGATGCAGATAATCAGATGGAGATAGCTATCGGTTTGCAGCCCACGTCTTAAAAGAAAGGCAAAACGTGAAACCCGAATTTCGCAAGGGAGCGGAAGCGCGAAAGAACTTCGAGAACACAATGACGAAGCTCTTTCGCGCCCCAAAATCATCAAAGCCGCCGAAACGGCCTAAGAAAAAGGCCGTTTCGGAAGAGAAGAAGCACTGATGCGTTTACCGCGTCCCCATCTCGGAAGGCGTGTGTCAGTCCGCTCCTTGACCCGTCAGCTGGGTGTAGGTGAGACGACGGCCTACGATCTGACTCATGGCAAGAGTGAAGCGATCTTCGTCGGTGAGCGGATTGTCCTTTGTGGCGCGATTGTTAAACCGGAACACTTGCTCCGAAACGTAGCGATCAAGGTGGAATGGCTCAACCGCAACGTAGGTTCCCTTGAGACCGCGTTTCAGCAGCGACCAGAAGTTTTCGATTCCCTGAGTGTGAACTTGGCCGCGCACATACTCTTGCATGTGGTTCACGGTCTCATGAACGAAGTCTCGCGCAGCAAGGTTCTCGTAGCCGCGCCACTGGTCCGTATAGACCGTAGATTTCTTTTCCACGTTCTCAAGAATCATGTTCTGCAAGGTTTCGCGGTTGGCAGTGGGAATGACCCTGGCGCGAACCATGCGCGTTTCCCGATCTCGCATCCCCATCACCGCAGCCTTTGTGTGCGGCGAGTTTCCAGCGGTCGGCAATCCCTTGAACTTCTCCCGCACCCGCGAGCGATGCATGTTCTTGATGCGTCCACCGACATAGGTTTCGTCCACTTCAACCGGGCCGCCCATCTTCACAACCGATCCATCCTTCATCGCCTCACGGATGCGGTGAAGCATAAACCATGCCGACTTTTGAGTGATCCCGAGCCCCCGGTGAATCTCGTAGCTGCTGATTCCGTTTTTGCAGTTGCAGATCATCCAAACTGCTGTCATCCACTTGTCCAGACCCATCGGCGAGTCCTCAAAAATGGTGCCGACCTTGACCGTGAATTGCTTCTTGCAGCCGTTGCAGAACCACAGCTTCCTAGTCTGCACAAACGAGTTGCTTTCCGATCCGCAGCGGGGGCAGTTGACCTTGCCATCCGGCCAGCGAAGGAACTTGGCGTAGTCAAAAGCACGTTCCGAGTCAGCGAAGTAAGCTATTGCTTGGGAAAGAGTTACAGGCTTTTTCATGTTTCTCGACCTCTCAACCAAGAACAGAATAGCGCAAATCGTATTGTGTGTCAAGTATGTTATTGCCAAAAATCTTTCGCGAAGTTTGCCGATCATTTCTCGCTCCGGGCGCATACTGAACCCATAAGCGTTCAATCAGGTCTCCGTTGCCAGCACAGGCGACCGGCTACGGGCTACCAGCTACCAGTTGTCCTTCGAGCGCCGCTAGCTCAGCTAACCACGCTAACTCTGCTGTCTTTTGTTGTCGAAAGAGTAAATTTCGGGCCGAAAAGGCCTCATAACCTCTTTGGATAGAGGACTTTGCGGAATAACCCCCTTGGAATCAATGGGTTGCAGCCAATGATCAGGGGTACAAGTAACTGAAAAGAAACCGCTTAACCCCAAAACAGGGTGGGGGGGGACGGGGGTAGGTACTGAAAGGTAAAGAGGCCAGCTCATAGGCTGACTGATTCACCGGCAGGAACTAGCAGCTAGTAGCTGTTCTCTCGCTCTAGAACGTCGTCGACACAGTCAACCGGAACGTCTTGCGCGGCTCGCGGAAGATGTTTTGCGAACCATACGACTCGATCGCTTCCCCGTAGGAGAAATCGCCCGCGCCGCCCGGTGGGAACATGGCGCGAGTGATTAACTCCGCCGAGCAGCTCAGTTGCTTCTGGCCCAGACTCACTTCGTTGCAATACGGTGTCTCATACAACCGCAGCGGGTTATAGGCGTAGTAGAGGCGGAAGGGAGCATTAATCACCGGCATGATCACCGAAAGCTCGGCCCCAAGCGACATGCGCGGAACGAAGTTGGTGCCCGTCACCGGGCGGATATCCTTCCTGAACCCGACCTGAGAGCCGGGGATCCCGCCCTGGCAGGACCCGTTGTTGTAGACCGGGCAGCCATAGAGCGGAGCCTCCAGGCTGGCGAAGCCCTGCGGACTTTGGGTCAACTGGCCGTGATTGATCGCGGTATCGATGCCGAAGTCGTCGAAGAACGAGAACATGAACGGGCCGACCACGGGGATGCGGTACTCCACGTTGGTCGTCAGATTCGTATCGCCGCCGATGGAGGCAATGCCGTAGACCGGGAGCGGCACCTGGATGCACTGGTTGTCTTGGGGGTTGGTCGGGTCGCGCGGGACGCAACTGCCGTCCGGATTGGTGAGTTGGAAGTTGATCCGCGTGGGCACATAGCCGTAGGGCGTCGCGCCGCGCACGTCAAAGCCGCGCAGTTCCTGTTCGCCGCCGGAGTAGAAACGGTTGTTGGGCGGAGCCACGTCGCCGCCAAAGCCCTGCACGTAACCCAACTGTGCGCGCAGGCCCAGCACGTTGTGCCCTTCTTTTGAAAACTTCAGGTAGTGCATCGGGATGAATTGCTTGTATGCCACCACCGGGTTCACATAGCGGACGCTGCCCCAAATGCCTGAAGCCTGCAAAAACGCCGTGTACTGCTTGCCCTCGCGCGGGCGCAACGGATTGCTGACCGTGTCGTAGGTATACGTAAGCGAGACCGAGCTGTTGATGATCCCGGCCAGCGGGTTCGATCCCTGCACTCCGGAACGGAAGGCAATGGTCTGGAAAAACGTCGACGACGCCGTGCTGAACGCCGTAATCGTAGACTTGGTCAGCGAGTAGGTCATGCCCACGCGCTGGAACGCATGTCTCCTGAGCGGGTAGCTGACGGAGAAATTCACGCCATCCGAGCCCACGTTGTAGTTCTGCGTCAGCGATTGCTCGGCAGTCGACAGGTTCAGCGAGGCGCCGGTGGTGGCCTGGTAGTTCTTGGCTGCGTTGTAGTCCTGTTTGTTGTTGTAGATCTGGAATCCAATGTTGATCGGACGGTTGCGAAAGTAAGGCTGTGTGAATCCGAAAAGGAAGGTGCGGCTGACGCTGCCCAGATTCGCCTGGAGACTGAGAGTTTCGCCCAATCCCAGGAAGTTGTTGGTCGAATAGTTCAGCCCCAGGAATGCGCCGGAGTACCCGCTGACGCCGCCGTTCAAGCCGATCGAGTTCTTGCCCTTCTCTTTGACCTTCAACAGCAGTTCGACCGTGCCGTTATCGGGATCCTGGTGAGCCTCGGAGTCCTGATCGACCTTCAGCGGATCGAAATATTCCAGCTGATTGAGCCGGAGCAGGCTGTACTCCCACAGTTGCGAGTTGTAGACCGAGCCTTCGTCCAGCATCAGCTCGCGGCGGATGACCTTATCGCGGGTAATGGTGTTGCCCGTGAACTCGATGCGCGAGACAAAGAATTGCTTACCTTCGTCGATGTCGATGTTCATCGAAACGGTCTTCTTCTGTTCGTCGTAAGTGATCTTGGGAATGGCGCCGAAATTGATGTAGCCCAGGCCCCCATAAGCCTTCTTCAGGTTGTCCAGGCCCTTGCTGACCTCGGTTGCGCTGAACCATTCGCCGTCTTTGATGGGGAAGGTGGCGCGCAGGGCCTTCGGGTTGTTGATCTGCTTGTTGCCCGAGAACGTAATGGCGCCCAGGCGGTAGCGTTCCCCCTCTTCGATCGTCATCGAGATGTCGATGCGCTTGCCGTTGTTCGGCCTGAATGTGAACCAGTTGAGGCCGCCCTGATCGCGAATCTGGGTCTTCGGCTGCTCCACTGCGGCGCTCGCATAGCCCTTGTCGCGGTAGGCCTGCCGCACCCGCTCCGTATCCTCCTCGAGCTTCGAGGAGTCGTAGGTCTGGGGGAAAAGGTCCTCTAAAACAATTGAATACGGAATTCCGATCGGCTTGAGGTTCTTCATCGAGCGCCGCAGGTAAAGCGCCTTCAGATGCTCATTGCCGACGAAGGTGATCTTTCCCACCTTCACCACCGGGCCTTCCTTGATGTTGAATGTCACCTGCACCGAGGCTGGGGGAACCGTCTTGACGTCGGTCTTCACTGCCGCGAATTGGTGTCCGTGCGCGGCAAGCAGTTCCTTGATCACGTTCTCGGCGTGCTTGATCCGGGTGGGGTCGTATTGGCTCTCCACCGAAAGGCCCACCTTCTCCTTTTTGAAGGCGTCCAGAATGTCGGAGTTGGTCACCGCGTTGTTGCCCTTGTAGATGATGTCGCGGATCGTCGGCTTCTCCCGGACAAAAACGTCCAGGATCACGCCGTGCTCTGAATCCTCGCGCTCTAACCGCAGGTCTTCAAAGTAGCCGGTGTTCCAAAGAGAATTGAAGTCGCGCTCGATCGAGACCGGATCGTATGTGTCCCCGGGATGGGTAAACATGCGGGCGAGAATGGTTTCCTTGGGGATGCGCCGGTTGCCGATGACGCGGATTTGATCGATGGTATCGGATGTCTGCGCGAACATTGTTCCAGCGCTCGACACGAGTGCCAGCAGCATAAGAACACGCGCCACCCGCATGATGATGGATCCAGCGCCGGAGATGGAAATGTGCCTGATCTTCACCGGGGATGAGCCCTGCGGCGAGCACAAAGTCTCTTTCATACCATTGTTCGGCTTCACAGGAAGAATTTGCACACCCTCATTCGCTGAAAATCCGGTCCTTCCTCGGAGATTCTCATCGATCCTTAAGGAAAGATCGATTCTACAGGACCGCGCCCATCCTCCCCAAACTCCGCATCTCAACAGTCTATCGGAACTCGGCGGGCTGCCGTGTTTGCTCTCGGCGCTATGCTCTTTAGACGCGCGATCCGCGCTCTGGACATCGTTCGCCAGTGGACCGTTTTCAATAGCCGAATCCTTTCCGCCCTCAAGGCGTCCTATGAGTGTGGGCGGCGGTTCGAACGACAGGTTTCCGGTCTTCGTTCACATCTTCGTGGTCGATCAGCTAGCATAGTATGTTCATTGAAACGCCTGGCCGGACTTACACTTCGGTGTCATCCGGCCGGTACCCGAGGAGCCGGCGCGCGCCGGAGCATAGCTCAAAACCGGCCCCGGTTTGCGGCTGCGGTTGATGGCGGGCCATTGGGTAGCCTAAATACCATCAAAACGCGGGCCGAGGAGCGAATACCAGCCTTATGATGTGGATTGTCCGGCTTGCGCTGCGGCGGCCTTATACCTTTGTCGTCTTTGCGCTATTGATTTTGATCCTTGGCGTCTACAGCATCGAGACGATGCCGACGGACATCTTTCCCAGCATCGATATACCCGTGGTCACCGTGGTCTGGCAATACGCCGGTCTGTCGGCGGATCAGATCGCCAACCGCATCGTGACCAACGCCGAGCGCGGAATGACCACCACGGTCAACGATATCGACCACATCGAGTCGCAGTCGCTGGTCGGCGTCGGGATCATCAAGATCTTCTTCCATCCCAACGTGAATATTGGCCAGGCCGTGGCTCAGGTGAGCGCCATCAGCCAGGTGCAGTTGCGCTCGCTGCCGACAGGGACCACGCCGCCTTTCATCATCCAGTACAACGCCTCCAGCGTTCCCGTGCTGCAACTGGGTCTCTCCGGACCGGGCTTGAACGAGCAGCAGTTGAACGACCTGGCCACGCAGACCATCCGTCTGCAACTGTCGACCGTCGAGGGCGCGCAAACACCGTTTCCATACGGCGGCAAGCAGCGCCAGATAGAGGTCGACCTCGATCTGAATGCGCTCGAGGCCCGGGGACTCTCGCCCGCCGACGTGGTCAACGCCATCACCGCGCAAAACGTGATCGCTCCCTCGGGCACCATCAAGCTCGACCGTTTTGAGTACCAGGTCGAGACCAACTCCGCGCCTTCGGTCCTCAATGTCCTGGGTGATATGCCCATCAAGACGGTGAACGGGGCGGTGGTCTATATCCGCGATGTGGCTCACGTGCGCGACGGCAGTCCGCCGCAGACCAACATCGTCCGCGTCGACGGCCGTCGGGCCATCATGATGAACGTCATGAAGACCGGCTCGTCGTCGACCCTGGACATCATCAAGGCCGTACAGGCAATCATCTCCAGCCCGGGCTTGAAAGGCCAACTGCCCCCGCAACTCAAGATCGTTGCTCTCTCCGATCAGTCGATCTTTGTCCGCAGCGCGATCAGCGGCGTGGTGCGCGAAGCGATCATCGCCGCCTGCCTCACCGCGACCATGATTCTGGTTTTCCTGGGCAGCTTCCGCTCCACGATCATCATCGCCGTCTCCATTCCGCTATCGATTCTCTGCTCCCTGATCATGCTCGGCGCGCTGCACGAAACCATCAACATCATGACCCTGGGCGGCATGGCACTGGCCGTGGGCATCCTGGTTGACGATGCCACCGTCTCGATCGAGAACATCAACCGTTTTCTGGAGACAGGACGCGAGCTGGAGGCGGCTATCCTCGAAGGCTCTGCGCAAATCGCCACTCCCGCGTTCGTCTCCACACTCGCCATTTGCATCGTTTTCGTGCCCATGTTCTTCCTGAGCGGCGTGGCGCGCTACCTGTTTGTGCCCATGGCCGAGGCCGTGGTCTTCGCCATGCTCGCCAGCTACTTTCTGTCGCGCACGCTCGTGCCCACCATGGCCAAGTACCTGCTGAAGGAGCACGACGATGCGCAGACGGCGAGAAAACAAGCCAGCCGCAACCCGTTCATGCGGTTTCAACACGGATTCGAACGCGCCTTCGACCGTTTTCGGCGCGGCTACCTGAACCTGCTCACCCTTTGCGTCGATCACTCGGGCGCCTTCCTGATCTTCTTCTTTGCGTTTGCCCTGCTCTCGCTGGGACTGACGCCGTTCCTCGGGCAGGACTTTTTCCCTTCCGTTGACTCCGGCCAGTTCATGATTCACGTGCGTGCGCACTCCGGCACGCGCATCGAGGAGACCGCTGCTCTCTGCGATCACATCGAGTCGACCATCCGCCAGGAGATTCCCTCCGATGAGATGGTTACGATCCTCGACAACATCGGCCTGCCTTACTCTTCGCTCAACCTCTCCTACTCAACCTCCGCGCCGGTGGGCTCGTCGGATGCCGACATTCAGGTGCAGTTGAAACGCGATCACCATCCCAGCGAGATGTACGTTGGGCGCCTGCGAGAGGTGCTGGCCCGCGATTACCCAGGCGTGACGTTCTATGTCGTGCCGGTCGACATTGTTACCCAGATTCTCAACTTCGGGCTGTCGTCGCCCATCGACATTCAAATCGTCGGCCCCAATCTCTACGCCAATCGCGCCCTGGCCGAACGCATGCTCAATGAGATCCGCTACGTTCGCGGAGCGGCCGACGCGCGCATCCAGCAGCCTTTCAACAACCCCAATTTCACGGTCAACGTCGACCGCACGCGCGCCGCGAGCACCGGCCTTACTCAGCAGAACGTCGCCCAGGGCATGCTGGTCGCGCTCAGCGGCAGTTTTCAGACAAGTCCGAACTTCTTTCTCGATCCTCGCAATGGAGTCACCTACAACATCGCGATTCAGGCGCCGCAGTACCGGCTCGACACGATGGCGGCATTTGAAAGCCTGCCCATCACCAGTTCGGCAACCAACGCGGCCATGACCGGCCCCTCCACGAGTACTTCAACGGGTGCGCCGGGCGCTGCGCCTTTGGGCAGCGTCGCCCCCACCCAGACCTCCGGCGCCACCACCGCCGCGCCGGGCGTCCCACGGCCAGTGCAGGTGTTGAGCAACCTTGCCACCATCGTCCCCGGCGACGAGCAGGGTACGATCAGCCACTATGACGTACAGCCGGTGATCGACATTTACACCAACGTCGAAGGCACAGACCTGGGCAGCGTGACCCGGGCCATGCAAAAAATCGTCGACGCCCATCAGAAGGACCTGCCTCGCGGTTCGGAGTTTATCTTCCGCGGCCAGAGCCAGACGATGTACAGTTCCTATTTCGGCCTCCTCAGCGGCCTGGCCTTTTCCATCCTGCTCGTCTATTTGCTCATCGTGGTCAACTTCCAGTCGTGGCTCGATCCGTTTCTCATCATTTCGGCCCTGCCAGCCGCGTTGGCTGGAATCGTTTGGTTTCTTTTCCTCACCGGGACGCGCCTCAGCGTGCCAGCGCTCACCGGCGCCATCATGTGCATGGGCGTTGCCACCGCCAACTCCATTCTGGTGGTGAGTTTTGCGCGCGAGCAGATGGAAATCCTGGTTGGCGATGCCCGCCGCGCCGCGCTGAACGCCGGCTTTGTCCGCCTGCGCCCTGTGCTGATGACCGCGCTGGCCATGATCATCGGCATGGTGCCCATGGCGCTCGGGTTAGGCGACGGCGGTGAGCAAAACGCGCCATTGGGCCGCGCCGTTATCGGCGGTCTGCTGCTGGCCACAGTGGCCACGCTGTTCTTTGTGCCCGCCTTCTTCTCTTTCATTCACGGCCGCATTGAGCGGCAGCGCGAGCGGGACGACGAATCCGATGCCACTCGATTCGATGAGTTCGACGCTAGACCGGAGTAGGTGCTTATGACCCAGGAACCGAATCCACGTTCTCAACCCGCCGCGGCCAGCCACGAAACCGCTCCCGAGGCAACTCCTCTCTCGCCGCGCAAGGCCTTGGTGGGCGTGGCCGTGGTTCTGCTCATCTTGGTGGTGCTCGCGGCTGTGGGCATCCTTCGCCGCATTCATGCCGGCACTGTTCTCGCCCAGCGCACCAACTCTCTTGCCGCGCCCACGGTCTCAGTAGCGCCTGCAAAGGCCGGCGCGCCCGTGGAAACGCTCGTCCTTCCCGGCAATGTAACTGCTTATACTGATTCGCCAATCTACGCCCGCACCGACGGTTACCTCGACCGCTGGTACTACGACATCGGCGCCAGCGTAAAGAAGGGCGCGCTGCTGGCCGTGATCTCCACGCCCGAACTGGACAAACAGGTGGCGCAGGCCGAGTCCGACCTGGCAACGGCTGAGGCCACCGCCAACAACGCGCGCATCCAGGCGGACCGGTACTCGGGATTAGTCAAATCCAACGCCGTCTCGCAGCAGGACACCGACACCTTCGTGAACCAGGCCGCTGCCACTGCGTCAACAGTCAAGTCGGCCCAGGCAAACCTCGAGCGCCTGCGCGAATTGCAATCGTTCGAGAAAGTGTACGCGCCATTCGATGGCGTGGTGACCGCCCGCGCGGTCGATACCGGCCAACTCATCAGCTCCGGTTCCGGCCAGAGCTCCGGCACTGAACTCTTCCACATGCAGGCGTTGCAAACGCTGCGCGTTTACACCAACGTGCCGCAGGTCTACTCGCAAACCATGAAGCACGGAATGAAGGTTGGCATCACCTTTCCCGAGTACCCCGGCAAGAGCTTCGAGGGTACGCTGGTCCGCACCGCGGAAGCCATCGATCCCGTCAGCCGCACGCTACTGGTGGAATTAGATGTCGACAACCGTTCAGGCCAGCTCATGCCGGGCTCGCAGGCGGAGGTTCACTTCAAGACATCGGCGGCCAGCTCCACCTACATCGTGCCCGCATCGGCGCTGATCTTCCGCCGCGAGGGGATTCAGTTATCGATTGTGACCAGCAGTGGCGCTGGGACGGTCGCCCATCTGATTCCTGTGCTGATCGGCGAGGACGACGGCGCCACGGTCGAGATCGTCAGCGGCCTCAATCCCAGCGACAGAGTGATCCAGGATCCGCCCGACTCGCTCATCGACGGGGAAAAGGTGACATTGGAATCGACCCAGAGCAGTGCGTTTGGCGCGGGGGGTCTCTGACGATGGCGGAGCGGTCGCCAAAGGGGTGTGCACCATCGCAGCACGCTGCACGTGCTGGCTTTGTGCGCGCATCGTTGGCGCTGATTCTTGTCTCCGGCTGCAAGCCCGTCGGCCCCAACTACAGTCGCCCCGGCTATAACGCGCCTTCTGTCTACAAAGAAACCGGCGCGACAACCGTGGTCGCTCCTCCGCCCAATCCGCAGGGCGGCGCATGGCAGCCTGCGAATCCCTCCGACGGAATGTTGAAGGGCAAGTGGTGGGAGATTTACCAGGCTCCGCGGCTCAACCAGCTTGAAGAGCGCATCGACTCCAGCAACGTGCAACTCCGGCAGGCAATGGAGCTTTACCTGGCCGCCGAAGCCCAGGTCCGCGCCGCGCGCGCCAATCTTTATCCCACGCTTTCTGTCGGGCCCTCAATCAGCCGCGATCGGGTTTCAGCGCATCGTCCTCTGGCTACGCCTGGCGGCGCCACCACCTACGGCGACTTCACCATTGCCGGCCAGGCCAGCTGGGAGCCAGACTTCTGGGGACGCATTCGCCGCACCGTGGAACAGGCTCGCGCGAACGCGCAAGCCGGCGCTGCCGACGAGGCCAACGTCGCTCTCACGCTGCACGCGGAAATGGCTACCGACTATTTCGCCCTCCGCGGCCTCGATTCCCAGATCAAGTTCCTTACCGACTCCGTCGCCGACCTCGAGCGCCAGCTCGACCTGACGCAGCGGCGTTTTGCCGGCGGCGTGGCGACCGAGGTGGACGTCGCGCAGGCGCAAACGCAGCTTGAAACCGTTCGCGCACAGCTCGCCGACCTGGGCGTGGCCCGCGCGCAGTTCGAGCACGCGATCGGCACCCTGGCCAACGACAGCCTTCCCGGCTTCAGCATTCCGCCGTCGCCGATCGATCTGGCGCTCCCCAAGGTTCCGCTGGGCGTGCCTTCAAAACTGCTCGAGCGGCGTCCCGACATCGCCGAGTCAGAACGCCTGGCCGCAGCTGCCAATGCGCAGATCGGCATCAACATCGCGGCGTTTTATCCGACGATTACTCTTGGCGGAACGGGGGGCTTTGAAAGTACGAACCCCGGCACGTGGATTCAGGGCCCCAGCTCGCTCTGGAGTTTGGGCGCGCAGGCCACGGAGTTGCTCTTCGACGCGGGCCAGCGCCACGCCCTCACCGATGTGGCTCGCCACAATTACGAGGCCCAGGCCGACGCCTATCGCAATTCCGTCTTCCAGGCATTCGACGATGTGGAAGACCAGCTCTCCGCGCTGCGCATTCTGGAGCAAGAGGCGGCCACGGAGCAGCGTGCAGTCGACGCTGCACAGCACTCTTTCGACCTCTCGAACACTCGCTACAAAGGCGGAGTGACGAGCTATCTCGAGGTGCTCACCGCCGAGCAGACCTTGTTGCAGGCCCAGGTGACCGCCATCAATATCGAGAGCCGGCAATTCGCTGCCAGCGTCAGCCTCGTGCGCGCGCTCGGCGGCGGCTGGGACGTGACGCAACTGCCGTAAGAGAAAGGAACGCGCCGCAACTGACTTGATGGGAGAACTAACGTGGAGCGCTAGCCGGTTGCCCGTCTGGACTGCCCATGCTCTTGACGATATCGTTCAATGCAGCATCGAAGGCGTCGAGTTTGTCTTGCTCGTTACGCAGCTTCTGCTCGCAATCGATTTCTGCTTGTTGATCCTGGTCCATCCTCTTTGTCGAAGCTTCGAGTTCGGCTTTTAACCTGTCTGCCTGATCCTGAAGCACCTTCTGCTGCTCGGGGATCTGCTCGGCGCTCAGCTCTTCTTCCACACGTTTGGATTCAAGGGCTGTGCTCCTCTGATGGTCTTGTTCACCTGCCAACTTTGTGCGAGCGTCCTCCAGTCGTAGCGACGCGTGTTCCACGGCCGATTGCTGGGTCTGCCACCGAAAGAGCAGAATCTGGGCTTTCTGCATTCTCGCGAGCGAGGATTGCAATTCCTGATGCAGCTCGCGCACCTCGCTTAGCAGGGACTGGAGCGTTTGCGAGTCAGATGGGGTTGCCTGGCCGAGGGCGCCCGCCGGGAATGCGAAACACAACAGCATGAGGAGAAGTTTTCGCTGCATTTCGTGCCTCCTAAATTGCAGTCTGGCGGATGAGTTGCTTCTGGAGTCATCTTACGGCCGGAACCGGATCTGCAACCCGCGGTTTCACTTCATTCCCTCCAAGTGGCTATAGGCTCCCGCGGGCACGTCCGCAATCGGCGTCGAGGGGCCTTCCCATAGCAAACGCGGAGCGCCCTCGGTAGCCGTGTTCAGCGCCTCAACGTGGATCGCATGCAGGCCGGCTCGCAGGCCAAGCGAGCCGCGATCATAACGGAGTGCATTGCCTGGGGCGCCGCAGACCAGTCCGAACGGCGGTCCGGTCCTGGCCACTTCCATCCCGTCAATCACCAGCCGTTCGCCGTCGGGGTCGATCAAATGGAACGTGTAGCCGCCGTCAGCGGGAATGTTGATCCATCCGTCCCACACCGTTGCGCGCTGCGTCAGTCTCAGAGGTCCGGGGCCCTGACTTCCGGTCTCTGGAGCTCCGGCAGTGAGGTTCGGCGCCTGACCGGCGAGCGCCGGCTGCAACCCGGAAAAATCGGGCAGCTCGGTCCATGTCCCCGAATAGATCTTCCAATTCAAGCCAGGCTCCGACGATCCTGCTGGCTTCACTGCTTCGTGCCAATGCTCAACGGCCACGATTCCCTGCGCAGCCCAATCCTGATGGCCGGCCTTGTCCGTGACGTGCAGCAGTATGCGGAATCGGCCTGCGCCATTTCTCCCATCGAGTTCGGTCCCGAGCGCATCCGGAAAGCGATGCTGCACGCGGCGGCCATCCGCCGTGGTTCCATCGCCAAAGAGCCACGTGTATTGTGCACCAGGCACTTCCTTCGCAGTGAGCGTCACTCTCTGCCGCGCCGCGAACACCAGTGGATCGACACTGAAATTCGCCGCCAGAGCGGGCGCGGGCGCATACGCAGGCTGAGCCGCGCCGCCTGAAACCACCACCGGCATCTGCGCGTTGCTGGTCACGCGCGTCTGTCCGTATTTCACGTTGTCGAAGGTCACATCGCTCACGTCACCGGTGATGGTTGACACGGCGAGAGGCGGCTGATCGAGCGCCCAGATGTTGCGGAATACGAATCCGTGCAGGCTGGGCCGCTCCTGCTCCATCTGCAGCAGCGAATACCAGTTGTCGAGAACCAGATTCTCAAACGTCACGCCGGAGTGGTCGCCGCTGGCGCCGTTCGCGCCCCAGAAGCCGAGCAGGCCGAAGGTCTGGCCACACGAGCCAATGCCGCCGTGCAGAATGTCGGAGTCGCGCAGAGTGAAGTTGCGCAGGTTATAAGTCTTTTGCGGCCATCCCAATCGCACGACGTTGGAAATGCTGGTGGAGAACTCGGTGTTCTCAACCAGAATATTGTTGACATCGGCGCCGGGGGTCACCATGGCGGCCCCCGTATAGCCGTCCCAATTGCCCAGCGCTGCCAGGTCGTCGTCCGACGCACGGAAAAAGGAGTGATTCACCACTGTGTCTCCGCCCCCCAGCCAGTCCATCCCGTCCTGGTTGGCGTTGCCGGCGTCACCGCCGATCACGCGCAGATCGTCAAAGCGGAATCCGGTCGAATTCTTCATCTGGATCGACCAGGTTCGCGAGCGGATGATGCACGTGAGGCCGTCGATCTCGACGTTGTGCGCCTGGTCCGCGACGATGCAATGCCAGTCGGGTTGGTGTAGCCAGCCCGTGTCGCCGTTCGGGTCCTGTGGGCCGTCGTACACAATCGTTCCCCGGCCCAGCACTTTTACGTTTTGCACCTGCCATAGGTTCAGGCTGCCAAACACAAATGCGCCCGGCTCAAGGTAAATTGTGTCGCCGCTTTTGGGATTGAGGCTCTCCTTGTGCACTCCCGCGGGCACGATGGTGACGTTGGGCCCGCTCGGCGCGGGTTGAGGCGGTGAGCCGGCAAAGAGAAAGAGCATGCGCGCTTGATTCAGGAAATCTCCGGGCCGCGAGATGGCGAGCTTGGCCGGGCCGGACAGGCGGAAGCGGATGGTCTGCGGCTCGCCCGCAGGGTGCGTAGCCCGCAGGCCCAGCCGCCACGGCTCCATGTCGACGCCACTGTCCCAAAAATGCGGGTCGGCGGCGGTAATCGAAATATCTACGGGCGCAGCCGTGTCGAAGCTGACAAATTCGTAGTGTGAAGCGGCGTGTGCCACATCCACCCGCTGACTGTCCACCGTGATGGCAAAGAAGCTGTTGCGCATCTCGTCGGGGACGGGCGCGGCCTGCACCTGCGCAACACCGCGGGCAAAGCATGAAAGCGCAAGAACGAGCATCAGCAGCGCGCGAAAACAGGGCAACGAGGTAATCCTTGCAACAAAGTCCGGAACCATCCAATGTAGCACCTTGAAACTTCGGACAGGTGCGATTGGCCAGCAGACGTGCATTGGAGCACTCAGCGTGGCCCCATGAACAAATCGTCATTTGAAGGCCGCGCCAAATGGCCTCGAAGCATACGCACCGGGAAATTTCCAAATATAATCGATTCAGGTCCCCTTCCCCTCCGGTGCGCTCAGTATCTTTGCGCCGGTCTGCAAGTGAACCGCGCACGGATACTGTCCTCCTCATGAATCAAGAAAACTTGATCCTGGTGACTGGCGCGACGGGCTTCCTGGGCACCCAGGTGGTCTGTGAACTGTTGCAGCACCAGCCACACGCCAGGCTTGCGCTGCTCATCCGCCCACAGCCGGGCCAAACCCCTGCGCAACGCGCCGAATCGATCATTCAGCCCGCGGACTCGCCACGCGTCCAGGTTTATGCCGGAGATGTGAGCGAACCCAACTGCGGGTTGGATGACCTAACTTATCAGCGCCTGGCGGCGGAGACGACCCACGTGATTCACTGCGCGGCTACGGTGCGCTTCGATCACACGCTTGAGCAAGCGCGCCACATGAACGTAGATGGTACGCGGAAAATGCTGGACTTCGCGGCGGCCATGCGCTCTCTCAGGAGTTTTGTCTACGTCGGCACTGCATATGTGGCAGGCGAGCGTGAAGGATTGATTCGCGAGAATGAGCTCGACGTGGGCCAGCACTTCCGCAACACCTACGAGCAAACGAAGGCCGAGGCCGAGGCGCTGGTGCGCTCGCGGCTTGGCTCACTTCCCTGCGTTATTCTGCGTCCAAGCATCATCGTGGGAGATTCGCAAACGGGTGTCACCTCGAGCTTCAAGATGTTGTACTGGCCACTCAAGATCTACTCGAGGAGGCTGTGGCGAACTGTGCCGGGATACCCCGATGCCGTACTGGATATTGTGCCTGTCGATTACGTGGCAAAGGCCGTCGCACAGCTCGCGTTCGACGAAAGCGCCCTTGGCGCGACCGTTCACTTATGCGCCGGGCCCCGCGGCAGCGCCACAATTGAGCGCATCGCGAGACGTGCGGCGGAGTATTTCCACGTTCGCGAGCCGCGGTATGTCGATCCGAAGATCTTTTTCGCCGCGGTGCGGCCGCTGCTATCGCTCGCGCTGTGGGGGCGTAAGCGGCGCGTGCTCGTTGACGGCCGCGCCTACCGCGATTACTTCACCATGCGCATGCAGTTCGACACGACCGATGCCGAGCGGCTGCTCGGGCCTGCAGGCATCTTTCCGCCACCCGTCATGGAGTATCTTGACCGCCTGCTTCACTATTGCGTGGCCAGCGATTGGGGCCGTAAGGAAGTTCCGGCACTATGAATCTCTTCCACCGCATTCAGCTCTCTCGAGACCGCAGCATCACGATCGCCAACTTGGTGGACGAACTGCTGCGACGGAGGGGGGATTACGAGGTCTCGGTAGGTGAGGATGGGCCTTTCCATCTTTCTGAACTGCTTGCGAAAATCTGCCGCATCGATTCCTTCCTTCGCCATTCCGTCGGCCTGCGTCCCGGTGAGCCGGTTGCCATTTATTGCACCAACAATCGCAACTACTTCCACTGGTTTCTGGCCATCATCCGCGCCGGTGGTATTGCCGTTCCGCTTAATCCGCAACTCTCACTGAGCGAGGTGCGGCGCATTCTTGCCGATAGCGGCACACAGGTTCTGGTCGTTGACAAGGCGGTCTTTGATCGCAACATCGTGGACCGTGGCGTCCTGAATGTTCGCGCCTGGATTCAGGATGACGAGGAAGCGGAGACGATGGATGGGTTTGTGCGCGTTGGCGATTGCGGCGCGCCGCTTCCGCCCGCCGCCATCGATCCTGCGACGATTGTCGCGGTCTTTCATACTTCCGGCACCACAGGATTTCCCAAAGGAGCGGCTCTTTCCAGCCGTGCTCTGCTTGGAGCGCGCGCTTCCACGGTGTTTGCCGGGATTCTTCTCGGTTCCAAGGATCTTGCGCTCGTCGCGTTGCCATGGTCGCACATCATGGCCGTCAGCATTGCGCTCTACGGATTGATGGCCGGAGTCCGCGGATGTTTTCTCGAGCGTTTTGACGTCGAAAACGCGCTCGATCTGGTCGAGCGCTTCCGCGTAACCGCCTTTGTTGGCGTTCCCGCGATGCTCGCACGGCTGGTCAACAGCAATCCCGACCCCGCCCGGCTGGCGAGCGTTCGCTTGTGGCTTTCGGCCAGCGACTATTTGCCTGGCGAAGTTCGCGATCGCCTGCGCGAATTCGGCGCTCTCCTCAGGCTGCCGGGCGGCCGGCGCATTCCTCCAGTCATCCTGAATGGCTACGGCATGGTCGAACTAGGCGGTTTGGCCATGATGGGCATTGAAATGTCGCTCTTCCCCGGCAACGGGCAACTATGCGTTCCCGTGCCGCCGTTTCGCGTTCGCATAGCCGATGAATACGGCCGGCGCGTTGGGGCGGGCAAACCTGGCGAGTGCCAGATTCGCCGCCGCGGCACGAGCCCGCATTACTGGAACGACAAGGACAAAAACAACGGCCTTTTGACAAGCGACGGATGGCTGCGCACCGGTGACCTGGCCACGCGCAACCACTTTGGTCTGATCCGGATCGTAGGGCGTATCAAGGACGTCATCAAGTCAGGCGGCTACTCGGTTTATGTCCGTGAACTGGAAGAAACTGTGCTGGCTCACCCCGAGGTCGTGCGGGCCGTCGCCTTCGGTTTGCCACACACAGAGAAAGGTGAGGTTCCGGTCGCCGCGGTTGAGCTTTATCCCGGCGCTCCAGCCACTGAAGACGTTTTGCTGGCGTGGTGCCGCCAGCGCCTTGCCGCTTACAAAGCGCCGCGTCGTATTTGGATTCTGGAAGCCGACAGCCTGCCGCAAACTCACAATGGCAAGCTGATGCGCAGTGTTCTGCGCGAGCGGTTCGCCGCCGACATGAAAACCTAGTCGTGGCGAAGCGCATCCACCGGAGAAAGCTTCCCGGCGCGCCAAGCCGGAACGGCGCCGGCAATTAGCCCCGCTACGAGCGCGATAACCATCGCTTGCACAAGCAGCGGCCACTCGATGGAAGCTGAGACGAAGGTCGCGGTCTGTGGCAGGCTCGCCAGCACTCGCAGAGATCCCCATCCCAGCAGGAGTCCGAATACTCCACCGCCCAGGCCGAGAATGGCCGCCTCGAACTCGATGAGCTGCAGCACCTGCCTCCGCTTCCATCCCATGGAGCGCAGGGTGCCGATCTCCTGCGTGCGCTCGAAGACGCTCATCACCATGGTGTTCGCAATCCCCAGAATTCCGATCACGAGTGCAAGCATGGACGTGCCCCAGGCGGAGGCCTGCGCAAGTCTCACGAATTGATTGTCGCTGGCGCGCTCGGCCGCGGGAATTGCGCGCAATCCCGGCAAAGCGGCTTCGATCTCCGCTTGCGCGCGTTTTACATAGTGATCCCACGCCTCGCCCTGCGGAGCCGGGCGAAGCCGCACGTCAATCGTCGACACTTTGCCTTCCACACTGCTCAGCCGTTGCAGCTGGTCGAGCGGCATGGCCACAGCATCGGCTTCCAGCGCCGACGCGCCATGATAAACCCCCGTCACGGTAAACGGCGTCCCTTCTATCTCCAGAGTGTCGCCGGGCTTCTTCTTCAACCCCTGCGCCAGAACATCGCCCAGCATCACTTCCTGTTGGCCGTCGCGAAATAGCTTTCCTGAGAGAATCTGCAACGAGTCGAGCTGGTATCCACTCGCAAGCCACCCGTAAACCAGGGCATTCTCATCCGAGGTCAGGTCCATCTCGTTGATGATCGCGGGGGCTGCCTGAGCCACAACGGGAATGGCTTTCAGCTTGTCGGTCACGGATTCATCCAGAGACGTGTTCAGAAACGTGCCGCGAATCACCGCAATGTCGGTGCGGCTGCTGGAGTAAATTTGCATCCATTGATGTTCGAATGACCGGGAGAAGCCGACGAGGCCCACAAATGCGCCTACCGCCATGCTGATTCCGCCCAGAGTCAGCAGGGTTCTCAGTCTTCGGCGCCGCAGATTCTTCCAGACAAATCCCGTAAACGAGAGTGAGGAGGCCATCAAGCCGGAGCGGTTCCTGTGGAGCAGAGATGAGCAAAGATAGAACGTGAAGAGAACCCGGTAGCGTTCACTTCACCCGTCCACAAGGATATGAGGTCGAAGCGCTTCTGGCAATGTGTTGCCGATGACCTTCAGATGCCTTCGCCCATGGTGACGTACACCTTCATCTTCTCGAGCTCCACGCGGTAGGCGGAGCGCTCGGCCTCTTCGGCTGCAAAGGGATCGGGTGGACAAGGCTCCGCGCCCAGCCGTTGTTCCAACTCCTCCACGCGCGACGACAGCGCGATCAGAGCGTCGGAGAGCGGGTCCTTGATGTCGTGCGGATCGGTGAGGAGCACTCGTTCGCCATTGCGATAGACGATATGCGCGGGGACGCCGACAACGGTCGAGTTCGGCGGCACATCGGTGAGCACGACAGAGCCCGCGCCGACGCGCGAGTTTTCACCCACGGTCAGGTCGCCCAGGATGTTGGCGTTATTGCCGATGAAGACGCGATCGCAAATCGTAGGATGGCGCTTGCCGTGCTGCTTGCCGGTGCCGCCCAACGTCACTCCCTGGTACATGGTCACGTCACTGCCCACGATCGCGGTCTCTCCGATCACCACGCCGGCCGCGTGGTCGATAAACAAGCGCTGCCCGATCAATGCGCCGGGATGAATGTCGACGCCGGTATAGAAGCGGCCCACCTGCGAGAGTACGCGCGCGAGGAGGCGCAAGTGGTGACGCCAAAGCCAGTGCGACACGCGATGAATCCACACCGCCCAAAGTCCCGGGTAGCAGAGCAGAACCTCCAGGTGGGTACGCGCAGCCGGATCGCGCTCCATGATGGAGTTGATCTCGTCGCGCATTCGGCCAAAGAACGACATAGGGTCCGAGGGAACAAGGGACCGAGGGAACAAGAAAACAAGAAACCAACATCAAGCCATCGGGCGGCTGGAGTCCTTGGTCCCTCGTCCCCTTGGTCCCTGCCGGGATCCCCGGCGGGCGATCTGTGCCCGCTGGGGTGGCAAATTCCCTGCCTTTCTTACGCCGGCACCGCGATCGGCTCGGCCTGCAACGCCAACGCCTGCTGGCGCAGCGGCTCAAAGAGGATGCTCGACAGATAGCGCTCGCCGAAGTCGGGCAGCACAACCACGATCAGCTTGCCTGCATTCTCGGGCCGTGCGGCCACCTTGAGCGCCGCTGAAACCGCCGCACCCGAGCTGATTCCGACAAAGAGCCCCTCTTCCTTTGCCAGCCGGCGCGCTGTTTCCACTGACTCGTCGTTGGTCACCTGGACCACTTCGTCGATGAGCTTGGTGTCGAGCACGCTGGGCACAAATCCCGCGCCGATGCCTTGGATCTTGTGCGGGCCGGGCTTGCCACCCGAGAGTACCGGGCTATCGGTCGGTTCGACGGCAATGGCCTTGAACGTGGGCTTTTTGGGCTTGATGTAGTTGGCCACCCCGGTGAGGGTGCCGCCGGTTCCGATGCCGGAAATCAAGATGTCGACTTTGCCGTCGGTGTCGTCCCAGATCTCGGGTCCAGTTGTCTTCAGGTGGATGGCCGGGTTGGCGGGATTATCGAACTGTTGCAGGATGTAGCCGTTGGGCGTTTTCTCGAGGATCTCGTTGGCCTTGGCAATCGCGCCTTTCATGCCGTTCGGACCTGGCGTGAGCACAATCTCGGCGCCGTAGGCCAGTAGCGTCACGCGGCGCTCCAGACTCATGGTCTCAGGCATCGTCAGGATGATTTTGTAGCCCTTGACTGCGGCCACGAACGCCAGCGCGATGCCGGTATTGCCGCTGGTGGGTTCGATCAGGATCGTCTTGCCAGGTGCGATCTTGCCCGCCTTCTCGGCGGCGTCGATCATGGCGAAGCCGATGCGGTCCTTCACGCTCGATGCGGGGTTCTGGCTTTCCAACTTGGCGACGACGGTAGCGGGCAATCCCGCTGCCACACGGTTCAGCCGTACAAGAGGTGTGCGGCCAATCAATTCAGTAACATTCGCGGCAATGCGCGCCATGATGATCTCCTTTTTCCGGGGCCATGGGCCCGGATCGCTTGTGGAACGGATTCTAAGGGAACGGTGCAGCTTGTCAGTGGCAAAAACGCGCGCAATCGAGCGCACGAGGGCATCGGAGCTGGCACCAGGACGGTGTTAGCGACATCGATGCATACAAATAGCGTAGACCCAACGGGCAGAATGTGGCAAGCGCCGCCCGATATTCGCCGCAAATGATTGGAAACATGCGCCGCGAGCGGCTTTCGGCTCCCGGCAGTTACTCCTGTCGTCAGAAACCATAGGAGATTCCAAAAGCAAAGCGGGCCCGGGCCTTCAGGTTCACATAGGAAACTGGCGGCCCGGGATTAGTTGCTACTACGCCCGCAGCCTGCAGGATGCCGGCATCGAGGTTGAGTTTGTGTTTGGGCGAGGGAACGACGCGGATGGCGTAAACGATGGATGTGGGAATGTCCAAAGCCGAGGACGTTGCGCCGGAGCTGCTCGTGAACTTGATCCGCTGCGGTTGCTGCGCGGCTTCAGAGGCCAGGATGATGGTGCTCTTGCCCGGACCGGTAAAGACGAAGCCCAGCGCACCAAAGGCGCGCGCCTCAAAATCGGGTGCATTGCCGCCGAGTCCCCATAGCGAAGCGTTTGTGCCGCGCACACCGGCGCTAAGCACCAGTGGAACCTCCTTGGTTTGAGTGACAATCTTGGTTGCCACCAGGTAAATGTCGCCGTTGGTCTTGGTCTGCCCGTTCGCGCCGTCGCCAACATTGCTGTCGTTGGTGCGCGCGATTCCGCCGATGGCAATGGCTGGGACCCACTTGGTTTTTCCCGCGTTCTCCGGCACGACAACGGCTTTGGCATGGAAGATGTTCAGGCCGTCGGTCCACAGCGGGCTCAGTCCGGCCGTATCGCCGGCGGCATGATCTTCGCGCGTGTAGCCGATCTCGAAACGCTTGGCGAAGCCTTCGGTAAACGAAACGGTATTGAAGGTGCCGATCACCGGCCCCCCGGCCACTACATGGTAGGCAATCACTGGGTGGCCGGCGCCGTGGGCCGGCGAGGCGGCGGTTGCGGCCAGGGGAGTGACAAAGACTCCCGTGGGTCCTTCATAGCCCAGATTCTGCGCCGCCGATGTGTGCACGGCGAAGAAGAGGACAAAAAGCAAGATGGGCGTTGCCCATCGGCTTGCGGATACGGACGAATGAAAAGCGGATAAGAACGTACGCATAGAATCATTTCTCCTTGCTTGCAATGAGTTGAAATGAAGAGAAAATGCGACGGAACAATCCGCTTCAGCAGAAAACGATGGCGTGATGCTTGCGCTTCCGCACAGGCGAAAGACACAAACGCCGAACACCAAAAATTGTGGAGACGAGGCGGACTCTCAGTCGCAGGAAGAGAGTGCTGTCAGCGGCAGCAACAACATCCGAGATGCCTGGCGGCATGGTGCGACTGAGCCATATGAATGATATGTATATAGAAAACTCTTGCAAATGTCCAGCTTGGAGAACAACAACGCGCTGAGGACTCGATCCGTTCCGCTTGGAATGCAAGAAGAATTGTTACTCGTTTTGCTCTGAAATAAAAACTCTCATTCTGTCTCAGCCGGTGTTCCTCAGCCCCGCCGAAATGCCGTTGATCGTCGCGGCGATAGCGCGATTCACTTCCGCGGTGTCTTCGCCGGCGCGCTTGCGGCGCAGCATATCCACCTGGATCAAATGCATGGGATCGACGTAGGGGTTGCGCAGCTTGATCGAATGAGCCAGCACCTGGTTCGTCTGGAGCAGTTCCTTCTGGCGCGTGACTGCGAGTACACCGCGCACCGTGCGATGGAACTCCGATTCGAACATATCGTAGATTCGCTCGCGCAACTTCTCGTCCTTTACCAGCATGGAATAAAGCCGCGCCGTGCCCAGGTCGGCTTTGCCCAGTGCCATTTCGACGTTCCGAAGCAAATCGATGAACAGCGGAAACTCCCTGGCCATCGTTTGCAGCAGTTCGAGCGCGCCGGACTTCGCGAGATATTCGTCGATGGCAAAACCCACGCCATACCACGCAGGCACCAGTAGCCGAGACTGCGTCCAGCCGAAGACCCACGGAATGGCGCGCAAATCCGAAAGCTTGGGCGAATCGCTGCGCCGCGCGGGACGCGAACCGATCTTGGCGTTCTCCAGCTCCCCGACAGGCGTGCTCTGTTCGAAGTATGTGATCACGCCGGGGTCTTCGAGAATGTGCTCGCGGTAGGAGCCGAATGCCAGGCTCGATAGCTCATCGAGCGCGGCCTCCCACTCCGGCTTGAGGATGCCGGTGAAGTGGCCTTCCGGGTCGCGCGCGTTGGGCCGGGCCAAAGCGTCAAGAGACGCGGCAATCATCAGCTCGAGGTTGCGCTCGGCCAGCACCTCGTCAGCGTATTTGAAGTTCAACACCTCGCCCTGCTCGGTGATGCGCAACTGGCCATCGAAGGAGTCGAATGGCTGGGCGAAGATGGCGCGATGGGTTGGCCCACCGCCGCGGCCCACCGTGCCGCCGCGCCCATGGAAGATGCGCAGCTTCAGACCGGCTTCGCGCGCCACCACGTGCAGATCGCGATGCGCGCGGAAGATCTCCCACGTCGAGGTCAGCATTCCGCCGTCCTTGTTCGAGTCGGAGTAGCCGAGCATGATCTCCTGCCAGTTTCCCCAGGACTCGAGGAGCCGCCGGTAGTCGGGCCGGCCCCAGAGCTCGCGGCAAATCGACGGCGCGTTGCGCAAATCTTCGATGGACTCGAAGAGCGGCACCGGCATCAGGCCGGGATCGCGGCCCGCGTCGAGTCTCGCGTCAGGGCCCGCGCCCTCCACTGCTACGCCGCCCAGCCGCGCCAGGCGAATCACGGCCAGCACATCTTCAACCGACGATGCCCCGCTGATCACATACTGGCGAACCGCCTCCGGCGAGCATCCACCTTTCACCTCGGCCACCACGCGAAACGTCTCCAACACGCTGGCCGTTTCCTGAGAGAGCCCGCTCTGCAGCGCAGGAGCGATGGTGTCGCTGATGGCCTCGCGCAACGCAGCCGCGTGAATGCGCGCGTGCTGGCGGATATCGAGCGCGTGTAGATGCAGGCCGAAAGTGCGCACCTGGAGGATGAGCGGATCGATGAGCGTGCGCGCAATGCGGATGCCCTCATGCTCGGCCAGCGATCGGCGCAGCGTTTCAAGATCGTCTAGAAGATCCTGAACCGAGCAGTAGGCGGGCAGTGCCTGAGTGAGTTTGTCGTGGCCACGCGCCAGCGTGAAAGGCGTCACGGGCAGTGCTCCGCCCATGCTCATCCCTTCGCTTGCCCGTTCCAGCGTGCGCTGGATACGAGCTTTGAGGCAGATTACGAAGCGGCGATAATACTCGAACTCGTATTGCGAGCCGAAGACCTGCGCCTCCGGCGTATGCACCTGCGCTACGTAAGCCCGCAAACGCTCGAGCAGCGCCTCGCTCACCGCCCGCTGCTGCGCACTTGTCGTCAGCAAATCGATGATGCCGTCGAGCTGGCGCTGGTAATAAAGCAGCAGATGCCCGCGCGCTAGCTGCAAGGCAGCGCGCGTCACTTCAGGGGTGACAAAAGGATTGCCGTCGCGGTCGCCGCCGATCCACGAGCCGAAGCGCAACACCAGCGGGAGCTCCAGAGGCTCAATCTCGAGATCGTATGCCGCCATCAACGCCGCTGATATCTCGCGGTAGAGCTCGGGCAGTGTCTCGAAAATGGAGACATCGTAATAATCGAGTCCCATCTTCACTTCGTCGTAGACAGTCGGCCGGCGCGAGCGCACCTCGTCGGTCTGCCAGAGGCCGGTAATTTCGGCCAGCACCAATTCCTCCAGCCGCTCCATGTCCTGTGCGGGCAGCGGAATGCGATCGAGCGCCTCAAGAAATTCGCCGATACGCCGGCGCTTGAACATCACCGTGCGACGCGCCGCCTCAGTGGGATGCGCTGTGAACACAGGCACGATAAGCACGCGGCGCAACCAGTTCAGCGCCTCCTCAGCGCCAATTCCCACGCGGCGCATTTCGCTTAACGTGCCTGCGAGCGAGCCGCGTTGCCGGCCGGCCTGGCCGCTGAGGCGCAGGGCAACGCGACGCCGTTTGCGATGGTTGGTCTCAGCCAGGTTGATGAGCTCGAAGTAGAAGGCAAACGCCCGCGTGAGCAAAATGGCGCGCTCTATGGGCAGCGAGTGCACCAATTCCATCGCCGCGGAGTCGTGGCGTGCAGCCTCTTCGGCTTTTCCGTGTGCGTCGGCGTCGCGGCGGCGGATGGTGCCCTGCCGCAGTGCCTCAACCTGCGCGAAAAGCTCGTCGCCGGCCTGCTCCCGCAGCACCACGCCCAGTAGCGTGCCCAGCGAGCGCACGTCGCGGCGCAGCGGCGCCTCCTTCAGGTCGCCAGTCTGCGCCTCAAGCTCGGCTAGCCGTTGCGACCAGCTCTCGGGATTCCACAAAAGAGCCATCGTATTTCGATTATGCACGACCGAATTCGGGGTTCGACCCGGGATCAGGTTGTCTGGCCTTCCAACTGCGCCGTTAGCTCCTCCCACTCAGCGGTGAGCGCGGCGAGTTGCGCGCGGAGTTCCGCGGCGAGCACAGTGAGGCGCTGGGTTTCTGCCGCGGAGAGATAAACAGCCAACTGGTCTTCCGAGTGCGCAATCGCGCTTTCGATGCGCGGAATCTCTTCTTCCAGAAAGGCGCATCGCTCCGCCATCTGCTTCTGCTTGATGGGATTCAGGCGGCGAGCCCGGGGGGTCAGCGTCGATGTCGCGTCGTCGAACGCCTCGAAGCCGCCCTCAATGATGATCGTATTTCCAATCAATCTGGGCTTTTCGGCGGGTTTTTCGTATTGCGGAGCCGGCGCTGGAGCGGACGTAGGCGCCGTCAGCGCCGATTTGCGTCGCAGGTAGTCCTCATAGTTCCCTTCGTACGCCGTCACCGCGCCGCCTTCGATTTCGAGCACTCGAGTGGCCAGGCGATCGATGAAGTAGCGGTCGTGCGAGACGAAGATCACGGTGCCGCTGTAGCTAGCCAGCGCCTCAAGCAGCACATCTTTGGCGCGCATGTCCAGGTGGTTGGTCGGCTCGTCGAGCAAAAGGAAGTTTGCGGGCGAGACTAAAATCCGCGCCAGCGCGTAGCGGTTGCGTTCGCCGCCCGAGAGCACGCCCAGCGGCTTGAAAACGTCGTCGCCGGAAAAGAGAAAGCAACCCAGCAGCGAACGAAGCTCAACCTCCCGCACGCGCCGGGCTGCGCGGCTCATGTCGTCGAGCATGCGCACTTCGGGGTCGAGCACCTTGTATTGATCCTGCGCAAAGTACTCGGCAATGACGTTGTGGCCGAGGCGGATCGTGCCGGCGGTGGGCGCCGCCTCGCCGGTGAGCAATTTAATCAGCGTGGACTTGCCCGCGCCATTCACGCCCACCAGCGCCACGCGGTCGCCGCGCTCGATGGTGAGGCGCGCGCCTTCGAATACCTGCTTTGGCCCGTAGCCCTTCGCCAGTCCCTCGGCCTCGGCAACCATGCGGCCCGACGGAGGCGGTTGAGGAAACTTGAAGTGAATCACCGCCTCTTCCTCGGGAACCTCTATCCGCTCGATCTTTTCGAGCTCCTTGATGCGCGACTGCACCTGCCTAGCCTTGGTGGCCTGATACCTGAACCGGTTAATGAAGGCCTCAAGATGCTCGATCCGCTCCTTCTGGTTGCGGTAGGCGGCCATCAGTTGCTCGCGCCGCTCATCCTTCTGCCTCAGGTATTTTGTGTAGTTTCCCTGATAGATTGTCAGGCGCTTGTTCCAGATTTCCACTGTGCGGTCGATGGTGACGTCGAGAAAGTAGCGGTCGTGCGAGATGAGGATGTACCCGAACGGGTAGTTCCTGAGATAGTCCTCGAGCCAGTTGCGCGTTTCAAGATCCAAATGATTTGTGGGCTCATCCAAAAGCAGTAGATTAGGCTTGGCGAGCAGCAGCTTGGCCAATGCAATGCGCATCTGCCACCCGCCGCTGAACTCATCCGTCTGCCGCGCCCAATCCTCTTTGACGAATCCCAGCCCCGTAAGCACGCTGCCGACCTGCGCATCGAGCGCATAGCCGTCGAGCGCGTGAAAGCGGTCCTGCAGCAGCGAATAACGCTCGGCCGCGGATTGGTACTCCGCGCCTTCGTGATTCAGCTCCGCCAGTTGCCCGGCTAGTTGATCAATCTCGCGCTCCATCTCGTGGAGCTCATCGAAGACTGTGAGGCACTCCTCGAACACCGTCCTGCCCCCGAGTTGCAATCCCTCCTGCGGAAGGTAGCCGATGCTGATGCCGCGCGTCTGTTCGAGCGTGCCATAGTCCAGCGTTTCCAGGCCGCAGAGGATCTTCATCAGCGTGGATTTGCCCGTGCCGTTGGCGCCTACGAGCGCGGTCTTTTCATCGTTGCGGATCAGCCAGTCGGCCTCGAGAAACAGGACCCTCGGCCCAAACCTCTTACCGGCATTTTGGAGTGAGAGCATGAAGTTCTATTCTCGCAGAGCGCGTTTCCGTGTCATTGAGTCTTCTCGCCGAATTCGTTTGAGCGCCATTAGAAAAGAGGCGTGAGACTGCCGTGACTGCGCTGCCGCCAGCAATTCCCTCTCGCCCATCCAGGCGACTATGATCAATGAGCGCAAGCGCAACGGCGGCTGCAGAGGGTCCAAATCGTGGACCTCTTCACCTTGTCAGAGCAACGGGAACCGCTGCGGACACCATGCACCCAATTTGATAAAGCGGAGGAGAAATGACGACGAGTTTAACGCAGCGGCGCGAATTCTTAAAGCAAGCTGGACTGGTGGGTTCGCTCGGCTCGGCGGCAATGATGGCCGGACTGCCCGAGAGCGCAATGGCGTTTGGCGGCGGATCGGCGCGCATCATCGAAGACGCGGTCGCGCCTGCGCAGACCGAGGAAGCGCCTAAGTTTCACATCAAGTTTGCCGTTTGCGGCATGAGTCATGACCACATTAATGGCATGATCGGCGCTGTTCAGCGCGGCGGCGGTGAGTTGGTGGCTGCATGGGGCGGCGAAGAGGATAAGCTCGCGGCCTTTCGGAAGCGGTATCCCGATGTGAAGATCGTCGCCTCGCAGGACGAAATCATCGACGATCCGTCGGTGCAGTTGGTTCTCACGTCGCAAGTCGCCAGCGAGCGTGCGGGGATCGCCGTGCGCGCCATGAAGCGCGGCAAGGACTTTCTCTCCGACAAACCTGGGCTCACGACGCTCGAGCAACTGGCGGAGGTGCGCAAAACTGTCGCCGAAACCAAGCGCATTTACGCCATCATGTACAGCGAGCTGCTCGAAGTGAAGGCGGCCGTCTACGCGGGCGATTTCGTTCGTCAGGGCGCGATAGGCAAGGTGATCCAGACCATCAATATTGCTCCGCACCAGATCGCCCAGGGTGGCAGCGGCGATGCAGGCGGAGCAAATCCGCGGCCTGACTGGTTCTGGAACCCGGATCAGTACGGTGGAATTCTGTGCGACATTGGCTCGCACCAGGTGGACCAGTTCCTGTTCTACACAGGTTCGACAGAGGCGGAGGTTGTCGAATCGCAAATCGCCAATGTTCGCCATCCCAAATACCCGCGCTTCCAGGACTTTGGCGACATGGTCCTGCGCGGCAACCGAGGATTCGGCTATGTGCGCCTCGACTGGTTCACTCCGGACGGCCTGGGAACCTGGGGCGACGGACGGCTCTTCATTCTTGGCACCGACGGCTATATGGAAGTGCGCAAGTACACCAACGTCGGCGTCAGCCACCAGGGCAACAATCTGTTCGTGGTCGACAGCAAACAGGCGCGCTTTATCGACTGCAGCGCCATGCCGCTGCCGTTCGGGCCGCAGTTTGTGGCCGACATTGTGAACCGCACGCACACTGCGCAGAACCAGGACGAAGCGCTGCTGGCCGCGGAATTGGTGCTCAAGGCGCAAAAGAATGCGAAGTTCGTGACGCTCGAGAGCTGAGGCTGAAATGCGCATTTCGCCGCGCGAAAGAGCCAAACAAAATCCAATCTTCAGCAGAAATCAAGAACGACGAAAAACGAAACTGTGAAACTGTGAAACT
>PLGG01000040.1 GCA_003138515.1 Acidobacteriaceae bacterium | reverse complement strand
AAACTGTGGAGCCTTTAGAATCATAGGCCTACAGACACTCGTTCCACAGTTTCACAGTTTCACAGTTTCACAGTTTTGTGTTTTGCCGCTCTTCATCGCAGTTTTGTATTTTTCGCTCTTGGTTTTGAGCTCTCGCGTAGGGGTTCTTTTTTTCGCCAAATTGCTAAATTTCTGACTCACTGTTTTGCTGATTTGCTGACTCGCCGACTCGCTGAGTTGTTAACTCCGCCAACTCCGCTAACTCCGCCAACTCCGCTAACTTGCCGACGGAGCAGCGCTGAGTCGTCCTCGCCGCAATGCTCTGCGCTTGATGAGCAAAAAGAACACCGGAACGAGAATCAGGACGTGGATCGTCGAAGTAATCATTCCGCCGACGATGGGCGCGGCAATCGGCTTCATCACGTCAGAACCAATGCCGGTTTCCCATAGGATCGGCGCGAGGCTCAGGATGACCGCAGTCACGGTCATCAGCTTGGGCCGCAGCCGCTGGACCGCGCCATCGATGACAGCCTGCAACAGTCCGTCTTCCGTCATGGGCGCATCCTCCGCTAGCCGCTGCTTGAAAGCTTCATCCAGATAAACCACCATCACGACACCTGTCTCCACTGCAATGCCGAAGAGCGCGATATAGCCGACCCAAACGGCAACGCTGAAGTTATAGCCGAGCGCCCATTGCAGCAGCAGGCCTCCTGACATGGCGTAGAGAGTGGGAAAGATGAGCACTGCCGCTTCGGCGGCAGATTTGAAGACCAGATAGAGCAGCATGAAGATTACGAAGAAGACGATGGGGAGGATAATCTTGAGCCGCTGTTTGGCGCGCATTTCGAACTCATATTCTCCAGCCCAGCGCCAGGTATATCCCGCTGGCAGCGCGAGCTTCTGGTTGATCAACTTCTCCGCGTCGTTCACAAAGCCGCCGTAATTGTGCGTGTTCAGATTGAGATAAACATAGCCCGTCAACGCTCCGTCTTCGTCGCGGATCATGGCAGGGCCGCGCGAGTAGAACACGCGAGCCACTTCGTTAATCGGAATCTGCCCGCCGGAAGGAGTCGGAATCAGCGCCTGCGACAGGGCTTCAGGATGATCTCGGAAGCTGCGTTGATAACGCACGGAGATCGGAAAACGCTCGCGGCCTTCCACATTCTGCGCAATGTCCTCTCCGCCGATCTCCGACGTGATGACCTGCTGAACGTCAGCCACGGTGAGGCCGTAGCGCGCGGCTTCTGGCCGGTTCACTTCCACATTCAGATAGAACCCCTGCGCAACACGTTCGGCAAAAACCGAGTTGGTCTCCGGCATGCCCGCAAGAATCTGCTGCATGCGAGCTCCAATATCCTCGATTTGCGACAGATCGCGACCTTGGATCTTGATCCCCACCGCGGTCTTGATTCCGGTCAACTCCATATCGAGCCGGTTCTCAACCGGCATCGTCCAGGTATTCGTCAGGCCAGGGAACTGAAGCTTCTCATCCATATCATGGATCAGCTTTTCGTAGGTCATGCCGGGCCGCCACTGTTCGCGCGGCTTGAGCATGATGGTGGTGTCGTACATATCGAGCGGCGCGTTGTCGGTGGCGCTATCGGAGCGGCCCACGGTACCGAACACCGTTGAGACTTCAGGAAATGAGCGGATGATGCGGTCCTGCTCCTGCATGAGCGTGACCGCCTGCGTGATCGAGATGCCCGGCAGCGCGCTCGGCATGTAGAGAGCCGACCCCTCATACAGCGCGGGCATGAATTGGCTTCCGAGCCGGAAATAAAGCGGAATCGTCGCACCAAGAAAGGCCAGATTCAGCGCGATGACGAGCTTCCAATGTTTCAGGCTCCAACGCAGCACGGGAAGATAGATGGCCTGAGTCACGCGGGCGGCGGGGTTCTTTGACTCCCTGCGCAGTTTGCCGCGCAAGCAGAGTGGCATGAGCGCTGGGACGAGTGTAATGGAAAGCAGCGAGGAAAAGATGAGTGACAGTGTCTTTGTCCATGCCAGAGGGCGGAACATGCGGCCTTCCTGCGCCTCAAGCAGGAACACTGGCAGAAACGACACGACAATAATGATGAGGGAATAGAAAAGTGCCGGCCCGACCTGCTGCGCCGAGCGCACGAGAATTAACCGCCGCTCCTTTTCGTCCGGAACATCGTTGCGCTCAGCCAGATGGCGGTATCCGTTCTCGACCATCACAATCGCGGCGTCGATCAGCACACCGACGGCCAGAGCCAGTCCGCCAAGCGACATGATGTTGGAGCTGACGTGCAGATAGTACATCGGAATGAATGCTGCCAGCACCGCTATTGGGAGCGTCAGAATGGGGACGAGCGCGGAACGGAAGTGGAAGAGGAAGGCAATGCTGACGAAGCTGACAATGATAGCTTCCGCAATGAGGTCCCGCTTCAATGTGTGGATCGACTGGTTGATTAGCCAGGAGCGGTCGTAGCCGGTTACGATCTCGACACCTGCCGGGAGAGATGGCGCTATCTCCTTGAACTTTGCTTTTACGCCGTCGATTACATTCAGAGCGTTCAGGCCGTAGCGCATCACCACGATGCCCCCTACGGCTTCACCCTGGCCCTGCCAGTCGGCCGCGCCGCGCCGCTCGTCAGGCCCAAATGAAACTGTGCCCAGGTCCCGCACCAACACGGGTGTGCCGTTCTTGGTCGCGACAGGAACATTTTCAAGATCTGCGAGCGAATGAAAGTAGCCGAGGCCGCGGACCATATACTCGGCTCCGCTCATCTCCAGCACGTCTCCACCAACCTCATTCGTGCTCTGCCTCACCTTGTCAATCACGGTGGCGGCGGAGATGCCGTAGGAGAAGAGCTTGTTGGGGTCGAGGTTCACTTGATACTGGCGCACAAAGCCGCCGATGCTGGCTACCTCCGCCACGCCGGGCACGGTTTCAAGCTGATAGCGCAGATACCAATCCTGCAGCGCCCGCAGATCGGCCAGGCTCTTGGTGTGGCTGCGATCGATGACTGCATACTCATAGACCCAGCCGGCACCGGTTGCATCGGGACCGATAGCCGGATGCACGTCCGCAGGCAATCGCCCTGCGATCTGCTGCAGGTACTCCGTTACGCGAGATCGCGCCCAGTAGAGGTCGGTATCGTCCTGAAAAACGACGAAGACATAGGAGTCGCCGAACATGGTTTGGGCGCGCACGTTCTTCACGCGCGGAGCCGCCAGCAGAGCGGTCACGATTGGGTAGGTAACCTGGTCTTCAATCACATTCGGTGGCTCGCCCTCCCACTGCGTATGAATAATCACCTGCACGTCGCTGATGTCGGGCAGTGCGTCCAGCGGCACTCGCTGCATGCACCAATAGCCCGTCACGACCAGCAGAATGGCCCCCGTGAAAACCAGGAAGGGATTGCGCGCACACCACGCGATGATGCGTGAAATCATCACATGCCTCCCGTGGCGCTGAGGCTCAGTTGCTTTGTGCCCACCGTCTGGCCGCCGCGCTGGACGGTTACGGTCACCTGCCACGTGCCACCCGTCGACAGTTGTACTGAGCCTTCATAGAGCCCATTGCCCTTATCGGAGAGAGTGGCCGCGTCGCGCTCAGCAGCCATTCCCATCGCGGGCATCGCCGGCATGAAGAAAGTTGCAGTTACCTGCGCGCCTGGCGCCGGCTTTCCGTCAGAGCCGGTCAGTTTCACGTGGACCGTGTTTGCCCCTTTACGCGGTGGAGAAGGATCGGTACTGAAATCGACTTCTATTTGCGTGGCAGGTGCTGAGCTGGCAGCCGGCTGCGGCGTAGCAGGCGTAAATGCGCCCATAGCCGCCTGCAGTTGAGCTTCGGAGTCCACAAGAAAGTTGGCCGAGCTGACGACTTTCTCGCCGGCCTTCAGCCCACTTAGAACGACGACTGAATCGTCAAGTTGGGTTCCTATCTCAATGGCGCGCGGCTCAAGGCTGCCGTTTCCGTGATCGACAAACGCGACCGCCCGCGTGCCCGTCTGCAGAACCGCCGAGGCCGGTATTACGATCTGCCGCCCCAGCCGAACTGAGATGGCGACATTCACATACATCCCCGGCTTGAGAATGACGCCGGGATTGCTGAAGACAAGGCGCACGCGCACGGTGCGCGTTGTCATGTCCACCTGCGGCAGAATCTGATCGATGCGGCCGTTGAAGTGGCGTCCCGGATAGGCATCCACCGTAACTTGCGCAGGGTCGCCCGGTTTCAGCTTGCCAATGTCGTTCTGAAACACATTGGCATACACCCACACCGTGGAGAGATCGGCAATCGTGTAAAGTTTTGTTTCCGGCTGCACATACTCATTCGGCAACGCGTCGCGTTCGGTAATGTAGCCCGAGGCGGGCGATTCGACGGCGATGTTGCGCTGCACCTTGCCACTCTGTTCAAGATCGGCGATCGCCTGGGCCGGCACGCCGAATTGCCGCAGACGCTCTTCGGCCGCCTTCTGCAGCCAGCCGTCTTCCTGTGTCCCCATATTGTGCGCATCCTGCGAAAATGCCGTCTTGTTCTGGCGCGCCAGCAGATACTCCTGTTCGCTGCTGACGATGTCCGGGCTGTACATGGTGAATAGCCGCTGTCCCTTGCGCACATACTGGTAGGTCGCGTTCGCCTGGACGTCTTGAATCCAGCCGGGAAAGCGGGTCTGCACATACGAAAGCCGCTCTTCATCGATGTCGACATTTCCAGGGACGCTCAAATCGTCGCTCACATCCTTCAATTCCGCGGTCGCCGATGTAACGCCGATTTCCTGCATTCTTTTGGGCGATAACTGCAACGGCGCAAGGCCGGGATCGGCATTGGGCGCAGCTCCGGAGGGAGGCGTTGGCTGCGCAGTCATGGCCGGACCACGCGCCACCACCGGGTCTTGCGAAGCCGCCTGAGTAGCGGCGCGATACCGAGGCAGGAGCACATATCCAAGAGCGCCTGCAAGCAATACACAAACGCCAACTGTTGCCGCCAATGCAAGCTGATAACTGCGTGTCTTCATGGTTTCACCTCCGTTGCCGGGGAATCCGACGGTTTTATTGGGGTGCCTGTGGCAAGTTCGAGATCGGCCAGGCGCGCGTCAAAATCGCCAACCGCCTGTAGCCAAGCAAGGTCGATGTTGACCACCGCCATCTGGCTGTCGAGCAGATCGAGTAGCTCCGTCTTGTCGTTCTCATATGCAATGACGCTTGACTGGAGTGTGGTTTCGGCCTGGGGCCGGAGCTGGTCGTGATACATATGCGCCAGCGTTTGCGCAGCTTCTGCCTCGACCAGTGCTTCCTGGATCTGTCCGAACGCGGCATTGCGCATCTCAGTCAACTCGGCATCCTGTTCGGTCTCTTCGACCGTTGCCTCCGCAATCTCCGCATCGTGCTTGCGATGATTCAGCCAGGGCAGGTTCATCGAGCCCTCAACCATGTAGGCGTTGCGGGCGAAGGAACCCGGCTGTTGGATCATGTAACCCGCTGACACCGTGAAGTCTGGCACGTAAGCCTTCTTTGCCAGCGCTTGCTCTTTGTGGCTGCGCTCCGCGGCTTGCTGGGCTGCGAGCAGATCGGGCCGCGAGCCCAGGGCCAGATCGTCCAGACTCTCAGCCTGAGGTAGCGTGCCAAGCACGGCATGCTCACCAGCTACACTGAGCGGCGATCCGGGTTTGCGCCCTAACAGCGTGTTCAGACGGGCCCGCGCCAGTTCGGCGTCATGGTCGAATCGGATCATGTGCTCGGCCAACTGCGTAAGCGCCACCTGCGCCTTCAGAATGTCCTGTTGCGGCACCTTTCCGGTGGTGTACTTGATTCGCTCCTCTTCAATAGCCTGGCGCGCAATGGCCTCATGCTGATGGTGAATCTGCATCTCATCGTCGGCGAGCAACAGGTCGTCGAAGGCCTTGTGCACGCGCACCCGAACGTCCAGCCGCACCTGCTCCAGATCGGCCTTCGCCTCATCCACGCTGGACTCGGCGACGCTGGTGCGCAACGCCAGCTTTCCCCGGCCGGGAAACGTCTGGCTGATGCTGAACATGTTCTGGGCCTGGTTGTAATTCCATGGTTGATTCAGCGGAACTCCCCAACCGCGGTACATCGCCATTGGATCGTCGAGCGCGCCGGCCGCGGGAACATGCGCCTGGGCAACAGCAATGCGCCTGGCTGCTACTTCGATCTCGGGATTCGTGGCAAGCGCAATCCGTTCGGCTTCATCGAGCGTCAGAGCCGGCCCGGAATCCTCGGCCTCGTGGTGTTCCCCGTCTTGCCCTCCGATCAGGACCGCAAGGCTCGCCAGTCCGTCGCTCCCCACAGGTGTCTGCGCGCGAAAAATACCGGCGGACCCGACGACTGCAAGAACACAAAGTGCAGCAAGAAAAGATTTCATGACTCCCTCCAAAGGAGATTGGGTGCTCGAGCCTGGCGGCGCACTCGCATAGGCGTGCGAGTTCGCACGAAGGCCCAGGTTCAGCCTGCGAAGGAAGGAGTTCTAGATTCGGAGTGCGAAGGCGCCGCCCGGCGGAAACTGCGGCGGCGGCGTTGCAACCGTGTTTCCGTACCAGGAGCTACGAAAGACGGGCAATCGCATATCAGGCAGATGCGGCGTCAAGACGAGTTTCTGCACATGCTCTGTGGCGTACTGGGGCGCTGGAGTAACAGCCGGGTTCTCCCCGTGGAACTGGCAGCATGGGCTGGTTGCGGACATCCCAAGCGGGTCACATCCGTGCGCCGTCGTGTGACAGCAATCGGGCAAGGCCGCTGAGCGGGAGCCGAGCAGGCAGGCGGACGCCGGCATTGCGGCCCAGAAGACCACAACCGCTAACATCAGCAACGCGCCTTTTCTACCCCAATTCATGGTCTTTAGACCCCTTCTCAAGTGTCAGCATCCCACATCGGGCGCGTCGTCACGGTGATTTAGATCACAACCGTGGCAGCCGCAGATCGCAAGTACCTGGAGAAAACGTATCAGATTCTCTTGAGTTCGGTGCAGTAATCTCGAGTCGCCCGTTTGCGAGGTTGGAGCTTTCTTAGAAGCTCTAGTACCCCAAAATCACGTCAAAAACATCGCCGAATGAATCCCGAATTGGCGGCAAGCGAAACAATTAGAGGAACATACCGATGGGGGGCTCTGCGTGAAGAGCAAATGTCTGCTCGCTGCGAATTGGCGGGTTGCGGAATTGACCGGGCTTCCACGCTCTTCTATACTTTCCCCATGCATTGTGTGTGTCCATGCTGTTGTTGTCGCTCCTTTCGGGCTTGTCCCGTGGAGTTGAGCGCCGTGGCGGGAACACAATTCTCCAACTGATCCTTCAGGCTCCTCAATTCTATCGGGATAAGCGTTAAAGATGGCCAGGCGCGAGTTCGCACCTGATCCACCCTTTGCACTGGCAGTGGCTTCAATCTCATGAATGAAAAGCGGCGGCAATCGGCGATGCGAACTGAATGCGCGGAGGTTGACCTCGGCTTATCTGTAACTGCGCGGATCGGCAAAACTCCGCTCGTTCGCCTGGACAAGGCCGTTCGCGGTCTTGAAGGAGCTGTGTTGCTCGCCAAGGCCGAATGGCTGAATCCGAGCGGCAGCGTCAAGGATCGTGCCGCGTGGGCAATGGTCCGCAAGGCGCGGGCACAGGGAAGACTTGGACCGGAGAAGACACTGCTGGACGCAAGCAGCGGCAATACTGGGATTGCGCTTGCCATGTTGGGTGCGGCGCAGGGGTTTCCTGTGCGGCTGGCAATGCCCTCCAATGTTTCCCCGGAGCGAAAACGCATCCTCAAGGCCTACGGAGCGCAGGTGGATTGGACCGATCCCGGCCAGGGTTCCGATGGAGCCATTCGCCGCGCGCTTGAGCTGGCCGGCAACGACCCGGAGCGTTTTTGCTATGTGGATCAATACTCGAACGACGCCAACTGGAAGGCTCACTATGAAGGCACAGGGCCCGAGATTTGGCGGCAGACCGAGGGCCGCGTGACTCATTTTGTCGCGGGCCTGGGGACCAGCGGCACCTTCGTGGGCACCAGTCGAAGGCTCAAGGAACTGAATCCAGCCGTTCAGTGCATCAGCTTCCAGCCGGATTCGCCCTTTCACGGACTGGAAGGGCTCAAGCATATGGCTACGTCGATTGTGCCGGCCATCTACGATCCACATCTTGCCGATCGCCAATTGACGGTGGAAACCGAAGCCGCATACGCAATGGCGAAGCAGCTTGCCCGCGAAGAGGGTCTGTTGGTGGGCATCTCCTCCGCGGCTGCTGTTGTCGCCTCCATGGAGATAGCCCGCGAAGAGTCCGCAAGCGGACGGGTCGCGGTGATCGTCACGGTACTTCCGGATTCAGCAGACAGGTATCTGAGCGAGCGGTTCTGGGAGGAGCATTGAGCGAACTGCGGCTGAGCAGGGCGGTTTACGATACGATACGGGCGCACGGCGAGGAAACTTATCCGCACGAATGTTGCGGCGCATTGCTGGGGCGCTCGACGCCCGACGGTTGGTGGATTGAAGCAGCGATCAGAGCCGGCAATACGCGCACCGACTCGGCGCACAACCGGTATGAAATCTCCCCGGCGGAACTGGTGAAGATCGAGCGAGAATCCCGGCGCAGGGGACTGAGCATTGCCGGGTTTTATCATTCTCATCCAGACCATCCCACACAATGGTCCGAGACAGACCTTGCCGAAGCACACTGGCTGGGTTGTTCTTATGTCATCACCGCGGTGGCGAACGGCAAAGCAGTAGCGACCAACTCATTTCGGCTGGCTGGGGACACCGAGGAGAACAAGCGATTCGAACCGGAGCTCATCGCAGTGAAGGATTCGGCGAGCTAGCAAGGCGTTGATGGGAATTCGAAAAAAGTCAGAGAATATTTGAGAGAGGAATTGAAGAAAATGACGATTTTCATCCCCACGCCTCTGCGCACCTTTACGGCGGGCAAGGACGCAGTAGAGGTGAACGCTGCAACCATCGCGGGCGCGCTCGATGAACTAATTCTGGCGTATCCCGGCTTGCGCAAGCATTTGTTCACGAGCGAGGGCAAAGTGCGCGCTTTTGTGAACATTTACCTAAATGACGAGGATGTGCGCTACCTGCCGGCGAAGGAGGCTACGGAGGTTTCGCCCGCCGACACGCTCTCCATCATTCCTTCTATTGCCGGCGGGTGCCAGCCACGTTAACGGACGGGAATTCGACGCCGAATCGCCGAGCGAAGTGAATCATCTCTATGAATGAGGGATTATGACTGCAGCCACCCTGCCAACAGAGCTACCCGAACTGACTCAAGACGATCTCTCCCGCTATTCGCGCCACCTGATTCTTCCGGAGGTCGGCGTAGAAGGCCAGCGTAAGCTGAAGGCTGCGCGCGTGCTATGCGTTGGGACCGGCGGGCTTGGTTCGCCGCTCGCCCTTTATCTGGCAGCGGCCGGTGTCGGCACTCTGGGCCTTGTGGACTTCGACGTTGTCGACGCCAGCAATTTGCAGCGACAAATTATCCACTCAACCGCGGATATCGGCCGTAAGAAATTGGACTCGGCCGAAGAGAAGCTCAAGGCTCTCAATCCCGCCCTCAACGTCGTGAAGCACGACACGCTGCTTTCGAGCGCAAACGCCCTCGATATCCTCAAGGACTACGATGTCGTTGCCGACGGCACCGATAACTTTCCCACGCGCTATCTGGTCAATGATGCATGCGTGCTGTTGGGCAAGCCGAATGCGTATGGATCGATCTTCCGTTTTGAGGGTCAAGCCAGCGTCTTTGGCGCGAAGGATGGCCCCTGCTACCGCTGCCTTTATCCCGAGCCGCCGCCGCCAGGCCTCGTGCCCAGTTGCGCTGAGGGCGGCGTTCTCGGCATTCTACCCGGACTCATTGGCGTGATTCAGGCAACCGAGGCAATCAAGCTCATCCTCGGCGTTGGCAAACCTCTGATCGGCCGCTTGCTCCTCGTGGATGCGCTCAAGATGCGCTTTCGCGAACTCAGGCTGCGCAAGAATCCCGAATGCCCGGTATGCGGAACTCACCCGACGGTCACCCAACTGATTGACTACCAACAGTTCTGCGGTCTCGAATCCGCAAGTGATGTGCCAAAGGCCGTGAAAAACGGAATCCCACAACTGAGCGTGAAGGATCTCAAGCGGCGCATGGATGCCGGTGAGAACCTCTTTATTCTCGATGTTCGCGAACCGTTCGAATACCAGATCGCAAATATCGGCGGCAAGCTGATTCCGCAGAACGAAGTTCCCCAGCGCATCGGGGAGATCGACCGCAGCCAGGAGATCATTGTCCACTGCAAAGCCGGCGGCCGCAGCCAGCGAATTGCGGAGTTTCTCAAGCAATCCGGTTATCCCAACGTCACCAATCTTGCCGGCGGAATCTTAGCCTGGTCCGACGAAGTTGACCCTGCGGTGCCAAAATACTGACCGCCGGATACTCGGCGCCTAAATCCCG
The DNA here is from genome assembly GCA_003138515.1 of Acidobacteriaceae bacterium. Taxonomy (GTDB): domain Bacteria; phylum Acidobacteriota; class Terriglobia; order Terriglobales; family Acidobacteriaceae; genus Telmatobacter. Next base: position 5,225 of record PLGG01000040.1, on the reverse strand, counting down.
GCAGAGCCGGATGGAATCTGGCTGAGCCGGATGGAAAGGAGGCAAATCCGCTTCACGCCCCTGAACAACCACTCCCTCACAGACCTGTCATCCCCCACAGAACTTTCATCCCCCGCAGAACTGTCATCCTGGGCGAGCGTAGCGAGTCGAAGGACCTGTGGTTGCCTTTCGCCGCCTCCACCCACCCGCACCATGTCATCTCACCCACAGAGGTGTCATCAAGCTGGCCCCCCTTCCATCTCTGGCAGATCCTCGATTGATAGGCTTCGACACTGCCTTACCCCTTGCCACTCATCTCTTGTTGCAACTCCCATTTGGTGATCTGATCTTGCGCGGTTTGGGCGTCTGGAGCTTCTGGCGCAGCGGTCAGGTAGAGGTGCATCTGGCGGATGGCCTGGTCGTATTGCTTCAGTTCTCCGTAGATCAGCGCCGTGTTGTAGTAGAGCTTGGGCATGTAGGGGGCTATGCGCAGCGCCTCGTTGAACTCAACTAACGCGCGTTCCATCATCCCCTGGTTTAACAGCAGTTCCCCGCGCACAACGTGCCGGCGAGCTTCATCCGGCATCTCGGGAGGCGTCGGCATTTTCCCGGAGGCGGCAAACATCGCGGCGCGCAACGTGGTCGCTTCCTGCTCGTTGGCGGCAAAGCTGAGCGCCTGGGCATATTCCGGCAAGCTCTCGGCATACTTCCCCTGGGCGTCCAACTGCTTCGCCTTTGCCAGGTGAGCATCCACCATGGGCTGGACCAGCGCCATGAATGCTTCCTTTTCTTTTGCCACTGGCAGGCAGTTGGGGTCGAACGCAGCGGCGAGATAGAGCTCTTGTGCCTTGGCCATATCGCCCTTCCGGGCATAGAGAACGGCGAGATGAATCCTCCGAAGGCTCTTGAGAGAGTATCCCGGGGGATCCGTGGTGGGAATCTCCAGCGCTTTCAAGGCTTCGTCCAGACGGTTGGTGTCTTCAAGGACCAGCCCATAGGAAAGTTCCGCCCAGAAGTTGCCGGGATCGAGACCGATCGCTTTCTGGGCCATGGCGAGGGCCTGCTCAAGATCTCCGTTCGCGTGGAGCGTGAGAGCCAGAAGGCCAAAGTCGCCCGCGTCGTCTTTCGTCAACGGCACTCCCTGACGGACGATCTGAAGCCTATGATTCTTACTCCCCTGATAAATCTCCGCAACCGAGCCGACTGGCCCCTTAAGCAAGCGTTTGACTGCGAAACCACTGTTAGGCAAAGAGGACACATCGTGGCCATCAATTCTATTAATCTCCTTACTGTGTTCGGCCATTTCCGTGCACTGTTTTTTTGTCCCTGGATCAAGCTCGGGATTGACGCACACATTCCCCAGATCGTGCAGAGCAACCAGTTGCCGTGCGCTCTCCAAAGCCTGCGGATATTGGCCCGCATAGTACCGGCTAAGTGCCAGGTTCCAGCCCAAGCCTGCATCAACTCCATTCCACACATACCCCCATCCACTGAAGGCCTTAGGATCGGTGGTGTCCATCGCGGAAACAAAGGCCGGTAACAATACTTCGCTGGCGCGAGAGTATTGCCCACCTGCGATCAGCACTATTCCCTTTAGATCGCTCAAATAGGGGCTGCCAGGGTACCGGCTGAGTCCGGCATCCAACTGTGAAAGAGCGTTGGTACTGTCGTCTTTCTTGAAATAAGCCATCGCCAACTGAAAATAGGCCACTGGACGCGAATCTGCGGCTCCAGTCGCGTCTGTGTATGGAATTGCCAATGCGTGACTGGCGGCGGCGATGGCCTCATCCGAGTGGTTCGCGCTGTTCTCCGCTAAAGCTAGATTTATGTATGCAGTGGCGGAATTTGGTGATTGGGCGATCTGGGCCTGCGCGGCGATGACCTCGGCAGAGGGAGGCGTGGCCGGAGGCGCCTGCGCAAAACTGTCCTGCGGTTGAATGAGGACCATTCCTCCCAGAAGAATCAAGCCGCGCATACAAGACTTTGTCATCACTTCTCCACTTTCAAAGATGAATCTGGTTGATATGTTGAGCCAGCGTTAGCTCTTTGCAACGCTCAAGCTAGTGAGGCGCGTCCGTCTCGCCGCTCCTGTTCTGCTGCTGAATCTGCTGGAGTTCCTGGCGGATTGAATCTTTACGCTGGGAGAGTTCCTGCTCCCGATCGGACAAGGCCTTCAGCTTCTGGTTGGCGTCGTCGAGTTGGGCTTGAGCTTCAGCCTGGCGGCGCATGATCTCAGCCAGTAGGGCCGCATCTTCGGGCTTGGCGCTGGCCTTATCCGCGTCCGCCTGTTGACGGGCCGCTTCGGCCTGCTGGACCTTCTCCTGCGCGGCGGATTTGTCAGACTCTACCTTCTGAACCTTGGTTTCTATGCCCTGAAGCTCCTTGATGTCTAGCTGCACCGTCTGGATGTTCTTCTCCGTCTGCTGCATCTGCGCGCTGACGACTGGCTCGGGAACCGTGGGCATTGGCTGAAAAGTGCATGCCACGTCCACGGATTCTCCAGCGGTGACTTTGGCCGCCTGGTCATTGAAGAACCGAGCCTGTTCAGGATCGGAGTCCTGAACGGCTTGAGCCTTTTTCGAGAAGTCGGCCGCGCAAAGAAGCCGCTGCACGGATTTCAATCCGGATGTGTCATAGCGCCCTGAACCAAGCGATGAGGAGATCGTTTTGTCGCTCGATGGCGCATCCCATTTGAAGCCTTCGAGCGTCCCTCCGGGCGAAGCGACAGACGGGGAACTCTCCCCAGCGTGCATCTCCGTGAGTAAGGCGTTCCCCTGCTGCAACCGCTGATCTTGCTCTAGCTGTTGATTTTTTGCGGCCTTGTTTTGTTGCGCTTTCCACTCGGCGCGAGCAATATCCTGCTCCATCTTTTGTTTTGCCTGCTCGTCGGCGAGTTTTTGCTCGATCTGGGCCGTGTCAGGCTTGTTGCTGGAGAGAATGGAATCGACGAGCGAATCGAGCAGGCTGCCAAACACCTGGACCTCAGCCGATTGTCCTGGAGTGAGACCCGATGTGTGCGAACTGCTCGATGAATCGCTGGAGCCTGATGAAGCACTGGAGCCTTGCGAACAACTTGGATGACAGGTAGGGCACGAACAAGTGCATTCCAGTTCAGGATTGGTTATGGCAAGGGATTGCTTGGTTGCGGGACAATCAATTTCAAAGCTCTGTGCATGTGAGGCAACCGCGCCCATAGCCACGGCTAAACCAATAACGACAAATGAAAGCCGTCTCATTCTTCCCACCATTTCTTCATCTCCTGCAAGTTGGCTTTGACTGGCTCCGCGGGGGTTCCGTCAGGCAAGAGATAAGATTGCTGACCCGCTCCGACAAGAACGGTTTTGGCGCCCTTGATATCGCTGAACGCGACGGTTCCGTCGATGACGACAACCGATGCTGGTTTGCCGGGAATCTCACGCACCACGAACTGGGTGCCCCGTACTGCAACCGCAACATCCTGAGTGCGAACCTCGAACTTCCGCCGGACCCGGCAGAGAATCTCCCCATAAACAAGAGCCGCCGCGCCCGCCTCGGAAAGGACCAGGGCTGAGCCAGAGTCCAGACTGAGAATCCCTACCTCGCTTAGAAGAACGTCTGCATGGCCGTCCAGGCCGGTGCGCAGCGTATCTCCCGGTCCCAGAATCGGAGGCGTGTCGCCAGTGACGGGGCGCGCGGCCCCACCGCTGGCCGGTTGAATCTCCACGGTTCCTTCAATGCGAGGCATAAACCCGGCAACTGTCTTCGACGAGTTGCCTTCCTTACGCAATCTCTCCACCCATGCGAGGGCTTTCAAGGCGCGCTGTTCGCGAAGGCGATTCTTGCCCAGGACCTCTTCTGCGGTGTTCACCGCCCGCTGGGCAGCGGCAACCGCTGTCGGGTTGCTGGCATCCCGTGCTCTATTCAACAGCGCACGGCAAGCGTCCAGCGTATTCTGGTTGACGGCTTGCGCCTTTCGAGCGTCGGCCACCTCTGTCTGCAGCCAGTCGTTAACTAGGGTCAAATATGGTGGCATAGGGGGAAATTGAGCGGACATGCTATCAGTTCCGCCCGATTGTGCCTGAGCTGTAGTGGAGACAAGCAGCGCCAGCAAAAACGCCGCTACTCCCAAGCCTCTATACTGCCGCTTGTACCGATAGATCGATAAAGACTGGGACAAAATACTGCCCATTGCACAACCTCGTTAATCGCTGATTTCTGAATCCATTGGCGATTTGTGTTCTTTACGAATGCTCTAATGATTTCCTTGCAGCCAAGGCTAGGATCCGCATAGGGCTTCTCAGCACCCCAGAAGGGGGCGAAGGCTGTGAAAGAAATGTCCAGGGGATTTAATTTGGCGTTCAGGTTGCCCCTCAGTTCTGAGGCAATATCGCGACTGCCACAGTGAGGACACGGCGCAGCTGTCCAAGTTTCAGGTGTGGAATCTACTTCGAGATGGGAAACCTGATCGTACATTCAAGATCCACTCTCGCGTTCAAATGAGAAATGGGGCCCCGGAATTCAGGTTGCAGATTAACCGGACATGATATACCTGCTCGCGGAAACGGGATGTGACGGGGACTGCGGAATTTAAGCGGGGAGGCTATTCGCCGTCGTATAGGGAGTGCAAATTGTAGGATGGTCATGCAGAATGAGCCGGCTGGGCTTGGTCCGCAACAGGTCAAAAGCCCTTGTGCCATCGGCGAAATACGTATTCCAAAGCTGAATGCGCATCTTGCCGCCAATCGAGGGGCGTCGGGGGACGGCGTCGGCGGACAGACGGGACGTTCCTCTACTTTTAGTCAAGCGCGCTCCCGCTTCACCGCTCCGCAACCCGCTGAAAACACGCCGCAGAAACTTCCCGCAAGTTTGCCGATTATTACCCCGCTTTAGCGCAGAATAGTTCCATGATCCGCCTCCACTCAAAAACTGACCAAACCAGAACCCCTCCCTCGCTCCCGCAGACCGCCCTGGGCGAACCCGAAAAACTCACCGGCTGCCGGCTACCGGCTACTGGCTTCCGTCCACGAATCACGATCCACGACCCACGATCCACGGCTCCCCGTTCCTTCGCTTTCTACTCCTTACTCCCTGTCGTTTTGACCCCTGACCACGATTCCCAGCCCACTGGATTTCCTGCTTTTCTAACCACTAACCACTGTCCACTGACCACTGGATTCTCGACCTTTCTAACCGCAAACCACTATCCACTAACCACTGGGTTGTCGACTTTTCTAACCACTAACCACTACCCACTAACCACTGCTTTT
>PLGG01000022.1 GCA_003138515.1 Acidobacteriaceae bacterium | reverse complement strand
GCGAAAGAAATCCTACGTTATCCCTGAACACGGCGTGCGCGCCTATGGCGGGTTCGCCGAGCTTGGACTGCCGCTTTCACGCTGGTTCAATGCCAATCCGAAGGGCTACAACGCCGGCTGGCAGTTCTATCTGCACGCCGGCAAAGACCAGCTTGTGCACAGGGATGCCGCCATGCAGCTTGGCCTCCTCGATGCAGCCGGCCCAAACCAGGTTGGCCAGGGCTTGGGAATTCCAATGATCGGGAGCCAATTCGTCGGTGCCACTCTCTACTACAAGATCAACCAGTGGTGCACGTTTGGAATTGAGCCGACCCACTACAGCTCTCGCGCCGTCCCCGAGCTAGGCAAGTTCTGGACCATCGCCGCAGCACCGTCCCGTATCTGGCAGGACCAGCGAGTTGAGTTTGGACCCGTCTTTACGTTTTAGAGGTGTAGTTCGACTGCGCTGTCGTTCATTGGACCCAAAGGGGGCATCAGCTCATGGCCTGCCCCCTGCGCCTGTTGAAATTCAGCCAGTCGAGGCAGATGCGGGTATATTGGGTCCTAGCCCGGAGGCAAAAGGCAAATCTCAGTCTCCTGCTGCGAAAGGGAAAAACAACTGGCTATGGAAGCAGCCACAGAAGGGCTCGCTCCGTCACAGGGCATCGCCGATCTACGGCGTCGCCCGGCATCGGCGGCCGGCGCTCCAGCCAAAATGCGCTCGCGCTGGCCCGAATGGTGTGCGTTATCCGCCTACTCCGCGCTGGTTGCATTTGCCATCCCTTTTCACGAACCGTTCGCCGATGAGGCCCAGGGATGGCAGTTAGCCCGAAGCCTTCCTCTTGCCTCGCTCTTCAAAACTTACATTCGATACGAAGGATCTCCAGGCCTCTGGCATTTCCTGCTCTGGATTCTGATTCGCGCCCAGGTCAGCTACACCGGCCTCCACTGGATCTGCGGAGCCATCGCCGTAGCGGCCACTGCGCTGCTGCTCTTCAAGTCGCCCTTTCCTCTCTATCTCAAGCTACCGTTGCCTTTTACTGTCTTTCTGGTCTATCAATATGCCGTCGTGGCACGTAACTATATCCTGGCGCCGATTCTGCTCTATGCCATTGCGTTGTTCTGGAAGAGAAGTCCGCTGATCCTCGCGCTGTTGCTCGGCCTGCTGGCCAATGTCGCTCTCCATGCCGCTGTAATCTCCGGCGGCCTGGCCATCGTATATCTCGTCGAGCAGGTCCGCCATCGAGGCGCCAAACACCCGCGCCGTCCGCGTCAACTCCTGCTCGGCGTAGTCATTCTTCTTGCTCTGTGGGCGTTTGCCATCTGGACCGCCTGGCCGCCGCGCGACTTCTCCGGTCACTTATCGGCTTGCCTGCGCTCATCTCCCCTGTTGATCTTCCGGGGAGCCGTGGGATCGCTCGTCTTGGGTATCTTCTACCCTTGGATACTATCCATCGCCTTCTGGATTGCTATCGTCTACTGCCTTCGCGCGCGACGCAGCCTCCTCTACCTTTTGCCTGTCCTGTTTTTTGCCATCTTTGCGGGCATCGCGGGTCTTACTTGGTGGCATGTTGGCCTCCTCATTCCACTCATCATCTGCCTTTTTTGGATCACATGGCCGACAGCAAGCATCAAAGTATCTCAGCCCGAAATCTACGGCCGAACTGCCCTCGTGGCCATGGCAATCATGCAGATTCTCTGGGCGGGCTATGCCATTGAATTCGACCATTACAACGCGTTTTCTCCCGATCGCGCCACCGCCGAGTTTCTCCGTCCCTATGTTCGGCAGGGAGCCAGCATCGCAGTCACTTACGCTTATGACCCGGAAGGTCGAGGGTTCTTCTCGATTGGAATACTGCCTTACTTTGATCGCAATATCTTCATCAACCTGCCGGAACCATTCTGGTTGTGGAGGAATGGCGATCTAAGCGAGGGAATGTTCGCCAAGTCTCTGCCCGCCAGGCCTGATCTCGTGGTTGTTGAGCAGAATTCAAATGATCCGGGAATCCCCGTCGACTTCGAGAATCCGAAGATTCGGCTGCTGGACCATGATGGCTACCGATTTACCCATATGTTTTGCGGCGTCATGCCGGTCGGCTTTCAATTGGTGGGGAAAAGTTGTCACTTGATTTTTGAGCGCGTTACTTCTCCACCTTCTCCTCGTGATACTCCAGCTCGGTATTGATCGCCCAGATGTTGTCTTTCGTAGTGACGCCATTCACGATATTCTCCACGGCCGTCATCGCCGTCAGCATCGAGTGGTCCTGGTTGTTGTATTTGTGCATACCGTTGCGGCCCACCAGAAACAGATTCTCAATGCGATCGACATAACTGCGAATAACATCGAAACGGTCATAACTTCCGAAATAGGCCGGATAAGTCTTCGGAACATGGACGACATGATAGTCTTCCACGTCCTCGGCCCTGAGAACGCCAATCTTTGCCACCTCGGCGATTGCGAACTTAGCCATCTCTTCATCCGGCAGCTTCCACAACGGATCTGTATCGTTGCAGAAGTATTCCAGTCCTATCCAGACCTTGTCTTTGCTGCCCACCAGCCATGGGCTCCAGTTATTGAATACCTGCAGCCGGCCCACCATCACGTCCGGCTCCTGGATATAGATCCAGTTGTCTTTCAGGGGCGAACCATCTTTCTCGGTTACAGTGAGCCTGCTGGCCAGCAGGCCAACGGTGATGAAATCGCGGTACATGAGGCCCTCGCTCACCTCGACGACCTCGGCGGGAACAGAGACCGAGAAACCGCGAATCAGGTCGCGCACCGGCATGGTCGAGAAGAAATAATCGCCAGCGAAGCGAACGCGCTCTCCAGCCGCATTCACGCCCCCGATTGCAATCACTTTGCCGCCTTCGACCTCGACCCTGTCGATCGCAATCCCCTTGTGGATTTCGCCCGCGGCTTCCTCGACCAGCCGTGCAACATGTTCCCATAACTGGCCGGGGCCGAGCTTGGGGTAGAGAAACTTTTCTATCAGCGTCGTCTCGGTCTTCTTCTGCGCAAAATCCCCGGACTCCTGCGGACGAAGCGTTTTCTTGAGGAAATGGACCACCACCCTTTTTAACGACAGGCCCTTGATTCGCTGAGCACCCCATTCCGCGCTGATCTCGTTGCACGGCACGCCCCACACCTTTTCGGTATACGACTTAAAGAAGGTCAGGTAGAGCTGCTTGCCGAAACGGTTGATCAGAAAATCTTCCAGTGTTCGCTCTTCGCGCTTGGGAAGAAGCGCCGAACGCATGTAACTCATGCCGCAGCGAACGGTACGGACCAGCCCCATGTTTCTGAACGTCGCCGCGCTCAAGCTGATCGGGTAGTCGAAGAAGCGGCGCAAGAAATAGATGCGGCTCTTGCGCTGGCGAACCAGCATCACCCTGTCTTCCGTTGCTGGATCGGGGGCCGAACCCGCTGCCGGAACATCCCGTTCCTGCCCTTGATGGCGCAGTTGTCCATCCTTGCTCGCGCCCGCTTCTACTGGGATCAGGTCGAGCCACCAGCGCATCACGCGGTCCGACTTCGAAAAGAAGCGGTGCCCGCCAATATCCATGCGATTGCCCTTGTAACGAACGGTTCGCGAGATGCCGCCAATTTCCTGGCTAGCTTCGATCACGATGGGCTTGATCGCGGAATGACGCTGCAGCTCGATTGCCGCTGTCAGTCCCGCGGGACCTGCCCCGATGATGATCGCTGAGCCCGTTTTCATTCGGCGATGCTTATCCTTTTTACTGGCTTGTGCACGGCCTTAACAGTATTTCAGCTTGTTACGCCTGCTTGGGAACGCACGCACTCAGTGGGATCACCGAAGGCAATGTCATCTTGAGCGACCGGGTCCGCCACAGCGCCCGGCGGGAGTCGAAGGACTTGCGGTTACTTCTCTCGCGGTTCATCCGCCACGAAAATGGGTGCCCCAGGTCCCTCGCATTCGGGGACCTGGGATAGCACGAACCCACCGCGAACGCAAACTCACGGGTCCCGTATCAGGGCTTGGCTTTAGCCATGCCGCAAGATGGCTCAAACAATTCAGGGCTTCAGCCCCTGAGGGAACGTTCTTTCAAACTAACCCAAGATCCAATTCCTTGAAGGACCTGCCACCGGACACCGTCCGCATCCGCCCGCCCCTTATTGCTGCAGCACCACCTGCTCGCCTTCCTTCACGCCGCTCTGAATCTCCGTCACCGACCCATTTGAGAGCCCCACGGTCACCGGAACCTTGCGGTAGCCCTCTTTCTTATGGCTGTCCGGTACCTCGACCGAAGCGTTTTGCTTGTTGTCGTAGATCACCGCATCTTCCGGCACCGTCAGAACGCCCTTATGCTCGTCCAGCATGATCTCGGCATTGGCCGTCATGTTGGCCTTCAGCTCGCCGCCAGGATTGTTGATCGAAGCGCGAACCTCGAATGTCGTCACGTTGTCTTTCGCCACGCCCATCGGTGCAATCTTCGTCACCTTCCCGTAAAACATCCGGTCGTGAAAACTCTCCACCTTGATGCGCGCGGGCTGCCCCATATACACATGCGCGATGTCCGCCTCATCCACCTTGCCCTGCACGTACACCTCTGACGTATCGCCCTCGGTCATGATCAGTGTGGCCGTCGAACCCAGCACCAGGATCGAGCTCACCGCGTCGCCGATCTCCACGTCGCGCGACAGAATCACGCCGTCCATCGGCGCAACAATCGTCGTATAAGAGAGCTGCTCCTCAAGCTGCTGCAAACTGGCCTGGCTCTGCATCACCTGCGCGCGCGCCTGCTTCAGTTTGGCAGTGTCCACGCCAATCTGCGCCTTCGAGGAATCGCGCTTTGTTAGCGCCGCCAGGTAATCGCGGTTCGCGTCGTCCAGCGTCTGTCGGCTCACGATTCCATCCTTATTCATCTCCAGGTTCCGGTCCAGCGTCGCCTTGTACATTGGCAGATCCGGTGCCGCGGCGTTCACCTTGTCCTGCTCGATGTTCGCCTCGTACGTGGTCACGTTGGCCTGGGCGCTGGCCAGTTGCGCGCGCGCAGCGTCCACCTGCGCCGAAATCTCCTGTTGATCTAGTTGCGCCAGTTGCTGGCCCTTGTGCACTCGGTCGTTAATGTCCACAAAGAGCTTTTCCACAATCCCTGACGCCTTGCCCTTTACCTCCACCTTCGTGATGGGCTGGATGTCGCCCGTCGCCACCACTGACTTGGCCAGGTCGCCGCGCGTCACCTTGGCCAGACGGTTCGGGTCAATCGGATCTCCCTTTGCGAGTCGGACAAGTGCGAAGCCCGCCCCAATCACAACCAGGGCTGCCAGGCTGCCAACAATAATCCAAAGCTTTTTGTTCTTTCGCGATGCTGCCACAGTATCCCCCAAAATTCGCTTGGAGAGCTCTTCTCTCCCAGCGGACGCTGGCTCAATAGAAAGAAAATGATCCACAGATTCAGACGGTGACCAACCACCGTTGTAACCCGCTTGCCTGTACTACGCAAGTCGGTGCGTCTCGGTTCCATTCCGTGACACAAATCACCCCGCGATGGGTCCAGCCGAACCCCCTGGGGACAAAACCCCATCCCCGCACGCGGCTATCTCTGCTTTCGCGGAACCTCGCCCTTATCTTCGTCGTATTGTTCATATATAGGAGAATGCTAACCCGGCCTCGGGCCGTCTCATTTTCATGCGCAGCTTTTCTGACACTCTCGGGCAGGTCTTCCGCGCCATCATGGCCAACAAGCTGCGGAGCTTTCTCACCATGTTCGGTATCGCATGGGGTGTCGGTTCCCTGCTCGTCCTGGTGGGCCTCGGCGAAGGTTTCCGTGAAGGCCAGCGCAAGCAGTTGTCTCAATTCGGCGACGACGTGGTCATGGTCATGAACGGCACCATCCCCGCACTCGCCAACCAGCACACCGGCATGCGCCCCTATGAGCTCACCCTCGGCGACGAGGCCGCCATTCGAAGCTTGCCTGAGGTCCGCGCCGTCACCGGCGAGCTTGCCCGATCCGACCTCTACGAGGTCAGCCAGTGGAGCAACACCTCCGCCCATCTTAGCGGAAATGAGCCCAGCTACACCGTCGTCCGTTACTTTCCCATCGCTGCTGGGCGCTTTCTCGATGACGAAGACCTCCGCGATTCCCGCCGCGTCGTCTTTATCGCCCAAAAATCCGCCTCCATCCTCTTTCAGGGTCGCCCCATGGTCGGCCAGACCATTTCCATTAACGGAATCGACTTCACCGTAATCGGCGTCGGCGCCAAGGTCGGCCGCGGCAATAACACCTACGACGACGAGAAAATGTACATTCCCATCACCACCATGCAGGAGTATTTTCCACTCAAGGGCGACAATATTCCCCAGGACGCGGTCAACTCCATCCAATACAACCCCACGAAAAAGAACGACAATACTGCCGCGGACATTGCCGTGCATCGCGTCATTGCCCAGCGCCACGGCTTCGATCCTTCGCTCGCCGACGCGTTCAACGAGTTTGACACCATCACGGAATCTCATATCATCGGCGTCATCTTCACCGCCATGGACGTCTTCCTGGGCAGCGTCGGCGTTGTCACTCTCGCTCTCGGTGCCGTCGGCATTATCAACATCATGCTCGTTTCGGTAAGCGAACGAACCCGCGAGATCGGCGTCATGAAAGCAGTCGGCGCCACCAAACGCAGCATCATCGCCCAGTTCTTTTGGGAGGGCCTCTTGCTCACCGGCATCAGCGGCCTCATCGGTGTCGGCATTTCCTGGGCCTTCATGGCCTTGCTGCAGGCCGCGCTCACTGACAAGATTCCTGGCTTCGATCCACCGCGCCTCGTCCCCTGGTCGGTGGCTTTGGCCCTGGGTTCGCTCACCCTCTGCGGAATTGCGGCGGGCCTCTACCCCGCCAGCAAAGCCGCCGCTCTTGACCCAATTGAAGCCTTGCGCAAGGAGTGAAAAGCGCAGCCGCCGGCTACTGGCTGCTGGTTGTTAACTGTTTTCTGGGAGAAACATCATGCTGAGAGACATTCTCGCCCAGGCTTGGGAAGCGATGCTCTTCAATCGCCGCCGCACCGCCATCACCACCATCGGGATGGCCTGGGGCATTGCCACCGTCGTCCTCCTGCTCGCATACGGCAACGGCTTCTCCCACGCCATCGAAACCATCTTTGCCCAATGGGGCACCAACACCATCGGCTTCTTCCCCGGCAAGACCAGCGAGCAAGCAGGCGGCGATAAAGCCGGAGTCAAGGTCCGCCTCACCCTCGACGACCTCGACCGCGTCAGCGCAGTCGTCCCCGAAATCATTCACATCTCGCCCGCCGAGTATCTCGATGTCACCGTGCAGAACGATCTGCACACCTACACCTGGACCGTCGTCGGTTCCCGCACTTCCTATGCCGACATCATTAAGCTCACTCCCGATCAGGGCCGCTTCTTCAACGGCGCCGAAGACGAGCAGCGCGCCCACGTCTGTGTTATCGGCTCCGAAGCCAAAACCAAGCTCTTTTCCAACGGATGGGCCATCGGCGATACCATTCGCCTCAACGGCGTTATCTTTACCATCGTCGGCGTCCTCCAGCCCAAAATGCAGGAGGGCAACGACAACATCAACCGCGTCGTCTACATCCCCTTCAACACCATGAGCGACCTTAAAGACACCACCTACCTCGACGGTGTCTGGATTAGCTATCAAGGTGACTACCAGAAAATCGAAAAGACCATCCGCGACACTCTTGGCGCCCAGCACCACTTCCGCCCGAGTGACCACGATGCATTGCACGTCGCCAATCTGCGCACTCAGCTTCACCAGTTCCAGATTCTTTCCTTGGCCCTCCAGATCCTTCTCTCCCTGGTGGGCGCGCTCACTCTCGGGATCGCCGGCATTGGCCTCATGAACATCATGCTCGTCTCTGTGCAGCAGCGCACCCGCGAAATCGGCATCGAAAAGGCTCTCGGCGCGCGCCGTCGCCACATTCTCATTCAATTCCTGGCTGAGGCTCTCGCCATTACCGGTGTTGGTGGCATCGGCGGCATCTCCCTCGCTTGCCTTGTCTCCGTCATGGTGGGCAACATCACCTTCTACAGCGCCATCGCCAAAAACGGTCAGGCAGCCGACATCCGCCTCATCATCACACCGGCCGCTCTCATCGTCTCCACCGTGATCCTTGTCATAACCGGCCTCGTCAGCGGCATGATCCCCGCCATCCGCGCCGCCAACCTCGATCCCATCGAAGCTCTGCGCTACGAATAAGGGCGCCGAGCGTTAAGCTGGTCATGAGAGCCATGGCCGACCACTCAACCGCCGAGCACTCAAGCATCGACCGAGGCGCCGTCAAAGTCTCCGCCGGCCCGCGCCTGCGCATCGCGATGATCCTCGCCATCGTCGCCGACGTCCTCCAGATTGCCTTCTTCCCCTGGGTCATCGAAGGCGCCGAGTCTCCCGTCGACGACATCCTCGACTTCTGTGTCGGCGGCCTGCTCACCTACCTCCTCGGCTGGCACTGGGAGTTCCTCCCCTCCTTTGCCGCCAAGCTCATCCCCGGAGTCGACCTCGTGCCTCTCTGGACCCTCGCCGTCGCTAACGTCTATCGCAAATCCCGCGCGCGCGTCTCCCTCAGCGAAGCCGGGCAAAATCAGCCCACCGCCGGAAGAAACACACCAAACCATTAAGTTACAATTGCGGCATCTACGACCGACGCTCAGAAAAGAACGATCCACGCTGCAATGGAATCCGAATCCAGCCGAGCCAAAACCCCGATGATTTCACCTGAGTTTCTTGGGCCACCACCGCGAAGAGTCGCTCTCACGGGAAATGGCATTACAAGGGCTCTTGTGACTGCTGTGCTGTTTACAGCCGCAGTTTTTTGCAGCTTTTTTGTTGCTTCCGAATCCGCGCGGCAGGCTCATATTCGGACCGCCTTGCGCGGCACCGGAAATGAAGCTGCGGGGAAAATCGAGGAGCTGCGCAATCCCTTTCATGGACTCAAAGAATATGCCGATTACACGTTCATCGCGGATGGTCAGACATATTCGGGAGAAGCCATAGTGCCGCTCGAGGATTATCACAGCATCAAATTAACCAGCGACCTGTCCATTCGGTATCTGCCTGGCAACCCCGCGGTGAACCACCCGACGGATTGGGAGTGGTCGGCCATGTCGGAGTTCGATCCGTATTTCGTTCTGATTCTCCTCCTCGGACTCGGATGCATCATATTGATTCCACCGCAAATGCAATTCGAGCGCAGACTCGCTGTCCAAGGCGTAGCGACAATCGGAGCGGTAACAAAATGTATGGTGAGTGGAAAAGGCGGAAGTTTCATCGATTTGAAGTACGACTTCCGCACCCCGGATGGCGCTTTGGTGCAGGGCCGTGGGAGCTTTCAAATGCAACGGGAAATCGGTGCGAGAATTCTCATTCTCTATCTTCCCCAAAGGCCCCACCAGAACATTCCCCACCCGATAGCTGCCTGGCGTATTGTGAATCGCTAGCTCCCTCCATCCTTTGAATCAGGGCTTGACTTCAGTCATGCAAGAAACGACCGGCGAAATCACCGGGACTTTAACCCCGGCCCACCGGTTTCTCTTGAGCTCTGGCCTGCTCGTGCCAACGTTGCTCGTTCACGCCCTTTACCAGCAGCCAGACCGTGAGCGTCCATTCTCCAAGTGCGCCGGGGATCACGTTGTAGGGATACAGCGCGTTTGCCAGCGGCGGCCACAGGTAGGTCAAATACCCCACCCCGGCGAATGCCATAAGCACCCCCACGATTCGTGGCAGAAACGCTGACCGCGCGATCAGGTATCCGATCAATAGGCAATAAAACCCAAAGAAGATCAGGATGTTGGGCCTGAAAGACGTCACGTGATGGGAGTTGAGGACTCCCATCGTGCTCCCCGCCATGCTGATCAGCGCCGCAAGCAGCGAAAGACCCCGACTCACCGGTTTGAAAAGCACGTAGAACAAAACCGTGACGACGATGTACGTCGCAGTTGCCACAAGCCCCACATCAAACGCCAGCCTGTTCCTGGGCCCGAAATACGAATACATCGAGGTCACAGTGTTCAGCACATAAAAAACGCCGGCGATCCTCGCTATCAGGTTCGCCGGCATTCGTACACTTGCTTGGTTCGCGATCGTCGTGCTCATCCTCATCTCTCCTTGCTCAGATGATGGATCTACTCATGGATCGATGCGCCTCTCGGCGCATACCATTCGATACGCGAACCGCGATTCCACAGTTCCACTTTTCTGGCGGCGAGTTCGGCCGGGCGTTACTCGCCTGCTTTCGCCGCCGCACTCGCCTGCTTCCGCCACTTCTGCACATTCACCCCCATCGCCAGCAGCCACAGCATCAACGAACCCTCCGCCGCCACGCCCAGGACTTCAATGCCCGTCCCCATGCGCTTGGCGACTTGAGGCACGAGGAACAAAAGCCACCCCAATCCCGCCAGCACCATCAACACGCCGAGAATCCGCGGCAGAAATGTTGACCCCAGCATGAGAATTCCGAGCAGCAGGCAATACGGCCCGAAGAAAACGAGCGCATTCACGTGATAAGTGGGCAGATGGACGGCGTCGAGCGACCCAACCACGCATCCCGCCAGGCTCACGAGCGTCGCCACAAGTGAGAGCCGCTTGTCCACTGGCTTGAACAGGTCGTAGAAGAGCAGCGAAGTGATCGCATACAGCACGAACGCCAGCAGATTGCCTGTAATTCCGATTGCTCTAGGTACGCGGCTCTGAACGATCATGGTGACGATCGTCGTCGCAAAATAGGCAAGGTAGACGGCGCCCGTCAGCCGCGCCATTGGACTCCGCTCCGCCTCATGCGTCTGCTTCGTCATGGCACGCCCAACTGCAGCGTCACCCTTGTGCGCGCTGCGGAACCCCGCTAACTCCGCTGCTTCACCCGCTCCGTCAATTGCCGGGATTCACGCCGACGATCCCGCAGTTCACCTTCGACATGGTTTGCTGAATCGCCCCCATCGGAAACGGCCCGAAGGACGACGTCGTCTGAGGTGCAGTTGGTCCGTTCAGGGTGGTTTGCATTTGCGTCAGCGAACTTCCATTGGCGTCCATCTGTACGCACTCCAGCGTCGCCGACTGGATATTCACGCTCGAGTTATTGCTCCATTTCCCGTCCGACACCTCAACAACCCCGTTGCTGGGAACCCATCGGCCGCTGAAACTCTGCAGGTTCACAAGCGCTGCATTGTTCCCGCCGCCCGCACCCGGTGCCGGCGGCGCCTGTCCCTGACCCGGCGCTGTTCCCGGATTGCCGCCCGGCTGCGTTGGAGCGGTTCCTGGTTGCGCCGGAGGGTTGTTTGCCGGAGGCGTTTGCGTCTGCTGCTGGTTGTGGTAGTAGTACCAACCGCCTGCCGCAAGGGCGATGGCGATCACTCCCCACATCATGCTGCTTTTCTTCTGGGCCTGGACCGGCGGCGGCACGCCCATCATCGGAACCGGTCCCGGCGCTCCATATCCCGGAGGAGGAGGTGCTGCATAGCCTTGAGGAGGAGGCGCCGCATAGCCTTGAGGAGAAGGCGCCGCATAGCCCGTCGGAGGAAGCGCCATCGGCTGCGCCACCGGAGGCGGTGGTGCCGCTGCAACTGGCGCCGGCGCCGCTGCCGCCGTCATATCGTTCCCGCACTTCACGCAGAAGCGCTCATTGCCTTCCAACTGCGTCCCACACTTGCTGCAGAATACTGCCATACGTTCTCTTCCTCCTCCAGCGTCGTTCCCTGGTCCCTGTTCTCTGTCTTTCTGAGCCCTGACACCTGAACCCTGAGACCTGCTTTTACGCCACCGGTACCGGACTCATTGGCGGCATCGGCGGCCTCACCGTTCCCAGTCCCAGCGTCGCCTCCACATTCGCGACCGTGTTCTGCAAATGCGCCACCTGCTCTTGCTTCACTTGCTGCAACCCTTGCTGTACCAGCCCGAACAGCACATACCACGTGATCAGACCCGTGACAGCGGGCAGGATGAAAGCCGCGAGAATGGTCGGCAGGGTCGGGATAAGGATCGACAGGTCCCAGGTCGTATGCATCAGCACCGGAATCGCAAACGCCTTCAAAAAGCGCGTGTCCAGCAGCATCGCCGGGCTCGTCGGTTTGTCACCCTTTACGCGCCAGAACGCGCCTGCTGCAATCGCCGTCCATGCCACGTGGCCCAACGGGGATTCAACCCCGCGCAGTACGAGGTTTGTCATCATGTTCTGGACTGCGGCGGATATTCCTTCGGCCGTTGGAAATCCGTTGGCGACTTGCCCGGCCTGGATAACCTGCGTCAGTGTCTGCAAGATCTGGTCGAAACCGTAGCCGCACGTTTCAAAGCATGCAAAACCCGCGCCCACCGTCGCCCCAAAAAGAATTCCGTTCAACTGGTATTTATAGCGCACGCTCCGCGCCACCAGCAGCACTGCAAGCAGCTTCGCCGATTCCTCGACGATGCCTGGGATATTTCCGCAAATCGGGACCATATAGGCAAGCATCGCCGTGCATAATCCGGTCAAGCCTCCCACAATAAACAGCTTCCCCACCATCACCAGCGAAACGTTGCGCGGCGTGTTCATCTCGTAGATCAGCACCAGCGTCGTCAGCGGCACCGCAAATGCTCCCAGAAACAGGATCGCCGGCACCGTCTTCTCGTTCATGGTGAAGTGGAACAAGACTGCCAGCCCGATAAACGAAATCCCCAGGATGCCCAGCAAGCGGAAGAACATCCACGGCTTCGGCCAACCCGTCTCCACCTGGTCCAGCGGCGGCGTGGTCCTGCTTGTCCCCACCATAATGTACTCTTCCACGGCATCGGTCCCGTGGTGCGTAAACACCTGCTTGAACATCTCCTTCAGGCTGAACCCTTCCAGCGCCTCCGTCGAAGATAGCATCCGAATCTTCGAGCGCATTCCATCCAGGAAACCCGACTGGATGTGCTGCGGGTGCGCCTGTGCCGCCGGCACGTAATACACCTGTTGCGGACCGCCCGGGTACGCCTGATACACCATCGGCACCATTCCCGGAGGTGGTGCGGGGGGCAACCCCGCCGCCGGAGGGGCCGT
The DNA here is from genome assembly GCA_003138515.1 of Acidobacteriaceae bacterium. Taxonomy (GTDB): domain Bacteria; phylum Acidobacteriota; class Terriglobia; order Terriglobales; family Acidobacteriaceae; genus Telmatobacter. Next base: position 8,129 of record PLGG01000022.1, on the reverse strand, counting down.
CACGCCCGGTGGCGGCGGTGGCGCTTGCCACTGCGCTGTCTGCGCCGGCACTGCCTGCGGAGCCGCTGCCGCTGCGCCCTGTGCGCCGCCCGCCGCTCCTAGCGTCGATCCACAACTCTTGCAAAACTTGTTTTCTGCCGTGTTCTCTACGCCGCAGCGTGGGCAAAACATAGTGATTCTCCTGTCTTCCGGGGGGCGGGGGGATGCTGACCAAAGTAGCATCTTTCCGCGCATGAAGTAAAGCGTTCTATAAAGACCCGCGCGTCAATTCCTCGCCGCATTGCCCGGGTCACATTGAATCTACCTTGAACCGCCCGCTCCCAACTCGCCAACACGCCGGCCGCGCACTGCCCTGCTCCCTTGCCGCCTTGCCTGCTTCCTGATTCCGCTGGCCACGCTAGCTTCGCTGAAGCGCTGCCTTCCTACTCCCTAATCTCTATTCGCTGTTCGTTCACTTCACCTTCGTCAAATGCCCTATCGCCCCGTCCGCAGGCCCGTTCAATGACCCATCGTCGGCCATCGTCAAAACTTCTGTTTGGCCTCCGCACGTCAAATTGACCTGCTTGCCGCTCTGCGCATACGTGCACGTCGACGCGATCGGACCAAAACTCACGCTCGCTGCCCCGCCCGACTGAAACGCAATCGTCACCGAACCATCGGCAGCCGCGTAGGTGTGCCCATTCACGTTGTTCCCGCATCCTGCCACGGCCAGGCACAACAGCGCCACTGCCGCCGCCATCCATCCACTTCGTACGCCACTTCGCACGCTTGACCTCATCGCTGCCCTCCTCAGATCTTTGCTCATTTCGCTCACTTCGCCAGTTGTCATCGGGCCACGCACTCGACGTGCTTCCCGCAACCATGGTGGGATACCACGATCCTCCGTCGAGCACGAAAAACCGATCACTGTCCACTGAACACTGACCTCTGTTCTTCAGCCGCTCTCCGGTCTCAATTGTCCTCAGGGGGATACCGCTCCACAAACTGTAACCATCCGCAATCCCTTGAGGCAAGCTTTTTCTTTGCTGGTTGAGGGACAGGCTGATTTTTCCGGCAAGCGCCACGTCCTCTCAGCTTACCGACGAAACTGTTCGCTGGAAAGTTTTCTTCGAGCTCGCAGGAAAACTCTCCATCGTCGCGTCACTCTTGAGTTGCGGCTCATCGAAATCCGTTTCACTCCATCCGCTCACCCGCGAACTCGGCTTCCCCGCTCACTTGCTCCCTTGCTCCTGTACTCCCAACTTCGCCAACCCCGCGAGCCCCGCTAACTCCGCTGCCTCTCCGCCCCCCACCCAAATACAATTCAACCAACGGCCGCCGTTCCCCAACTCACCGGCCGTCTCGTCCTCCACGGAGTCCCCATGCGCGCCCTCACTCTGGTTGCCGGCATTCTTTGCATCTCGATCGTGCTCTTCGATGCCTTCCAGACCATCATCCTTCCCCGCCGCGCCACCGGCCGCTTCCGCCTCACCCGCCTGTTCTACATTGCCACCTGGTTCCCGTGGCGCTTCTTCGCCCGCCGCCTCCCCAATCCCCGCAAGCGCGAAACCGTTCTCAGCTACTACGGTCCTCTCTCGCTCATCTTTCTTCTCGTCGTCTGGGCTGCCGCCATGGTCCTCGGCTTCGCCCTCATCTACTTCGCCATCGGCAGTCCCTTTAGCGACCCTTCGCACGCCTCCAACTTCCACACCGACCTCTACATCAGCGGAACCACCCTCTTCACCCTCGGCCTCGGCGACGTCACACCGCATAGCCCGCTCGCGCGCGTCCTCGTCATTCTCCAAAGCGGAATGGGCTTCGGCTTCCTCGCCATGGTCATGGGATATTTCCCCGTCCTCTACACCGCCTTCTCGCGCCGCGAAGTCTCGATCGCCCTCCTTGACGCACGCGCCGGCTCACCGCCCACCGCCGCCGAGCTCATGCGCCGCCACTCCTGCGACGGCGCCGCCCAGTCGCTCTCCACCCTCCTTGTCGAATGGGAACGCTGGTCCGCCGAGCTCCTCGAGAGCCACATCTCCTATCCGCTGCTCTGCTACTTCCGCTCCCAGCACAACAGCCAAAGCTGGCTCAGCGCTCTCACCGCCATCCTCGACACCTCATCGCTGCTCATCGCCGGCGTTCGCGGACTCGAAGCCCGCCAGGCCCAGCTCACCTTCGCCATGGCCCGCCACGCGCTCGTCGACCTCTCGCAAATCTTCAATCTCCGTCCTATCGCCGGTGCCCCCGATCGCCTCCCGCCCGGCCGCTGCCGCGAGCTTTACGACTTGCTCTCCGCCGGCGGCATCGAGCTTTGCTACGACGAATCTTCCCGCGAGCGCCTCCGCCAGATGCGCGCACTCTACGAGCCGTACGCCGAGACTCTCAGCCGCTTCCTCATCATGCCTCTCCCGCAGTGGTTCTCCCTTCAGCCGCGCAAAGACAACTGGCAAACCGTCGCCCGCCTCCGCGCCCAAACCGAAGCTACCGATCCCAACAACCCCATCCCAACTCCGCCCGCCCCCGATCCAACCTCAGCCGATCCAACCGCCGCCGCCTCCGCTCTCCTCGACCATTCGCAAGATTTCTGAAAACCTGCACGGCGCTTTCTTCGTCCCTTGGTCCCTGTCGGGGTCCCCAGCGAGCGATCTGCGCTCGCCGGGGTACCCTCGGTCCACCGTCCACCGTTGTTTGGTTATCTATATCAATCTTCAGTAGCCAAAATGCACATGATTATCGGCAGAATTGAGTTCGCAACGCGGGCCAAATGCAACTTATCTTGATGCCATCTTCGCTTCAATGTGGAGCTTTGATCGAGTTTCCTGCGAATCGGCGCGCCGAATTCCTGAAATCTCTGCGCTTATAAGCGCAGTTTTCGGGTCAAAAGCCTTTTTTCTGCCCAAATCTCCACTTATATGCGCAGTCTTTTCACCCCATTCCTCCGCCTGCAGCCTTCCAGCCGGCGAATTCTCTTCGCATATAAGTGGAGTTTTTGCGCCAACGAGCCTGGGTGCCCCAGCCTTCGCTTCTTTCCGGATCGCAACCCCGCCAACCTTGCCAGCCCGCCGGCCTCGCTGACCCGCTGACTTGCCGGCGACATGGTTACTTTAGGTCTTGTCTCGGTTACCCGGCTTTCGATATCCTGAAAGTATCCAAACCCGGGAGATTGGCATGGCGGATCCATGCTTCACGAAAAAAGACTCAGAACCCCCTGCGTGCGGCGTCCACAGTGTGCCGCTCGTAAAGCGTCAGACTTCTGACCATTCAGATACATCAGGACTTGGATCCTTCACCTTTTTTGTGTGCCCGGTGAGCGGCGCCGTGGTCCGCGACACGCCGGCACACTCTTAGAGTGCGATCCCAGCCCCCGGCTCCTCGGTCCGATTAATCGCTACTGGCTACCGGCCGTCCCCTGTTCACTATCCACTGCCCCTTTGCTCTAAACTCGACTCAAAGGCCATCGCCCCGCGAAGGAACCCATTCTCTTGAAAAAAATCTCCCTCTTTGTTTTAGCCGCATCTGCCGCGCTGCTTGCATCCCTTCCCCCTCTCCGCGCGCAAAAGCTCGCGCCCGCCCCGTCTGCCCAGCCCGCCGCTCCCGCCTCCCCCTCCGCCTCGCTCGACGACCGCCGCAAGGCCCTCAACGATCTCTTTCACGAGTACTGGGAAGATCAGCTCAAGCACGATCCGGAGTTCGCCTCCACCATCGGCGATCTGCGCTACAACGACCAGATCAAAGACTATTCCGTCGCGGCCATCAACGACGAGCTGGCGCGGGAACAGCGATTCCTGCTCCGCTTGGCCGCTATCGATCCGGCTGGTTTTACGGATCAGGAAAAGATCAGCCAGGAGTTGCTGATTCGCGAGTTTGAGCAAGACCAGGAGGCCGCCGAGTTCAAAGCCTGGGAGATGCCCCTCACCCAGATGGGTGGCATCCACGCCCACTACCCGCGCCTGGTGGCCGAGCTGAGCTTCACCACCCTAAAGGACTACGACGACTGGATCGCCCGCCTGCACGCCATCCCCCATGCCTTTGACCAAGTCACGACGAATATGTCGATTGGCATGGAAGATCACCGCGTGCCGCCAAAGTTTTTGCTCGAGAAAGCTCTGGAGCAGGTGAAGCAGTTGGCCAACCAGAAGCCCGAGGACTCACCCCTCGCGATGCCGCTTAAGAACTTCCCGGCTTCAATTCCGGCCACTGAACAGGCGCGCATCACGAGCGAAATTCTCGATGCGATCTCGAAAGAAGTTCTGCCGGCCTATAACCGCTTTGCCCGATTCCTTGAGGTCAGCTACATTCCTGCAGGCCGCGACAAACCGGGCATTGATGCGCTGCCTGACGGAGCGAGGTACTACGAGTTCCTCATCAAGCGCACCACCACAACGGACCTGACCGCCGCTCAGATTCACCAGATCGGCCTCGACGAGGTTGGCAAAGACGAGGCTGCGATGCTGGCCATCGCGCAGAAGCTTGGCTTCAAGGATTTGGCCAGCTTCCGTGCCAGCCTCAAGACCAATCCAAAGCTGCATCCGGCCTCGGCTGACGCGCTTCTCGCGGCCTACAAGGCCTACCTCGGGCCGATGCAGGCGCGGCTGCCGCAGCTCTTCGGGACGCTGCCCAAGGCCCCCTTTGACGTGGCCCAGGTTCCCGATTACGCCGCCAAGACCTCGGCGCCGGCGTACTACGAAGAGGGCACGCCCGACGGCTCCCGCCCCGGCCGTTTGTTTATCGACACATACGATGCAGAGCATCGCAACCTTTACAGCGTGGAGTCGATCGCCTACCACGAGGGAATTCCCGGCCATCACCTCCAGATCTCCATTGCGCAGGAGATGACCGGTATCCCTGAGTTCCGAAAGTTCGAAGGTTACACGGCCTACGTCGAAGGTTGGGCTTTCTATTCGGAGCATTTGGGCAAGGACATTGGGCTATACCAGGACCCTTACTCCGACTATGGCCGCCTGGAAAACGAAACCTGGCGCGCTATCCGCCTCGTTGTCGACACCGGCGTGCACTCCGAGGGCTGGACCCGCGACCAGATGGTCCAGTACTTCCGCGACCACTCGGCTATTGACGAGCCGAGCATGCAGGCCGAGGTNNGGCCCAGCCAGGCGCTGGCCTACAAGATCGGCCAGCTCAAGATCTTGGAGCTGCGCGACCGCGCGCAAAAGGCCTTGGGAGACAAGTTCGACATTCGCGCCTTCCACGACCAGGTGATCGACTCGGGCGCCCTGCCTCTCGACGTCCTCGAGCACCGCGTCGACGCCTGGATTGCGACACAAAAGCCGGCCGCCCAAGGAAATTGACTGCTTCTGGCCGAGCGGCCTCGCCCGCCGCGCAAACTTCGGCCTCGCCCGCCGCGCAAACCTCGGCCTCGCGCGCCGCGCCGGTCTCCGCCCCGGCTTCGAATTGACCGCATATATGCGGACAAATCGCGCCACATTTCTCCGCTCTTAGGCGCACATTTCGCATCTCGTTTCTGCACTTATAAGCATAGGAATTCTGCAAAAAATCGTCGATGACCCCAAAATCTACGCATATAAGCGTATAAATTTCTGAGAACCTCTGTCTCCAAATGCAAAGAATGCGACCGAATCTGCGCATATAAGCAGAGTACGCACAAGTTACACGCCCCACTATGCGCGCACTTCTGCACGATTTCTGCCCGAATTGGCGCGCTCCAAGGTAGGTGGGACGAGCGTGGTGCAGCGGCGAAACAGATGCGGTGAGACTCGGCGCGCGCGTACGCGCAGGCACGAAGATAAGAGTCCCAGCGTGATATCCTTTCGAGTTCGCGCTTGAGACGGTTCATCCCGCCATGAATAATTGATGCCGTTGCAGACTGCAGCGGATGGGGAGGGTCTATGAAGAGGGGCTTAATTCTGGCTTGCGTGATTTCTTTTGGATTGGGTTGCGAGGTGTATGCGCAGGATGCGACGCCCGTCGACACGAAGGTGTGCGATGTGGTGAAGAATCCTGAGGCGTTGAACGGCAAGATTGTGCGCATCAAAGGCACGGTGGTCGCCGGATTCGACGAGTTTGTGATCAAGGACGCGACGGATCCGAATTGCGGCTATCCCGTGAACGCGATCTGGCTGGCTTATCCGCCAGGAACGAAGGGCAAAGCGGGCCCGGCAGCGATGCTGCAGATACAGCCTGCGAGGAACTTCACTGGAAAGTTCACGCCGCCTGTGAGAAACCCGGTGACGTTGGACAAGAGCAAGGACTTCAAGCAGTTCGATTCGCTTTTAGCGCAGAAGCACGAGAAGGGCGCGGACATGTGCCTGGGGTGCACGCGTTACGAGGTTACGGCGACGCTGGTGGGCAGGCTGGACAGCGTTGCCGACACGGCACTGCAGCGCGACGCCTCGGGCAAGATTGTGGGCTTTGGCGGTTTTGGGAACATGAATGCCTATCCCGCGCGCCTGGTGCTTGAGTCGGTCACAGATGTGACGCCGAAGGAGGTCGATTATTCAAAGAACGACGAAGAGACCAAAGGCACTCCCACGGGCACGCCGGCGGGAACGAGTTCCGATCTTCTTGCGGCCATTGTTGCCGCGCAAAAGAACGCAGACGGGATCGCAGCAGGCGCTCCCAAAGATGCTGCGCAAAAGGCCGCGGCGGTGTACGGGAAAGCCGGCGATCACCCGACCGGTGTTTTCGCGAGTTACGGAACGGCCAACGAGGCTTCGCCAAAGGACGAGGAATTGGGCGCAAAAGACTCTCCGGACGGCGTGCTCTTTAATTGCACATTCAGCTCGGATCGCCTGCAGCAAGATTCACTGACGAGGGCCGTTCTTCACATTGGGGAGCACGTGTCCGAATTGCGCAGTCCGGCGCCGGGACACGAAAGCGTGCCGGCATACGTGCTTGAGTCGGATGCCTGGGTCTTGACGGCGGTCTCATCGGTGTTCGGCGGACAGCGGTTCCTGACATTGCCCGGGGGGTACCTGATATGGAATAGCAGTTGGCCAGGCGACGTTCGCAACGCCAAGATGGCGGATACGCTGAATGATTTCCTGAACAACGAGGCAATGCTGGGCCAGTAAACGGCTGAGATGCAGATTCGAGGGGTAATCGCGGCCGGCAATGGCGAGCTTTCGCCGTGGGCCTGAGAGCCGACCGACTTCGACACAGAGAATCGATTGCGGTGACAGGATGAGGATGCCTGCGCCTCATGCGAGTATCCTTGGGAGTTGTAGACCGCACTGGCCGCTTCAGGCTTTAGAGGCGCCAGACTCAATCTGAATGAAGGGAAGAGCAACCATGGCCGAGATCGCCGTCGAGGCGCCGCAAACTCCTGCGCAGCTGCCCCAGGTCCGCGTGGCGGTTCTGGGCGCAGGCAAGATGGGCGGCATCCTGCTGCAGGCATTCTTGAAGGAGAACCTGTTTGCCGCCGATAAGATTCACGCCACTGTGGGCCACGCCGAGCGCGCGCTTGCGCTGAGTACGCAATGGGGCGTGGACGTGAGCACCAACAACCTTGAAGCAGTGCGGCAGTCGGATCTGATTCTGATTGGGGTTAAGCCGTTCCAGGTCCCGGACCTGATCGCGGAAATCAAGCCCGCGCTTTCGCCAGCCAAAACGCTGGTCTCTTTCGCAGCGTCGGTGAAGACGCGCGCCATCGAAGATGCAGCGGGCATGGAAATTGCCGTGGTGCGTGCGATGCCGAACACTCCGTCGGCGCTGGGCGCCGGTATGGCTGCGTTGTGCCGCGGCCGCTTTGTGTCAAAAGAGCAGATGGAACTGGCGCAGCGCCTATTTGAGACGGTGGGCCGCACCGTACTCGTGGATGAGAAGCATATGGATGCTGTGACCGGGCTGTCGGGCTCCGGCCCGGCGTATCTTTACATCATCATTGAAGCGCTGGCAGAAGCCGGCGTGAAGGTGGGCCTGCCGCGCGAGATTGCCACGCAACTGGCCGCGCAAACCGCTTACGGCGCGGCGAAGATGGTGCTCGAGACCGGCTACCACCCGGCGCTGCTCAAAGACGCCGTGACCACGCCGGCGGGATGCACGATCGACGGCATTCTGGAATTGGAGGAAGGCGGGTTGCGCGTGACTCTGATCAAAGCCGTCATGCGGGCCACTGAGCGGGCGCGGCAGTTGGCGGCGGGATGAAAAAGACAGGGACTAGGTGTGACCTTTCA
>PLGG01000084.1 GCA_003138515.1 Acidobacteriaceae bacterium | reverse complement strand
TCTTGTATTGGAAGAGAGTGGGACTTGCATGCGCCGCCGGGACGCGCTAAGATAGAGGGTGCGCGTCTTGGCGGTTTTGCCCACTGTCTCAAAAGGGCGAAGCGGCAGGGTGGCGCGAAATGCGGAGCGTGACGTTCACGCAAGCGGCCGCAATTCAGGGCAGCGATCTCTGGGGCGGGCGTTGAGATTTAAGTTCTTTTGGGTCAAAGGTTTTCCCGAGTTCAGGCGGGGTAGCCGTTGACGATGGTCGGGCAGCGGGCAATTCGCAGCGGAAGCGGATATTGCGATCGGCGAGGACAATGGAAGAAAATTCGAACGGGAGCACAGGTGTTGAGCTGCGCTCGTGAGGCATTGCGTCCTTACGGGCTTTTCGTGTCTTCCCGGGGTGCTGTGCAGGGAATTCTTTAGCCTCTGACAGCCCTACGCGCACAACTTCCCTTTACGGTTTCTCCCGTAATTTCGGGTCCAGCCGTTGTGCTCGCATCTTCCAATTGTGCGCAGTCTAGCGCACTTGCCCGAAGCACGCAAGATTCACCCAGCGTTTTTGACCGAGCTCTCACAGAACCCGCCTGATCCGGGTTCTTTCCGGCAACGGGAATCAGTTTCCCGGTTGCCGCCAGCAGACGAGCGGGGAATTGTTGCCCGCTCCAACATATTTTCGACCTCTTGCTGTTACCAAGCCGGCGCCACTGAGACTCGGGCGCCGGGCCGACGCGTGTAAGGCGCCGGAACGACGAGGCTCAGGAGTGAACATGCCCAACGAGATGCGTGCGATTCGCAGCCGGCTCGATTTTTCAAAGATCCCAACAGCAACCCAGATTCCAAACCTGATCGAAGTGCAGCGCCGCAGCTACGAGCGGTTCCTGCAGATGGACAAGCTGCCCAACGAGCGCGACGACTCGGGGCTGCAGTCGGTGTTTGTGTCGGTCTTCCCGATCACGGACTTCCGCGGCATCTCGCAACTGGACTTCGTCGACTTCGCCATCGGCAACTGGGAGTGCAAGTGCGGCCACCTGAAGGGACTGCACCACCTGCGCACGGCTTGCGTGCATTGCGGCGCCATGGTGATCACCGATCCGTTCATGTCGAGCGACGTGCTTTGCCAGAAGTGCGGCACCTACAACAAGAACACGCCGGACTTCTGCAACAAGTGCGGCGACCCGGTGAGCCTGCAGTTGAAGTACGACCAGCAGGAGTGCGAAGAACGGGGAATGACGTTCTCGGCGCCGCTGAAGGTTACGGTGCGCCTGACCATCTACGACAAGGACCCGGAGACCGGCAACAAAACCATCCGCGACATTAAAGAGCAAGAGGTGTTCTTCGGCGATATTCCCTTGATGACGCCGAACGGCACGTTCATCGTGAACGGCACGGAACGCGTGATTGTTTCGCAGTTGCACCGGTCGCCCGGTGTGTTTTTCGAGACGGCCAACAACCGCACCTACTTTCTGGGCAAGATTATCCCCTATCGCGGATCGTGGGTGGAATTCGAGTACGACCAGAAGAACACGCTCTACGTTCGTATCGACCGCAAGCGCAAGTTTCTGGGCACGATCTTCCTGCGCGCGCTTGGGCTGCGCTCGAACGAGGAGATTTTGAAGACCTTCTACACAGTGGACCGGCTGCACGTTGCCGACGGCAAGCTGATGTGGGAAGTGCAGCAGGACGCAACCAAGGGTACGCACCTGGTGGGCGCCAAGCCGGCACATGCAATTCTGCACGGCAAAGAAGAGATCGCTCACTCGGGGCGCAAGATCACGCACAATTCGCTTAAGGCGCTGCGTGCCGGAAACATCCAGAAGGTGGAAGTGGAAGCGGCCGAACTGGATGGCGCGCTGACGGCTTCAGATGTGGTGGACACGAATACCGGAGAAGTGGTGGCGGAAGCCAACGTGGAGCTGACGGCCGACCGGCTGCACAAGGTGATGGCCTCGGGCGCGACGACCTTTGAGGTGTTCTTCCCCGACCGCGACGACGTAGGCAACATCATCTCCAACACGTTGAAGCGCGACTCGGTACACAAGCCGGAAGAGGCGCTGATTGAGATCTACCGCAAGCTGCGGCCGGGCGACCCGCCGACGCTGGACACGGCGACGGCGCTGTTCGAGGGCATGTTCTTCGATCCGCGGAAATACGATTTTTCGCGCGTGGGCAGGCTGAAGTTCAACATCAAGCTCTACGAGAACCAGGACGCGACGCATCTCGATCACCGGACACTGACGGCGGAGGATTTCTACGCGACCATCCGCTACCTGCTCAAACTGCGCAAGAACATTGGCGCGGTGGACGACATCGATCACCTGGGCAACCGCCGCGTGCGCGCGGTGGGCGAGCTGATGGAAAACCAGTTCCGCATCGGGCTGGTGCGCATGGAGCGCGCGATCAAGGAAAAGATGAGCGTGTATCAGGAGCTGAACACGGCCATGCCGCACGACCTGATCAACGCCAAGCCGGTGATGGCGGCAATCCGCGAATTCTTTGGTTCGTCGCAGCTTTCGCAGTTCATGGACCAAACCAATCCGCTGTCGGAGATCACGCACAAACGGCGGCTTTCGGCCCTTGGACCGGGCGGTTTGAGCCGCGAGCGCGCCGGGTTCGAAGTGCGCGACGTTCACCCAACGCACTACGGGCGCATTTGCCCCATCGAGACGCCGGAAGGCCCGAACATCGGGTTGATCAGCTCACTGAGCTGTTTCGCGCGCATCAATGAGTACGGGTTCATCGAGTCGCCTTACCGCAAGGTGAAGGATTCGAAGATTCTGGATTTCGTGGAGATCGTGAACGCCGGCGAAAGCGGCTTGCGCGTGGGCGACCACATCGAGAAGGACGAGGCGCAGCGCCTGAACGCAAAGTTGAAGAAGGAGGGCAAGCGCTCCATCGACTCGATTCCCTTCAGCTTCTATCTTTCCGCGTGGGAAGAGGACAAGCACACAATTGCTCAGGCCAACATCGAGTTCAACGACAAGGGCGAAATCACCGAGGACCTGGTGAATGCGCGCCGGCAGGGGAACTTTGTGCTGGTGAACCGCACCGATGTCGATTACATCGATGTGAGCCCCAAGCAATTGGTGTCGGTGGCCGCGTCGCTGGTGCCGTTCCTGGAGCACGACGACGCCAACCGCGCGCTGATGGGAGCGAACATGCAGCGGCAGAGCGTGCCGCTGCTGGCAGCCGAGGCGCCGCTGGTGGGAACGGGCATGGAGGGCGTGACGGCTCGCGACTCCGGCGCGGTAATCCTGGCCAAGCGCAACGGCATTGTGGATTCGGTGGACTCGGAGCGCATCATCGTGCGCGTCGAGGGCGAACACCATCCCTTGCAGCTTTCGCGCGAAGTGGGTTCGGACATTTATCAACTCATCAAGTTCAAGCGGTCGAACCAGAACACCTGCATCAATCAGAAGCCGGTGGTCCTGCAGGGCGACCGGGTGCTGAAGGGTCAGGTAATCGCCGACGGGCCGTGCACGGAACAAGGGGAGTTGGCGCTGGGCCGCAATGTGCTGGTGGCCTTCATGCCGTGGCGCGGATACAACTTCGAGGACGCGATCCTGATCAGCGAGCAACTCGTGCGCGAAGACTATTACACGTCGGTGCACATCGAGGAGTTCGAGATTGAGGCGCGCGACACCAAGTTGGGCCCGGAAGAGATCACTCGCGACATTCCCAACGTAAGCGAGCACGCGCTGCGCGATCTGGACGAGAGCGGAGTAATCCGCATCGGCGCGCAGATCGGGCACGGTGACATCCTGGTGGGCAAAGTGACGCCCAAGGGCGAAACGCAGCTAACGCCTGAAGAGAAGCTGCTGCGCGCGATCTTCGGCGAAAAGGCCGGCGACGTGCGCGATGCTTCGCTGACCTGCCCTCCGGGAATTGAGGGCACGGTGGTGGACGTGCGCATCTTCAGCCGCAAGGGCCAGGAGAAGGACGAGCGCGCCAAGCTGATCGAAGGGGAGTATGTAGCCAAGCTGGAGAAGAACCTGGGCGACGAGATCCGCATTCTGACCGACGAGCGGTTGAAGCGGCTTGAAGCCATTCTGGGCGCCAAGGAGGTGTTGGCCGATCTGCACGACGAGCGGACCAACAAGCGCCTCCTGACCAAGGGCCTGATCCTGGACCGCGACACCATCGAGCGCATCTCGACGAAGAACCTGAAGCGCATCCGCTATGCCGACAAGGATCCGCGGGTGAACGAGCAGATCGACGAGATCGAGGAGATGACGTCGCGCCAGATTGAAGTGCTGCGCAAGATCACCAATGAGAAGGTGGCCAAGCTGCAAAAGGGCGACGAGCTGCCTCCGGGCGTGATCAAGCTGGTGAAGGTTTACGTGGCCATGAAGCGCAAGCTGAGCGTGGGCGACAAGATGGCCGGCCGGCACGGCAACAAGGGCGTGATTTCGCGCATTCTTCCCGTGGAAGACATGCCGTATCTGCCCGACGGAACGCCGGTGGAGATTGTGCTTAACCCGCTGGGCGTGCCCTCGCGTATGAATGTGGGGCAGATTCTGGAGACGCATCTTGGCTGGGCCGCTCACGAGCTGGGCAAGAAAGTAGCAGAGTTGTTGAAGGCGAACTCCGGAGCCGAGTATGCGCGCGAGATGGCGAAGAAAGAGTTCGCCGGTACCGCTGTGCTGCGGCAGCTTCTGGAGCTGGACGACGAGATGCTTATCCGCGTGATGCAGGGCATGAGCAAGGGCATCTGGTTTGGGACGGCGGTGTTCGATGGCGCGCAAGAAAGCGAAATCAAGGCGCTGCTGGCATCAGCCGGCCTGCCGTCTTCCGGCAAGACCATGCTCTTCGATGGCCTCACAGGTGAACAGTTCGAGCAGCCGGTGACAGTTGGCTACATTTACATGCTCAAGCTGTCGCACCTGGTCGACGACAAGATTCATGCGCGGTCGATCGGGCCGTACTCGCTGATCACGCAACAGCCGCTGGGCGGCAAGGCACAGTTCGGCGGGCAGCGTTTTGGCGAGATGGAAGTATGGGCGCTGGAAGCGTATGGCGCCGCGTACATCCTGCAGGAACTGCTCACCGCAAAGTCCGACGACGTATATGGCCGCACCAAGCTCTACGAGGCCATCGTCAAGGGCGAAGCGGCGATCGAGCCGGGCGTGCCGGAGTCGTTCAACGTATTGATTCGCGAGTTGCAGTCGCTGTGCCTGGACGTGGAATTGATCAAGCGCGCGGACCTCATTAAGAAATTGCCGGCGCCGGAAGTGGCAGCGGTCGCGGACTAAGAGCAGCCTTCAGCTGATCGCTGGTTTTTCAGGGTCCTTCTTGAAAGCGGTAAACGCCGCTGCCCGGGAAGGAAGGATCCCAAGATAATCCCGGGAGTAACCGCGGCGGGCAACAGAGAGCTCGCCAAGGAGGGTCGCCTTGTTCCGTTCGAACCCGTTTGAGCTTACCAGCCCCATTACCGACTTCGACGCCATCCGCATCATGTTGGCTAGCCCAGAAAAGATCCGCAGCTGGTCGCATGGCGAAGTCACCAAGCCGGAGACCATCAACTACCGCACCTTCAAGCCGGAGCGCGACGGCCTCTTCTGCGCTCGCATCTTTGGCCCGGTGACGGACTGGGAGTGCCTGTGCGGCAAGTACAAGCGCATGAAGCACCGCGGAGTGATCTGCGACAAGTGCGGCGTCGAAGTGACCGTAAGCAAGGTGCGCCGCGAGCGGATGGGCCACATCGAGTTGGCTTCGCCCTGCTCGCACGTCTGGTTCTTCAAGGGCCTGCCATCGCGCATCGGCCACCTTTTGGACATTTCACTTCGCGATCTCGAAGGCATTCTCTACTTCGAGTCGTACGTCGTGATCGATCCGGGCGACGCGCCCGTGCGCGAGCGCGAGATCATCAAGGACGAGACCAAGTTCCGCGAGCTTGATCAGCAGTTCCGGCCCTCCGGCTTCAAGGCCATGATGGGCGCTGAAGCCATCAAGGAATTGCTGAAGCGCGTAAGCATTGACGAGCTGGGTGTGGAACTGCGCGAGCGGATGAAGACTGAGACCTCGGCGCAGAAGAAGATCAAGTTCGCCAAGCGCCTGAAGGTGGTTGAGGCGTTCCGCAAGTCGAGCAACAAGCCGCAGTGGATGATTCTAGACGTGCTGCCGGTCATTCCCCCAGAGTTGCGCCCGCTGGTGCCGCTGGACGGCGGCCGCTTCGCCACGTCTGATTTGAACGACCTCTATCGCCGCGTGATCAACCGCAACAACCGGTTGAA
>PLGG01000077.1 GCA_003138515.1 Acidobacteriaceae bacterium | reverse complement strand
GATTGGCACTGCGCTGGTCTGTGGCGTCCTCGCAATAATGTTGCGATTCTCGTGGACCGACTCCACGCATTCACCTGGAGGCTGAACTGGAGGCTCTGTTTATTACGAGTGCGCTGATGCTCTTTCCTGCGAATTCAATTGCCTTCCGACTTCCTTGACGGATTCCGAGCGAATTGTCGTCAATCCGGAAGTAACTCACAATACCGGGCGGGTTACACCCTAGATGATGGTAGTGGTGCGGTTTGAATTTCCACGGGGATTAAAATGGCGCTAGACAGTGGGCATGGCTACGAAGAAGAAGCTCGCGCCGCCCTGGCAATCGGGGTCTTCATTTTCTGCTTATCTAGCACACTTTGACTATGCCAATGAGCTGCTGATGTTGCCGAATACCTTTGTGACCGCCGTAGCGACATGGTTCACACCGGCGATCGCAGCCAGGGCGATCAAGCAAACTAGAAGGGCATACTCGACCAAATCCTGGCCCTGTTCGCCGCTCATCAGCCTTTGGAATTTCATATACAGCTTCAGAGACAGGTCGCTCATTTGGTCATCTCCTATTGGTTCAAATAATTGCAAGGGCATAAATATACTTGCAACACCATGAATTCTGAAGTCTATGGTGCGTGTTAGATAGGTTCGCAACCGCTTGCTATTTCGCTTGCTATTTTAGGGCTGAAAACCGCCGTTTTTGAAACTCCGTGAGATAATCCAGCGGCAATGTCCGTACTTGCCGAGAACTCGACGACCTCAGAGGTCAGCCTCGAAGCGGGACGCGATCTCGCTGGCGAGTTCAAAGAACTGTTGAACCGTTTCAAGAATCGGTTCTCCTACAACAATCCCAGGCTCGTTGAACGATATACCCATTCTGAATGTGAAATCGTTCTCCATCTCCGACTCTCGGATGGAGAGACATACTTCGCCCACTACCGGCGGGAACCGGGCGTTGGTAGCCGGGATGAAAACTCCACGGTAGAGGTCGGCTCCGGCGGGATCGTCGGTGAAGTAACTCAAGATTTGCCGTTCTGTGGGCAAAACATGACGGTGCGTGACCGCCGAGGCCGCGGACAAGAGCAACCGGTGTTTGTCCATGTTGTTGAGGGAGTGGAGTTGCCAGAGAAGATCATTCCCTCCTTTGTAAGGCTTCAATTGATCGATGGCCGTGACTATGTCTGGCCGCACGCCAGTTATTTTTCGTTTGAAGTTGGCGGAGCAATACCCATGAAAATCATTGGCGATAGGGAAACCGGTGACGCCAGACTTCGGAGATCCATTGTTGGCAATCACGAGCTGCCAGATCAAATAATCAAGGGCGCTGCGGATGTTTTGGAGACATTCTCCGACGATGGCCGAGAATGCAATGGGGATTTCGTCAGCCCGGTCGAGTATCCATTCGCAATGTCGCGTATCCGCGTTGAAATAGGGAGAGACGGCATAATGGTTGCCATCAAGAAAGATGCCGATCTCCCTATTAAGCTCTGCGATATGCTTTTTGGCCCGATCTAATTTCGCTTGAATGCCTCGTGCTCTTTCAATTCCCATGCGCTATGATGATCGCATGAAGCCCCCTCCAGACAACCCGGAATTCCGCCGCTTCACGAGCGCCATGCGAACGATTATGGGTGTGTCGAAGGCAGAGTTAAAGAAGCGGGAAGAGGCGCAGAAAAAGAGGAAGCGGCCTAAGACTTCCGCTTCCCCCGGTTCTGTCTCTTCATCCAATGCGGCAGGTTAGAAGGTACTCGCCCCTGCCTCCTTCCCGGTCAGTTCCCGATAGGTCAGCCGTTTGCCGGCGATCTGCGAAACAGCCAACAGGAAGCGATCAAGGTCAGTCAGTGGATTGTCTTTGGTCGCGCGGTTGTTGTAGCGGAACATCTGCTCGTCGAGATACCTGTCCAAGTGAAACGGTTCGACGGCCACGTATGTGCCGTTAAGACTCCGCTTGAGCAAGCTCCAGAAATTGTCGATCCCCTGTGTGTGAACCTGGCCGCGCACGTATTCGTCCATGTGGTTCACGGTCTCGTGGATGTAGTTCTTCGCGGCCAAGCCGTCGTAGGACGCATAGCCGTCGGTGTAAACGGTCGATCCTTTTTCGATTTGGTTGAGAATCTCTCGCTGCAAGACTTCTCGCTTGACGTTTGGAATCACCTTAGCGCGAACCTCGCGGCTGTCCCGGTCGAGCATCCCCATTACGACTGCCTTGGAAAAGTCCTTCGCACCCCGCCTCATTTTCAGGCGTCTTTCAGCATGCATCTTGTTGGGCTTTGGGCCCAAGAAAGTTTCGTCAACTTCGACCGGGCCGCCATCCTCCCCGCCTAGCTTGCCCCAGTTGCCGCTCTTGAGCGCCAGCCGTATGCGGTGCAGCATGAACCACGCGGTCTTTTGGGTGACGCCCACGCCTCGGTGAATCTCCCAACTACTCACGCCGTTCTTGCAGTTGACGACGAGCCACACAGCGGTCAGCCACTTGTCCAAGGGAATGGGCGAGTCCTCGAAAACGCTCTGAGTCTTGACGCTGAATTGCTTGTGGCAGGTCTTCGCCATGCACTTCCAGATGCGACGCGAGGACAGGTAGGAAACGCGCTTGCCCTCGCAGTGTGGACAGGTCACGCCGTTCGGCCAGCGCATCGCGGCCACAAAGTCCACACACACGTCAGGATCGGCGAAGTACCGAGTAGCTGCCATCAGGTTAGTCGGGAGTTTCTTGCTGTTCATAGCACAACCTCACACTAAGCGATAGTATATGATAGTGTATGGTGTGTCAAGTGCAAAACACGATCGAGTCCATGCGTAGACTGGCCTTAGGGCAACCACCGAGGCAAGTGGTGGGATACGACAGTCATAGCGGCAAGATAGAGAAGGACAGCAAGAACCATAACGCCGAGCAGAGCGGCAGCGCCAAGATAATTCTTAATGTGCCATTTCGCCATCTGAAGGCGAGTGGGCTGCCAAGACGGAATCTCGGGATTTGTCTTTGATTCATCCATAGCTTCAGGAACCCACCGATGTAAGCCTTAGCTTACGTGTAAGCCAAAGCATACAGCGATGCTGGACGCATGGCAACGGACATTTGCGTGCGGATCGGGAGACGGATTCGTGTCCTGCGGACAAAGCGCGGATGGACCCAAACCATGCTGGCGGATCATGCAGAGTTGACGCGAGAGCATCTGTCGGAGCTGGAGAACGGCCACAAGGAGATCGGCGTGCGGACTCTGGAAAGAATCGCTCAGGCATTCGATTTGACCTTGCGGGAATTCTTCGAGGGATTAGAATTGAGGCGTAAATAGAAAACCCCGCTGCCAGGCGGGGCTCTCTGAATCCTTGCGTTGGGCTAATCCAAGGATAAGGCGGATTACTGCGCGATGCAACAGGCAATCAAGGTTCCCACCGCACGGCCGTCATTCGAGACTCATCAACCTGTAACCAGTGACGGTTTACACATTCAAGCCCGAGTCCCGGTGCAAGTGCGAGCCGCGCTACGGCTTGCCGCGTTTCGTCTGCTGAATACTTGGTGTATATGGTCCGGCGCTGCCCGCAGTTTTCTCTGGCACATTCGACTTCAATCTCCCAAAGAGACGCCAACTGCATCCCTAGGGGCAGCTCCGGTACTGTATCCAGATGGATCGCTGGTAGCCCAACCAAGCACATCTGCCCGTGCTGCCAGCATAGATAATCTATTGGCCATTTATCCTTGGCTCGATACCGTCCATCTTCGTATATTCCTAATGGGCTTTGACGCGGGAGAACAAACTCATGGTCGGCTTGATGGCAACGGAACCGACACACAAACCGCAACTCCATCCTGAGCGCTCCTCAATCCCTGCCCGCCATCATACCGCTCTGGCTCAATTGCCACACGTTCCACTACTCAGCATATCTCGCTCGCCTTAAACTCCTATCATGCCCTTATTTGCCGCCTGCCGCGCTATCGGCGCTCAACCCTTAACAGCCGCGATGTGCGGCGCGCTCTAACATTAGCCGGATTGCAAGCGAAGCCGAGATGTCGGCTGGTGCGGGAAGTATGTTGCTGCCATTGCAAGACAAGGGCCAGATTTTCCCGTTGCTGGCCCTTTGTTATTTGAGCAACACACTTCTATACAATTTAAAGCCCTTCGCGATGGCTGGTTCAATGGCCCGTTTACGCCATTGCACATTAAATCGACGTGATTTGGCTCACGTTGGGTCCGAGTTGACGGTGATTCGGGCACGACGTGCAAATTGCCCTACGTCTTCGCGGCAAACGATAGATTCATGGCCAAGGCCGCCTGAAAGATTTCGCCTGTCTTCAAGGCGATACAATTGCGGAAAGTTAAGAAGTCAGATTCGGGATTACCCAT
This sequence comes from Acidobacteriaceae bacterium, assembly GCA_003138515.1. Classification (GTDB taxonomy): domain Bacteria; phylum Acidobacteriota; class Terriglobia; order Terriglobales; family Acidobacteriaceae; genus Telmatobacter. The sequence goes on along the minus strand of PLGG01000077.1, from coordinate 28,805 downwards.
GACCTTGCGATTGCGCTGGGGCAGGATGTTGCGTGTTGCCATTGCGGCGCTTCTGGCGCTCGTTGCTGGCCTCGCTCTTTTTGTGCAGATTGAGCAGCGCATCCTTCGGCGGCGCGCGGAGCGGCTACTGGCCGACATGCGCGAGATGCAGAGTCACCCAGGCACATGGGCCGACGCGCAGAAGATCATGCAGCGGTGGCGTCCCTGGGGCCTTGGCGAATCGTTCTGCACGCTAGAGGAATGCTTCTTCTATGTGCGAATGTTGGACCCTGTGAACGCGTTCCTTCTAGGGAACGACGATCGCCCTCCCAGGCTGCATTGGCTGATTTGGCCCGCCCAATTTCTGGGCGAGAAATTCACCTTCATTGAAGCCAGCCTACGGGTTGAACACGGAATCGTTGAAGAAAGTAGATTCCGAATGAATTTCTGGGGGCAGGACGAAGGGATGGAGAGAGCGGTCGATACGTTCTCGACGATAGACAATTTCAGGGCCGAACGCTTGCAGCATCCGGATTACTATGCCGAGAAGTATCCCTGGTGCCAAGGTTGTGTCCGATTCGAGACAGGTTTCACGCCTTTCGCGGGACGGGACAAAATACGCGAGCTTACGGACTTCAATTTCTCGTGCATCACGCGCTGGCGTCCCTGCACGACGGAAGCGGATGTTATGCCCTCGGCCTGGAGGATTTATCAAGAGGCACAACCTGGCGATGAGGCTCTATGGAATGCACTCAGGGAATGCAGAACTCCGCTGGAGCCCATTGGCCGCGAAGACTGGAGTATTGCTATTGCCGACGTTCTCTCGCGGCAGGAACAAAAGCCAAAGGGAGACAGTAAAGATTCATCCGCACGTCTGCGTATTGTCCGGAGCCTGAAGGGACAAATGCCATGGCCAAAGAACAAGACACTTACTGCCTCAAGCGAAAGCCATGGGGAAGAGGTTTTCTGGACTGGCACGCCGGATTTGGAAGCTGGAAAGCGGTACATCTTGTTTGGGAATGTTGCCGATGGGAGTGTAGGCGAGAATGTTTTCTGGCTCGATGAGTGCGGTGTAGTTCCGTACAACGAGCAAAACCTGAGTGCGATTCAGCGCGGCATCGACGCATCGCTGGCTCGACGCTTTCCTGAGAAATAGCGTTCGAGATAATGAGGGAACAGGCAACCGGCATGATGCGTAAAGAATGCCGAGAGAAGTGTTCCGAGTGAATGGTTGCCCACCCGGCCCACCCGGCAATTACCTTGTAGTCACCCTACTCAGATTCGCCGATTTCGACCCGAAATCTCGAAATTCGGCGTTCTTGCCCAACAAATCAGGAACCTGCCCCCAAAGCCTCACCTTGCCCAGAAACTCCGGCTCCTGCCCAAAAACTCTTCGTTCTGCCCAAAAAAGTCGGCTAAAAATGCTAGTTTTTAGGCAAAGCCTTCTCCGCAGATAGCCTCCGCCTCGGTGCCCGCATCCCGCGCCTTCTGCCGCAGCCCCGGGATCATTAGCATCAGCACCCCCGACGCTGCCCAGCTCACCGTCATCGCCGCATACCCGCTCGCCAGCGACCCCGTCCGCGTATGCAGGTACCCAAACGCCGACGGCCCGAAGAAGCCCGCAATATTCGCGATCGTGCTCGCCCCCCCCAACGCACCTGCAGCCGCCGTGTCGCTCAGAATCTCCGTTGGGATCGCCCAGAAAACCGGCAGAGACGCCAACTCGACCATCATCAGGCTGAACAGACACAGCGTCATCACCAGCGACGGCGAAAACACTATCAGCCCCAGCGCCCCCAGCGCCGCCAGCAGCACCGGAACCGCCGCGTGCCACCGCCGCTCCAACTGCCGGTCCGAATGCCATCCATTGAACAGCATCGCCACCAGCGTCACCCCAAACGGAATCGCCAGCAGCGACCCCACCTGCACATCGGACAACCCCGTCTGCCGCTTCAGCAGAGTCGGCATCCAGAAGATCGCCGCATACCCCGGCAGGTACGCCAGAAACGCCACCGCCCCCAGCAACAGCACTCGCCCCGACCGCATCGTCTCCAGCAGCGGCACGCCCCGCCGGTCGACCGGCTTCTCCGCCTCAAGCTCCGCCGTGATCCAATCCCGTTGCTCGACCGTCAACCACGGCGCTTCCTTCGGCCAGTCGTTCAGGCGAAAAAACGCGATCGCCCCCAGCGCCACCGCCGGTATTCCCTCCAGCACAAACAGCCACCGCCATCCCGCAACGCCCAGCCAATGGTGCCCAACAATCCATCCCGCCGTCGGCGACCCGATCAGCAGCGACAGCGGAATCGCCGCCATAAAATTACTCGCCGCCTTCGCCCGGTCTTTCTGGATGAACCAGTGGCTCAGATAAACCATCACGCCCGGAAAGAAGCTCGCCTCTGCCAGCCCCAGCAAGAATCGCGCCAGGTAAAGCTGCGTCGGCGTATGCACCAGCGCCGTCAGCGCCGTCAGAGATCCCCACACCACCATCGACCCCGAGATCGTCCTCCGCGCGCTCCAGTTCTCCGCCAGCAGCGACCCCGGAATCTGCAGCGCCAGGTACCCAACAAAAAACACGCCCACGCCCAGGCCGAACACGCGATCACTGAAGCCCAGGTCGCGAGACATTCCGATCGCCGCATACGCAACGCTGGTACGGTCGAGATAGTTGACGATATACAGGACGAACAGGAAGGGCAGCAGCCGCAATGCGGTCTGGTGACGGGTGTGGCCCACCAGTGTTGCATCGGCGAGCACGCCGACTCGTGAAGTACTTATTGGCACTCAAGGACCTCCGCGAGCCACGCATGCGACAAGCGGAGTGTATCAGGTATGTCGACGACTTGGCGGCATCGGTAAGTGCTCGAACTCTCCACCCCGGTCAAGTATATAAACGCATCGGCGAGCGCATCCCTCCGCGCTCGCCACCCACGGCGGCGAGACAGTAGGAGGTGTTCCGCCGACGAAAGATGGGTTTCGGTCGGATGGTCGCCTACACTTCCCCAACGTGTTTTGGATCATGTTACGTCCGAGTAGGCGGTGATACTCCAGCTGAAATCCGGATCGACTGTCGGACCGCATTCTTTTCGCTCCGTTCTCCGGGACCACGTTTACGGACTGCCTACGATGCTTCGCGGTCTGCCGGACCGTACCATGTGCGATATACTCCGACAAACCGCAGACGCGCAACCCTTAGGAGCTAAACCAGAAAGGAGCGAACATGATGCGCCTAACACCCTTCCTACTATTTGAAGGCAATTGTGCCGAAGCCATGACGTTTTATCAATCTTGTTTGGGCGGCGACCTGACGATCACGAAAATGGGTGACACGCCCATGAAGAACCAGATGCCGCCCGAACTGCACCACAAAGTGGCCCATGCCCACCTGAAAAGCGACGTCATAGAGTTTTCGGCTACGGATTGGATGCACGCCACGCGAACACCGAAACAGGGCAATACAGTCGGCATGTATCTTAACGGTGGGCAGTACAAAGAGCTGAGAACAATCTTTGACCGCCTCGCGGCGGGAGCAGACAGTGACCTGCTTGACGATTTGCGGGATTTGCCGTTTGGGACCTATGGACATCTTGCAGATAAATACGGCGTCCATTGGTTCTTTCAAGGGGAGAAAAAGGGAGCCTAATACGGTGAAGAATATTCACTAGCCGGGTCCCGCTTGGCTCATAACGACGCAGGTCGAAAACATGGTCCGAGGTCAGTGCTTCCGAATCACCCACTAATCGTAAGTTGGGCGTCTGGATGCCTCTCCGGTCATCTGACCGGGGAGTCCCACTAGTGGAATACTGTCTTCCCGAATGGATCGTCGCCCACCCGGACATAACCCCATTCTTGGGTTACTTCCGTATTGCCGGTGATACACCAGGAACCCCGCAAAGTGCCTACCAAGAGTTCGATTCCCGCCTCGGTTATGCATGAGTCCAACGGTATTCAAGGTGACAATTCCGTCTAGCAGGACGACTCATCCGACGCCCCCGCAAGTATCCGGAACTTCCCTGCGTTGATCTGCGTATGGACCCGCAGGAGCAAAACCTTGAGATTATTTCGTCTTGTATCAATCGTCATGCTGAGTGCGTGTGCTTGGGCACACGGGCAGTCTTCCGCCACGCCCGTTGCCAGTTCCGATGCGCAAAAGTCTTTCGACCTGTTGAAGACGCTAGCGGGGACCTGGAAAGATGCGGTAACGACAGACAATCCTGCCATGGGCACGGACCAGCCGCTGCCCCTTTCCATCCGCGTTGTATCGCGGGGAAACGCGTTGATTCACGAGCTGAGTACACCTGGTCCGGAGGTCACCGTTTTCTATGTAGACAGCGATCGCCTGACGTTGATTCACTACTGCGATTTCGCCAACAGGCCGCATATGGTGGCTCGGCCTTCAGTGGATGGGAAGACGGTGGAGTTCGATCTGGTGGATGCCCCCGGCAGCAACCAGGCGGGGCATGTGAGCCACTGGGTGGTTACCATCATCGACGCGAACCATCACATTGAGGACTGGATTTTCACGCTGCCGGACGGCACGCTTGTGCACGCCCATGTGGATTTCAAACGGGTGCAGTAGTATCTCAATCGTGAATCGTCTGGAGCGGAAGGTTGATGTCTCTGATTGAAGCATCAGTGAAACATCTCGGTAATCATTACTCTGTCCGGAAAGTCGGCTATCCGGAAGTGACCCGGTTTCGGTGGCAGGTGGCGTGTGCCGGCTATCCAACCGAAACCCGGTTTCAATCGACAATCTCATGCGTAAGCGCAATGGATTTCTTTGAGCGCTGACCTTGGATTTGAAGAATGAAAAAGCCCTCTCCCCGACGATCGGGGAAAGGGCTTCGTAGTTGGAGCGTGTTTTAGTCGTCGATGTCAGCGCTCGCGGCAGGCGCCTTGCGGTTGAAGTCGCTTGCCGGGCGAACCGTCTTCTCGCCGGGGAAGGGGACCTTAAACCCGGTGGCCTCGTACCAGTCGAGGTGGCTGACGGTTTCAGGGTCTTCGGAGTCAGGAATGTGATATTTGCCGGCGGAGATCTCCGCCTTCTTTTTGAGCCAACCAGCCCGCAGAGCTTTGACTGCAGGGCTATCCTGCAGGGCCGCGGTCGTGGTGCTGCAAGTGTTGAGGCTGGGTGTGATGTTCGCCGGGGCCGAATACCCCGCAACGCCGTAGCACAGCGGGACTCCGTTCGGCACATGCGACCAGGGCAGGAAGTTCTCCTTGGGCGGATTGTCGACGAAGAGTGTTTTCATCGGCGAGGCCACCAGGTCGTTCTGGTTCATGGGCGCGAGACCGAGGATCTGCTCGATGGTGCGCGTCAGGTTGACCTGCGTGTAGAAGGTGCTCTCTTCGGTTACACCGGCTCCTGTGCCATCGGAGCGCACCTTTTGCGTGACGTAGGGGCTGATGACATAGCCAGGGCTGCGGTGACCATCGACGTGGTCGACGCCATTCTGCGCGTCGTCTTCCTCGATGAAGATGGCCGATGTTGACCACACGTTGCTGTGGCTGATGTAGTCGACAATGCGGCCGATGGCCAGGTCGTTATCGGCTTGTTCGGCTGTCGCGTTTGGCGGCCCGGTGGTGTGGTCTTGCATGATCCAGATGAATTCAAGCTTGGGCACCGAGCCGGCGACCACGTCCTTGGCGAAGTCCTGCTTCCAGACATCGACGCGGTACTGATCGGGAATGCCCAGGTCGAACTGCGGGAAGTTCTGCACCGTGACCTTGGACAGGTTCGGGAGCGGGGTGACCGAGCCGATGTCGTTGAAGTACTGGAGCTGCGACTCTTTGCCGCTCTCGTATTCCAATGTGTCGTTGTAGAACTGGGTCCAGCTCGGCTCGCAGCTATCCGAAACAAGAAACGGCAATGCAACAGGTTTACCGGCGCCGTTATAGCTGTTTGCCTGCGTAAGGTTCGTCGGAGTGCAACCCGGCACTTTGAACGTGTTGTACTCGATGTACTCGCCGTAGTTCTTCATACTGACGCCGGCCTTTGCCGCAACATCCCACAGGTGGCCTTTCGTCTGATAGGCAATGGCATCGCCGCCGTTGGAGGGGTAGTCGCGGAGCCAGTCCGGCGACTGGATGTCGTCGGAGTAGGGCGCAATGGCCTGCGTGATCCAGTTGTGACCGTCGGCCGACTGGCGGCTGGGGTCGAAAAAGTTGTCGAGAAGCGGGAAGCGCTCGACCAACGCGTGCGCGTTGGGCGTTACGTGGGGGTAAGCGGCGTAGGTCGAGTCGTCGCCGAAGACCGCCAGCGAGGGATCGCCATTTCCGCCTGCCACGTCGCCCAGCATCTGATCGTAGGTGCGGTTTTCACGGATGATCAAGAAGACGTGCTTGATTTTCGAGGGATCGCCGATCCGCTCCGGGATTACGACCGGCCTGTCATGCGGGTCGCCGCCGGCGGCACTCCAGATATTCTCCGCCAGATCCCAGTGATTATTCTCGAAGACCCGCTGCGTCATTGCTCTAAGGGTCTCGCGACTTGGCACAGGGACGATGCTGACAGTCCCAAGGTCCTGGTGTGTGTTGAAGTCGGACACGCCAAAATCCTTTTCGTAGGAATTTTCGGCCGAACTCGTTGGAGGCGCTGCCACTCCAAAGCCCGTGGTGCCGATGCCCTTGTCGTTGGCCACAAGCAGCACGTTGTCCACCGAGTCCAGCACAACCGAGGCTGGCGCATAACCTACCGGGATCATGCCCGTGACGGGGCTCCAACCCCAGGCGTCGAGGTCGACGACGGCAATGGCGTTGGCGTTGTAGAGCGCGACGTACGCAATGTTGTCCCTGGCATCAACGGCGATCGAGTTCGGTCCGGCGCCGGAGCCTGGATGAAAGTCGCCGCGCTCGCCGATCGGCAGACCGAGATCGATCTTCCGCACTTCCCGGTTGTTGCTCGTGTCGATAACCGAAATGCTGTCGCCATAGGTATTGGCGACCAGCAGATATTTGCCCCAGAAAGCCATACCGGTCGGATGGTGGCCGACCTCGATGCTGTCAGTGACCTTGAACGAAGCCAGGTCGACTACGGAAACGGTGCCCTTGGCCGTCGAGCCGGTCGGATACTCGGCGACGACCGGGGTTCCGTTGGAGTACTCCTGGAAATCGCTCGCGGTAGCAATCCGGCCAGCCTCGTTGGAGACGTAAGCGGTCTTGCCATCCGGCGAGATCACGACGCTGTGCGGGACATTGCCGACGCGGACCTCCGGACCTTCGACCGGTTTCGTCGCGGTCAGGTCTATTTTGGTCAGCGTATCGTTGTTGTCCAACACTGTGTAAGCGGTCTTGTTATCCGGCGAGATCGCGATGCCCATGGGATAGGAGGTCAACACGCCGTCCGTGAAAAGCGAGACGGCGAAGCCGCAGGGGATCAGAAAGCTGCCCGAAGTTCCCCCAGGGCTGTTCGAGAAGCAGGAGGCGTTGGTTAGGGAGTAGTTGGCGTTGACGTCCATTGGAACGCTAACGTGGGCGTAGTCCGATAGGGTGCCCGACGGACTGACGCTGGCAATGGCAACGAAGGCGCCCTGTTGGAAGCTGGCATAGTAGTTGTTGCCGTCCTGGCTGAACAGCAGGTATTTTCCGTCCGGTGTATAGCTGATGCCAGTGGTGCTGCCATCCGGGTCGCTGCCCGCAGCCGGGATGTAGGTCTGCAGGATAGCGCCGGTTTTGGTGTTGAAAATCGTGACCGCCTGTGGGGCGCTCATTTGAAGGACGGCGGCCGTGTGATTGCCAGTGGGGTTCAGCGCGATGGCCTTGGCACGCGTCGTGACGCCGAGGTAGACCTGCGTGCCCGCGGGGCTAAGGATTGTGCCGTCGCCGAGGACCCACGGGTTGGACAACGGGTGCGAATAGGTCGGGCCGGTGGTCGCGGACGTGTTCTCGCCGGGCGCGTAGGTCGGGAAATACGCGGACTGCGCGGCTGCGGAAACGCTCAGCCCCGCCGCGAATAGCCCGACGAGCAAACGGTTGATCTGAGAATGATTTCTAGACATCTGACGTTCTCCTTTTTGATTAGGTTTCGTTTCTTGCGCGACCTGGGATCGGCTGCGTCACGTGGAGTCGTTTCAGGAAACGGAATTTCTTGGACGGTTAGGGAGACGATGGCAGATCGAATGAACTTCTTGCGGCTCCCTTGTTGATCGACATGCCGGCATGCCGGGCTATGAGACGCGACGCATGAGACGGGCTCATGCTTTCTTTCCTCGATTGCAGGACATGGCGCGAAGACCTGCGAACGCCAACGAACCGAGTGTAAGAGCGCGAAAAGGACGCGGGCATGACGCGAAGATTACAGTTTTGTCATCGCTTTGCAGCCGTGTGAACACGCAACGTGACAGTCGTTCCTCGGCCGAGTTCACTGGCGATCTCTGCCGTGCCGCCGTGGAGAGTCATAATGCTCTGCACAATTGCCAAGCCCAGTCCCGTTCCACCCGAAGCCTTCGAGCGGGAAGGATCGACACGAAAGAAACGATCGAATACCCTGGGCAGCGCCTCGACCGGAATTCCGGTGCCCGTGTCGGCGACCTCGATGCGGAGCGCCTCGCCGTCTGCTGCGGCCGCGAGCGTCACCGTCCCACCCGGCGGCGTGTGTACGATTGCGTTCGATACCAGGTTGCTCATCGCCCGCAGCATCAGAGAGCGATCCAATTCAGCGGTGATGGGTGGTGCGTTGGGTGCCGTAATGAGAGTGATCCCGCCGCCCAATGCCGTGGCATCGTAGTATTCCCGCACTGTACTGAGCAACTCACCGATGTCGACCTTCTGCCGTTGGACTTGCTTCAGTGGGCTCTCCGCGCGAGCCAGAAACAAAAGCTCCCCGATCAAATTCGAGAGTCGCACGGCTTCTTCCAACGAGGATTCCAGCACGTCGCGGTATTCATCCACAGTTCGCGGGCGCGCCAGAGCCACTTCAGCTTCGCCGCGGATGTTGTTGACCGGGGTTCGCAGATCGTGCGCTATGTCTGCTGAAAATCTCGAGATTCGCTCAAAGGATTCTTCGAGACGTTCCAGCATCTCATTGAACGTCCCAGCCAACGATGCCAGTTCTGAAGGATAGCCCTCTGCCTGGATCCGCTCCCGCAGATTCGTCGACGTGATTCTTCGGGCGGTAGCGGCGATCTCCTCGACCGGGCGAATGCCCTGGCGCGCGATCCGGTACCCAACAAGTGGAAAAAGAACGGATGTAACCAGCAGGATGGCCCAGAACCAGACCCGGTAACGCGCGAGTAATGCTTCTTCCTGAGAGGTGTCAATGGCAATTTGAATCGTGTCGATGGCCCCAGGCGGCGTGCCGACCGGGGCCGCGGCGCTGGCGACCCGAAATGGCCGGCCATGATTTCCCATCATTGTGATGGATCGGTCGGAAAGGTTCCTGGTAAGGCCCGCGAGTTGGGTAACATTAAGCTGGTCCGCCATGCCCGGCGTTGTGAGTATCGGAACACCGTGCTCATCGAGAAGACGAATGTAAAACTGCTGGTACCGGCGCGCCGCGGACTCGAGTTCAATCTCTTCACGCAGACCATCCTCGTCGTCCGGGCGCTCCTGCAACATGGTGCGCAGCACATGCAGCTTGTCAGCAAGAAAAAGCTCCGTGCTCCTGTCCAACTCCGCTCTCAGCATGACGTAGAGGCTGGCGGTGGCCAGGACTGCCAGCAACAGTCCAGCCACCGAGTACGCTGCCGTCAAGCGAAACGCCAGGGTTCTGCGCAGGCGACGCTTGGCCGGCGCGCTAAGTCTCGGCTTCAAAAACATAGCCCGCGCCACGAACAGTGTGAATCAGCTTAACCGTGAAGGGATCGTCGACTTTGCCGCGGAGCCTGCGGACGTTTACGTCGACGACGTTGGTGTCACTGTCGAAATTCATGTCCCAGACCGTTTCAGCGATCAGCGTGCGCGACAGCACTTCTCCTGGACGCCGCGCCAACAAGGTGAGGAGCACAAATTCCTTTGCTGTAAGATCGATTTTTTGGCCGGCGCGAGTGGCCCGGTGGCGCAACAGGTCAATCTCCAGATCGGCCATGCGAATCGTTTCCTGGGCCCGCGGAGTCGACCGGCGCAGCAGCGAGCGCACCCGCGCAAGCAGTTCGGAAAATGCGAATGGCTTCACCAGGTAATCGTCCGCTCCCAGCTCGAAACCATGCACACGCTCGTGCACCGCATCCCGGGCTGTGAGCATCAGGACCAGCGCTTTCCGGCCTGCCTCGATCAGGCGAGCGAGCACGTGCCATCCATCCTGACCGGGAAGCATGACATCGAGAATGATCAGATCGAATTCAACTTCGAGGGCGAGGTGCAAACCCTCGAGACCATCTTCGGCAACGTCCACAACATAGCCGGCCTCGCTCAAGCCTTTCTTGAGGAACTTGGCGGTCTTAACTTCGTCGTCGATTACCAGAATCTTCATTGTCAACTCCCCGCAATGTTCCAACTTGAAGCGCTCTATTGCCGAAACGAATCATCTCATTGCTCTTTGTCGTTCACAGTCTTCGACCGAACTACAATCCGGCCATGCCGGCCGCTTGCATTTCTCGCGCTCGGCATCAGAACTCCAGCCGCAGCGCGAACTGCATCTCGCGCGGAGTCCCCGACCCTACCGGGGTGATAGGCGACACGATGGCGGTGTTCAGGTTTATCGTGTTGGTGATCTGGCCGAATCCCGCCCCTGCCTCACAGGCTGTAGGGCCTGAGGATGAGCCGGTACCGCTGCACGATGCCCCCGGCTGACCCAACTGCGGGTGATTGAAGATGTTGTAGAACTCCGCGCGGAATTCGATCTTCGCGCGCTCCCGCAACGGAATCGTCTTGCCGGTGCCAATATCAACCTGCCACGTCCCCGGCCCGCTGAGCAGGTCGCGCGGCGCGGTGCCGAAGACGCTCGCATTGCCCGCTGAATTGAGGGCTGGAATCTCAAATGCGGCCGGATTGAACCACTTCGCAATCGTCTTGCTTCCGGGCGGAGCGAGAGAAACGCCGGGAACCAAATTGGGACGCTGCGTGCCGGCCTGATTGCCGTCCGGCCCGTTCAGACTCGTTACCACATTCACCGGGAACCCGGTGCGCGCCAGCGCCGACGTGGTAAGTTCCCAGTTGCCCGCAATCGCGTCGGCAAACCCACTCTGGTTCAGCAGCGCCTTGCCGTGGCCGAAGGGGAGTTGATAGACAGCGTTGCCGTTGACCACTTGGCGGGCGTCCCAGGCGCCGCTGGCGCGATCACAGGCTTGGCACGCTTGATCCTGCGGCTGAATTTCGTCGCCATCTCCGCTGCCGTTGGAGCCGTTGTCGATCTCGTGCGACCACATATAATTGGCCGCCACCAGGAGGCCGCGGGAGAACGGACGCCGAATGGACACAGAGAGACCGTCGTACACGCTCATGCCAGCTGATCCGCGCCATTGAAAGCCTGTAGCGCAACTGCCGGCAGGCGCACTCGCATTCCAGGCACAATCCGGATATTGTGTCTGCGGACCATACGTGTCCGTGGACGCGTTGTATGCCAACAGGTTTGTCTCGCCCTGCTCGAGCAGATGCACGCCATGGCTTCCCAGGTAGGAGACCGTGCCCACGAAGTTCGCGGGCAGTTCCCGCTGCACCGAGATGCTCCACTGCTCAACATACGAGTCTTTGCGGTCCCGTTGTTCGGCACTCGGCTTGTAGGTTCCGGCGCCGAATGCGTTGGCTCCGGCAGCGGTCAGAACCGCGTCAGCCTGGATCGGACACGATGCGGGCGCGCAGTAGGAGAGGGTTGAATTGGCGCTGCTTGCCGAATAGGAGGGTACTTCATTTCCGGCGGGCAGATTCTGATCGTCCAACTGTCCGTCTTCGTGGTAGATGCCGAATCCGCCCCGAATCACCGTCCGGTCGCCCTTCCGCGGCGTCCAGGCGAAGCCCAAGCGTGGATCGAAATCGGCGAAATTCTGCTGGCCGAAGCTGGCGCCCACGCGGCAGTACCCCTGGGGTCCGCAGGTGGCGAAATCGAAAGGCTCCGCCAGCCCGTTCTTCTCGTCGAAAAGTCCGAAGATGGTGTAGCGCAGGCCCAGGTTCAGGACGAGGTTCTGCCGCCACTTGTACTCGTCCTGCGCGTAGGCGAAGATATCGTTCTTGCGCAGTTCGTTGACCGGCAACGCGCCGGTCAGGCTCGCTTTTCTGACCGCGTTTGCTGCCAGATTCTCCACCGAGGAAAACGTAATTGTTCCGTCTTCCGGGTGATCCTGGTTCAATTGAATGCGGCGGTATTCCACTCCGGCTTTGAAGGTATGCCGGTCATGCGCCCAGGTCAGGTTGTCGTTCACCGAAAATGAGTTGCCCGCATAGATACTGGTGTAGTCGTAGTTCTCAGTGACAAATCCCGGCCCAATACCATTCTGAACCGCAATCTTGTAAATGATCCCGGAGTCGCTATTGTTGTATTGGTTGTTGGTGGAGCGATTAAAGCCTGCGTGGGCCTCGTTCACCAGATTGGGATTGAAGACGTGCAGCAATTCCAGCACACCACTCACTGGCGCGGAGACTTTCTGCTGCAAGTCCGTCGCGGAAGCGGAAAGCGGCTGCGTATTGACCGACCGGTCGTAGTTGAAGCGCATAAAGCCCGTGGTCTTCTCTGAGAAGTGCTGGTCGAGCCGCAACATTGCCGAGTTCTCGTTGACCCACTGCGTGCATTGGCAGATCACAATGTTGGTGTTCGGGTCGCTGGTGCCGTATTCAGTTGTCCTTGGACCCGTTCCCGGGAATGCCTGGATGATTCCATAGACTGGCGAGGTACTCGGAACTTTTGCAATGAGCGCCGCGCTTGGCACGTCGCCGCTTGCCGGATAGCCCCAGTCCTGCCTGTAGGCCTCAGAAGCGATGAAAAAGAACGTCTTGTCGCGCACGATGGGTCCGCCAACCGATCCTCCGAACTGATTCAGGCGAAGCGGCTGCTCATGTTCCGGCTGAGTTTCAAGGCTGGAGGTCCAGACCGCCGGGGTGCCCCAGGCAGGCAGCGGCGCGTCGAAGAAATCGTTGCGCAAATATTCGAACAGGCGTCCGTGGAAGCGATTGGTGCCCGAGGGCGAGGCAACGGCCAACTGAGCGCCTCCCGTACCGCCTTCCTCGGCGGTCGCCATCAGCGTGTCGACGCGGAACTCCTGGATCGCGTCCAGCGGAATGGCCAGTCGGACCCAAGGTCGCTGCGTCTGATTCACGATGCTGGTGGCGTCGACGCCGTCATAGGTAAAGTTGCTATCGTCGAGGCCGCGTCCGGCAAAGCGAACCGACCGCTGGTTGCCGCCGCCAGTGTCAATGGCGCCGGGAACGAATGCCGTTAGAGCCGACCAGTTGCGGCCATTGAGTGGTAATTCATCCGCCTGCTCTCTCTCAATTAAGCCGGTCACAGCGCTGGTGTTGTGGTCCATCAGCGCTGACGCGGTGGAGACGTTGACACGCTCCTCACCGCCCGCGACTTCGAGCGTTGCATCCAGGGTGCGAGTTCCCCCGATGACCTGCTCCACATCGACAAACTCGAGCTTCTTAAATCCCTGGTGCTCGAAGGTAACCGTATAAACGCCAACCGCAAGTTGGGAAATGCTGTAATTGCCGCCGCCGTCTGAAAAGGTGTCGCGGCTCAATCCGGTCGCGTTTTCGATCACCGTGACATGCACCTGCATCAGCACCCGCCCAGTGGAATCGGTGACTGTGCCATTCAATCCGCTGCGGTTCACCTGTGCGAAAGAAAAATTGGCAAAGAGAAAGATCAGGCTGAATACAATAAGAGGGCGAAGGTCCAGAAGCGCAACGCGTTTTTCGGAGACATGGAGATTCTCATTCGGCTTACGGTGCATACAACCTCCATTGAAAATCGCCTTTAGTATGATATCGCTTCCCCATTGCGCACAAAAACCCTTCGGAGCCGATCGTGCCGCGCCTTTCGCGATCATCCACCTGGCTATCCGGGAGTTGTGGCGAATTCCGCTGTAACAAAGGACTGATTATCCGATTTAGAACTAGGCCCCACTGGATTTCCTCACTCAGCTTGCAGGCAAGAGTCATCGCGTACGCCGCCTTCGGCAAAGCACCATGACATCCTTCGGATGGCACGATGTGCTGAAGCACCGCGGCGCCTTGAAGATAACAGTTTTGTAATCCGCGATGTTTATGGCCGCTTCACATTGCGATGAATCTCTAGTCAATAGTTCGGTACTGCTGGGTTAATGAATTGGGGTAGAATGCACTCGCCGCCTATCGGAGCTCATCTCACGCACATCCGCGATTGCCAGCCCCTGCGTAGATTATTTCTCGGGAATTAGCTTATGCAGCTGTGCTTAAACTGCAGCCGTGAGCGGAGCTGGCACGATATCTTGGATTTCAGACACAAAACCAGCAAGACAAGAGTTGACTCACTAAGATCAAATCGCCAGTTCAAGGAGTTGTGAAGTCGAAGTCCAACGTTTCAGACAGTGTCAAATCTGCAATTCCACCTGGACGCTCCCCGTGATCAAATGATCTTACTCAATTGGAATTCCAAGAATGGTCCAGCACACTACAAAAAAGAGAAGTTCAGTTCCTGGCGCACTGGGAGGTTCCAGACCTCTCGACAAATCGTCGCGGAATTTGCCTTATGGGATCGGTTGCTCAATGAACTCGGGCTGACGGAAGCGGAAGCACTGGAAGCGATAGTACAAGGAGAAGAAACCGGTCAACCGATCAGGCACTTCGTGCATCAGTAGTTCCGGGAACATTACATTCCTGAAGATGTTCTTTTGGCGATGGACATGGGACGGGAGTCGGCTGAAGCGTAGTTGTGAATTTGTCGCCAACCCTTCCTTAACCAAGAATGGTGCAACTTCCTGTTTGCTGGTCTTACAGCCACAATTCCGAAAACCTGGAGAGTGAGTGGAAGCCGCCCTGGCAGCAGGGGAGCAAGGGCATTCTCTCGCTCAGCATGAGCAAGATGACTGATGTTCCCGCGCAATCCCGAGGAGATCCATAATTCCGCTGGACTGAGAAGGACGTAGCAGACGTTACGCGCTGACCGCCTCTAGCTCGCACAATTGTCCACCTCCCGAGCGTCGCCGACCGCCGGCGCCCGACCCCGCCACAGTGCACCTTTTTATGATGTCAGCGCCGTGATGGCCGCAACGGCTCATAGGCGCGTTCCATGTTCCATGGTGTCCGAAACACCGCCCCGGATGGACCAATAGCATCCCAATCTTCGGTCTTCCCCGGAAGAAGATGCTTCGCAACAAAACGGCGCGCCATACGGATTCGTACCGAAAAACGCCGCATGGTCCGGAAATGCAGTAAGGCCTCGATAGTCGCCCACCCGTCAGTTATATCGAAGTAAACAGTCCTTGGAATGCTGTCGGGAATGTCGGCCAGAGTTTGCGAATCCAATCCACGTGGCCGTAAAACCGGCTATCCGGAAATCTGGTCAAATACGGATAGGCCCAGATAGACGCTCCATCGTCCGGGATTGAGCTTATAACGATTGAGTGCCTTCTTCAGAGGATTGGTCCCCCTGCCGCCAGCCAGTACCCGGAAAAAACATGTTCCCGGGCGCTGGTGCCCAACCGAATCGGTGGTAACTGATTTATGCCATTGCTTCCAGAACGCTGCGCAGGTTCGCCTTTGGACTGCGTTACGTGTGCGAGATCTGCACTCGATCCGAACACCTTGTGAGCGAACTCTGTCGGGCAGAGGAAGGATGTGCGGCGACCTTCCCGCTCTCATTCCGACTGAGTTTCCCTCGACTTTGCCGGCACACTGTTTGCACACCTGCAAGCGCTCTAAATCGCGAAACACGCGTTGATAGGGACCGGGCTGGCTGATGCCGGATCAGTACACCGATGCCGCGTGCACCCGCTTCGACAAAAGACTGAGACACGAAAACATTTGGGCTTCATCCGAGCGGGTGATCCTTGCGCGTTCGTAGACGTTGCTAGCGAGACGCTCCATCGCGCTTCTCGTATGGCCAGTTATCGGGCACCAATGCAGGTGGCTTCGACCAAGGCTCTTCGACAAGCGCAGCTTGAAACCACTCATCCCGCAGGTTCGCGTGTTCCGTCACGATGATTTGGAATCCTGGAACAAGTTCTTCGGTGAATTTACGTAGCCACGCGAAGAGCCGGCGCACTGCGGCGAGATCTGCATCTTCCTCGGTCTTCTGGATGGAACCATCGGCTGCTTTGTAGATCTGCTCGGACGGAAAATAGACCTGTGTAGGCTGGTCGATCATGAGGAATCTGGGGAGCGGGCGATCGCTCTTGGCCGCGAACATGTGCAGAGCCAGAAGTGTCGAGAGATGATAAGCAAGATGGTTCTCGCCACCCCCCGTCCTGCTCATCGGCACCGACCGCTCGGGACGATCGAAAACGATGGTCAGATTCGTCAAGTCGATTCGTACCGGGAAAGCGCTGAACTCGGCCTCCAGTTCCCGCAGGAACTGCGAGACATAACCTGCGATGTTATTCAATATGGAGAAGAGCCGGTCCTGACTGGTGTCACTTCCAACACGCCGCTCGAGTTCGACAGCCCTCCGTCGTAGACGTTCATGCTTGGCTTCGAGCGCGACGAGTTCTGCATTAGGAATGAGATTCTCGAGGAACAGACTGATTCGTCCCACTACCCGTGCAGCAGCATTATTACGGTTGCCCATTGCATTCACGAGTTCATTGGTCGCGATCGCGGCGGCCAACTGCTCTTCGACACTTCGGATCTCTTCGCTGGCTTGCTGAATCTGACCATCGAGGTCGGCAAGATAGGAGTCCAAGCGGGGCCGCTGGCCGGAGACGATCGCCAGTTCGGTATCCAGGCTGCCCACCTCGCTCAGGAGTGCGAAGGCAATCGGAGAATCCAAACCCAGATTTTTCTCCGAGAAGGGCCATTGCCACTCGCCCGTGGACGAATCCCTCGGGAGTGCTCCGATGGACAGCAGCCGATCCCTCTGTTCGCCGGCCTCGCTCTGAAATCCACCCGCCTGCCTGGCAAACTGTCGTGCGCTATCAATTCTTGTCTGAAGATCCCGCCGATCTTGGCGCAGAGCAGATATCCTTTCCTCAAGCCGCGATAAGTCGTCGGAAGCATCCTGGGGAACCGACTGAGGCTTCCAACTCAGCGTTCCGCGCAGGATTTCAAGAACCTCATCCTTCCCCTCCGCCCCGGTGATCGCGCGCACGATTCCAACTGAGCGCGCCTCGGAAAGAAGGCTCAGGCCCTTCTGTTCAGAGGTATCGATTGCCTGTCGCGCCTCCTCTATGATCTTGGCGCTGATGCGCAGATCTCTCTGCGCTATCCGCAACTTGGCTTCCAGTTCGTACCGGTCGTTCGAAGAGACGCCCAGCAATATCGGCAACGTGTCGCGTATCGCCTGCGGCTGATAGGGTTCATTCTGCCGATACAGCAACTGCTCTTTGTTCGTCACCAACCCCTGTTTTTGAAACAAGTAGTAGTACGTGTGCTTGATGGTTGCTACAAAGCTGGCCCGGCTGCTTTCGAGCGGCACATCGGTCGTGTTCTCAGGAATCCCGAGCAGTCCCGAAAGGAGCGTCGTAACCGCCTCGTCGTCCGTGTTGACTGCCAACTCCTCATAGGTAGGTATCGCCACAGTGGCTCCGCGACGCACCATGGCGACGCTACAACTGCCAGCACCGGTCTCGGGAGCGGGTTTCGCGATTAGGACCTCCTCAGTCGCGAACTGATACAGGACCGCAAACCAGGCAACTTTGTCGCGAATGACTCCCTCCGGGACGTTGCAGTCCGACTGCCCCATACAGTACTCGACAATGTCGGAGAGAGCGGACTTGCCCGTGGAGGAGCGCCCGGTGATGACGTTCAGACCAGCGACGTGAAATTCAAGGTCCCGGCGCTGACCGTCGTGGCTATAGATGTGAATGGACTTGATCTTCATGGACGAACCCCAAGCGATGTGTAGACCGTGCCGCGATCCCCCACGCGCGCAAATTCTCTACCCACGAGTCGGGCGACCCGTTGACAGGCAATTGATTCTTCTGTACCGGTCACCCTTTTCCGCACCTTCTGGTCTACCGTTTGGAGTCGCCCGTCCTCGGTGACGAGAAAGCAGCCGCGTTCCATCAGGAATCCCATCGCTTCGAAAGCGAATGGCAGCAGCTGGTTAGCTCGCTTCGCGAATCCGACCAGAACGCGCGGGTTCTTTTCAATCACCTTGAGGAAGTAGCCACGGGCATTGTCCGAGAGGACGATCCGCGTGTCCTTGTGCAGACATAAGGGCAACACCAACAATGCCAGAGAAAAAGGCATGCCTGTATCATCCTCTTCTTCGTAACCAGCCATGGCGCGGAACAGCACAACCCCACAGAAAGCAGGATTAAAGAGGTTTCTGATCTCGAACGGCCGCTGAGTCCATGGCTTCATGCGCTCACCGTCAAAAGCTTGCGCAGCCGCTCCAGGAAGAGAGGATGCCAATAAACGCGGGGTAATGGGGTGAGGTTTGCGAGGATGTGAAAGCAGCCGCGCACGACGTACGGCTCGGTTACTCGTTCGCGGATGCGCAGCGAGCTGATGTTGCCGCTCTCCAGATCCACCCATCGGTAGAGTTTTTGGCCAGCCTCGCGCAGAACCGATTCCGCACTCTCCCGATCCAGTTGCTCGAATACCACGTCACGGTATCTGGACCACTCGTCTTCGAGACGGTCTTCGTAGTCCTCGAGTTCATCGGAGATCAGAAGATTCTCGCGGGCCCACTGGGAGCGCTGCTCATAGGCACGGTAATAGTCCAGGATCGCATTGCGGATTCGCGCAGAAGTGATGCCGATCTCCCGAAGCTGCCTTACAAAGAGGCGATCGTCGTTTTCGGTGTCAATTTCCCCATTGGGCTCCTTCCCTCGGAAGGTGATGGGGAGATTGTCGGTTTTATATTCGTCGGCGAGCGCCGTGAGCCTGTCCGAAACTTCGTAGCCATAAATTGGTGACAGGCGCTTACCGGTGAGAAGTGCGAGTGCGGCGTCGTGCCACCAGCCTTCCAGGCGCTCGAAAACGGAATCCCGGTATTCCCGCCGAATGCTGCGCATGTGCCTGTCTTTGATCAGGCCGGGGATGTCATCGATCCGAGGAGCGCGATCGAAGATCGTGATTCTCCTTAAGAAGTCGACCTGCTCCGCCTCGTTCAGGCTGTGCAGTTCGGTCGCGACCTTCTGAATTGGTTCCGATTGTGTTTCTGCCAAGGCGGCATCGGCTAACGTGCTGAGTGCCGGATCATCAGCAGAACGAGTGACTGCGGTGGGCAGGAATTCCTTCAGAAATGAGGTTTCCGACACCTCATTGGTCGTGAACAGGTAAAACTGATGGCTCGATTCGATCCGTCCCCCGTGTTTGTAGCGCTTCAGCCAGATTCGGACCGATTTCCAGAAGTCCGTGGACAGGTCGGTCAGTCGCTCTCCTGGCGCCTTGTGTTTCAGAGAGCCGAGGGTCAATCGCCCGCCCATGTCAACAAAGTTAAGGTCGTCGTCTTTTTCGATGAAAACCGAAGTCTCCTCCGGTAACTCGAACAGCTTAAGGAGCGCAAACCTCGGCTGGTAAAGATAGCCGAGGCCCTGTTCCCCGGCAGAAAACCGATCAACTTGGTCTGCGGTCATCCTGCACCGGATTCTAGATTCTTAACTCGGGTCATCATCATACCATTTCTGAGGTACCTGACAGTCGCGCTATCCACATTCTGCTGAGGGCTGGAGCGCAGTCTGATATCGGTGACGCCTACCATCGTGCCAAAGACGCCAACCACGTTGCGGATTTGCAAGAGGCCGAGCGCCGACTGGAACTTGTGAATGAGAAATTGAAGGACGGCTGGACCGGAATTACTGATACCACAGAATTCTTCGAGTCGATCGGAGGCAATCACATGGGATGCTGACCCAGATCGGGGAGTTGCACTAAGCCGCCTATAATCGATGGCGAACTACCACTGAGGAGTCCGACCATGGGCGATGGAGACGAAGGTGACTTTTGGTCCACGGCTCCCGCAGAGGGCTATTCGGTCTGCGCCGATTGCTTCGATGACCTTGACATCCAAGCATTCATCGCATCATCCGTAGATGAGTTGGCCTGCGACTTCTGCGACAAAAGCAGCGCCGATGGTCCGGTTGCCGCTCCACTCGAAGGTGTTGTCGAGTTCATGGTGCAGGCGATCGACCGAGAGTATGATCGCGCGGTAAATGCTCTGGGATGGGAATCTGCAGAGGGTGGCTTTCAGGGGTCGCATTGGGACAGCAATGAGCTGCTGACCGAGCAGATCGACATAGCACTTCCTAGTGATGACGGGCGGTTGCTCGACATCCTCGTCGATTGCCTCGGCGACAACGACTGGTGCGAGCGCAACCCCTATTCGCTGCGCGAGGATGAGCGTTACATCGCGAGCTGGGAACAGTTCTGCAATTTCATCAAGTACGAGCGCCGCTACTTTTTTTTAGAGCCGCAACGACAGAGACCCGAGACGGGAGACGGTGAGCTTCTCTCGCCGCCAAGTCTGCTTCAATTCATCAGCGAGACTGTCGTCGATTACAGGCTCCTTACGACCATTCCGACCGGATCGATCATCTATCGCGCCCGGCAGTTGAAGCCCGGACAGACAGTTCGTTCGTCCCTCGATTTCGGACCGCCTCCGGTCGAAAAGGCTACCCGTTCGAATAGGATGAGCCCAGCCGGTATCGTGATGTTCTATGGAAGCGGCGAAACAGATACGGCTGTTGCGGAGATTGATGACAAGCCCGAGTTGGGAATTGCGGTCGGCACGTTTCGCACCCTGCGCGATCTTCGCGTGGTCGATTTAACCCGCCTTCCGCGTCCGCTTCGGTTTTTTGAACCACAGCCGGAGACGAGCATCGAAAACCGGTACGTCCTCAGCTTTTTAAATAACTTCGGCGCAAGCCTTGCGGCAAGAGTGGAGCCCGGCGACCGAGAGCATATCGATTACGTGCCGACGCAAGTCGTCACCGAGTGGTTCCGCACGACGCCCCTCGACAACGAACCCAACATCGACGGCATTCTCTATCGAAGCACCCAACGCGCGGGCGGTTCGTCTCTTGTCCTGTTTGCCGATCAGAGCAAGATCGCATTCAGCGAAGATGAAGTTGCCGCCAGTCGAAGGGAGCCGGGGCGAGGTCACTTTGACTACCTTGATCTAGCGCAACGTCAGAGACATGGTTGGCTGCAATTGACTGGATCGAACTTTATCCGGCAACCGCAGCCAATCTAATCGAACGTTGGTTCGGACTGGTTCCGCGAAGCATCACACGATGGTCCTTGCAGCAACCGATATGCCCCACACCTGCCGTGGCTGGAGCTATCCGCCCCGAGACCCAAAAAAACGAGCGGTTCGACTTAGTTCGTCGCACCAACAGAGAAGACCTGATTGGACCGGCGACATCGCTCGCGTCACTTCGATCCTAGGAACCTGGTAAGCACGACACGTTCGGGCAATCCAAAGTGGTTTGGATCCACCACCGGTTCGCCCCACATTGAGAGAAGCAATTGGGGGACCTGCTGTAGACCGTTCTGTTCTCAACTGACGCATTAAGGGCTTACCGCTCACCGAGCGGGAGGGCAGCCCAGAGGCAGGTCGTTTACGACTCGGCGATGATGTGCCGATCGATGACCTGCAAGTGATAGCGCGACCCAAGCCAGTTTTTTCACCATCGACGTGCCCGCTCCGCTAAATTGTCGCACTCTCTCTCGAAGTACCTGGCGATGTACTCCTAGAGCAGCACCGGGCCGATGATTCATGTAATCATCGACACGTGGCATCCCGCACATCATCGGCTGTCGAGCAGTACATCGCGGCCATGCGCACCGCACGCTCATTCGGCGCGCACACCGCCGAGACCACCTTCTACACTCCGCTCTCGAACTTACTCAACGACGTGGGCGAAACGCTCAAACCGCGGGTGGTCTTTGTCGCCCATCCTGGCAATCGGGGCGCGGGTCTTCCGGATGGAGGTCTTTTCCCCGTCGCAAATCGCCGGCAAACCGCACCGCTGCCGAACCAGCGCCCCGAACGTGGCGCGGTTGAAATCAAGCCGCCCGGCGAAAGCTTGGCCGCACTCGCCCAGTCCGAGCAGATCCGCCGCTATATGCGGGAATACGGTCTCTGCCTCATTACCAACTATCACCAGTTCCAGCTTGTCGAGCTCCGCGACGCTGTTCCTTCCGTGATGGAAAGCTACGATCTCACCCGCAACGCCGACGACCTATGGAACCTTCCCGTCACCGAGCTCGCCAAACGCCACGCCCAAACCCTCCCCGATTTCCTCGCCCGAGTTCTCACGCGCAAGGTCTTGCTCGAAAAGCCAAAGGACGTCGCCGAACTGCTTGCCTCCTACGCGCGCGAAGCACGCGAACGCGCCGCCGAGCACCCCATCGTCGCCTTCGACGGCGTCAAGTCCGCCCTCCAGGAATCGCTCGGCATCACCTTCGAGGGAGAAAAGGGCGAGCATTTCTTCCGTTCTACCCTCATCCAGACTTTGTTCTACGGCATCTTCTCCGCCTGGATTCTCTGGCGCCGCTCGCCTGACTATTCCGCGCACAATGGAATCTTCAACTGGCGTCTCTCCGCGGAATACCTCCGCGTCCCCGTCCTCCGCACGCTCTTCCACGCCGTCGCCGAACCCGGAGCGTTGAATACTGTTCAGATCACTGAGGTCCTCGACCACGCCACCGAGGCCCTCAACCGAGTCCAGCGGGACTTCTTTACAACCTTCCGCGAGGAAGATGCCGTCCAGTACTTCTACGAGCCTTTCTTGGAGGCATTCGATCCCGAGCTGCGCAAGGAGCTCGGGGTCTGGTACACCCCGCGCGAAATCGTCCGTTACATGGTTGAGCGCGTCGATCATCTTCTCCGCACCGAGCTTCACGAGCCCCTAGGTCTCGCCAGCCCCAACGTCCAGGTGCTCGATCCGTGCTGCGGCACCGGGGCATATCTCGTGGAAGTCCTCCACCGCATTGAGCGCACTCTTCGGGAGCACGCCGGAGACGACGACGCGCTGGTCGGCGCAGACCTCCGACGCGCCGCAACCACGCGCATCTTCGGTTTCGAGATCATGCCCGCGCCCTTCGTGATTTCGCACCTGCAGATCGCCCAGCTTCTCGAAGACGCCCGCGCTTCACTCGCTTCCACGCAGCGCGCTCAGGTTTTTCTCACCAACGCCCTTACCGGATGGGTCCCCGCTCGGCACCCGCAATCGACTTTCGGTTTTCCCGCCTTCACCGCCGAACGCGACGCCGCTGAAGCCGTAAAACAGGCCGACACTATCCTCGTAATCATCGGTAACCCGCCCTACAACGGCTACGCGGGGATAGCGAAAATAGAAGAGGAACGGAACCTAACTGAATCGTATCGCACACCGATTAGCGGGCTCAGCGCCCCTCAAGGCAGAGGCCTAAATGACCTTTATGTACGTTTCTTTCGAATTGCTGAACGTCGCATAATCGGCGACGGGCAAGCAAGAGGAAACACGAACGGCCGAGGCCTTGTCAGCCTCATTTCGAACAACGCCTGGCTGGATGGCCTATCGCATGTAACGATGCGCCACATTTTTTTACAAGAATTCCAGTCGATTTTTGTCGACAATCTGAATGGTGATAAATATCGCACCGGAAAAACCACTCCTGAAGGGAATCCCGACCCGAGTGCTTTCACGACAGCGCAAAACAAAGAAGGGATCCAGGTTGGCACGGCGATCTCCACGCTCGTGCGTTCTTCTGGCTCTCTTACTCGTCAAACGATTCACCTTCGAAGTCTTTGGGGAACGGAAAAACTGGGCCAGTTGGACCGCGAGGCGAGGGAGCAGGTCAACCCCGCATATAGCGTAATAACTCCGCTGAGCTCGGTAGGCCTTTCCTTTGCTGACCGAACTCATGCAGCGGACTACGGAGCATGGCCTAAGCTCCCGGAGATATTTCCGGTTTCCTTTGCAGGTTCCCAAACTGCACGTGACTCTGCCCTCATTGACATCGATGTAACGCGTTTGGAAAAGCGCATGGAGAGCTACCTGAATCCCAGCGTCAGCGACGAGGCGATCAGAGCTAACATACCTGCTCTGATGATTGCTAAAAAGCGATTTCAGCCCGTCTCCGTCCGACGCACGTTGCTGAATGTTGGTTTCAGGCCTTGGCAGATCATGAAGTTTGCCTATAGGCCTTTCGACGTTCGCTGGCTCTATTGGGAACCGAATACTAAGCTCCTTGACGAAAAGCGTGAAGATTTCATGAGGTGTGTGCCTTTCCCATGCCCAATCCTAATCTCGCAGCAAAAAACCAGAATGGACGCCAGTTTTCCTCAAGTTATTAGTGTGCTGCCCGATTTGGCTCTGATGGATCGCGGGGCGACCTCCTTTCCACTATTTGTTATGAGTCGTGCTCAAACATTGCTGGAATCAGATAACCTACGGATCAATGTCAGCGAAGGTGCCGCCAGATATGTGTCTCAGATTGGCGGGAACGAACAGGATCTATTCTTCTATTCGCTTGCGACGATGCACACTCCACGTTACCGCACCGAAAACGCCGGCGCGCTCCTGAACGATTGGCCGCGGATCCCGCTTCCTGCCAACGCCGAGTTCCTAATCCACTCCGCCGCCCTCGGTCGTCGCCTCGCCGAGCTCCTCGACCCCGAATCCGACCTGCAACTCGCCGCAGAGTGGAGTTTCCTCGCACGACTCTCCATCCCCGCCGAGCTCCCCGAGGACGAACCAGACCGCGATCGCCGCAACGCCGCGCGTTTCGCCGTCACCGCCGGTTGGGGAGGCCGTGGACAAGGCGATACAGTCATGCCCCGTCGCGGCAAAGCCCCCGAACGCGATTGGAGCCCCGGAGAGCTCAAGCGCCTCGAAGTCCTCGCCACCGCGCAGAACCTGACCCTCGATGACGCCCTTGCTCTCCTCGGCCCGCGCTGCGTCGATGTCCACCTCAACGGTGAAGCATTCTGGAGCGCCGTCCCCGCCAAGGTGTGGGAGTACACCTTGGGCGGCTACCAGGTCCTCAAGAAGTGGCTTAGCTACCGCGAAGAACCTCTTCTAGGCCGCCCGCTCCACGAAGACGAAGCCCGCTATTTTTCTCAGGTCGTCCGCAGAATTGCGGCAATTCTTCTCCTCGGTCCGGCCCTCGACGCCAGCTATGCCGCCATCCTCCCCGCAGCACGCGGACTGCCATTGCAGTAATGATGAGTCGGCCAGAGCGCAGGAATCAGCGATGGTGGTTGACCTCAATCGTTGACTTCGGGCCAATCACTCACGGGTATCGACAAGCACTTTCAAAGTCAACGTCACGTTCTCAGGGTTGCCAATTCTTCGTTTAGTACATTAAACACGCCGATCAAAACGTCGTTATGCAAACGCTCCTCGTCATAGGAGCCCAAAGCCTCTTCGCTTGCAGCAGGGAGTACTTCGAAGTAACCCATGATGTATCCGCGTTGTTTTCCGAATTCGCGAAGAGCCGCCAGCGCCATGAACATCATGACTTCAGTTGTCTTGCCTGCCAGCGCCTCCACTCCATTCTCTTTGCCCGAAACAATTTGCGCCATCGAGCGCGCAGCCTGACTGGCAGCGACACGGATTCCATCTCGGACAACATCGAAGAATGCGACGAGCGTGGCTGAATCGTTTCGATCTTTCGCCGAATTGAGAAACTTCCAACCGGCGCCAAAGGGCACAGCGAAATAGGTACGCAATGCTGCGTCAAGAAGATCTGCGGGGGGTGGGTCGAAGGGGAGATCATATAGCGGTTCGCTCACGTCCCAATATTCCGATACGGGCTGAAGAGATCGAAAGTGGGCATATTG
This sequence comes from Acidobacteriaceae bacterium, assembly GCA_003138515.1. GTDB lineage: Bacteria > Acidobacteriota > Terriglobia > Terriglobales > Acidobacteriaceae > Telmatobacter. The sequence goes on along the minus strand of PLGG01000077.1, from coordinate 3,046 downwards.
GGGCAAGCAGCGCAAAGCGCGAAGGCACGTCTCCGGAGTAAAAGTGGAGTGCCGTAGAGAGCAGACATCGTGAACGTCGAGAGCCCCGAAGGATTCGTCGATAAGACGCCAGGCCGTCATCTCGTCTGCGGACTCCAGCGCACAATGGACAAGTTCCTTTCGCGCATCGAAGTTGAGCGGCTCTGCTTCGAGCTGATGTTCCCAAAAGGCGTGCGCACTGGCGCGATATGCAGGGTCCCGGCGGGAGAGCCTCCGCAGCAGGTGCGATTTGAGCATCGTTGTCGCGACATGCCCGGGACGCTGGGCCAACCCTTGTTCGGCATACTCAAGCGCCTTTTCCAAACGGTCCAGTCTCTCATTTGCGAGAGCCAACCAAAAACAGATATTCGGCCAGCGCGCGAGCGTGTCCGGATGCAGAGTAAGAGCAAGCTCAAGGAGCGGGATCGTCTCCTCGGGCTTCCGAAAATCAATCATCAGGCTATTGGCCTTAGAGATGAGTGCCTCAGGCTGCTTGGGGTCCAGTTCCAGGGCCCTGTCAAAGCATTTCATCTCTTCATCGTGATTGCCCACTTGGTGGTAAGAACTGGCCAGGTTTTTCCAGACGCACGGCTGGCGTTCATCGAGTTCGGTTGCAGTTTGATAGTGCTTGATGGCGGCTGCGTCGTCGCCCAACGCAGCAAGAACATTGGCGAGATTGTAGAAGATTTGCCAGGTATGGATCGTTTCAGACGCGAGCAATCCCTCGAAGATTCGTCGCGCTTCGAGAATGGCGGGACGGTCATCATCCCTGATTCCCTTCTGCGCAAGAATGCACGCCCGGATGGCGCGATATTCGGGCTTGTCCTCTCTCTTGAGAGTGCGGTTGATCTCAGCAAGTGCTTCTTCATAGCGGTGCAATTTGTAATATGCCCATGCCAGAAGCTGTGCGGCGTCGGTGCGTTCCGGGTTTCTCTCCAATACCCTCTTGAGTTGGAGAACCGCCGCATCCGGTTGATCCCCCTCGATCAGCCGATTAATTTCCCTGAGCTCCAGGTCCCCAGATTCGGTCAGAAGAACAGTTGCCGCCGGTGAAAGCGGAGGATTGAAGACGTCTGCGCCAAGATACTTAGCTGCTAGATCCGGATTAGCTTCTTCGAGTTGGAGGCGCAGCCACTCTCGTGCAAAAACAAGCAGTGTCCAGCAATACTTCAGTCGGAACTCGGTCTTGAGTGCATCGACGTCCACCCCGCGCGCTTTTCGGCTGGTGACGAAGACGAAAGTATCGAACTCCGACTTGCGAGGAGCCAACTTCTCAGCATCGCGCCGGAGCTTCTTCTTCCAATTCTCCTCCTTGCTGAATTGAAAGAACGCCGGATGCCCCTCTCTGCTTCTTCCTTTTCTCGGAAGCTCTTCTGCGTCGCGGCCTCCGTCCTGAGGCTCGACCGGCGCGATGTCCAGGAATCCTTGCCGTCGCAAAAGATCAATGCATAGTCTTTCGAACTTGGCTTCGTCGAGCTCATGATCGAGCGCCCAGAGTGTCTTGTTCATCAGGATCTGCTTCTTCGCGGGAATGGTGAAGCTAATGCCGAGTTATGCCATTGCCATCTGATCTTCTGGCTCGACCTCCACTTTCGTTCGGAGCCGAACATTGAGCGCATCAAGAATTTTGATGGCGCGCTCCAGTGTGATCCCAAAATACTCGTTGCGCTCGTCTCGAGATACCTGAGATTCATGCACATCGAGCCGGCGAGCCAACTCACGCTGAGATATGCCTTGTGCAATGCGCAAGGCAATTAAGAGATGACCGAGTCCGCGGAGGTTCTCCAGTTCGTCGAATTCGCCCCTTTTCAACCGTTCGTAACTTTCGACCTCTTCTCTCAACTGAAGATGAAACGACTCGATCGGATCAATGACTCGCTTGATCTCCTCCTCGGACATCCCTGTGGCTTCCAGGCGAGCGCGGTGTTCTGCCAACCGAGTGTGTTCTTCTTTAAGACGCGCGGAAGCGTTCTGATATTCAGCTTCGTTGCGGATCATGAGAGCCCTCCGTATCTGAGTTTGATGATGCCTCGTGGTGTCCCGTCACGACGGGATTGTCGGAATGCCGAGGGGAATTCGAGTTCGTTCCCCCACTTATCCAGAATTCCGGAGCCCAGAGCACGACCCGGTACATGAGGATAGAGTTCGACGCGGTACCGATGCCACATCGGTAGTTGTTTCTTCGGATAACCTCGATAGGGCTTCCTCGAAAGAGGATCCCAAGTCCATACCTTGAATGGATCGAGGAGGTTCAACCGTCGTGCCAATTCCCCGGAAGCCAGTTCCTTGAGGCCGCATACGAAATACCCATCGATATCGTTAGGATGGTCCTTGTCTTCCGCAAAGGACCCATCCGCGTAGATATCGCGTATCCCGACCTGCCAGAGTTGTTTTGTGAGGATCTCAAGGTTGTCGACTAACCGGTTGCGCCAGCTGGTGTCCCAAGCATCATGATCAGGACTCCCATGCGGGCCGTCAGTGAGGATGGACTGGCGAAGCTCATTGAAAGAGACCTCATAGTCTCCTGGCGGCAGTAAGCCGTCGGGCTGAAAGGATGGAATCACGTTTCTCTCACTTTCCGCCACTGGTAGACAATTTAGCCTAACTTGACATGAATGTCAAGGTAAGATATTCTTAATCGAAGTCAGGGGTCCATCTTGTAGTAACCGGACCACGAACCACAACAGGTAGGTGCGCCATGGCGATTGAAACCCCATTCCTAGTGGCCACGATCGGCCATGTTGAAATCGCCGAATTCGCGGCGGACAACATCAACCTGCGGCGCGAGGATGTCGAGGACTATCGCGAACAGGTTCGTCTGCTTCGAGACAAGCTCGACCGCTATGCAGCCGACCACGAGGAACATGGACTGATCAAGACACTCCTCTCTGGCAGTTTGGCCAAAGGCACAGCGCTGAAGACGCTCAATGACATCGATATCGCCTTCTACGTTAAGAGCCAGAAGGTTCCCAGTAAAGAGCGCGAACTTCTCGAATGGTTGGCCGAGCGAGTTCGCGAGGGTTATCCG
>PLGG01000037.1 GCA_003138515.1 Acidobacteriaceae bacterium | reverse complement strand
GGAGTTGCCCGAATGGATACGATCGACTCGCGGCAAGCACTTGCCCTCGCTGCGGAGCAGCGATGGCTGTAGTCACCAGGAAATCGGCTATGGCCACAATATTCATTCTTGTTGGCATCATCTCTAGCGTGTTCATTATCGGGATAATCCTCATCATCATAGGCGTGATGATGCGGCGAAAGGGAAAGGTCGCCTACCAATGTCCACGCTGCAACTTCAGACCTTGAGAACGGCCCGAGGTGACGCCAACAACCGGGTCCTTCGAAAAAGGGGCATTCGGCAAAACGAATGAGGAGCCGTCCCTCTCAAAGGGCTGTTCTCCTTCTCGAAAGCATCACATGTCTCAGTCAGCTCCCGAAAGGTGTACTTTTGGGTGTATTTATTTGATGTTAACTTTTATCTATTTGATTAAAAGTTACTTACGTAGCGATATGAATCCCCTCTCGCCCAAGACATCCAATCGAATGAGCTAAATCGTAGTAAATACTATGATTTACGATTCAATGCGTTCAGATGCGTCCAAGTGCAGCCGTGTTTTGGTAGGTGTATTTTTCGGCGTATTCTGTCTTTGAAGTGGGTGTACCTTTCTTGAACGAGGAGGAAGGGCATGTCCAGGCTGACCGATACGGAGATCGAAAAGGCCAAGTCGACGGAAAAAGCCTAAAGCTTGGGCGATGGAGCCGGACTCTACCTTTGGGTCAAGCCGACAGGTGGAAAGCTGTGGCGCTGGTCCTACCGTTTCGACAGCAAGGAAAAGCTCAGGTCCTTTGGCAAATACCCCGATGTTTCACTGGCGCCGGCAAGAGACTGCCACGCCGAGGCGCGCAAGCTGCTGGCTACGGGCATTGACCCGATGCCACAACTGAAAATGGAGAAGACCGCAGAGAAAGTAGCGGTCGAGAATTTCTTTCAGAGCGTCACAACCGGTGGCTGGAGCATTGGCAGGTGAGGAAAAGCCCGCGCCACGTGGACTCGGTCCGGCGACGCATGGCAGCCGACATTCTGCTCTGCCTGGGAGCCTGGCCCATTGCGAGAATTGAAGCGCCTGAACTGGTTGCGATGGCCAATGCGATTCAGGGTCCAGGTGCGGGATATTGCAAAACGCGCTCTGGAGACCGTGGGACAAGTCTTCGGTTACGGAATTGCTCACGGCCTTGCAACGCGCAATCCTGCCACTGAGATTCGTCCCAGCGACATTCTGAAATCCACACCCAAAACCAACTATGCCCGGATCGGCGCAAAGGAACTGCCCACCCTGCTGAGACGCGTCGAGGTTTATCAGGGAAAGCAGGTCGCACGCCTCGCGATGAAGCTGATGGCAATGACTTTTTGTGCGCACCACTGAATTGATCGAGGCCAAGTGGGGCAGCCCAACTTCCGACTCATGGCATGAAGCGACGCTGAACCGTTCCCTCTTCAAGCTGAAAACCAGTCGAAGCTTAATGCGGCAAACGGGGCCGCAGCCATCCATAAGTCCAGGTGCCCACGAGTGCGCTCACAACAGCCACAATCATTACTGTCACGCCGTTGCCGATGAGCGCGAAAAGCGGTCCAGGGCAAGCACCGGTCAAGACCCAACCCAGCCCAAAGATCGTGCCGCCGGCCGCGTAGCGTATGCCGCTGCCTAGTGGTTTGGCTGGGATTGAAATGCGCTCACGCGCGACGGACTTTATTCCAAACCGTTTGATCAGCGCCACCGACACAGCCGCATTGACCACTGCGGAACCGATGATGCCATACATGCGGAACGACTGAAAGCGGAACATCTCCTGGATGCGGAACCAGGAGATCACTTCAGACCGGCTCAAAACAAACCCAAAGGCGATGCCCAGCAACAGGTAGACAGCCAGAAATGCCGGTCTGGTCGCTTGCTGTTCGGAGCTACCGGCGCCGCAACCGTCGAATGCAGAAGTGGAGGTCGTGGTCATAGTCCTCCCAGCACAAACGGCAAAATGAGGTAGGTGGCGATCAAGCCTCCGGCAAAGAATCCGAAGACGGCAATCAGCGAAGGCAGTTCAAAGTTGGCTAAGCCGCTGATGGCGTGGCCCGAGGTGCAGCCCGCGGCATAAGCTGTGCCGAAGCCCACCAGGAACCCACCGACGACCACCAGCACAAAACCGCGCAGGGTGAGCAGGGCGTGCCAGGTGAAGATCTCATGCGGCGCCACTCCGGAAAAATCGTGAATTCCCAGCCGCGCCAGCGCAGCCCTGCTTTCCGTGGAGATGGCGACGGTTTGCGGCGGCCCTCCATGGAAGGCGAGGAAGCCTCCGATCAGCACTCCGGCCAGGAACACAAGATTCCACAGCCCGGCCTTGCGCCAGTCATAGCGGAAGAATTCCAGCTTGCCTGGAGCAAAGGCCGCGCAGAGATGACTCAAGTTGCCGGAGATGCCGAAGACCTTGTTGCCGACGAGCAACAACGCGGGAACGAAGAGTCCAATGAGTGGACCTGCCACATACCAGGGCCATTCCCTAAAGAGCCAGGCTTGCACGCGGATTTGCCTCCATTCCATTCGCGTCTTTCGAATTTGAAACACTGAGGGAAAAAGGTCAGCCCGTGGAAGAGGCTGGCTTTTTACTGTGATCGTCCACTTCAGTTCACGCCAGGCCCGGATTGCGCCCTTGGCGCAGATCCCACAGTGCGGCGGCAAGCGCATCCACTTCTTCGCAGGTGTTGTAGAGCGCAAACGTGGCGCGAACGGTGCTTTCCAGTCCAAAGCGGCGCAGGATCGGCTGCGCGCAGTGATGTCCGCCGCGCACGGCAATGCCTTTGCGATTCAGATAGTCGCCGATCTCTTCGGTGCGGAAGCCGTCCATCACGAAGGAAAGAACGCCGGCCTTCTCCTTTGCCGTGCCGATAATGTGCAAACCCGGAATGCGCTCAAGTGCGGCGGTAGCGTAGGTCAGCAGAATATGCTCGTGGCGCGACACATTCGCGATGCCAACTCGATCCAGATAATCGATTGCGGCGCCCAGGCCAACCGCATCGGCAATGTTCCCTGTCCCCGCCTCAAAGCGTTGCGGAGGCATTTGGTAAAGAGTCCGTTCAAAGGTCACGTCCTGGATCATGTTGCCGCCGCCTTGCCATGGCGGCATACTGTCCAGCACTTCCGATCTCCCATACACAACGCCAATGCCTGTGGGCGCAAACACCTTGTGTCCTGAAAAGACGTAGAAGTCGCAGCCGATTGCCTGCACGTCGACGCGCATGTGCGACACGGCCTGTGCGCCGTCCACCAATACGCGTGCGCCGTGACGGTGGGCGGCCTCGGTCATCGCGTTCACGGGCACTACAGTGCCCAGGGCGTTCGAGACGTGCGCGATGGAGACTAAACGCGTTTTTGGCCCAAGCAGCTTTTCGTACTCATCGAGCAGCACCTGTCCCGAATCGTCTACCGGCGCAACTCGCAGTTTTGCTCCCTTTTTCGCGCAGAGCATTTGCCAGGGAACGATGTTGGCATGATGCTCCAGCCAGGTGATGACGATCTCGTCGTCCTGCTGGATGTTTTGGAACCCCCAACTCTTCGCAATCAGGTTGATGCCCTCAGTGGCTCCGCGAACGAAGACAATCTCGCGCGTCGCGCCGGCATTGAGGAATCGCCGCGTCTTTTCGCGCGCAGACTCGTACGCATCCGTAGCGCGCGCTGCCAGCTCGTGGGCTGCGCGATGGACATTGGAGTTCTCATGCTCGTAGAAGTAGGCGATACGATCGATGACCGACTGAGGCTTCTGCGAGGTTGCACCGTTGTCGAGCCAGATGAGCGGATGTCCGTTGACGGTTTCGCGCAGAATGGGAAAATCACGGCGAATGGCTTCCACGTCGAAGGAGTAGGACGAGAGGCCGAGATCGCCCAGGAGCGGGGATTGGTCTGCACTTTGCGCGAAGACAGTTGTAGCGCCGGCGGGATAAAGCGGCCGGGGCTGGCTATCAGCGTCGTGCATGGCCGGCGCGCGGAAGCCGGGCGCATGCGCCACGGCCCCGGCGAGCTGAGGTGTATTCGAAGCGAGGGGAGCGGCGAATGGATTGCTGGTGCTTGCAGCCTTCTCCTCTTTCGCTGCGGATTCTTGAGGTGCTACCGCGGACGGCACGGGACCGGGAATCGTGGGCGGGATTGAAAACAGCGGCCGTGCTTCCTCAAGAAAGGAGAAAGCTGGAATCGCCGAAGAATCGAACGCACCGAACACCCCCGGAACTGCCGGCGCTGGAGGCTGCGGAATCTGCGCGGTCAGAGGCGGAGCGAAATCCGTGAGCGGCGAGAACGGAATGGTCGCAAATCCCTTATCGCTCGGAACGGAACTAACGTATGCACTCGAAGGCGAATTCCCGGCCGCGGGCTCTGCGCCGGGCTCGACGAAAAGCGGCCGTGCGTCCGCAAGAAAAGCAAAAGCGGGGCCAGCGTAAGGGTCGATGCCGCCGCCGGGTACGGCTGGGCGCGGTGCGGACGGGGCATTGGAGCGCGGGTCAATTCTGTTTGGGGCGGCGTTTCTGTCTGGGCTGGCGTTTCTATTTGAAGTGGTCGTGAACGCTCCAGGAGTTGCGTCCGTCAAAATACCTAGCACTCCTGGTACGGTGGGCGCTGTTGGAGCGGGAACGGCCGCATAAGGATTCCCGGTGAAGGCGGAGTTCGGCGGCAGGACAGCAGCGGCCGCTTTCGCCGCGGGCAACTGCAGCTCCTGAGGCAACGCGTTGAAGATCTCGTTGGCCAGGCGCGTCAACTCTGCCGGCGCTGGAATACCGGCAGGCAGGCCTGAACTCGAGTCTGGACCCGAGTTCAGGCCCGACGACCAATTTGGTGTTTCCGGGGTCACCACCGAAGCTGAAGTCGGGTCACTTGTACTCATGGTACTGTCCCACGTCTACGTCTTCGAGCAGGGCAATCGCATCGTCCGTGAGCACGGCAGCAGAGCAATAGAGTGACACGAGGTAAGAGGCGAGTGCCCTCTGGTCGATTCCCATGAAGCGAACCGAAAGGCCGGGGCTCTGCTCTCCGGGAAGTCCCGGCTGAAAAAGCCCGACGACACCCTGCTTCTTTTCACCAACGCGCAACAGCAGGATCTTCGACTTCTGGTCCTTGCTTCTGATTGCGATCTTGTCCGAGGGAATTAGAGGAACACCGCGCCAGGTAAGGAACGGCGTACCGAACAGGGTTACCGTCGGCGGGGGCACTCCACGGCGAGTGCATTCCCGCCCGAAGGCCGCAATGGCGCGCGGATGCGCCAGGAAGAATGAAGGCTCTTTCCAGACCTTGGTCAGGAGCTCGTCCAGGTCATCTGGCGTCGGTGCGCCCTTGCGAGTCTTGATCTTCTGCGGAGCGGCCACATTATTGAGAAGACCGTAGTCCGCATTAGTAAGCAGTTCGCTCTCCTGTTTCTCCTTCACGCTCTCAATGAGCAACCGCAACTGCTCGCGGGTCTGATCGTAGGGGCTACTGAGGAGATCGGAGACCCGGGTGTGAACGTTGAGTACGGCATTGATGCTGCTGAGGCGATACTCGCGCGGCTTTTCCTGGTATTCGACGAAGGTGGAGGCAAGCGTCGACTCGTCCTCGTGGCCGCAGGTCGACTCGATGGCTTTGGTCTCGTCCACTTTATTGACTCGGAATGTTCCAGCCTCAAGCGGTTTCCAGTCCAGCAGGCGAACCAGCCAGCGCGGTGTGATGGCTCCGAATTGCGGAGCGGTCTTGGTGACATTGGCTAACTGAAATGCGGATTCCTCGCGTAACGAGGCGCGGCTGACTTCTTCAGGCACAGGTTGCCTCCTCTAGTATCAAAATCCTAGCGCATTTGGCCGTGCGAGTGTACTACGCAAATGGTGATTTTATTCAGCAATTGAGTGAAGTGGAAGGAACAGGTCTCGTGTCCGGTTGCGGACACGGCCTTGCTCGAATTCTGGAGCGCCGAGCGGGAATTGAACCCGCGAGTACAGGTTTTGCAGACCTGCGCGTTTGCCACTTCGCCACCGGCGCTCGATAAACAGAAACAGACAGAAAGCTTCGACTCCTGAGCCGCGTCAAGTCATTGAGCTTGTCAACCATGAGGCGGCCCAGCCCTGCGATTCTTTTCAGTACTTGCGGACGCTCTTGTCTACCCGATCCGACCAGGCGTGAATCCCTCCGGTCAGATTCCAAACATGAGTAAAGCCCGCGTTGTGGAGAACCTGCACCGCCTTGGCGCCGCGTGGTCCCATCTTGCAGACGGTGACAATATTCCGGTTCACATCAAGCTCGTTGACCCTGTTCGATAATTCGGCAAGCGGGATCAGTTGTCCGCCAATGTTCGAAATTTCATACTCGGATTCATCGCGAACATCCAGCAGAAAAAGGTTTTCACCTGCATCGAGCCGCTGCTTCAGTTCTTCTACGCGAATTTCAGGAACGCTCATGGTTTTCTTCCAATCTCAGACCCTACGGCTGCCGCACTTCGCGCCGCACTCAGTTCAATTTCCGCCCAAAAATAGAAAACCCACCTGCCAGTTCGATTCCTGGCGGTGGGTCAATACGAGGTGCCGGGTTGTAACTTACTCTACCCCAGCCATTTCCTCACGCCAGAAGACATGTGCACGCAACACATCGCTGCGCAACAACACGCTTCGGCCTTCATGGCGGTAAGAGTCTTCACTCGTTCAATGTAGCACCAAAGCCCATCGATGGCAAGAGTTCGGCGATAAAGTCTTCACTGGACGGGGGTTATTTACACAACGGTCGCAGGCAATTGGCTCCTACTCGATGGGATTCAACACCACGAATCCGCCTGAATGGCTGATATAGATCCTGTGGAAAATTGAGGCCGGCAGCAGGCCGGCGGAGTCGAATGCGACCGCTCGGCGGGACTGAACGACGTCTAGGCCCGGGAGCGTCGTCTTGCCAACCCGAATGGTGATATCGGACAGGATGGTGACTCCGTCCGCGGCGCTGGTGGTCGCCACGGACTCACTCCAGGGCTGGGACGCCCAGGGCTGGGATGGATGGGCATCATGACCGGCGGGGAATAGTTCCGGCGTCTTGGCGCCGGTATCCAACTGAAGCTGCACCACCGACCCGCTCGGGCCCATGAGCTCGACTGGAATTAGAATGCGGTTCAAGGGGTCAAGTCAAGTCTGCGATGCGCAGATTACCGAACTTTTGAGGCTCAAAAAATCATCCTTTTTGAGCTTTGTTATTCACTTGAAGGCGTGACGCCAACGGTTGCTCCTAACGGTCCCTTGGGAATTTCGACACTCAGTTGCTTGCCGTTGCGAAGGATTACCAGCGTCCTTGAATGATTCGGACCCGATGTAAATCGCTCCCACAATTCCTTCATTGAACTGACCCCGTCATTCTCCAGAACGACATCTCCGACATGTAACTGAGCTTTCATGGCAATGCCGTTGTCATCGATCCACGATAAGGCGATGACAGATTTCTTCGGTCCCGGCCGGAGAAATGCGCGTGAAGCGTCAGAGAGAATGCAATCCGCCTTGGACAAGTCACCGTTTGCCTTGCTGATATCGCATGGCTTGTCAGTCGTCCGGCGAAGAATCAGGACGCCAAAGCGGTCGAAGAAATCTCTTTCTGTTTCGATTCCCGAACTATCCTCGGTGATTTTTACGCGGGCGAACCCTTCGGTGATCTCAACCGGCTTGCCGGCTTGATCAAAACCCGCCATTTCTATGATTTTCCCGCTCGCATCGCGAACGTAGGTCAACATCGCCGCACCAAGAGTGTTTTTCGATTCCATCGGGCGGTCATTCACATCAAAACAGACCCGTTTCAGCATTTGGCCTTTGGTATCCAGATCGTCGCGCATGATCGCGCATCCGTCTTTCGCAAGAATCGGCTCCCCGTCTGTGCCAAGATACCTCGTTACAAGCTGCTTATCTTGATTGCTCCGCTCGTAGCGCACTGCGGCAAATGTGTCCCCCTTGCCAACCGCGGGCTTGCCCTGCGCATCGACGTAGGACTCTTCTGTCATCTCTCCGTGTGCATTGTATCGATCAATTGTCGTGCTCCCCGACACATCGACCTTGGTGACTTGTGTCCGATGTCCGCCGGTATCGTACTTTATCTCCCCAAGGTGCGGTAAGTCTCCGGGTCCGTTTATCGGTCCGCTGACGCCGAAGTACTCCATTCTGATCATCTGGCGCTTTTCGTTGTATCCGTATTCGCTTCGGGCAAGGCCGGTTTTATTGGTCATGAGCTTGCCGTCCATACCATGGTTGGTATCCTCGGTTTCGAGACCACGGTCGTCATACACGCCTTCAACACAGGAAACGCCATCCGCATTGACTGCCGGAGTGCGATCCGCGTGCAGATAGCAGCTTCTCAGAGGATCGGCGAATTTGTCGTAGGTGACGTCACTGATCTCATACGGGAAAAGGGCCGTTGATGTTATGGTGTACCGGGTTTCTGTTATGTTTCCCCATCGGTCGAAAGTTACCTGGGACTGGGAGTACCCAAGTGTTTTGGGAGGATTGCCTGTAAGGTCGTAATAGTTCCATCTGTCCCTGCGGCCGCTTGCGTCGTAGTGAATTTTTACTGATTGATATCCATCTTTCAGGTTGACTGGCTTGGAATCGATCCCGAAATAGGATTCTTCCAATATTTCTCCGTTGTCGGAATTGGTCCGCCGCAAGGTGTGGATCCCGGAGCTGTCGTTAGCCGGTTGCCCCTTGTCATCGAACATGCTGATCTCAGCAATATTGCTGTTCGCATCGTATGTCAGGCGCAGGTCGTATGCTCCGCGATCACCTTTCGCGGGTTTTCCGGCACTGTCGAAGAAGGTTTCGCGCGTGAGCCGGTCCTGGGCATCGTACTCGAAGGCAACCCGTTGATACCTGGGATCTCCCTGCTTATCCATCGGGTTGCCGTAGAGATCATAATAGGTCTGCTCTGTGACGTTTCCGTGGTCATCGTACTTGGCGCGTGTCATATGCGCGCCGTCTGCCTGGCTGACGATCGGAGAACCGTCCACGTCGAAAAATGCCCTCTCCGTCTGGTTTCCCCATTGGTCGTATTTGAGGTGAGCTTGGGAATACCCGGAGCTGGTAAGCAAAGTGGGACGGCCCATGGCGTCGGAAGCTTTATCAATCACGGGATTGTCGTCTTTGTCGTACTCAATCCCCTCGGTAGCGTTGCCGGACGAGTCGTTCATCGGGTGTCCGTTCACGTCGAGCGACGTCTCACTGGTTTCCCGACCTTGCCCGTCATACAAAAGCTCCTTACCATAGGCGTTATCCGGCCCCGGAACGGGCTGCGCATCCCACGACAGGTACTTCAGAGTCACGCGCCCCTGCGTGCCATGTTCGATCTGGATGATCTCAGCTTCGCTTCCAGCTCGCTGCGGCTTGGGCAGTCCGTCGGGTCCGAAATAAGTGGCATTCATCGTCTGCTGCGAGTTGCCCTGCGCCTGCGACGGAAGATACACGAAGCCCCAGACCATGTGGTGATTCTGGTCCCAAGCGGTCTCATACACCGTCTTTCCGTTCTTATCTTTGTCATATTGAAACTCCATACGGCAGAACCTGCTGCTGGGGTCCTGGTCGCCGGAGGGACGGTCGGAATTGAGAAGCGTCGAAAGGCCATTTTGCATGGTGGGTTTCCCATTTCTATCGACTGCTTCCAGGCTAAGGATCTCGCCGCTAAATCCCTTGCGAGTAACTTCGAATGAGATTTTGCGATGATGCACCGTTTGGAGATCGATCTTCCCGAACGGCACGATCCTTCCAAGTTGATTCGAGAATGTCCGGTAATAGGCGCTGGTTGGATGGATATAGGCAAGCCAGTAATAAACGGAGTATGCCACTCCTGCCAAAGCCAATATTGCGGTACCCGCCGCAACTGCCGTACGTCTGCGAGCGCGAGCCAGGGCGCGCCGCAGCTCCTGCTGCTTACGCTCTTCTTCCTCGCGCGCGACGCGGGCGGCGCGAAATCCCCGGCTCTTTTTCACCACACCGGTCAACAGGTCGTGCGACAGCTCAACATGGCGCGTTCCCAGGCGATCTTCGAAGCGGAGCAACCGCCGATCCACAAGGATTTCCAGGTCGAGCGGACTGACACCTTCGGCAAGGGCTTCAGAAAGAGGAAGCGTGCCGCGGAATCCCGACGCAGTGAGCAGGCGATCTTCCACGAACAAGCGCACGGGTTCCGCCAGGCCCTCGAAGCTGCGCTCATACATGGCCTCCAGAATCTCGCCTCGTTCTTTGGCAACTAACTCGCTGGTAATCGTCTCGTGGCCTAACTCGACCATGCGCTGGAATAGCTCGTGGCACATCACGCTCAGATAAGCGGGTTCAATCTCAGCTTGCGCGACGGCGCCTTGTGCAGCGCCCGTCTCTCCAGCCAATGCCGCAACGATGTCCTGGGCTACCACTTCACTTACCCAAGGCTTTCCGGAGTTGACGATGACTTGCAATGCGCGCGCTCCATCGAGGGGAAGCAGTCCCATTCGGTTGCGCATGATGGCCGGCAGAATTGGGCGCAGTTGATCGAGCCGGGAGACAAAGTCTTCGCGCAGGGAAAGGATGATCTTGTAAGTTGGGGCGCCGGCGTCGACTGCGACCCGCTCAATGGACTGCGTTACCCGTTGCTCGACGACGAGGGGGACGCGATTCTCGGCCAGATCCGCCAGTTGCCCGAGAAAGTCCGATGCCTGTCTTTGGTCCTTCCCGATGGTGAACGCCTCTTCAAACTGGTCGAAGACCAGGAGTGGCGTCATGCGATCGTTTCGCGGGCCCCAAAAATCGGTGTCGTGAAAGAATTCCCAGAGCGTCGGCGTGAAACCTTCGCCGATGCGGCTTTCAACTTCGAACCCGCCTTTGTGAGCAGTGGCGAGGGTGATCGCCTTTACCTGTTCCACGGGGTCCACATCGGGATCGGCAAAGTTGAGCCTCAGCAACACCGGGAAATACAGGCCGGAACGCAGACGAGGAAAGACACCGGCGTGCAGCAATGACGACTTACCCGAACCGGACCGGCCGAACAGCACGGTCAGCGTGTCCCTCTGGATAAGTCGCAGGATTTCCTCGATCTCCAATTCCCTGCCGAAGAACAGCTCATGTTGCTGTTCCGTGTAAGGCGCCAGCCCCGGCCACGGATTCTGGGGCGCGATCCGGATCGCGGTTACATCGGTGCTCATTTTGCCCTCCGGTACTTGCGAATTCCGCGACTTAGAAGATCGATGAATTCCGGCGGCAACCGCCCGTCACGAAGCCGTGTCCAGTGGAGATCTCGATAGGGCGAATCGACAAAGCGCGCACCAGATGGCGTGTCGTCAACGACGATTGGCTGTAGAAAGGCGTCCTCTTTGTGCCTTTCCAGAGCGGCATCTTCGGCCCATTTCCATTCCTTCAGCACGTAGCCTCCCAGGGCCCTCGGAGGCTGATCCAGAGATCGAGAGATGATGCAGAGGAAATACGCGGCGCGCCGAATATTCTCGCGGATGCTCTGCTCGAATTCTTCTCCTGGTTGAAGAGCGCGCTCGTCCATCCATGTGTCGATGTTGGCAGCCTCAAGTTGCGACCGAATCTCCCTGACCCGCGCGCGATCCTCGCTGGCATAACTGAGAAACACGGCGCCCGACTTGAAGTCCGTCTGTAACTCCGGCGTGGGGCGCTGAGCCACGTCCCGATTGGAGCTGCGTTCGCTGCACAGCCGATGCAATTTCCCAACGAAATCCACAGGCGATTCTGTTGTGATCACCTTGGCCCGGCGGCGCATCAGGAAATCGGCCAACCCTGCCTCGCAGTTTGGGCTCACATAGTAGATATTGATCGTCTCTTCGTGCCTGCGGCCATTCAGAGCGTGGATAAAGAACCGCGCCAGCCAATCAGGAAAGCTGCACCCCAGCAGGAGAACGGTCTTTTTTTGCAGATAGTCATAAAGATTGTCCGGTGAATATTGCTGATCCAGCAACGACCAGCTGAATTCAATCAAATCGTCTTCGGTCTTGGCGAACGTGTCGCTCACTGCGCTGCTCGAGCCAAACAAGTGATACAACACGGTTGCCGAGGTGGGGCCAAAGTTGTTTGGCAGATCAATCCTGCTCTTGACTCCACGCGGCGTGAAGACGATGTTTTCCAGTTCCTGACCCTGTCCGCGTGCGTCTTGCAGGGCTTTCTCGAAAAGATGATCGATTGTGGTCGTGACATAAAGAGAAAAGCTCTGAATCTCCGCCAATTTTCGCAGCACATCGGGGACGGGCCAGGGGTTGCGCCGCATCACATCGTCGATGTCAAATGCCAGGTCGCCGGAATTCAGTTTGAGGCTCAACAGATTCGCGACATCGTAAAGAGCGTGATGAGCACGGTCGGCCGGAAAAGTCACTCCTGCCTGCTCCGCAAGCTTTTTTCCGCAAGCTGAATAGAGCGACTGCTCCTTGCCATCCTCCTGCCAGGTCAGCAGCTCCGGGCCGATCACCGGAACCACGCAGCGTTCCAGGACGAGATTGGTCAGCTTATCCCATTCCCGGTCGGTCATGGGAAATGAACCTGCTACGCCGGGCGATGGGACCGGGGCTCCAGCCATTTTTGTTCCTCCGTGTCACAACTGTGGCAATACCTGAAGTTACCACTGGGAGCGGGGATTAAGGTACTGCAAATTTCCCGGGTGGATGAATGTTGAGATAATCGCGCCTTCTGTAGATCCGACGTTTTTACCGGCCATTAAGACGATCCTCGGGACCGCAATCGCCGCAAACTCTCCGGGTGGACTGCGCCTTAATTCCACCCGAAGGATCGCAGCTATGCCTGAACCAGGCACAGAAGAACCCATTGTGAAGCTCGTGATCCTACGTGCCGCCAGCCATGAGCACTCGGCAATCATTGCCCATGCATCCTTATACTGAACGGGTCGAGATGACCAAACAGGAGAGTAAATGGCCCTGCACAACACCCGCAAACTGAATGCCAAGCCGACCAGCGCAGTCGAGTCGGACGTTCTAAGCAGCGATGCCCAGACCTACGTATTCCCGGAGGTCTCGCGCGAGCCGAAAACCGTCTACCGGACCATCCACGACCAGCTCGTCCTCGACGGAAACTCCCAGCACAATTTGGCCACTTTCTGCACCACCTGGATCGAGCCCGAAGTGAAGCAGCTCATGGACGAGTCTGCCGACAAGAACATGATCGACAAGGATGAATACCCGCAGACCGCGGCCATTGAAGAGCGGTGCGTTCACATGCTGGCCAATCTTTGGAACTCGCCCGAGGCAGCGAGCACCATCGGCTGTTCCACGACCGGCTCGAGCGAAGCGGCAATGCTCGGAGGGCTGGCGCTGAAATGGAAATGGCGCAAGCGGCAACGCGCCCAGGGCAAACCCGCGGATTCGCCCGGTAACGAACGGCCAAACTTGGTCATGGGTCCGGTCCAGGTGTGCTGGCACAAGTTTTGCCGCTACTTCGATGTGGAGATTCGCGAGGTCCCGATGGAAGGCGACCGCCTGCTGCTGACGCCGGAGGAGGTGCTGAAGCGTTGCGATGAGAACACCATTGGTGTGGTTGTCACTCTGGGCGTCACGTTCACCATGCAATTCGAGCCTGTGCACGAAATCAGCATGGCCCTCGACAAGCTTCAGGTAGAGACGGGGCTCGACATCCCCATCCACGTGGACGGCGCGAGCGGCGCATTCCTCGCGCCATTTCTTCAGCCTGACTTGCTCTGGGATTTTCGCTTGCCGCGCGTCAAGTCCATCAATGCCTCCGGTCACAAGTTCGGTCTTGCGCCACTGGGCGTGGGCTGGGCGCTTTGGCGCGAAAAGCACGATCTGCCTGAAGAACTGATCTTCGACGTCAACTATCTGGGCGGAAACATGCCTACCTTTGCGCTCAACTTTTCCCGGCCGGGCGGTGAAATCATCTGCCAATACTACAATTTCCTGCGTCTCGGGAAGCAGGGTTACGGCAAGATTCAGGCGGAATGCTCTGCCATCGGAGCGTATCTCGCCGGCAAAATCGCTGAACTCGGCCCGTTCGAAATCATTTATGACGGAAACGGCGGCATCCCGGGCCTTTGTTGGAAGCTGAAGGACGGCGCATCCTATCCGTTCACGCTTTATGACGTGGCGGACCGGTTGCGCGAACACGGCTGGCTGGTTCCCGCGTATTCCATGCCCCCCAACCGCGAAGACCTCGTCATCCAGCGCATCCTCATCCGGCACGGGTTTACGCGCGAGATGGGCGAAGAGCTGTTGTGCGAGATGAAGCAAACCATCGAGCATCTGCAGCATCCGATGGGACGGCCGCGGCGATCGGATGCGGGAGTTGGCTCGCACAACCATTCAGGCAGGTAATCGGGGCATTGCAGGCGTCGTTTGGGGATTTCGCCGACTTTCCCGAGATCGGCCCTGGATTCCTGGACCCATGGGAGTGCCAGTCTTCAGATCAATCCGAACTTCTCACATTTACTGCGAAAAGCGCGTGGTGAGCGAGAATGAACAGCGAGTGCCGATCGGCGCCACCAAAAACGATATCGAGCGGACGCTCTGGCACATCGATCTGACCGATCAATTTCCCCGCGGGGTCGTAAACGAAAATTTGCCCGTTGGCAACATACACATTGCCCTTGCCATCGACGGCGACGCTCTCACCGCCCCTTTCTGCGAACGGCTGAAGATCGGTTAGCGTACCGTCGGCGGCGACCCGTGCGCTGTAAGTGCGGTCTTCCGATGCGCTGCTGACGTAGACCCGTTCACGAGGAAGAGCACTGATGAAACCGTAGGTGTCGAGATTGTCGGAGAACCGCCAGCCTGTGGAGTCGGGCGGGCCTTGCTGGAAGACGTGTCCGGCAGGCAAAAAAACGCTGCCGTCGGGCGAGACGTACTCCTTAGCCTTTGGAGTTGACACATCGTCGGCGAACATCTCGGCCAGCGTCTTGTAGGTCATCGTGCCGAAGTCGAGTTGGTTTTTGAATTCGCCGTTGTTCCAGTAATTGACCGGAAGAATCGCCGCCGTTCCCGGATGCGGCGACGCGGGTTGCGGCGCGAGCACCGCGATCTGATCCTCCGGCGATCCAGGGCGGAAGGAATAGACGGTTCCTTCCGGGCCAGCAGAAGAGACCACAAGCAGGTCACCGGCCTTGTCGAAAGCGAGGTTGACCGGATCGAGAGGATTGTCTCGCTCGACGGTTAGCCCCTCGGCTGACGACCAGCCATAGATGCGCTGCTGATGGCGATCGACGAAGTAGAGCTTGCCCAAAGCATCGACCGCAGCGCCGGAGATCGAGAAGAAGCCATCTTCCAGTTCTTCGATCTTTGCGCCGGGCGCGAGCACCGCGGAGGCATTGGCGGGCTCGGGCGTGGGCGGATTTTCCGGAATATCCAGCACCGCGAATTCGCGCTCGCGCACTTCGAGATTGTGAGTCACGTCCTGAATCGCATTCTCGTAAGGAAACTTGCTGACGCGGAGAAATGTTCCGCAGCCGTTGTCATCGCAAATGGGGTATCCGCTCTCGGCATTGATATGCACGTTGCGGAAATGAATGTCTCCGGAGTGGTAGAGGCGGACCGCGGCGGAAAAGGGTGCGCGGGAACGCGTGACGCGATAGCCGTGATAATTGGCGACGGTGATATTCCGCGACCAGTTGAATTCGAGCGACAGCGATTCCGGACTCTCGCCGGCCTCCTCCTCGGTCTGCGGCGCATTGATGTCCCAATTCTCCGCGTGGTCGAAGACGATCTCGTTGCGCACATGGTGTTCGTTGGAAAGCTCGTAGACGTGGCCGGGCGTCTTCGTGTCTGAGACATAGAATCCCGTCTGGGCAAAGGTGTCGGGAGTCCAGATGTCCGCAAACGTACCGCCGCCCCCGTGCGTCACCCAGAGGCTGGGATATTGCCCGTCCCAACGCTTGCTGAGAATGGAATCGGCCGTGTGGTTATTGTTATAGGGATTGAATCCAGTTCCGTGGCCGCCGAGGAAGCGCACATCGTCGACGAGCGAGCCTTCGCCTGACCGCCACAGCACACCGACGGCGCGCTGATTGATGCCGCCGGTGTAGACTCCGAAGCCGCTGATGATGTTGGAGCCGGCGACGTTCGAGTCACTTGGGGGCGCTGAGATCACGGGCCTGGGCGCGCCAACGCCCTGGAACCCCGGCGTGGAATCTTCCAGGTCGAACTGGGTCAGCGTGGGATGTAGCCCGATGAGAATTGTGTCGGGTTTCAACGTGAGTGTGTCGCTCACGCGATAATGGCCGCCGGGAAAATAGAGCACGCGATGCGCGGCGATTGCATTCTGGATCGCGGCGGTGTCGTCGGTTTTTCCGTCGCCTACGACGCCGAGCGTGTGGACGTTCACCCAGTCTGCAGTGGGCGGCAGCGCGGGGATGGCCGGAGGAAGCGGAGCGGGCAGGGCGGTGAGCGCTGAAGCATCGTAGCGCGTACCGATTCTGCCGGTCATTCCCTCACCGGGCACGATGAGGCCGTAGTTGAAATTCGCAACCCGGTAAATCGCGCCCTTGCTCGGAACAGTCTTGCCGCTTTCGCGGAAGAGGGCGAAGGTGGGCACATCGTTAAGCACCGCATTCTCGAAGCCGACTTCGGTAAGCGGGCTCTTCTCATTGCTGACGATGACCGCGGCTTTCGAAACCTGGTCGAAGCGGCAATCTTTGACCCACAACTCGTCGGAATAATGCGGATCGATGTCGATGGCGACCGGAACATTGCGGAAGGTGTCGCGGATGAGCGTAAGACCCACCTCGTGCTCACGCACGGCGGCGTCGCGCTGGCCATCGAAGACCGAATCGATGAGCGTAAACTGCCAGGCGGGCGAAGTCTTGCCGGTGAGGATGCCGTAGCGCCCGCCATAGAAATGAAGATCCTCGGCCTCGTTACCAACCTCAGTGAGCCCGGCCAGGCCTGAGCCGATATGAAAATCCATGTGGCTGAGATAGGCGTGCTGAGCGACATGAAAGCGGATGGCGATGGCCGCCGGGTTGCCTGCGCCGATCTCGAAATCGATGTTGCTCATTGCCGAATAGAACGTGTCTTCGTCTGCGTCGGCCACATTGTCGTTCGGCGGCACGCTGCCTGGGGGCGGAAACGGGACGCGGCTGCCGGAGCGAAGTATGGCGGCTGGACTTGCGCCTGTAAACATGACCATGTCGCCCACCCCAGCCTGAAAACCGGGAGTGTTGTCGCCAAGCAGGAAGACTGGGCGCGTGTTGCCATAGCCGATGAGACGCACGCCCGGCCAGAGATAGACGGTGCGCGTGAGCCGGTAGCGGCCCGAGTGCACAAACACAATTCCCTCGCGAACGCCGCCTTCTGCTTTGTCAATGGCCGCCTGAATCGCCGCGGTGTCATCGGCGATTCCGTCGCCGTGTATGCCAAATTCCTGCGCGGTGAGATAGACCGCCTTGGGATCGTCGAGCCGCGTGGTGAAGACGGATGAGGCCGAAGCGAACGAAGAGGCTACAAACATCAAAATGGCGCACAGCAAATGCTTCTTCATAAGGGTGTTCCTTGTAAGGTTTCTTTGTCCCCGCGCAACGTCAGGCGTGCTCGGCGGCGTGGTATTCGCGGCGGATCTTTTCAATGTTGACTGTGGGCTTGGGGTATTTCATGTGCAGCGATTCCAGGTGCTCGACGACGATGCGCGCAATGGCCAGATTGCGGAACCACTTGTGATTGGCGGGAATGATGAACCATGGCGCGTGAGGCGTGCTGCAGCGGGAGAGCGCGTCTTCGTAGCCGGCCACGTAGTCCTTCCAGAAGCCACGCTCCTTATAATCGGCCTCGCTGATTTTCCAGTGCTTGGTGGGGTCGTCGAGGCGCTCCTTGAAGCGCTTCAGCTGCTCTTCCTTGGAGATGTGCAGATAAAACTTGAGAATGTGGGTGTTGTGATCTACGAGGTTCTTCTCGAATTCGTTGATCAGATCGTAGCGGCGGGACCAGACTTCTTTGGGGACGAGATTATGAACGCGAACGATAAGGACGTCTTCGTAGTGAGAACGATTGAAGATGACGACTTCGCCGCAGGCTGGCGCGGGTATGTGCGCGCGCCACAGAAAGTCGTGGGCCGCCTCTTCGGCGGAGGGTTGCTTGAACGGCGCAACGCGGCAGCCCTGGGGGTTCATGGCGCCGAGAACGTGGTTTATGGCGCCGTCTTTTCCGCCGGTGTCGAGGGCCTGAAGACAGATAAGGAGCGAATGGCGGCGCTCGGCGTAAAGCAGGTCCTGCAACTCCCGGAGCTTCTCCTGATAGTGCTCGATTTCATCGGCCGCGGACTTTGCGCCTTTGTGACCGCCGCTGAATGAAGGGTCGATTTTCTTCAGCTTCACCTTGCTTCCCGGTTTGACCTTGAATTTTTCGAAGTAACTCATTTTCAATCCCCATTTCTACTGCGCTGCTCCTGATTCCGTGAGGCTGCTGCGTGAGGCACAAGGCGGGTCTTGCGTAAGGATCGTCCGCTGAAACGCGGTAGCCGGCTCAACGGCAACAGAAGAAATGCTAACAGGCCAGGAGGGGTGGCGGGATTTTGCTGCTGGCAGGGATGATCCACCAAGTCGTAACACGCGCGTAAACAGAACTAGACTATAGTCAAGGGCGGATGGTCACCGTGCTCGCGCCGCCGGCCAACCCGTATTCGCTGCGATGCGGACAGTCACAGTGCAGGCAAGAGGAGATGAATGATGGAAAAAACGTTGTCGCCAAACTTGTTGCGGAAAATGGATGCCTACTGGAGGGCCTCGAACTATCTCTCCGTCGGCCAGATTTATCTCTATGACAATCCGCTGCTCAAGCGCCCGCTCGAGATCCGAGATGTGAAGCATATGCTGCTGGGGCATTGGGGTACGACTCCCGGGCAGAACTTCATCTATACGCACTTGAACCGGGCGATCAAGAAATACGATCTCGACTTGATTTACGTTTCCGGCCCCGGGCACGGAGGGCCGGCGGTGGTCAGCCACACTTACTTAGAGGGTACTTACAGCGAGATATATCCGAATATAAGTCAGGATGAAGAAGGGTTACGGAAGTTATTCATCCAGTTCTCATTCCCTGGAGGCATTCCCAGTCACGCATCGCCCGAGACTCCGGGTTCGATCCACGAAGGCGGGGAGTTGGGTTATTCGCTCAGCCATTCCTTCGGGGCCGTCATGGACAACCCCGACCTGGTCGTGGCATGCGTGGTCGGCGACGGAGAAGCGGAGACAGGGCCGCTGGCCACTGCATGGCACTCGAACAAATTCATCGATGCGGCAACCGATGGCGCCGTGCTGCCCATCTTGCATCTCAACGGATACAAGATCTCCAATCCCACCGTGCTGGCGCGCATCACGCATGAGGAGTTGGAGCAACTCCTGCACGGTTATGGTTGGACGCCTTATTTCGTGGAGGGTCACGAACCGGACCTGATGCACGAGGCCATGGCGGCGACGCTCGACCGCGCGGTGGAAGAAATCAAAAGGATTCAGCAAGACGCCCGCGTCAACGGGAAGATAGATCGTCCGCGCTGGCCAATGATCGTTCTCAACTCTCCCAAAGGCTGGACGGGGCCGAAGGTCATCGATGGTCTACAGGTGGAAGGCACGTTCCGATCGCACCAGGTGCCGCTGTCCGATCCTAGGTCGAACCCCGCGCACTTGAAGCAATTGGAAGAATGGCTGAAGAGCTACCGGGCGGAGGAACTCTTCGACGAAAAAGGTCGCCTGCGTCCCGAACTGGCAGAGCTTGCGCCCGCGGGGAGCCGGCGAATGGGCGCCAATCCGCACGCCAACGGTGGCATTCTTCTGCGCGACTTGAGGATGCCCGATTTTCGGGACTACGCCGCAAGCGTACCCGCGCCGGGAACGCCGGGCATCGGAGACACGCGGGTGCTGGCGCCGTTTTTGCGCGACGTGGCCAAGCTGAACGATGACAAGCGAAATTTCCGGATCTTCGGCCCGGACGAAACCATCTCGAATGGACTAACTGCCGTGTTTGAAGTGACCAAACGGCAGTGGGATGCCGCGACCGTGTCCAATGATGAGTTTCTCGCTCCCCAGGGACGCGTGGTGGAGATGCTGAGCGAGCATCAATGCGAAGGCTGGCTGGAAGGTTACCTGCTCACCGGACGTCACGGGCTGTTCAACTGCTATGAGGCATTTATTCATATCGTCGACTCGATGTTCAACCANNAACGGCTTCACGCACCAGGATCCGGGGTTTATCGATCACGTAGTGAATAAGAAGGCCGAGGTCGTGCGCGTATATCTTCCACCTGACGCCAACTGCCTGCTTTCGGTGATAGATCACTGCCTGCGCAGCCGCCAATACGTCAACGTGGTGGTTGCGGGCAAGCATCCCGCGCCGCAGTGGCTGACGATGGATGCGGCCATCAAGCACTGCACGGAAGGCATCGGTATCTGGCAATGGGCGAGCAACGACCAGGGCGGGGCGCCGGACGCGGTGATGGCGTGCTGCGGCGACGTGCCGACGTTGGAGACGCTGGCCGCGGTGAGCATATTGCGCGAGCATTTGCCGGAGTTGAAACTGCGAGTGGTGAATGTCGTCGATCTGATGAAGCTGCAGCCGCAATCGGAGCATCCGCACGGTCTCAGCGACGCGGACTTCGACACGCTCTTCACCCGGGACAAGCCCGTCATCTTCGCCTTCCACGCCTATCCATGGCTGATCCATCGCCTCACTTACCGCCGCACCAACCATGACAACATTCACGTCCGCGGCTATAAGGAGGAGGGAACGATCACCACGCCGTTCGACATGACGGTGATGAACGATCTCGATCGATTCCATCTTGCTATGGACACCATCGACCGCATCCCGCGCATCACCGAGAAGGGCGCGTACTTGAAACAGACACTCAAGGACAAGCTGGTCGAGCACGGACAATACATCAGAAAAGAGGGAAGGGACCTGCCGGAGATTCGGGACTGGAAATGGAAGAGCTAAGAAGCTTCGCCGGCGCCGAGGCGGAAGACGCGCAGCGCCGGCTGCGGCCATAAATCGGAGAGGAAGTCATCCGTTCTATACGGACGACGACTCAAGCATTTGCGTTTCTGCCGGTTCGTGCTGGTCGAAGCCGAAGCGCTCGAAGATGTGGGCGAACTCGCGCACGATCTGCTCGCGGCTGAAGCCCATTGTTTCATAACTATATCTGTGTGAGCTTGAGTGAGCCCGTGCTTCGGTGACGGCGTCACGCAGCAGCGTTTCTAGCGCTTCACTCTCGGGATAACCGAACCGGCTGTAGATAGAACGGAAAACTGAATCGGGCGATTGCATCAGATCGTCATATGTGATGATCATGCATCGCTGGGGCGACTCCCGATCGATGACCTCGAGCGGGTGATCGTACCAGTATTTTGTCCAGGCCAGGATTTTGTCGCAGTGGGGATACTTCTGCTGAGGCTTGCTGAAGCGGCGCCAAACGTAGCCGAACAGCGAAATCGTAGAAGGCAGCATCTCCAGGGGATTCCTGACCAAATAAAGGATGCGAGCGTCGGGAAAGGTCTCCAGTAGAGATTCGATTTTCGCGCTGAACAACGGATTCTTGGCAATGTAGTGCCGGCCACCGGTGGCGTACAAGTGACGCTTGATGCAGCTTCGATAAAACGCCATGATGCGTAGCCGCTCGCCGCGTGGAATCTCAGTATCGAAATACTGATAAGGCGGCATTTCATCGAGATAAGGAAATGCGAAGCCAACGAAAAATGTCGACCATGCATAGAATAGAAGGTGCTCATCCTCTTCGGCATCGAACAAGCTGAAGGGGTGAATTCTCAATTGGCCAAGGCAGAGGGCGTCGAGCCGCCGCAACGCTTTTTCGCACATATGGCCAAACAGCGCGTCGATTCGCGCCAGCAGGCTGAAGATCCGTCGCTGTATAACGGACGGCATCAGATAGATGTCACCGGTTCTCATGCCGGTAAATGTGTCTTCGTCGCGCATCAGAGTCCGCTGCGCAAAGGTCGAGCCGCTGCGAAAGTTCGACACAATAAAGAGCGGCTTATCGACAACTTGCTGCTGGTAGGCAGCGAAGAAGACTTCGTCGAGGGCAAAGCCTAACCAAGCGAGAAACGTCAGGCCGCCCCAGATCGGATAAAAAAGCATGAGGACAACGAACCGGTTACGGGTGAGCGGGCCGTTGGTGCCGGCGCTCCGATAGAAAGAGCGTACCGTCACGCGCCAGAACAAGCGAAAATTGAAGATCATGGTGGCACGCAATCCCTGCAGGCAATGCTGCGGAGTTACACCGGCATCTGCGTGCATGCGATCTGCGTCTTCGCTGCCCACTCTGCAATGCAACTGGATGCCGTTTCCTCAACGATCAGCGGGAAATGCAGTCATTGTCAAGGGAAAGCTTACGAGCCAGGACCTGTTGAACTCGGTTAACACACTCATCGGGACTCTGGAGCATCGTTTGAAGGTGAACCTCGGGGGAAGCAGGAGGCTCGTAGGGGCTATCGATGCCGGTAAAATTCTTCAATTCTCCGCGTCTTGCTTTGGCGTAGAGTCCTTTAGGATCGCGACGTTCACATTCCCGCAAAGGCGTGTCAACGAAGATCTCCAGAAACTCCGCGGGTTCGAAGAGCGAACGGGCGCGATCGCGCTGGGCTCGGTATGGGCTGATGAAGGAGACAATCACGATTAAACCGGCGTCGACCAGCAATCGCGCGACCTCGGAGACACGGCGAATGTTTTCGTTCCGATCGGCCTCAGAGAAGCCGAGATCCTTATTCAGGCCAAGGCGGATATCGTCTCCGTCGAGCAAATAGGTGTGATGACCGGCAGCGAATAGGCGCTTCTCGAGGGCGTTCGAAATCGTGGATTTGCCGGCGGCGGGAAGACCGGTGAGCCAAAGGCACATCGGCTGCTGGAGCTTCTGTTTGGCGCGGGCGTTCTTGTCAATATCCATAGGCGTCATTCAAGATTTGCATCTGCATGCAGGACAAACGAAAAGGTTCCTCTCCAGCGCTCGATGTCGGTGTCAGGCATGTTCCCCAGTATAAGCGCGGGGCTTGCGGTGAGGCTTTAGTGTGCGGGGGCTTGAATCTGTTCGGCGACGAAGTCGTGCACGAACATCAGGCTCGTCGGGGCTGCCACGGTTTTTGCGTCTTGCTGTCCCGCCAAGTGAATCAGCACCAGCGGACGCGGATCCCACTCGCCTCCATGAGAAATGTGCTCATCCTCGGCGCTCCATCCAGGAGTTGTGCGCCATATTCTGGTCCGCCAGGAGTGATCTCCCTGGATGATCAGGGTTGTTCCCCGCCATCGCGGTTGCGACTGAAGGACGTCGAGCATTTGCCCGAGGAAGCGATCGGAATAATCCAGCGAATCGAGATAGGATCCGCCCACGCCGTAGTTATGTGAGTGTCGATCCCAAAAAGCAGGCGGATGGGGTACGGGCAGGTGCAGGTAGATGACGTCGGCCTGACTGTTAGCAAGCGCGCCGAGCGCGTGCTGGCTCATGTCCTTCACGGTCGCCGCGTGGCCTAGAGATTCCCAATGGGCGACATCGGCTACAGCCATGCGAGGCGCAACGAGTAGTTCGGCCACGATGCGCAGCGGGAACCAGACGTCATCGGCGAAACTGGCACTGATTGATGGAGGTGCGTCGTCTTCAGTGTCGTCGTTGCTCCAATAGCACTCGGTGGCTGTGCCCGCAAAGATCGGGCAGTAAGCCAGGTACCAACCGACGATCGAAGTCGAAATACCGCGCTGCCTGGCCATGCCGAACAACGATGCGGCCGAGTCGAAAGGTTCCCAATGAGGATTGTCAGCGGTGCGAACAATTAACTGATTTTTCGCGGTGAAAGTAGAACTCGTTACGATGCGGCCCAGGAGCAAACTCGGCACAACCAGGTTGGTGTGGTAGCCAATCGGGGTCACGTTGCTGTAGATCGTGCTTTGCAGGCGCAGCCGATCGAAGTTTGGAAGTTCGAGCGAGGGATCGCGAGCTTCGAACACTGGTTTATACGCCAACTCGTCGAAGACAATCCATACAAGGCGCGGCTAGGCGGCGGGCTGGGCGGGAATGGGGCCTGCAAACGCCTGAATACCTGGACGCCAGAAGGCGGCGCTTACCAGTTGAGCGGTCATGACGAATGCAAACACTACAGCGCCGGTGAGCACGGCGCCGCCAAGGCCATAGAGTTTTGACGCGATATCGCAGGCGCGGAAAATCAGAAACTCGAGAATAGCGACCCACGCTCGAGCGACGATTGCAACGCCGGCGTACGGAACTCGAAACGGGAGAATTCTGAGATTACAGACGAGCAGGTAGATCGGAAGGAAGGCAAGGACGCCCCACCGGACTCGCGCCCAGACCTTCAAGCTGCGGAGGATCGCCAGCAAGCCCGCGAAAGCCAGGCCCACAATCGCAAGATCGACAAGCTGCGCCAGAACCAAGCGGGTGAGCGGCCAGGGAACGCGCATGCGCTCATCTCCCAGAGACGAGGTTAGATCAATATAGCCGAGCAGAAGGAGAATGGTGGCGAAGCCCTAGGCCTGGGCGAACCGTTTGATCATGCCGTGCTTTTCCCCCATCGCTGAAGTTCAGCGATGCCAGTTGTGCTGCCGCGTCAAATTCTGTCGAAGAGCAGGAGAACCCGCCCGTTGCCCAGCCTAGCATGATCGACGACGGCAAAGTGCGGCGCAAATGCATGCGTCAGATCGTCCTCGGTCAAATGACCGTAGAGGTCGTCACGACCGCGCAGCCACTCCTGAAACATTGGGTCGGTTGGCGGGACCCACTCCAGCAGCAGCCAGCGCTGTGAAAGGCCGGCGCAGAGACCGGCGATGTGCGTGAGCGGCAACTGCTCGCGAAGGATCAGATGATGAATGACTGCGAGCATGAGAACCAGGTCGAAATCGCCAGTGAGGCGGTCGAGCAGAGAAAAGTGTTCGCGATTGCGCCAGCCCGCCGCGGGCGTGGGACGGGCGATGTTTGCGACCAGAACCGTGATGGGTTTGTTCTGCGTAGCCGCGGTTCGCCACAGCTCCTCAAGAGCGGCGGAGTCGCTGTCAAGGGCGACGACTTTGGCCCCGGCATCAGCAGCCAGCAGCGAATAGGTCCCCGTATTGGCGCCAATATCGAGGACGCGTTCGGGCCGGCATCGCGCGAGCACGCTCTTGACGAATTGCTGCTTTTCTTCGACGTCGGTGGGCTGATAGTGGCGGGCGGATTGTTCGTAATGACTCCATTGGCTGTGGCCCCGCTCGCCGGCCGCATGGCGAATCTGCTTGCCGAGGCGCGCAATGCGCTTTTGCAGGAGGTGCGTCGCGAGTGATGGTTCCTTCGTTGATGGGCTCTGCTTGGAGCCGGCCCGCTTTGGGCCCGGCCGCTCGAAAAGCGTGGCCAAGGTAACTACATCGAGCAGATAGTGGTCTAGCCGGCGCCATCGCGGCAAAGCCTCGTAGATTTGGCGCGGCTCATAGCCATCGCGCTCAAAGAGAGTTGCGCGGAGCGGCCAGTTCAAATGCCGGGCGGCTACAAGGGGTAGAAGGAATGTGCGCACGAATTGGCCGTAGGCCAGCCAAACGGTCGAGTGTGGATCGCGGCGCTCGAAGGATAGAACATCCACGAGGATAGGGCGCGGACCTGCGAAGAGAATGTTGAGAGGCGTCGCGTCCTTCAGGGTCCACCCGGCGTCGATCGCCTGGCTGGCGACGCGCAGCGTGAGTTCGGCGGCGGCGCGCCACTGAGCGGTGGTCCACTCCCATGGATAGCTGATGGGATCGAGGCGTGGATGCTCGAGCCATAACTCGCCGGATGCGATCGACGGATGAGAGCCGGGCTCGGCAACCTTACTGGGAATCAAGTCACCGCTTTGTTCGAGAGACTTGCGCAGCGGAGAGGCGAGAAATGCCTCCGTCTCTTCTTCGGCTGGGGGGCGAATCCGCCGCAAGGCGCAGCCAGCGATAAGCCGGAGTTCTCCCGCCGGATCGCGGAAGGTCAATTCCAATTCTTTGTCTCGGGAGGCGGTACCCGAATCCTGGCGAGAAAAGTCCGGGGTTCCATTCACTGACTTTGCGAGTCCTCGCCGCGCGCAATGGCAGACCGCTCTTCGGTGTCAGTCCTGGGTGAGTCGTCCGAGCGGAAGAAGGAATAGATCTTCCGGCGCAGGTACCATCCGGTGGCCACCAGCGCCGATCCAGCGGCCTGAACGGCGAGCAGGCCCGTGCCTGGATCGGCGTAGGCGTAGGCTGGGCGCTCAAACACCATAGCGGCGCCTAAAAGAATGAGGACAACCGGAAAAATGTGCAGCAGTTTCATGCGGTTCACGGGCAACTCCAGAATTGGATGGACGCTTCGGCCGGAGACCAAATGAGCTGGGATCCGGAACTGAGCGCAAACAACCATCCAATTACTATTAGACGGCAATCACGCCGTCGGAGTTTACAGGATCGCCTGGATTGTACTCCGAAAGAAATGTCACTTTCGGATCAAGGTATCTTGGAAACAAATACAACCTTCGAATCAGGACAATTTCAAGTTCCTTCGCCCGAATTGATCTCCCCCTTAGTTCGAATCACGCACGATCCCAGCAAGCCTTCGCTGGCAGGGCCTTTTCCGTAATCTGAAATGCCTAGAGACGGATTGCGCCGAGTACACGCAACGAATCGATACAACCACCCGCGGACTCAGACGCAGGAATCCCGATTTGGGTCGCCTACAGACGACAGCTAAGCTTGCGCGGCGGGAGCGGCGGAATCCCCCTTGGACTTGGGCACTTCCTTGCGCCCCGGCGCGAGGATGGCGTGGAGGATGGTGCCCTCCATGCGCGGCATGAATTCAACCACGCCAGCGACGCCGATGTCCTGGATCAGGCGGTTAATGATCTTGTAGCCAAGCTCGCGATGGGCCATCTGGCGGCCGCGGAAGCGAAGACTTGCTTTCACCTTGTCGCCCTCGGTGAGGAAGCGGACCGCCTGATTCTTCTTGGTCTGGTAGTCGTGCTCGTCGACGGTGACGGAGAACTTGACTTCCTTGACGGTGATGACCTTCTGGCGCTTGCGCGCGGCGCGCTCGCTCTTTTCCTTCTCATAGAGAAAACGGCCGTAGTCCTGGATTCGGCAAACGGGCGGGACTGCAGTAGGCGAAACTTCGACCAGGTCAAGGCCGCGTTCGCGGGCAATGCGGAGGGCCTCGAAGGGCTGGAGGATGCCAAGTTGTTCGCCGTTTTCGTCGATGACGCGGACTTCGCGCGCACGAATTCTGTCATTGATGCGAATGAAGGACTTTGCCGCTCGTTTATCGAATGCGATGGTTCTCCTCCGAAAGCGTGCCGAGCAGGCCGGGGCAGGGCACCCCATGGCCGCCGCGAAGCGAACGCAAACTGAGTATAGCATTGGCTTGGCTTCTCTGAAGAAAGAGGTTAGTCGCCTTCAACGGCGGTCAGTTGGCCGTCGAATCCAAGAGCAGTGATGCGGACCTGAAGGAGTCGATTCGATGCGAACTGGCCGCCGAGGTTGATGGGAAGGAAGTTCTCGGAGAGGGCGGGGGTGGTGCCTTGGGAAGCGAGCGAGGGGGGTGTATGCAGTGTGATGGCGGCAAGCTGGCGGCCGATGAAGCGGCTGCGATGGACGCGCGTTTTCTCGGCGGCGAGGGAGCGGAGCGCGGCCATGCGCTCTTCAACGGCGGCTGGCGGCACGGGCGATGCGGCATGAAGCGCCCAGCCGGGTGTGCCCGGCCGCGGCGAAAAGGGAAACAAGTGTAGATAGCCGAAAGGCAACGTGCGCACGAAGGAGAGCGTCTCCTCAAACTCGCGATCGGTTTCGCCGGGGAAACCGGCCATGACATCTGCGCCGAGGGTGAGATCGGGGCCGGCGGCCCGTAGCAGCGCGGAGACTTTCTCCGCGTAGTGCCAGGGCCGGTAACGGCGGTGCATGCGGCGCAGCACGGCGTCCGAGCCGGACTGCAGCGGAAGGTGGGCGTGGCGAGCGAGACGGCCACTCGATTGGCCCCGGCTCTTCGAGCCACCCGCCGATGTTGATCCCGCTTGGTGCCGGCCTCCGAATTCGCGCAGGAGCCCGATCAGCTCGTCGTTCCAATCCATCGGCTCAATGGAGCTGAGGCGCAGGCGGGGTAGAGCGGTTCGCGTGAGAATGGCGCGTACCAACTCAGCAAGTGAAGCAGGCGCGCCCGGCTCCGGCTTCGAATCGCGGCCCCAACGGCCGAGGTTGATTCCCGAAAGCACCAGTTCCTTGCCGCCGGCAGCGACGAATTCCTCAACCCGGCGAAGCACCACCGCATGGGGCAGACTCCTGGACGGACCACGCGTCTGAGGGATCACGCAAAACGTGCAGCGATTGCCGCAACCTTCCTGAATTTTCAGGTTGGGACGAGTCTGCACGCCCGGCGCGAACTGTGCTTCCTCGAGAAACGAGTGAGCGAAGCGGTCGTCAGCCCAGATGGGAGCAGCTTGCGGCGCGCTCGCAGTGAGGAGCGCGGCAACGGGGACAATAGTGGGCGCCAGGGTTGAGGGTCCGCTTGCACCTTGCGCCAGGCCAAAGACAATCTCCGGCGCAAAGGCCTTGTGGCTATTGCCAACGACGGCCGCCACGCCCGGCATGGCCGCGAGTTCCCCGGGCGCGCGCTGCGCGTAGCAGCCGGTTACGACGATTCTGGCCGCTGGGTTCCTGCGATGCGTGCGGCGGATGAACGCCCGCGCCGCGCGGTCGGCTTCGGCCGTCACACTGCAGGTATTCACCACGACCACGTCAACGGCAAACGGCTGGCGTTCAGCAAATGCGCGCAGGTGACCGGCAATCGCCTCGCCGTCGGCGCGCGCCGCACGGCAACCGAAGTGCTCAATGTGAAAGCCGGCCATCGCTCTTAGTTTAGAACCCAAGTCAGAGAGCAGAGAACAGTGGACGGAGAACAGAGAACAGAGAACAGAGAACAGAGAACAGAGAACAGAGAACAGAGATCGTCGACGCGGCCTTCAGCTATCAGCTCTCAGCTGGTTGCGACCGCGTGAACGAGCCGGCGAGACAGATGTTTGCGGAGCTTGCTGAGTTGGCAAAAAAGCGAGCCAACGCGCGAGCTCAAAATCAAGAACGACAAAAACCAAAACTGTGAAACTGTGAAACTGTGAAACTGTGGACGCAAGCTATTGATTCTAAAGGCT
>PLGG01000053.1 GCA_003138515.1 Acidobacteriaceae bacterium | reverse complement strand
CCTGCTTTGCAGGCCGGTTTCTACTGCGGATAGTACGGTGCATCGAGGGGAATTGCAAGTCTTGTGCAAGTTGGGCAGGCTGTGGTAGCGTCTTGGGCCGTCCCATTGCGGCATGGCGAGCCCGGAATGGCACTGCGAGTGCGGGCGAGGACGCCGGCGCTACAAAGGCGCGGGCGCGGCAGCAGGTTTGTCGCTTTTCTCCTCAACGGCATGCGCGATCATCTTCTTCAGCCTGCCTTCGACGTCAGCGTCGCCCACGTGCTGGTCTTCAAGCACGCCATCGGCATCGATTGAAAACGTCGCCGGAATCGCCTTCACGCCGAATTGAGTTGCAACCGGCCCTGTCCACTTACCGTCCCGGTACTGCAGCCAGGTCATTCCGTTCTTGCTGACGAAGTCCTTCCATTTGGCATCGTCTTCGTCAAGGCTCACACTGAGCACGACGAAGGGCTGTCCTTGAAACTTCTTCGCGATATCGCGAACGTGGGGCAAGGCCTCGCGGCATGGGCCGCACCAAGTTGCCCAGAAATCGATGAGGACGACTTTGCCCGCAAGGCCATCCATGGAGATGCGCCGGCCATCGATCGTGGTCAGCGCAAAGGGAGGGGCCATTCTGGCACGCGCCAACTCCGGGTGTTCAACATACCGGCCCGCGCGTTCGCGAAGAGATGAATCGGCTGAGTCATGGGCAAGGAAGGCGCTGAATTCCGCGCGTGCCGCATCGTCCTGATGGAGATGCGACAGTGACGTACCCAAACCAAAGTGAGCAAGGGCGAACGACGGCTCGATCGACAACGCAGCCTTGTACTCATCGCAACTTTCATTGAAAAGGTTGTCCTTCTTGTCTGCAATGCCCTCCTGCGCTAAAGCCATTGCCAGCCGGAAGTGGATGGCCGCGCGGTCCGTATCGGTCTGCGCGAGCGGCAGCAAGTCACGCGCGACGCTTTCGGCATCTTTGTAGGTGCCCAGTTTCATTGCGAGGGCATAGGCACGACTGAGGCACTCCGAACAATGGCCGCCGTCCTGCTTATTGGCCTTGCGATAGTCATCGAGCGCAGCGTTCTCGTGGCCATGTTTCTCCCAGTCGACGGCGCCGGCAAAAGTTTTTTGAGCTTTGGGATCGGTTGGCTCGCCCGGTTTGGGCTGATCGGGCGCGCTGCGAGCGGATGCACACGCCAACAGAAGTATTGCGACGATGGCCAACCTTCGCAAAGGTTTGAAATCGGCCAAGCGAGACATACGGATACCCTCCGGCAGCCAATGAATTCGTGAGGATGACAGAAATCTTACACCCGAAGTTACAAAGGAAATGGGACTGGTGAACTCGCAAATCACCCGGCGGCTGCGCGAAAACGCCGGTAGTCCGTGGCGCGCGACCGATTCGAGTTGCTATTCCCATGTTCTTCTGGAGGGCGATTGACCATAAGCTATTGAAAAGCTAGGAAATCGATGGGACCTCTGCTGCGACTAAGGTAACCGGAATGCGGAAACCAAAGACTCGCCGGAATGCTGGGAAGAAATGTTACGGGAATGCAATAGAGTGACTAGAATCACTTGGGTACCGGAGGATCGGGCGTAACATCGCGCCTGATTTGTGGGGCAATTGGGGAAAGTGTCCAGGACAGATTCACGACCGGTGAGACGGCCGAGGTCCGTTGTGGGTCTGCGGCTTTACATCGGTGTGTCGCTCGCGATTGTCGTGGCATTGGGCTCGTGGCTACTTGCTGGGATCACGGGGTGTGGAGCTTCGATTGTGGTGTCTCCTTCGCCGCCGGTGCCCGAGAGCACGGTCCCGCCAATTGCCGGTTCGCCCATTCAGCACATCGTCATCATCATGCAGGAGAACCGCAGCTTCGACAATCTGTTCAACGGTTTTCCCGGCGCTGACACAGTGCAGGGCGGAATGAGCGGAAGCGAATTGGTTCCGCTTGCGCCGGTTTCACTGGGCGACTCACGCGACCTCAATCACTCACACAAGCAGTGGTGGCAGGATTGGGACCATGGAAATATGGATGGATTTGCTCGGGGGGCGGGGTCGAATCTGGCTTACTCCTACGTTCCCGAGAAAGACGTGGAACCGTATTGGGCGCTGGCACAGCAATATGTGCTCGGTGACCAGATGTTCCAGTCGAATACAGGCCCGAGCTTTGTGGCGCACCAGTACATGATCGCCGGACAATCGGGGAATGTGGCGGAGAATCCCAGCGGTTCGGTGTGGGGCTGCGACGCGGCTCCGGGAACGACGGCAGCCCTCATGGGTCCGAACGGCACTGTGCTTCCCGGTGTCTTTCCCTGCTTCGATTATCAGACGACTGCCGATCTTCTGGATGAAAAGGGCGTGACGTGGCGCTACTACGCTCCCGGTAGCGACAGCGGTGACTACATCCTGTCGGCTTACCAGGCTGTCCGGCATATTCGTTTCGGCAAGGACTGGGAGCAGAATGTAATTTCTCCATCGCGCCGCGTACTCGTCGACATCAAGGCTGGCGAGCTGGCTCAAGTGACGTGGATCGTGCCGGATTTTGCGCACTCCGATCATCCGGGAGCGGGGAGCGAAGGGCCGGACTGGGTAGCGTCGATCGTCAATGCCATCGGCAACAGCCCTTACTGGGGTTCGACGGCGATCTTCATTTCGTGGGACGACTGGGGCGGTTGGTACGACCATGTGGATCCGCCGAAGGTGGACGCGATGGGGCCCGGATTCCGCGTTCCGCTGCTCATCGTTTCACCCTATGCGAAGCATGGCTACGTGACGCATCACTTCCATGAGGCCGCGGGTTTCATCAAGTTCATCGAACACAACTTCGATTTGGGCACTCTGGGCGCGCGCGACGCGGGAAGTGAGGCTTTCCTCGATTGCTTCGATTACACGCAAAAGCCGCCGGACTTTACGCCGATTGCCACCAAGGTCAAGCCGGAACAGCTGATCCGCGAAGTGGACAGCGGGCCGCCGGACGACGACTAAAAGGCAGGGAACAGGGAACAGGGAACAGGGGACAGGGAACAGGGAAGTGCGGGCGAGGACGCCCGCACGACAGCCGGCGAGCCACCCCAACGACGAAGACCTGTCGTTGGGGACCCCGGCGAGGACGCCGGCGCTACAAGGGAATAGGGAACAGGGGACAGAAAGACTGGAGCGGCGGGCGAGGATCGTCCGCGGCTCGTCCCATCGTCGGGGCATCGAATCCCGCTGACGAAGTTTTCCCCATCCTTTCATCCCCTGTTCATTTCCGGCTGCTAGCGTCAGGCGCGGAAGTCGATTCGGTCATTCTCCACGAATCCAATTCAGATTCCTCACTACCCGGGAGGTTTCCCATGAGTATTAGTGTGTCCAATGGCGCAGCCACGCGCCGTTTTGCCTCAGACGCCATCGCTCTGGTTGCGGCGGCTCTTGCGACGGCAGTGACGTTAGGGTCATTTGCCGTCACTGTGAAAGCCCAGGAATACGACCGCGATTTCGGCGACCATGACGGTTTCGGTTACGGTCATTCCGAATTCCACGGCTTCGTCCCTGGCAGCATCGTATTGAGCGGCACGGTCTACGTTGGAGACGCCGGCACTGTTACCCCTGGGGAAGTATTACCGCCTGGCTGCCTGAATGGCGGCACGGTGACGAACCCGACTGCCGCAACAGTGAATGTGCCGCTGCTTCCCGCCTACCAAACGAAAACCACGACCACGACGGCTGTGACGGTGACCTGCGGCTATGCCAGCGATAACGGCGAAGCGCCCAATCTTCACGACACTCACAACGTGTGGAACAATTCCGCTACGGACGGGAGCTTTGGGGTCTCCTCGCCCATCGTGCTGTGGGATCTGAGCCCCGACGGTTTCCCGCTTGGCGCGCTGCACTTGCCTGGCGACGAGA
Source organism: Acidobacteriaceae bacterium (assembly GCA_003138515.1). Taxonomy (GTDB): domain Bacteria; phylum Acidobacteriota; class Terriglobia; order Terriglobales; family Acidobacteriaceae; genus Telmatobacter. The sequence goes on along the minus strand of PLGG01000053.1, from coordinate 45,335 downwards.
TTGTGACCAGTTTCAGCTCCAAATCCGAGCTCGCTTTGAATCGTTCGGCGGACGGCAAAAGCCTGACCTTCATGGGCTACAGGGGTGGACCCGGCTGTCCGGCTCTTACTCTGAACACAACGACTAATATCCTCACGCAGGGCACAAACGTGGGGCCTGAGTCGCCGACGGAACCGAACCTGCTCGACGTCTCCGCCTCCAGCACGCCCGGCCTCTGCGACCCGACCAATGCCGCGGTGGCGAGTTATGCGGGGGCAAACAATCCGACTGCTTATTACCGTTCCGTCGCGGAAGTGGATGCGGGTGGCCACATCTTCTACACCGACGGCGACGCTTACAGTGGCGACAACTCCCGCGCCGCGATCAAGGCGGACAATGGGCTGTATTATTCGGTCGGAAACGACAACAGCGGCGGCCTCGGGAAGAAGCAGATGCCGGAAACGCAACTCGGCATCGATCTCTCACACTCGACGGGCGCCGAACTGTTTTATCCCGGCGCGGCACCGCTCGTCCCGCCTGCCAACAACATGATTTCCTATTTTGTGAGCGTGTCTGGAGACAAACCCGGCAAGGACACCAACTTCCGCGGACTGACGATCTTCAATGACACGGTGTACGTTGCCAAGGGTAGCGGTGGTAACGGCATCAACACCGTGTATCAACTCGGCACTCCGGGGGTTCTGCCCACGACAGGGAACGCGCCGGCCGGGGGCCTTGTCGACGAGCCTTATGCGATTCTGCCAGGGTTCCCCAACACGGCTGCCACCACAGCCAACCCGGGCGGCTACTATCCGTTTGGAATCTGGTTCGCGAACGACAGCACTTTGTATGTTTGCAACGAAGGCGACCTGGTCTACACGCCGAACCAGTTGATCAACGGAAAGACGAACGTAGCCGACGCCGGCACGCTGGCCAGTGCCGGCTTGCAAAAGTGGGTTCTGACGTCGGGGACCTGGGTGCTTCAGTACACCATCCAAAATGGACTCGACCTGGGCGTGCCGTATAGCGTGCGGAACTATCCCAGCTCGATTGAGCCCGCTACCGGCGGCTGCCGCAATATCACCGGCGTCGTCAACCACGATGGCACAGCGACGATTTACGCGATTACGTCCACAATCAGCCTGAACGGCGACAACGGCGCCGACCCGAACAAGCTGGTGAAAGTTACCGATCGCATTAGCGCAACCCAGCCAGCGACTGGCGGCTACCTCGACTGGTTCGAAACGGTTCGCTCGGCCAGTGCGGGCGAAGCCTTCCGCGGTGTTGCGCTGGCACCGGTAGACTTTGAAAACCACTTTAGATAAAAACCACTTTAGATTAGAGCCCACAGCTGAACCAACAAGCCAGCAGGGCTCCCCGTTAACTCGGGGAGCCTTGGATCAAAGCCACTCGAAGTTGAATGCAAGCGAATGGGCATCGCGGATGCTGAGGCCGAGTGACCGTGGTCTGGCGTTGCGAGTGCGGGCGGGGACGCCCGCACGACAGCCGGCGAGCCACCCCAACGACGAGGACCTGTCGTTGGGGACCCCGGCGAGGACGCCGGCGTTACAAGGGAGTTGGAGGCCGGCGGTACAAAGACGCAGGAGCCCGGCGCTACAAGGACGCAAGAGGCCGGATCTGCACGTTTTCGCGCGCGGTGAGTGTGGCGCGCGGCGAACTCGCCGCTTAGGCCTCGGGAGTCTTCGGCACGGCTGCGGCACGGCGCTTTTTGGGCGCGGCGGCGACGGGTGCGGGTTTTTCAGCGCGGGGAGCGCGGAAGCGCAGGCCGTTGAGCGAGTTTTCGCCCATGGCGTGGAGGCGGAGGAAGTTGGTTGAGCCGGATTTGGTGCGCGTGCCTGCCACGATGGCGATGACCTCGCGCGGACGAACGTAGCCGCCCTGTTCAAGCAAAGTCTCGGCGCAATCGACCAGTGCTTCAGTGGAGTTGACCTTGGGGCAACGGATTGGCGTGGTGCCCCAGAGCAGGTTGAGGCGGTTGACCGTCACGTCAAGCGGGCTGAGCGCGAAGATGGGCGCGGTGGGGTGGTATTTGGAAAGCTGGCGCGCCGTCGCGCCCGATTCCGTGAAGAGCGCGATGCCGCGCAGGTCAAGGTCGTCGGCGGCGTGGGCCGTTGCCTCGCAGATGGTTTCGGCGATGGTGAGGCCGCTGCGGCGCTCGCGCGGCGCGGCATCGAGGTTCTCTCTCATGTGCCGTTCGGTTTCGGTGACGATGCGCGCCATCATTTCGACCGACTCGACCGGGTACTTGCCCACGGCGGATTCGCCGGAGAGCATGACGGCGTCAGTGCCGTCGTAGATGGCGTTGGCCACATCGGAGACCTCGGCGCGCGTGGGACGCGGGTTCTCGATCATCGATTCCAGCATCTGCGTGGCGGTGATCACCGGCTTCGAGTATTCGGAGGCGCGGCGGATGATGTACTTCTGAATCGCGGGAACCTTCTCCGGCGGCACTTCGACGCCCAGATCGCCACGCGCCACCATAATGCCGTCGGCCACTTGCAGAATGGCGTCGAGATGCTCGACGGCTTGCGGTTTCTCCAGCTTGGCGATGATCCATGTATGAGCGCCGTGCGCGGCCACGCGATTGCGGACGAGCGTGACGTCTTCGGCGGTGCGCACGAAGGAGACGGCGATGGCGTCGCAACCATGATTGAGGGCGAACTCGAGGTCTTCGGAGTCTTTTTCAGTGAGCGAGGGCGTGCGCACCAGAACGCCGGGGAGATTGATGCCCTTGCTTTCGCCCAACATGCCGCCGTTGATGATGTCGCAGACGACGTCTTCGCCGGCGATCTCGTGGACGCGCAACTCGATCAGGCCGTCAGAGAGAAGAATCCGCGATCCTTGTTCGACGTTCTCAGCGAGGGTCTTAAAGGTGGTGCCGACGAGAGCAGCAGTGCCCAGCACGTCGCGCGGCGTAATTGTGATGCGGTGACCAGCTTTGAGGAGGACAGGCTGATGATCCTTGAGCAGCGAGGTGCGGATCTTGGGCCCTTGCAGGTCGGCGAGGATGCAAAGCGGCTTGTTTTCCTCGCGGCTCACCTTGCGAATCTTCTGGATGACCGCGACCTTGCGTTCGTGCGTGCTGTGGGAGAAATTCAGGCGGACGACATCGACGCCGGCGCGAATCAAGGCGCGAATGACAGCGTCGGTGTTCGAAGCCGGCCCAAGCGTAGCGACAATCTTGGCGCGGCGCTGCGACGGGGCTTCCGTCAGATTGAGGTCGGCAAAGGGCATGGGAGCGGCTCCAAATTCAGTCTTAATTTGGCGAAAGGTAATTCTGAGCGGGTAGAAGTGGGCAAGGGGACGCGACTGATCTTATTGTAACTGGCCGGGGGGAAGCAGGGAACAAGAGACCGAGGGAACGAGGGAACGAGGGACTACGGGACTGAGGGACTACGGGAACGAGGGGACGAAGGGACGAGGGACTACGGGACTGAGGGACTACGGGAACGAGGGGACGAAGGGACGAGGGACTAGCGGTTGGCGGGGTTGGCGAGTTGGCGTGCGCTACGCGCACGTAGCGAGTTGGCAAGTTGGCGGGGGTGGTTGGGAGCGAGGGAGCGGGGAGATCGAGTGCGAGCGTTGGTTAGCGGGAAAGCTGCGCAGGTTCGCGTGCTGAGGATTTCACGGCATGATGATTCTTGCGTTCCCAGTAGAGAACTCCGTTCAGCTCCGCGCCCAGCAGAATGCTGAACGAATTGATGTAGAGCCAGACGAGGGTGGCGATGCCCTCAGCAAACGAACCGTAGAGGCGGGTGTAGTTGGCGTGGCTGGTGACATACCAGCCGTAAGCGAGCGTGGCAGGAAACCAAATCAGCGTGCCTGCGAAGGCACCGGGGGCGACCCAGAACCAACGTTCCGTTCTGCGGGTGCCGAAATGGTAAAGAGCAGTGAGGACAGCGAGGATGGCGGTAAAGCTGACCGCCCAACGGGCCATGCGCCAGAAGACGATCACGATGGGGCGCAGGTCATGGCTGGCGTTGGCGATCATCCAGTGCTCGATCTGGTGGCCGAAGACGATGGCGAGTGACGCCAGCGACAACGGAATGAGCACAATGAACACCAGCAACAGCGCGCGGGCGCGGCGTCCCCAGAAGGTCCAGCTCTCCGGCGGCATCCTGTAGGCGCGGCGAAATCCTTCCATCAGCGACAGCATCACTCCCATGCCCGCGAAAAGGCTGAGGCAGGTTGCGGAGAGAATTAACTGCCCGGAGTGGAGCTGGTGGCTGAGGATGGACGTCTGGACGAGATCGAGAGTGTCAGGCGGGAGAAACTGCTCGAGCACGCGGCGGGTTTCGCCCACGAAGGAGGGCCCCTCTTCCACCTGTGCCACCAGCGTGGTGATGACCAGCAGGGCGGGGAAAAACATGAGCATTGCGGAGTAGGCGGCGGCCTTCGACGTGTTGATAACGTCGTGAATATACGCCTGAATAAGCGCTTCCCGAGTTTTGGCAGCGTAGCCGGTCATAGGCGCTCCATGCCAGAGTAGTGCATTCGTGCGGTTTACGGCGACAAAAACAGGGAGCGAGGAGACAAGGGAACAGGGGACAGCAAGCCGGCGAGCCGGCCGGCGGTCTCAGCAGTCCGGAAGCCGAAGCGGTCAATGACTTAAATTCGGATCTGAATTCTGATCTGAATTCGGACCTGGTTTCGTGAAGCGTCAGCGGTCAGTGCAGGAGTAGCACGGATCGATGGAAGCCTGAATGAGCGGCGTGTCGGCGAGACGCGCGCCGCGCACCATCCAGCGGACCGCGGGCATGTTGGCGAAGGTCGGCGTGCGCACATGTACGCGCGCCGGATTGCGCGAGTTCTCCTTCCACGTAACGCTGTACATGACTTCGCCGCGCGGCGCCTCAACGCGGCTGGTGGCCGTGCCGGTGGCGAAGACCAGCTTTTCGCCGGCCGACGAGATCTCACCGGGCGCCATTTTGGCCAGCGCCTGGCGGAGAATGTTGCAGCTCTCGATAATTTCGAGAGCGCGGACGAAGAGGCGAGCGCGCACGTCGCCAGCTTGCTCGACGGGGACTTCAAACTTCATCTCCGCGTAGGCCGCGTAGGGTGCGTCGCGGCGCAGGTCCTGTGCAATGCCCGAGGCGCGCGCCGTGGGGCCGACGACGGCACAGGAGATTGCTTTCTCGCGCGTGAGCACGCCGATGCCGGCGCAGCGCGAACGCGCAGTGGAGCTCGTGGTAAAGATGGGAATGACGGTGCGCATCATCTCGCGCTCAAGCTCATCGATCATGGGCACCAGCGCGATTGGGTCCTCGATGTCGCGATTGACGCCGCCCACGTGGTTCATCGAATAGTTGACGCGGTTGCCGGAGATGGCCTGGAGCACGTCCATCACTTTTTCGCGCAGCGCGAAGCAGGTCATGAACATGGTTTTGAAGCCCATGAGCTTGGCGGCGATGCCAGCCCAGAGCACGTGCGAGTGCAGGCGCTCGAGCTCGGCCATGACGACGCGAATATATTGCGCGCGCGGCGGAGCTTCGAGGCCGGTCAGCTTCTCCATGGCCTGGCACAGCGTGAGAGTGTGAATGAAGGAGCAGATGCCGCAGACGCGCTCCATGAGCGCGATGACCTGAACGTAGTTGCGCGTTTCGGCCAGGTGCTCGATGCCGCGGAAGTTGAAGCCGATGTTGAGCTCGGCGTCCACCACCGTCTCGCCTTCGCAGATCATGTCGAGCTTGTAGGGTTCTTCAAGGCCGGGATGGTAGGGCCCCATGGGGATCTTGTAGCTCATTTTGCGACCTCCTTTTGTCCCTGCAGGCCTGAAGCGGGTTCGTCCGGCGCCGGGGCTACGCGCAGATTTACGCCCGGCTTGTCGCCCGGACGCAGCATCAGCGGTTCGTATTCGCGGCCCGTGAAATCGATGGCAAAGCCCTCGTGGACCTCGCGCTCGATCCAGTCCGCAGCTTCGCTGAGGTCATAAATACTGTCAATCTTGGCGCTCTCGGGCGATTTGCCGGCGATTTGAAACGGAACGCCGAGCAGCAATCCCTGGAGGTCCCAGTGGTATTCAAGCCGGAATCCTTCGTCGCCGGGCAATTCGTAGGCGGTGATGGTGACGAAGCGCGCTCCGGCGGCGTTCATTGCCTGAGCCAGTTCGCGGACGGTTGCCGCACCGGGGTTCAGCCAATGCGTGCCGCGGCTCTCAACCCACGGCTCGGCAACTCCTAGCTTTTCGCGAAGGTTTTCGAGAGCGATCATTGTGCGCCTCCAGTTACGGGACTTGGCACGGCCGCGCCGGCCTGCGGTATAGCAGCGGGCGGAGCGGCGGGTTTGGGCGCAGGCGGCTTGCGCGCCACGGTGTACGACTTCTTAAGCTCGCCTTGCGCGGTGTAAATGGGCGGGACAGCCTCTTGCTGCGAGAGCGCGTGCTCGGTGTGTCCTTCTTTCAGCGCGTGCTCCGCGCAGCCTTCAACGCAGCGCCCGCAAAAAGTGCACTGGCCGGGGTTGTAGCTCCAGGTGAATTCGCCCTTGCCGGCTTTGAACTCGATGGCGCGTGAAGTGCAGCGAAAGCGGCAGACAGCGCAGCCCGTGCAGAGGGCGGGATCGAACTGGACTAGTCCGCGGAAACGCGGTGTAACACGCGGATGCGCGGGGAAGAGCAGAGTCTGGTAGCCGCGCCGCAGATTCTTCCACATCATGGTGAGAATGTTCATGACCGGAACCTCATGAAGAGCGCGGACGAGACGGCGAGAACCGCGAAGATGAGCGTGCACTGCCAGTAGAAGCGCACGCTGGAATCGATGGCGAGGCGCGCGGTGGCGGCGGCGAGCGCCGAAAGCAGCAACACGACGGCGAACGAGATGGCGACGAAGATGCAGGCGGCAAGCCACGCGATGCCAACATGCGGAGCGACGAGCGTGGCGACAAGGCCAGTGCCCGCAACCCACTCCAGGCCGTGGGAAAGTTCCCACATGGCAAGTTCGGGGCCTGCGTACTCGGTCATGGGTCCGGCGTAAATCTCCTGCTCCGCGTTGGGCAGCGAGAAAGGATTGATGTGCAGCTTGGCAGGCAGGCAGACGAGAATCGCGAGAATACCGATCCAATGCAGCGGTGTGAAGGGCGCGGAGGCCAGGGCATCGAGCCGGAAAGTGTGTTGCGACGCCGCGATCGAAACGATGGCCAGCAGAAAGACGATGTTGTAGGAAACGCTGAGCGCGGCCTCGCGCGCTGAGCCGATTTCGCCGAAGATCGAGCGCGACGAGAAACCGGCTGCGATGATGCAGATGGACGGCAGTTCGAGAAGGGCGAGCAGCAGAATCAAATCGCCCTCGAAACCGCCAGACAACGGGAGTACCGGAAGCAGGCCCACGGCTCCCGCAGCGGCCGAGACCGCGATCAGCGGCCAGGCGCGCATGAGCAGGCCGGCGATTCCGATGCGTGGCGGCGTGCTTTTGCCGAGCAGCTTGATGAAGTCGAAGAAAGGCTGCATGAACGGCGGGCCAACGCGCTCCTGCATAAGCGCTACCGATTTGCGCTCGACCCAGAGGAAGAACCACGCGGCGGGGACGGCGAAGAGCAGTCCCGGAAAGATGAGCAGGCGCGCGAGTGCGGTGAGAAGGGTCATTGCTTTGCCTCCTCAGCAACGCTGGCGATGGCGACAGTCGTTGTTGGCGAATTGTTTCCGCGCTCGGCGAGAATCGCTGCTGCTCTGGCCACTCCGGCGATAATCGCGTCAGGCCGCGGCGGGCAACCGGGAACGAAAACGTCGACAGGCAAATGCTTGTCGAGCGGTCCGTCGAGCGTGCGGCTGTCGATGAAGACATTTGTCGTAGCCGGGCAGGAGCCGATGGCGATGACGGCCTTAGGCCCGAGCACCTGGTCGTAGACGGTCTTGACCGCGCCGACGGCTTTGCGCGTGACCGGGCCGGTGACGCAGAGAATGTCGGCGTGGCGCGGACTGCCTTCGAGACGCACGCCCAACTGCTCGGCGTCGTAGCGCGGCGAGAGCGCGGCCACAATCTCAATGTCGCAGCCGTTGCAACTGCCCGAGTTCATGTGGAAGAGCCAGGGGCTGCGGCGGCGCGCGGTACACATGAGTCGCTTCCAGAGATTCATGGCCGCACCCCCAAGAGGAATTGCCACGCGCTGGGCCAGACGCCCGCGGCGACAAGAAGGACGGCCAGAACGACGATTGTGGCCTTCAGGGCGAACGGCTCGCGCGCGGCCGAATTGGACGACTGCTTGGGCGGCCGGGCAGCGTCGGGCGGCGGGGCGTTTTCAGGCGGTGGACCCCACCAGTTGCGCGAGAGCGCCAGAGCATAGGCGATCAGCGCGAAGATGGACGACAGAATCAAAAGGACGAGCGGCCAGACTCCGATTTGCAACGCCGTGGAATAAAGACGCCAGCGGCCGATGAAGCCGAGCGTCGGCGGAATGCCGAGCATGGCCAGCATTCCGAAGAGAAATCCGAAAGCGCTGACCGGATAGCGGGCGGCGAGAGCGATGGGCTCGGTTTCAAGTTCGCCAGCAGCTTCAGGTCCGGCTAGGCACATAAAGAGCAGCGCTTTGGCCAGCGCGTGTGTGGCCGCAGCAATCAGCGCGCCCTGCGTTCCAATGGCGCTCATCGACGCGGCGCCAAGAAGCAGGAAGCCGACGTCTTCGGCAGTCGATAGGACCAGAAGCCGCTTGAGGCTGCGCTGCGTCAGCATGAGCAATGAAGCGACGAGCGAGGTTCCGACGGCAACGTAGACCCACAGCGCCTGCGGCGTGAGCGCGAACGGAGAAGCCTGCGCGGCGGCGAAAAACTCGCCGAAGGCGGCCATGTCGACGACCGCGATAATGACGCCGAGCACCAAGGCTGGCAATTCGTCAGCCAGTTTGAGCAGCCAGAAGAACAACGGCACCGCGGCCAGCTTGATGCAAACGCTCAAGAAGAGCAGCGCGCGCGCCCATTCCGATGCGCCGCGATCGGCCAGCAGCTCGCTCGCGATCATCGATCCGGCAGAGATGAGAACCACGGCCAGATAGGTGAGCTTGGCGGCTTGTGAACGCGCGGTGCGCCACACCAGCAATACCGTCAGCAATGCGGCGGCTTCGAGCAGGCCCAGGCGCAGCCAAGGACTCACGACGAGAAGCCCGTTGACGGTTATCGCACCAATCAGGAGAATCTCCGGAACGAGCTTTCGCCCCGCGGCGCTGGTGAGAGCAGCGACCAACAGCGCACCTGCGGCGATAGCGACGGTAATGATCAACAGCGGCGAGATTTGCTCGGAAGGCGTCAAAGCTGGCAGGCGCGCCGCAATGGTTCCAGGCACGATCCAGCGAGCCAACGCGAACAACGCCGCCGCGAAGGCGACAACCAAAACAGCAGCGCGGCGCTCCATCCACGCAAACACGACGCCGAGCGCGCGCGAGACCGCCTGCAACGCGTCCCACATGCTCAAATAAACACGATCGACGTTTGACCAGCGGAAGAACGAGCCCCAGTGCGCCTGGAAAATCTCAGAAAAATCTCCGGCGGTGAGCCGACCCTGGTCTGAAAGCGGTTCGCCGCCGGTGAAGATTCCGCCACCCGCTCCGGCCAACGCCGCACCCGAAGACGCAACCGGCCGCGCGGCGTACGCGACGAGATAAATGGCTCCGCCAACGACGAGTGAGACGAGCGCCAGCACCAGGCCGCCGGTTGAAGAGAAGCTGCCCGCATCGGCCGAGAGCCCGAGCCACGTGACGTGCACGCCGGCACCGAGGCCGAGCGCCAGGAGGATCGGATTGAGGAAATAGTTGACGGCCAACTGCGGCGCGACACCGAGAACTACGCTGCCTGCGGCCAGGAATCCCATTCCCCACACCATCGTTGGCGGAGCTTCATGCGCATCCTTCGTTTGCCCCGTGGTTGGTCCAAGAAACACCGCGCTGGTTGCTTTGGCGCCAAGGAACACCGTGCCCAGGCTTGCCGCCCACGCCACCATGGCGGGCACAGCCCAGCCTGCCTGCAGCGCCGCGGCGTAGAGCATCCATTTGCTGGCGAAACCGCTCATCAGCGGAATGCCCATCATGCTGCCCACGCCGATCAACCATGAAAGCGTGGTTCGCGGCATCTTCGAAGCCAGGCCACCGAGCTTGTTCATGTCGCGTGTGCCGGTTGCGTGCTGCACGCTGCCGGCAGTCAAAAACAGGCCGCCCTTGAAGAAGGCGTGATTGAGGCAGTGCAGCAGCGCGGCGGAGATGGCGAGCGGCGTGCCGATGCCAAGGCCCATCATCATGTAGCCGATCTGGCTGACGGTCGAGAAGGCCAGCATGCGCTTCAGGTCGGTCTGCACCATGGCGTACATCACTCCGACGGCCATGGTCACGGTTCCGACCCACATCAGGCTCTCGCCCCACGCTTGCGGCCACACGCCAAAGCTGTGCATGCGCGCGGCCAAATACACGCCGGACGTGACATAACAAGCCGAGTGCAGCAACGCGCTGACCGGTGTGGGCGCGGCCATCGCTTCGGGAATCCACGTGTGCAGCGGAACCTGCACGCTTTTGGCTACGAGTGCAACCAGCATTAGGGCGAAGATGCCGCCGGTAAAGCTGTGTGCGACGGCGGGATCGGTCCACAGGGCGGTGCCCGCGCGGTGATAGAGGATGAGAATTCCGGCGAGCAAGCCGTAGCCCGCGATGTGCGTCATCAGCAGCACTTTGCGCGCGCCGTTGACCGCTTCGCGATTGGTGTACCAGAACCCGACGAGCGTGAACGAGCAGAGGCCCACCAGTTCCCAGCAGAGATAGAAGATGAAGAGGTTGGCGCTGTAGACGAGCGCGATAAAGCCGCCGATGAAGACGAGCATGATCGCGTAAAAGCGCGTCGCCGACTTGTCGTGCGCCATGTAGCCGATGGAGTAAAGCAGCACCAGGCCGCCGATCGACGCACCCATGAAGGCGAAGAGGACACTGAGCGCGTCAACGTGAAGAACGAAGGCGAGCGGCCCGTCCCACGGAAGCGGGTTCAGGTCGATGGCCTGGCCGCTGCGAACGAGTGGCGCGATTCCGGCGACGGCGACGAGAGCGGGCAAGCAGCTCAGAAAAGCGAGGATTCCCTTGGTGCGCGCGGAGCAGAGGCGCGCCACGAAAATTTGCAACACGGCGCCCACGAGAAGCGCACATGGAGCCATCAATATAAGGGTCGATATGTGGGTCGCGGCATCCATGCCTTCATGTTGAGCGCGCAGCCGTTAGGGTTGATGTGACCGCGCACACACGGAGGAAAAGGGACCATCGAAGGCCGGTATTTCATACCACAAGGTGGGAATTGGCCCGCTGGGCCCGCGGCTTGTTGTCTTGCGCTTCGAGCAGCCGCTTCGCCAACGCAACTCGCATCGTCCGCAAGGCGCGAGCAGCTACAATTCTGCGGGAGCCGATCTGCCATGAATCACTCCATGAAAGTTTGTTTTCGCGCACTTTTGGTGCTACTCATTTTTGCGGGAATTCTTCAAAATGCCGTGGCCCAGTGGAGCGGCGCCGCGGCTTCGTTTCCAGCAGCAACTTCGCGTTTTGCGGCGGAACAACCCGCTCCTCCTCCGCCCTCTGCCAAGTACCGCGCGGTACAGCAGCGACTGGCGCAGGGCTGGAACACGTGGGACACCAACAGCGTGACCACTCAGGTCCTGCTCCCGGAGGGGCTGGCGATTCATTTCGGTTTTAAGCACAACACGGGTTTGAATACCGATGCGTTTCTTGGGGACGCGCTCATCGGCCGTTTGCAGCCGGGCGCAGAGCAGGTGACGCCCGGCCCGCATGCATGGGACGGCAGCTACACCGATCTGCGCGTTGCGTGGCGCGGGCACAGTTGGCGCATTCAGAGCGCGCACGACGCGGGGGAGCTGGTTCTGCTGGCTACGCCGCTGCCTTCCACGCCCATCTCCGCTCTGCCTCCCACGATGGTGGTCTCAGCCGATTTCCTTTGGAACCGGCCGGGCACCACGCTGCGGCGCGCAGACTTTATTGAGACTCATGGCGCATCGGGTTCTGTGCAAGTGTATTGCACCTGCGATCCGCCCTCCGCTCAGACACGGAGCAGCGACTACGCCGACGTGCCCGTTGCCGGTCCATATTTTGCAGTAGACTTCACGGCGCCGGTGGGCATCAGCACGGGACGCCGCCGCACGCTCGCAGAAATTCAAGTCATCATCGAGAGGCAGCGCCAGGCGTACGAGCAGTCGGTCAATTCGGCAGGAACTGCCGCGTCCATCCGCGACGCCATTGAAACCACACTCGGCTGGGACACCATCTACGACCCCGACAAGCGGCGCGTGATCTCGCCCGTGAGCCGCGTTTGGAACCAGAACTGGGGCGGATACGTGCTCTTTGACTGGGACACCTTTTTCGCCGCCACGCTGGCCTCCATCGGCGACCGAGACCTGGCGTACGCCAACGCGATGGAGATTCTGCGTGAGGAGACGCCCGCAGGGTTTGTTCCGAATTTCGCCCGTCCCGGCGGTTGGAAGAGCTTTGATCACTCCGAGCCGCCGGTGGGCGCCATCACGGTGCTGGGTCTTTATCAGCAGTTTCACGACCGATGGTTTCTCGCAGACACCTTCGCGCCGCTGCTGAGCTGGAACCGCTGGTGGGACCAGCATCGCCAGGCACAGGGCTACCTGGCGTGGGGCGACGACGCCAAAACCGATCCCACCGACCCTGACGACGGCTTCCGTGAAACCCGCCAGGGCGCGATCTATGAATCGGGCCTCGACAACAGCCCAATGTACGATGACGCGGTCTACGACCAGAAGACGCACCTGCTTGAGATTGCCGACGTGGGCCTGATGAGCCTCTATATTGCCGACTGCGACGCGCTGGCGCAGATTGCAGATGTTCTGGAGAAAACCGCCGAGGCGCGTGAGCTGCGCGATCGATCTGCCCGATACCGCGCCAGTCTCGCAACTCTTTGGAGTGAGCAAGACGGCATCTTTCTGAACAAGGACCTGCACACCGGCCAATTCAGCCGCCGCATGTCGCCCACCAACTTTTATCCGCTGCTGGCTCGCGCGGCCACATCAGCGCAGGCGCAAGCCATGATTCAGAAACATCTGCTCAACCCCAAGGAGTTCTGGGGCCAGTGGGTGATTCCGGCGATCGCCCGCAACGATCCCGCCTTTACCGATCAGGATTATTGGCGCGGCCGCATCTGGGGGCCCATGAACTATCTGGTCTATCTCGGCCTGCGCAACTACGACGTCCCGGACTCGCGTCGAGATTTGGCGCAAAAGTCTTACGAGCTGTTTCTCAAGGAGTGGAAAGAGAACGGTCACGTCCACGAGAATTACAACGCCATCACCGGCAGCGGCGACGATGTGACCAGCAGCGACCGCTTCTACCACTGGGGCGCATTGCTCGGCTACGTGGAGTACATGGAGCAGGCGGAGCCGCCGGCCGCCTCGCAGACGGTACGCTGAATTTTGGCGCTGACGATTTGTAAATTTGCCCAGCAGGGGCCACTTTGGCGATGGCACATGCGCATCACGCGCGAGCCACTTCGGGCTACAATGCGGCGGGGGCATTTCCGGTTATGAATTCCTCGATGAATATGCGTCGTCTCGCGATTTTTCTGGTTGTACTGTTAGCTTTTTGCGCCGCGCGAACCGCGTCGGGCCAGATCGTTTTCAGCGAGTCGCAACGAGTCTCCGCGCGACTGCCGCAGCAGGAGCGCGCGATTGTCGAGCGGCTGTTAAGCCTGGGGCAGCTGGCCGGCGGCACATGGAAGATGCACACTGGCGACCTGGCGCACGGCGAGGCTGTCGCATTGGATGAAAACGACTGGCAGCCAGTCGCGCTGCTGGCAAAAGCGCCGAACGATGCGGTCTGGTTTCGGCAGACGATCCAGATTCCGGACACGCTCAACGGCTACGATCTCACGGGCGCGCGCATCTGGTTTCAGTTCCACGCCAGCGCCAACGGACCCATGCCGGAGATGGTCTACTTCAACGGACGCCGCGTGGCCATGGGCGAGGACCTGGAGCCGATCGTGCTCCTGGATGACGCGCACCCCGGCGATAAAGTTGTCATCGCGGTCAAACTGCTGCACACCGTCGATGTGAAGACGTTTCGCGGCGCGAACCTTCGCATCGAGTTTCCGGAGAACAGGCCGAATCCGGAGGATCTGGCTCAGGAGTTTCTGTCGGCGTGGGTTCTGCTGCCCTCGCTCGCACCCGGCGATGCGAGCAAATTGGACACGCTGAATGCGGCGATTGGCGCGGTGGATGTGGGCGCGCTCGATGTGGCCGAGACCTTGACCGGCGATGCGCGGGCGGATGAGCGGAGGGGAGCCGAGGCAAAATTCGACGCGAGCCTGAAGGCAGCGCAAGGCCGGCTTGAAGCGCTCCGCCCATTGCTCGAGACTGCGACGTTTCACCTTTCTGGCAACTCGCACATTGACGCCGCCTGGCTGTGGCCCTGGACCGAATCGGTCGACGTCGTCCGGCGCACCTTTTCGACCGCGCTGCAGTTGATGAACGAGTATCCCGGCTACACCTACACGCAGTCGGCTGCGGCTTACAACGAGTGGATGGCCGAGAAATATCCTTCGATGAATGCCGAGATTAAGAAGCGCATTCAGGAGGGGCGCTGGGAGATCGTCGGCGGCATGTGGGTTGAGCCGGACCTGAACATGCCTGACGGCGAATCGCTGGTGCGGCAGTTGCTCGTCGGCAAGCGCTGGTATAAGCAGGCCTACGGCGTGGACGTGCGCATCGGCTGGAACCCCGATTCATTCGGCTACAACTGGCAGCTCCCGCAGATCTACAGAAAGAGCGGCATCGACTACTTCGTCACGCAGAAGATGGAATGGAACGATACCAATCAGCTTCCATTCAAGCTGTTCTGGTGGCAATCGCCGGATGGGTCGAAGGTGCTGGCGTATTTTCCGCATGGGTATGGCAACGAGGACTTGCGCCCGCTGCGGATGGCCGACGATCTCGTAGCGGCGCGGCAACGGGCTACTGGAATGGAAGACATGATGGACCTCTACGGCGTGGGCGATCATGGCGGCGGACCCACGCGGGCGATGCTCGACGGAGGTTTTCACTGGGCAGACCCGAGCGCGGCATCGGTAGCGGCGAATGGCGGCGCGCCGGTGACGCCGAAGTACGGGTTCGGCACGGCGCAGAGCTGGTTCTCGTCGGTTGAAAAGCAAATCGCGCCGGATAGCCCGGTGTGGGATTACCAGTCGATCGCGAAAGGTTACACGGCGCCGGCAGCGGTGGCGGGGAAGACGGCGATCCCGACGTGGAATTCGGAGCTGTATTTCGAATACCACCGCGGGGTGATGACGACGCAGGCGATGCACAAGCACAACATGCGCACCGCCGAAGAGGAGATGCTGAACGCGGAAAAGTGGTCGTCGCTGGCGTGGCTCGATGGCGCGAAGTATCCGGCGGACGAGCTGACTGAAGATTGGAAGAAGGTTTTGTTCAACCAGTTCCACGATCTGGCGGCAGGGTCGGGGATTGCCGTGATCTACAAGGACGCGCAGAAGGACTACGACTGGGTGCGCATGTCGACGGATGAGATTTCCGGTGCTGCGCTTAATGATGTAAGTGCATCGATCAACACGAGCGGGCGCGGAGTTCCTGTTGTCGTTTACAACCCACTTGGATGGACACGATCAGGAGATGTTTGGGTAAACCTAAGAGTTCCGAATGCGACAAATGGCGATTTGGCAGCTGATTCCTACGCCCTCGAAGGAAACAGCGCAGCACATAAGTTGGCATGGGTGGAGTCAAAGAACAAGTCCTCAGAAATGGCCACTCTCAAGGTCTATGCCGGGAACGTGCCGGCGTTCGGATTCAAGACTCTCTGGGTTGATCCTTCCAATCGCAGCCTACATGGAAGCAGTGGCCCTAACTCTCCGAAGTTAAAGAATGAATTTCTCGAGGTTCAGGTTGATCAGGCGACAGGCTGCATGACGTCGATCAGGAGCCTGACGGGATATGAATTTCTTGCCCTCGGTTCGTGCGGCAACCTACTCCAGTTGTTTAAAGACACCCCGAAGCAATACGACGCCTGGAACGTCGATCCGGGAACGCTCGACGTGTCGCCAATGACGATCGACAAGGCAGACTCAGTCGAATCGCTAATGGGCTCTGATGGTTCTACCGCCATCCGAGTCACCAGCCACTGGCAGAGCTCGAAGTTCGTTCAGACCATCACCCTCGACGGCGACCAGATCGACATCGACAACGACATCGACTGGCACGAGAAGCATGTGCTGCTCAAGGCTGCATTCCCGCTGGCGGTGACGAGCGACTTTGCTACATTCGAGATTCCTTACGGAACGATTGAACGGCCGACAACGCGGAACAACTCCTTCGAAAAAGCACAGTTTGAGGTTCCGGCGATGCGCTGGGCCGATCTTTCGGGAACAGGAACTGACGGCAAAGTTCACGGCTCGAGCATTCTCAACCAGGACAAGTACGGCTACGACGCTGTGGGCAATGTGCTGCGCATTACGCTGTTGCGCTCGCCGACGTGGCCCGATCCCGACGCTGACCAGGGCGAACACCACTTCCACTACGCGCTCTATCCCCACGCGGGCACGTGGAAGGACGCGCTCACCGTGCGCCATGGTTGGGAGTACGACTATCCGCTGCTGGCTGTCGTGACGACGGCGCACGCGGGTTCGCTGCCCGCTGAGCACTCGTTTGCTTCGGTCTCGCCAGACAATGTGGTGCTGACCGCAGTGAAGAAAGCCGAGGACGCGAACGGGTTAATTTTCCGCGTGTACGAGTGGGCGGGCAAGGAGACGACGGCCGAGTTCCACGTTCCGCCGGGCGCGACGGGTGCGACGGTCACGAATCTCATGGAGCAGCCGGAGGGCGGGCTGCTTCCAGTTGCCGGCGACGTGGTCAAAGTCCCGATTCATCCGTACGAGATTTTGACGATACGGGTGGACTATGCGGCCGGCGGACCGAAACAATGAGTCGTGGACGGTGAACGGTGGCCGGTGAACGGTTTTGCAGCCGCCGAGCACGGTCGACGGTCCACGGCCTACCGTTCAGGAATTTGCTACTCTGAAACCAGTGTGGTGAATCTGAAGTTCGCGGAAGAACAACCGCAGGTCCCCATTCGACTCCGATCGCTTCGCGATCTGCGCTCAGGGCAGGCTTTCGACTACGTTTGGCCAACAAACGGCCAAACTCCGCTCAGGATGACAGCGGCAAGTTGTTGCGAACTTTAGAGACAGGACACTAGATTAGGAGCCCTGCACAGTGCACATTACTTCCCCGTTCTTTGTCGTTCCCGTCATCATCGCCGTCTTTGTTGCGTCGATTCTGTTCGCCACCAGCAGCAAGGAAGACGGACCCTCGGCACATTGAGCCGGGGCGACTTACTTACGACTCCAGCCGATTGAACATTCAGCCGCGCCAGGAACCGTAGCGCCGGTCTCCAGACCGGCTGTCGTGCGGGTATCCATACCCGCACACCCCACCCACTTCCAACTCTTCAATCCAGCGCGCTCAGGGTTGCTTAGGACATATTGGATGGCCCGGTTGAGCTCACCGTCTTCCCGAATCAAGCGGTCATAATACTCACGTTGCCAGAAGGCCCCGCTCCGCCCGAGGATTCGGTTTGCCTTTCTCGCAGTGAACAGCTTCCAGCTCCGAATCACACCCGCCAACTCCTGTCCTGGGAGCAAACGGAAGATCACATGCACATGATTCGGCATCACGCACCACGCTACCAGCCGATATCGCTTACCGTGCCAATAGTGCAGGGCGTTCGCGACCAAATCGCCAATTTGGGGATCGCGGAGGAAACATGCGCCGTTTCCGCGATCGAAGCATCCCTCGATTCTCTTGGGGCTAAACTCCGCGACTAGGATTTTCTGGCTTGGCGAAAGATTCGCTCCTGCGCGTCTCGCCGCGTCGAGTATGCGGTGACGTTCCTCAATCCGCGCCAGCACCGATTTCGGCAAAGAGTCGGCAAGATGGAAAGTGACGAAGTAAAGCCCAGCATCTTTTTCCCAATGTGGAAGGCGGCCACGCTGCCGGATGCGTACCTCGCCGAAACGGGGTTGCGCCGCGCCTTGAACGGCGCTCTCGAGTTTGCCGGGCCGCGGTAATGTGTCTCCCATAGGAATGGGATTCTACGCCTGTTGGTGCGAGTGCGGGCGGGGACGCCCGCACGACAGCCGGTCTGGNNGGTCTGGAGACCGGCGCTACAGGGCGCTGGAGACCGGTGGTACACGTTTTGCGGAACCTTTTGCATGCCGAGGGCGTATAACGTCCCAAGAGGGCGATTGCCATGATGCGGAAGTCGACGCGGAACTCCCTACGCCAGTTAGCACGGAACTCGACACTCCAGTTTGTACGGAGCTTCCCACGCCAGTTTGCACGGAACTCTACACTGAGCGCGAAGCTGAACGCGGGCGGCGTGTTCGCATGCCTGGTTGCCAGCTTGGTTTTGGCGGCTGGAATTGCTGGATGCAGAGTAAACGTGGACAAAGGCCCCAACGGCGAAGACAAGAAGGTCCAGATCGACACCCCATTCGGCGGAATTCATGTGAACACCGACCAGACCACGGCCGCGGACCTCGGCTTGCCGGTTTATCCCAGCGCCGAGATCGCGAAGGATAAGGACAACGACAAATCGGCGGACATCCACATGGGCTTTGGCGAATGGGAGTTGCGCGTGAAGGTGGTCAATTACTCCACTTCCGACAGCCAGGACAAAGTCGTCGCGTTTTACAAGAACGCGCTGACGCGCTACGGCAACGTGATTTCGTGCCAGGGCAATACGCCGGTTGGTACGCCGACCACGACCTCTGAGGGGTTGACCTGTTCCGACAATGGAGGCCCCAACGTGAATGTCGACGACCACGGCAAATCGTATGGCTGGCAGTCCAGCCACGGCGGCTTTCAGTTGAGAGCCGGTTCCAGGCGCCACCAGCACATCGTGGGGTTTGAGAGTTCCTCGCCGGACAAGACGCGGTTTGCCTTAGTGGCGCTCGATTTGCCGGCCGAAGCAGTCGGCGACTCCAGCAAGAGCGACTGAGGCCGGCCGGAACTGCGGGCCTGGGCACCGCTCCCATTCCCGCGTGCCGCAGGCGCTTCCCGCGTGCCGCAGGCGCTTTCACGTGTGCTGCCGGCGCCTCCCAGTTTGCCGCCGACCAGAGGTTGGCGCACGCTGTCGGGTACCCGGATTTCCACCGTGACCGTCAGCCTGAGATTCCTCCCACATTTTGCGCCCAGGAGGCCCACCGCATTTTCCGTGCAGCGCGAGGCTCGAAAATGGGATCGCCGCGCAAGTTTCGTGCTCTGTAGCCTCCATTTCTGCACAGTTCTATCTCTTGGCCCGTTGTCGTCGAAAAAGACAGCGAATCCAGCCTCAATTTCCGCCTCGATTGTGCAGAGGTTGGGGTGACTCCCATCACAGCTTGTTTTGTTAGCTAAAGCGCAGAATAACGCCGGTTTGGAGGTTTTTGGGGGCTAAACCGGAGGCGCCACCCGTGATGGAACGATCGGAGCCGATGCACGTTCTCTCGGGGATGTGCGGAGGCGGCTCAAGATGACCTGGAGCGAGGATTACCAGCGCAAGCGCATGAGTGCGGCGCAGGCGCTGGAAGTTGTAACTTCCGGCGCTCGTGTCTGGATCCAGTCGGGTTGCGGCACGCCTTCGGTTCTGGTTGACGCTCTGGTGGGCCGCGCCGCCTCGTTGCGCAACGTCGAAATCATCCACATGAAGACGCTGGGCGCGGCCGACTACACGCGCCCCGAGTTCGAGGGGCACTTCCGCCATCGGGGACTGTTCCTGGGCGACAACGTGCGTGAGGCAGTGTGCAATGGGCGCGCTGACTACACTCCGATCTTTTTGAGCGAGATTGAAGGCCTCTTCGAGACGGGCGCTCTGCCGCTTGACGTGGTGCTGATGCAGGTGTCGCCGCCGGATGCGCATGGGTTTGTGAGCCTGGGCACGACCGTAGACTGCACGCTCACGGCGATTCGCTACGCGCGGATCGTGATTGCCGAAGTGAACCGGCAGATGCCGCGCACGCACGGCGAGACCACCGTGCACGTGAACCACATTTCCGCCATTGTGGAGACGGACCGCCCGCTGCTGGAGTTGGAAGCGGAGTCGTGCACCGAGCTGCATATGCGCGTGGCAAGCAACGTGGCCGCGCTGATTCCCGACGGAGCCACGCTGCAGACCGGCATCGGCGGCATCTCGGAGGCGGTGCTGCACTGCCTCGCCGACAAGCGCGACCTGGGCATCCACACCGAGATGTGCCCCGACGGCGTGATTGATTTGATGGAGTCGGGCGTGATCAACGGCGAGCGGAAAACGCTGCATCGGGGCAAGGCCGTGGTGGCGTTTGTGCTGGGCACGCAGCGGCTCTTCGATTTCATCCGCGAGAATCCGAGCTTTGAATTCCGCTCCATCAGCTACACCAACGATCCATTTGTGGTGGCGCAGAACGAGCGCATGGTGGCCATCAACGGAGCGCTGCAGGTGGACATGACGGGGCAGGTCTGCGCCGATTCGCTGGGCACGCGGCCTTACAGCGGATTTGGCGGACAGATCGACTTTATTCGCGGCGCGGCGCGGTCCAAAGGCGGCGTGCCGATTATTGCGCTGCTTTCAACGGCGCGGGGCGGAACGGTTTCGCGGATTGTGCCGGTTCTGGAGCCGGGCGCGGGCGTGGTGACATCGCGCGCGGACGTGCACTACGCTGTGACCGAGCACGGCACCGCTTATTTGCACGGAAAGACGCTGCGCGAGCGCGCCGAGGCGCTCATCGCCATCGCCGATCCGCGGTTCAGGGCCGAGCTCGAGGATTTTGCCGTGCGTTCGCACTATATGGAGCGGAAGGCGGAGGGAGTGCTGGCTTGAATCGCGAGTTTGCGATTTGGCAAGATTGCGTGCGCCGGCGCGTACATTGGCGAGTTGGCAAGTTGGCGGATTGAGCGGAGGGGATGAACGGGATGACGGAAGCGAACAAGCCGGATCAGAAACAGGACCGGGGCCAGTTGCGCATTGACGAAGAAGAATGCAAGGGCTGCGGCCTGTGCATTGAGGCCTGCCCACCCAAGGTAATCTCCATGAACGAGCGGCTGAATCACTATGGGTACCGGACGGCGCTGTATGCCGGCGCAGGCTGCACCGGTTGCGGAATCTGCTTCATCGCGTGCCCGGAGCCGGGCGCGATCACGGTTTATCGGCTGGTGAGAGCGCGTGAGGTTGAGGCGCGCGTGGCAAATGCCGCAGAGGGGGGAGCGAGCGAATGCGCAAGCAACTGATGAAGGGCAACGAAGCCATCGTCAAGAGCGCCATTCTTGCCGGATGCCGCGCGTTCTATGGGTATCCCATTACTCCGGCGAGCGAGATTGCCGAGGCGGCGGCGGAGTTCATGCCCAGGACGGGCGGCGTCTACGTGCAGGCGGAGAGCGAGGTTGCGGCCATCAATATGTTGTACGGCGCGGCGTCGGCGGGCGTGCGCGCCATGACGGCTTCGAGCGGCCCTGGCATCAGCCTGATGCAGGAGGGCATCAGTTACATGGCCGGAGCGGAGTTGCCCTGCGTGATCGCGGACATTACGCGCGGAGGACCGGGCCTGGGAAACATCGGGGCCGAGCAGGGCGATTATCACCAGGTGGTGAAGGGCGGCGGCCACGGCAACTACCGAACGATTGTGCTTGCGCCGCACTCCGTGCAGGAGATGGCGGACCTGACCGCGCTGGCATTTGAGCTGGCGGACCGCTATCGCAACCCGGTGGTGATTCTCGCCGACGGATTCATCGGGCAGATGATGGAGCCGGTGGAGTTTCCGCAGACGGCCACGGCCACGCATCTTCCCGAGTGGGCCGTCGCCGGCACCGCCGCGTCGCGCGGGAATCTGATCACCTCGCTTGAGCTGGATTTTGACAAGCTGGAGAAGCACGTTCGAGCGCTGGAGGCCAAGTACAAGGTTGCCGAACGACACGAGGCACGCGCCGAGGAGTGGATGACTGCCGACGCGGAGATCGTGCTGGTCGGTTATGGTATCGTGGGGCGCATTTTGAAAGCTGTAACCGCCGAGGCGCGCGCCGCCGGGATCAAGGTGGGGGTGCTGCGGCCCATCACGCTTTATCCGTTTCCGGTGGTGCAGTTCCAGCGCCTGGCATTCAACGCGCGTGTCTTCGCCGTGGTGGAGATGAGCACGGGGCAGTTGATCGAGGACGTCAAGCTGGCGCTCAACGGATCGCGGCCGGTGGAGTTCCTGAGCCGCGTGGGCGGCAACGTGCCGTCGCACGACGAGGTGCTGGCGCTGGTCCACGAGTTGGCGCGCCGCGGCGGCGTCACGCAGCCAACGCAAGAAGAGGAGCGGGTGGCAAATGCCTACTGAAACGGCAGCGGAGTACGTGGTCGCGCAGGCCAGGGCCAGGTCCTTCTACGAGCGCTATGAGCGCAAGGAAGACTTGCAGCACCAGACGCACTTCTGCCCCGGCTGCGGCCACGGCGTCGTGCACAAGATGATCGCAAAGGCCATCGACGACCTGGGCGTGCAGGACCGCACGATCATGGTGGGCCCGGTCGGCTGCGGCGTTTTCACCTATTACTACTTCGACGTGGGCAATGTGCAGGCCGCGCATGGACGCGCGCCGGCAGTGGCCACGGCGATGAAGCGCAGCCGCCCGGAGAGCATCGTGATCAGCTACCAGGGCGACGGCGACCTTTCGGCGATCGGGTCGGCGGAGATTCTGCACGCGGCCAATCGCGGCGAGAACATCACCGTGATCTTTGTGAACAATGCCATCTACAGCATGACCGGAGGGCAGGCTGCGCCGACCACTCTGCTGGGCATGAAGAGCACCACCACTCCGAACGGCCGCAATGCCGCCACGGATGGTTATCCGCTGCACGTAAGCGAGCTGCTGAGCACGCTTCAGGCGCCTGCATACATTGAGCGCGTGGGCCTGGGCGACAACAAACAGATCGCGCAGACGGCAAGGGCTATCAAGCGAGGACTTGAGAACCAGGTGCGCGGATTGGGCTTCTCGCTCATCGAAGTGCTTTCGCCGTGCCCGACCATTTGGAAATTGACTCCGGTCGAGGCGCAGCACTGGGTGCGCGATGTGATGGAGAAGGAGTTCCGGCTGGGCGTGTTTTGCGACCGGACGAAAGAGCGGACGGAAAAGGCGGACCTCCGCCCCGCGGACCCCGGCTCTTCGAGCCACCCGTCCGTGGGGACCCCGGACCTGAGGCCAGTGACGCCGAATCCGGCGCTCGAAGAGCTGCCGCGGATTCTGGGCGTTGCCGAAGAAGACCTGCCGGAAGGCAACGCGGCAGCGCTCGCGGACAACAAGGCTATCGACCTCGAAGTTCGCATCGCTGGATTTGGCGGTCAGGGCGTGTTGCTGTTTGGTGAGGTGCTGGCCGAGGCCGGCCTCGACGCGGGACTGGAGGTCTCGTGGCTGCCCTCGTACGGGCCGGAGATGCGCTCGGGCACGTCGAACTGCCATGTGCGCCTGTCGCGCCAATCCATCGATTCGCCGCTGGTCACCGCGCCCAACGTTCTGGTTGCGATGAACGAGCCTTCGCTGCGCAAGTTCGACAAAAGCGTGCGTGCAGACGGATGGGTGATCTACAACGGCCAGGAGTTTCCCGCGGATTGCGTGCGTGACGGCGTGCATGTGCTCGCTCTCCCGTTTACCGAGCTGGCCGACGAGCTGGGCGACAAGCGCGCAGCCAACATGGTGATGCTGGGCGCGCTGCTTGAGATCGCGGGCGCGCTGCCGCAGGCGAGCATCGACGACGCACTGCGGCGGCTGGTGAAGAATCCGCGCTGGGTGGAACTGGACGAACGAGCCCTGGCGCGGGGAAGGGAACTGTACAGGGAATCGCTTGTGGAGGTGTGACATGAAGGCGGACGCCGATCCGAACCTGATTGTGTATTTCGGCGGGCAGTATGTGCCCATGCGCGAGGCGCGCGTCGGAATCCTGACCCACGCCTTGCATTACGGAACAGGCGTCTTCGAAGGAATTCGCGCGTACTGGAACGAGACTGCGCGCGAGCTTTATGTTCTTCGGCCCACGGAGCACTTCGAGCGCTGGAAACGGAACTGCGGAATCCTGCGCATCGACGTGCCGCTCACGCCCGAAGAGCTTTGCGCAATCACAGCCGAGCTGGCGTGGCGCAACGCGTTCCATACCGATCTCTACGTCCGGCCGCTGGCTTACAAGAGCGCGGAGCGCATCGGCGTGGCCATCGACGACGAGGACAGCTTTTTCATTGCTGCCGTCCCCTACGGCGAATACCTACACAGCGAGAACGGCCTGCACGCCGGAGTCAGCTCATGGCGGCGCATCGAAGACAATGCCATTCCGCCGCGGGCCAAAATCTGCGGCGCCTACGCCAACAGCGCGCTCGCCGGCGACGAGGCGCGCCGCTCGGGATTCGATGAAGCCATCCTGCTGAACGAAGCCGGCCATGTGACCGAGGGCGCCACCTGCAACCTCTTCATGGTGCGCAAAGGGCGGCTGATCACGCCAGCCGTGACCGACAACATTCTTGAAGGCATCACGCGCGATTCCATCATGGAGCTTGCCACGCGCGAGCTGGACCTTGAGATTGTGGAGCGGCCGATCGCCCGCAGCGAGCTTTACGTTTGCGACGAATTGTTCCTGACCGGCACGGCGGTGGGCGTGGCGCCGGTGGTGCGCGTGGATCATCGCCCCGTTGCGAACGGGGCCATCGGCGAAACCACGCGCCGCTTGCGGCGGCTCTACTTCGATGCGGCGCACGGAAATCTGCAAGCGTACCGGAAATGGCTGCTTCCGGTGTACGCAGGCGGCCGGCTGGCGGAGCAGAACGCGGCGCGGGTTGATGCACGGGTCGGGGAGACGAGCTTGGCCTGAGCGAATGCCGGTGACGCATCCCACCCTTTCCGTTCGTCAAGGCGAACGGAACAGGATGGGGCAACCTCGGCGCTCAGGCAAGGAGGTAATACGAATGCTTACGACAGTGAGTCAAGCAAACGCCTATGACGTTGCCATGGAGAACTTCGATTCTGCAGCCGACGTCATGGGCCTGGACAAGAATACACGCGAGATGATCAAGTGGCCCGAGCGCATGTTGACAGTGGGCGTGCCGGTGCGCATGGACGACGGCAACATTCACCGCTTTACCGGCTACCGCGTGCAGCACAGCTCGGTGCGCGGGCCCGCCAAGGGCGGCATCCGTTACCATCCGCAGGTCTCGCTCGACGAGGTGAAGGCGCTGGCCACATGGATGACGTGGAAGTGCGCAGTGGTGAACATCCCCTTCGGCGGAGCCAAGGGCGGCATTACCTGCGATCCCAAGAAAATGTCGCAGGGCGAACTGGAACGGATGACGCGCCGCTACACCAGCGCGATTCTGCCGATCATCGGGCCGGAGCAGGACATTCCCGCGCCCGACGTCTACACCAACTCGCAGACGATGGCCTGGATTATGGACACCTACAGCATGACCAAAGGCTATGCGATTCCCGGCGTAGTGACGGGCAAGCCCATCAGCCTGGGCGGATCGCTGGGACGCAACGAGGCCACGGGCCGCGGCGTGTTCTCGACCATCGAGTGCGCCTGCGAACATCTGCACATCCCGTTGAAGGGCGCAACCGTCGCCGTTCAGGGCTTCGGCAATGCGGGATCGATCACCGCTCAATTGTTATTTGACGCGGGCGCGAAGGTTGTCGCGGTGAGTGACTCGACGGGCTGCGTGTATAACAAGAACGGCCTGAACATCCCAGAGCTGATCCATATGAAGTCGCTCTGCGGCCATGTAGACGGATTCCCGGAGGCCGAGCCGATTCTGCCTCACGAACTGCTGGCCATGCCGTGCGACATTCTGGTGCCCGCCGCGCTTGAGAACACAATTCACGCTGACAACGGAAGCGCTGTGCGCGCGCGCATCATCGCCGAGGCCGCCAACGGGCCGCTTACTCCCGCGGCAGACAGAATCCTCGAGAGCAAGGGCGTCTTCATCATCCCGGACATTCTGTGCAACGCGGGCGGCGTCACCGTCTCCTACTTTGAGTGGGTGCAGGACGAGCAGCACTTGTTCTGGGAGGCGCGGGACATCTACAAGCGCCTCGATCATGTAATGAAGACCGCCTTCCGCGATGTCCTCAAGATTCATCTGGAGCATAACGTTTCCATGCGCATCGCGGCCAACATGCTCGGCATCGGTCGCGTAGCTGAGGCCGTGCAGATTCGCGGCATTTATCCATAAACACGACTTGTGGCGTCCTGGGTTCCCGATTCGGGGACCCGGGAGACCTTGAAGCCGAAGCAGGTTGTTTCAAAGCTCCCAGACTGCGTTACTCTCATCCTTTCCGCGTTTCCCGCGGAAAGGATGAGGCGTGTAATACCGATCTCCCCGCTAACTCTTGTGGTAATCAGGTTGCGCTTCTGCTCCTTTCATCGACGATTCATCCGCGCAGCATCCAATGGGTTTGGGGGGTCATTTTCCATGGCAGCGAATCTTCCCGCGGCACAGATTGCCGCAGCCGCAGTTTTCGCAACAGCTTTGCTTCCCGCCCAGACTATTGACCTGCCTTCCAGTAAGCAGTTGATCGAAGAGGTTCCGGGCCATCCGCAGCGCACGAACAGCCTGCCGATCTCAATGGCTGTTTCACCGGACGGCCGCTACGTTGTTACGGTGAATGCGGGCTACGGAACTTTTGAGTCGCAGTATGACCAGTCGTTCTCGGTTCTGGACACCGAGACCGGCGCACTTGGCGATTTCCCCGATGCGCGCACTTCGCTGCACTCGCACCAAACGCTCTACTCGGGTCTGGCGTTCAGCCACGACGGCAGGCACCTCTACGCGAGCATCGCTTCGCTGACCGACGCGAAAGGCGATGGCAAAGCGGACGCCGGCAGCGCCATCGCGGTTTACAGCTTTGCTGGGGGAAAGGTCGCATCGGAGCGCCTGATTCATCTGCCGGCCGCGCCGCTCCCTCAGGGGCGAAAGACCCGCCTGCCCGCGGGAACCGATAACGGTGAAAGTGTGCCGTACCCGGCGGCAATCGCGGTCCTCGGCGTGCCGGGTGACGAGAAGCTGCTGGTCGCCGAGAATCTTTCCGACGACGTTGTCCTGCTCGACGCCGCGACGGGCGCGATCGAAAAGCGATACGATCTCTCGGAGAGCGATGCGGTGCCGTCGACATACCCGATTGCTCTCGCCGTCACCAGCGATGGCAAACGCGCGTTTGTCGCGCTGTGGAACGCATCGGAGATCGTTGAGCTGGAGCTAACGCGCGGGACAGGCACGGGCACTGGGGCGCGGAAGCTGGCACTACTCAAGCCGCCTAGCCCGATCGCTCCGGGAACGCATCCTTGTGCGATGGTCCTCTCACCGGACGAAAAAACTCTCTACGTGGCGCTCGCCAATCGCGACGCCGTTACCGCCGTGAATGTGAGCGTAGGGCAATTCGCCGTGAAGGGCTACTTCGACACGCGCCTGCCGGGCCAGAGCTACTTCGGCGCCGAGCCTGTTGCTGTCGCCGTTAACGCCGATGGCAGCCGGCTGTACGTCGCGAACATGGCCACCGATGCCATCGCGGTGATCGATCCGCGCAAATTGACGCCGAAGGCCGCGAAAACGGGAATGGTCGAGCCGGACGGATTCATTCCCACGGAATGGATGCCCATGTCGATGGCGTTCGCTCGGTCGCCGTCCGGCGGCAAGCTTTACGTCGCGACGGACAAGGGCAAGGGAACCGGACCGAACAACTTTCCTCAACGGACAGTTGAGTTGCAGCCGAATGCGCGCAGAGGCGGCAGCACCTACATCGGAACGCTGCTCTACGGGTCGCTGGCGGTGCTTGACGAATCGGAAGTCGCGAGTCACCTCGCCGGCTGGACCTCGACCGTGCTTGAGTCGAATCGGATGAAGGCGGCGCAGGAGCAGATCGCGTTTGCCGGCGGCGGGGAGAGCTCGGAAAAGGGCCGCGAAAAGGCCCGCATTCGGCACGTTATCTACATCATCAAGGAGAATCGCACCTACGACCAAATCCTCGGCGACCTCGAACAGGATGGCAAGCCGGTGGGCAATGGCGATGCGAGCCTCGCCATGTATGGCCAGGCTGTTACTCCGAACGAGCACAAGCTGGCGCTGCAGTTCGGCGTGCTCGACAATTTTTTTGACTCCGGGGAAGTCTCCGGCGACGGCCACGTCTGGTCGACAGCGGCCATCGGCACGGATTACCTGGAGAAGACCTGGCAGCAGAACTACCGCGGTGAACAGCGCCCTTACGACTACGAAGGCGTCGTCGCCGACGGTTATCCGCTGCTCCAGAAAATCCCCGACGTGAACGAGCCGGCCAGCGGCTATCTGTGGGGCGATCTGGCCGCGCACGGCAAGACCTACTACCACTTCGGCGAGTACATCTCGTCGACGTTTTGCGGTCAGCGCCAGGTTGCCGATGCGTCGCTGGGCGAGGTGCTTGCCGGCCCCGAATGCGCGCACAACGCGATCGCTCCGGGTGAGCCATTGCCCGCGGAGTGGGGCGGCGGCGTGAACAAATGGACATGGGCCATCCCGCTCATCGCCCGGAACATTGCCACTAAGCCGGAATTGGTCGGCCACTTCGCACCCGAGGCGCCGGACTTCAATCTCATGGTTCCCGATCAAGTCAGGGTCGAAATCTTCCTGCGGCACTTGAAGCAATGGGTCGCCGATCGCGAGCGGGGAAACGACACGATGCCTGATTTTGTAATGTTGCGCCTACCCAACGATCACACTGCGGGGACGCGACCGGGAGGGCCCACGCCGAAGTCTTCCGTCGCCGATAACGATCTCGCGGTGGGCCGCGCGGTGGAGGCGATTTCGCATTCTCCCTATTGGGACGATACCGCCTTCTTCGTCCTTGAGGACGACGCGCAGAACGGCGCCGACCACGTGGATGCGCATCGCAGCATCGCGCTGGTGGTCAGCAAGTACGCGCCGCGCGGGCTCAATGGTGCGCCGGTTGTCGACAGCCGTTTCTACTCCACAGTGAGCGTGGTGCGGACGATGGAGGCGCTGCTCGGCCTGCCGCCGATGAACAACAACGATGCGTTTTGCTCGATGATCTCCTCGCTGCTCGCGGGGCCGGGCGATCAGCCGCCGTACGATGCGGACTATTCCAACCGCGACAACGGCCTTATCTACACGGCCAACCCCAACAACGCCGTGGGCGCTCGACAGAGCATGAAGATGGACTTCAGCCATGCCGACCTGGCCCCAGCGGAGAAACTCAACGTCATTCTCTGGAAGGACGCGATGGGCCGCGCGCCGGTGCCGCCGATGCTGAAGGTGCGCGCGAAGAAGGCAGACGACGGCGATTAGCCAGCATCGTGCCGCTGCCAGCCAACGGTTCACAGGATGGGATAAGTGGTGGAAAAAGCAGCTTGAATGGAAGGAATCGACGCCAACTCCTTCGCCAAAACCAGCCTCAAACTGGTAGCTTGAAAGAGTAAGAAACTCTTTCCCACGATGGCTTCAAGTCCCTACTTTTCATTGGCGGTTTTGTTCTTGGCGGCAATGGGCTTTGGCCTTGCCCCGCTCGGGATGGCCTGGCTTTGGGCACGGATGTATTCGCCGCCCAAGCCCAACGCGGTCAAGAACGCCATTTACGAGTGCGGCCTGGAGTCGAAGGGCGACGCGTGGATGCAGTTCCGTTCGGCCTATTACCTCTACGGCATCATCTTTCTCATTTTCGATGTGGAAGCCGTGTTCCTGCTTCCGTTTGCCGTGGCATTTACTGGCTTAGGCGCAGCGGCTTGCGGAGCCATGTTGGTCTTTGTCCTCCTACTAGTTGAGGGTCTGGCCTGGGCCTGGGCGAAGGGCGTGCTGACGTGGGCGTGAAAGGCATTGAGGGAAGTGAAAGTGAAGAGAGTGAAAGAGTGAAAGAGTGAAGGAGCGAAGGAAGTGAAGGAAGTGAAGACCTAAAGGGAGTTGCATCTCCGTGCCCCGCATGATGTAGCGAAAGGCCGACGACTCGTTGTTTTCACTCATTCACTTCTTCACTCGTTCACGTATGTGACGGATTCACTTGGAGCGGAGCGACTTATGGCTGTTGACCAAAATTTGAAGATCGAACTGGGCAAGCAGGGCATCTTCGTCACGACCATCGAGGAGCTCTACAACTGGGGCCGGCGCAGTTCGGTGTGGCCCATGCAATTCGGGCTGGCCTGCTGCGCCATTGAAATGATCGCCACTACCATGGCTCGCTACGATCTGGCTCGATTCGGCGCAGAGGTCTTTCGGCCTTCGCCGAGGCAGGCCGACCTGATGATTGTCTCCGGCACCGTGACCAAAAAGATGGCGCCGCAGGTGGTGCGCCTCTACAACCAGATGGCCGAGCCACGCTATGTGATCGCGATGGGCGCGTGCGCCATCTCCGGTGGGCCGTTCAAGCAGGGCTACAACGTGCTCAAGGGCATCGACCGCTACATTCCGGTGGACGTGCACATTCCCGGCTGCCCGCCGCGGCCTGAAGCGCTGATTCAGGCATTCATGACATTGCAAAAGAAGATCGACGGCCAACCTTTGACCGGCGAGGGTCGGCCGCGCCATCTTGACGCCGAAGCGCAGGGTGAATTCCCCGTGCCTGAGCAGGGCGAGCACGATCTGGAGCCCACATCGAACAAGGGCGTCTGGCCGGTTCCGATTACGATCCGGTAAGGCAGGGAACAGGGGAGTGCGGGCGAGGACGCCCGCACGACAGCCGGCGGGACGCCGGCGCTACAAGGGAAAAGGGAACGAGGGAATAGAGGGATTCTTGCAGCGGCGACGATTTTCTGGGAGCTGAGGGTTGAAAGCTGGGAGCTGATTTGAAGACAGTTGAAGAGATCAAGGCGGCAATTGAGGCGGCGGTTCCGGGCGCGGGAGTGGAGTTTGTTTCCAACCCGAGCGCCTCCGCGCAACACTCACTGCGGATCGCGCCGCAGTCCGCCGTTGCGGTCGCAAAGTTTCTGCGCGACGACGCGGATCTCGCCTTTGATTTTCTTTCCAACGTGACCGGCGTTGACTGGCCTGACAAAGAGATAGCGGAGAAGGTGAAAGTGATGCGCTGGGTGACCAAAACTGTCGACGGTCCGGACGGGCAGAAAGTGGACCAGCCCGTCGAAGAAACGGTCGAAGAGACGCGTAAGCGCATCGAGTCTGGCTGTCTTGAAGTGGTCTACCACCTTTATTCGGTGGGCAAGAAGCACGGGCCCCTCGTGCTCCGGATGCGCACGGTGAATCGGACCGACCAGGTCGACCTGCCGTCACTCACACCTGTCTGGCGCTCAGCGGAGTTACAGGAGCGCGAGGTCTTCGATCTTTACGGCGTTGTTTTTGGCGGCCATCCGGATCTGCGCCGCCTGCTGATGTGGGACGGATTCAAAGATCACCCCATGCGCAGGGATTATGTGGAGCCGGACGATTTCGAATATGAGCCCACGCCGCACGATGAGGTGCTCAAGCGCGCGCAAGAACGCGAAAACAGAGAACAAAGGACCGAGGGACCAAGGGACCGCGGATTGGCTGCCGGATGACCGTCGTGGAAAACAAAGCGGAGAGAGCCGAGGGCTGGAACCGGCCGCAGGTGATTGAGCCGGACGGCGAGGGCGAACTGCTCGAAGTCGCCATGGGGCCGCACCACCCGTCGACGCACGGCGTCTTCCGCATGGACGTTGCGCTTGACGGTGAGCGCGTCGTACGCCTCAAGCCGGTCTTCGGCTACCTGCACCGCAACCACGAGAAGATCGCCGAGGGAGCTTCGTATCTGGCGTCGATGCCCTACACGGATCGTCTCGATTACTTTTGTTCGCTGACCAACAACTGGGCCTACGCGCTGGCGGTGGAGAAGCTCGTTGGCCAGGTGGTTCCCGAGCGCGCCGAATACATTCGCGTGATTCTCGCCGAGCTGACACGCGTGCAGAACCACGCTTCGTCGATCGGCTTTCTCATTCAGGAGATGGGGGCCAGCGGCACGCCGCTCATGTACGCCTTCAAGGAGCGCGAGAAGATCCTCGATCTGTTCGAATCGCTCACCGGCTCGCGCATGATGTGCAACTACATGCGCTTTGGCGGCTGCCGCGTGGACGTTTCGGCCTCGTGGCTCGACGCTACGCGCAAAGTAGTGGCCGGCCTGCCGGCATTTGTCGACGAGTTTGAAGCTCTGCTCTCGTCGAACGAGATTCTGATGGCGCGCTGCCAGGGCGTTGGCATTCTGCGGCCCGAGCTTGCCATCAACGCGGGAGTTTCGGGACCGATGTTGCGCGGGTCGGGCGTGAATTACGACGTTCGCAAGGTGGATCACTACGGCATCTACGACCGATTCAAATTCCGCATCCCGCTCGGCGACCACGGAGACATTTACGACCGCTACATGGTTCGCATTCTCGAGATGCGCGAGTCGATCAAGATCATCGAGCAGGCGCTTCGCGATCTTCCCGCAGGGCCGATCATGGACACGAGAGCGAAGCTGCGCGGGTTCCGCCCCAAGCCCGGAGAGGCGTACGGCCGCATCGAGGCACCCAAGGGCGAGCTTGGCTTTTATCTCATCAGCGACGGCGGGCTGAATCCCTATCGCTATCGCGTGCGCCCGCCCAGCCTCATCAACCTGACCATTCTGGAAGACATGTGCCTGGGGCACAATGTCGCCGATGTCGTACTGATCTTTGGCAGCGTGGATATTGTCTTGGGAGAAGTGGACCGGTAGTTGCTGGTACCTGAACTTGGAGGATGCATTGCTGGGTGATGGAATTCTGAAAGGGATGGCGGAGACGGCGAGGAATTTCTTCGGAAGTTTTGTCTCTGACGAGCGGCTTACGACGGTCGAGTATCCGGAACAGCGGATCCCCACCGTCGAGGCTGCGCGCGTCTTTCCTTTTCTGGTATACGACGGCGCCAACTGGGAGGCGGGAATGCGCTGCGTGGCCTGCCAGATCTGCGAGAAAGAGTGCCCGCCCAAGTGCATCTACATTGAAAAAAGCGCGGACAAAAAGCCGGATTTCGTGGGCAAGCAGCAGTTTTATCCCACGCGCTTCGACATCGATGTCTCCGTTTGCATGAGCTGCCAGATCTGCGTCGAAGTTTGCCCGTTCGAGGCCATCAAGATGGACACGCAATTTGAGCTGGCCACCGAGGACCGCTTCGGCGGCCTGCTCTATGACCGCAAGGAACTGTCCAGATCGAACGAGTATTACCATTCGATCCACCCGACAGAAGCTGGCGAAGTGGACGCGCGCCTAGCCGAGGAAAAAGCCAAGGTGGAAGCAAGGGCGAAAGCCGCAGCTGAAGCAGCTGCTGCCAAAGCTGCTGCTGCGGCCAACCCCACCCAGCTGGCGGGAGGGGGGAGCTAGCCCATGATTGCGACGCCTGAGGCCACGAATCCCTTCTTCGTGAATCTCGACCAGATTTTTGTTTTCCTGAGCAATTGGCTCGTTGGATTTCTGCCCGCGGTGCTACGGCCTGTGGCAGGCGTTGTGCTCGGCGTTGTCGCCATCGTCTGCGTTTTCCCCGGCCTCTTCGCGCTCACCACGGTCTTCGAGCGCAAGGGCCTTGGCCGCATCCAGAATCGCATTGGGCCGAATCGGGTTGGGCCGTATGGTCTTTTTCAGCCGGTCGCCGACGGCATCAAATCGCTAACCAAGGAAGACATTGTTCCGCTTCGCGCCAACGCCGTCGTGCATTTCCTTGCGCCGCTGGTGCTCGTGGTTACGGTCTTCATGGGCTTCGCGGTTTTGCCAATGGGCCGCAACATGGTGCTGGTCGACATGGATGCCGGGCTGCTCTTTTTTTTCGCCATGGGCGCTGCTACGGAGCTATCGGTCTTCATGGCCGGTTGGTCGAGCCGCAACAAGTACTCGCTGCTCGGCGCCATGCGCGCCGTGGCGCAGATGATCAGCTACGAAGTGGTGCTGCTGCTTTCGAGCGTCGCCGTCGTCATGATCACAGGCTCGCTCTCGCTGCCCAAGATCGTCGCGGCGCAGAACCAGTACACCGGCGTCTTTCCGCACTGGTACATCTTCACGCCATGGGGTCTCGCGGGCTTCCTCATGTACGCCATTGCCGCCACGGCAGAGACCAATCGCTCGCCCTTCGATTTGCCCGAAGGCGAGTCGGAGCTGGTCGCCGGTTACCACACCGAATACTCCGGCTTCAAATTTGCGCTGTTCTTTCTCGGCGAGTATCTCGCCATGTTTTCCATCTCCGGCCTCGGCACCACGCTGTTTCTCGGTGGGTGGTCGGCGCCATTCTCATTTCTCGTCTGGGTTCCGTCGTGGTTCTGGTTTTTCGGAAAGGTGATGCTCTCGATCTTCGTCTTCATCTGGATGCGCGGCACTTTGCCTCGTCTGCGGCAGGACCAGTTGATGAACTTTGCCTGGAAATTTGTTCTGCCGTTCACGCTGCTCAACCTGCTGGTCACTGCACTGTGGCGCTTTATGGGCGAGGGCTGGGCGCGATGGATGGTATGCACCGTCATTCTCGTTGCGGCGTACGTCGTGATGGGCCGGGTGGAGATGCGCAGCGAGCATTTTGGCCGAAGGAGCTACCGCTATGCTGAGTAGGGCAGGGACCAAGGCACCAAGGCACCAAGGGAACGTGGCGGCGAGGGAGTCGATTCTCTTTGCGCGCTCGGAAAGGACGAGCCGCCGATGAATGCGGTGTTTTACATTCTGGCGGCTCTCACCTTGGCCGGCGGCCTGGCGACGGTGTTGCTCAAGCAACTCGTTCACTGCGCGCTCGCCGTTACGGTAGCCTTCGCCGGACTCGCCCTGCTCTTTCTTCAGCTCGACGCCCAGTTCGCCGGTTTCGCGCAAATTCTCGTCTACATCGGCGCTGTCGCGATCCTTATTGTTTTCGCCATCCTTCTCACACGCGGCTCCGAACTGCCGAAGGACGGCGTCTTCAGCAAGACATGGTTTTTGGGATTGGTCATCGCCGCGGCCGTCTTTGCTGTGCTCGGATGGGCAGTGCTTGCCAGCGTAAGCGCGGTGCCACAACAAAACGCCGTGCCGTCCGTCACCGTGCGCGACATCGGCATCGCGCTTGTGGGCCGATACGTGCTGCCGCTCGAAATCGTCGCCCTGCTGCTCACCGCAGCCACCATTGGCGCGGTCATCGTGGCCATGCACGAGAAAGAGAGGCCGCGATGACGACGCCTCTTGCCGGCTATCTTCTCGTCGCGGCGTTGCTCTTCGCCATTGGCCTCGGCGGCGCGCTCGTGCGGCGCAACGCCATCCTGGTCCTCATCGGCATCGAGCTCATGCTCAACGCGGCCAACCTGAATCTGATCGCCTTCTGGCGCTTCGGCCCGCATCCCGAGGCGCTCACAGGGATGATGTTCGCGATCTTTTCCATTGCGGTGGCCGCGGCAGAGGCTGCCGTGGGCCTGGGCCTCGTGATTGCCATCTATCGCCACACCAACACCGCAGAACTCGACAAGATCGACAGGATGAAGGGGTGAGAGCTTGATCGAGCAATCCGCTGCATTCACTCCCCAATTCGCCGCTTCCTCCATTGCGAGGAATTTGTGGCTTATCCCGGCCGTTCCGATGGTTGCCTCAGGAATCATCGCGCTGCTCAAGCAGCCTCAGCGCAAGCTCGCGTCCACGCTTGCCATTGGTTCGCTCGGTTTCTCGTTGCTGTTGTCGTTCATCGCCTTTGCGCATGTTCTCCGCGGTTGGGCGCACGGCTCGGTCGTTCGTGAGACTGTCAGTTTCACTTGGCTGCAGTTCGGCCACTCTGCCGTCGATCTCGGCTGGGTCCTCGATCCCCTCGCCGCGGTCATGCTCGTGATGGTCAGTTTTGTCGGGCTGCTCATCTTCATCTACTCCGTCGGGTACATGGCCCACGACGAGAACTTCACGCGCTTTTTCTGCTTCCTGTCACTTTTTGCCGGAGCGATGCTCGGCGTCGTGATCTCGAACAGCCTGCTTCTCCTTTTCATGTGCTGGGAGATCGTCGGCCTCACTTCGTATCTGCTCATCGGCTTCTGGTATCAGAAGCCCGCGGCTGCGGCAGCGGCGAAAAAGGCCTTTATTACCACGCGCTTCGGCGACATTTTCTTTTTTCTCGGAATTGTCTGGCTGTTCTCGCAGACCGGCACGCTGCTTTTTTACAATCACGGAATCGGCTCGCTCGAGCCGCTTTCGCTGGCGGTCCTGGTGACACAGCACGCGGGACTTGGCCTGAGCGCAGCCGGCGCCATCGGCCTGCTCATCTTTGCCGGTGCCGTGGGCAAGAGCGGCCAGCTTCCACTGCACGTCTGGCTGCCCGACGCAATGGAAGGCCCCACGCCGGTCTCCGCGCTCATTCACGCGGCCACCATGGTCGCAGCGGGCGTTTTTCTGGTTGCGCGCGTTTATCCTCTCATGGCCGCGGGCGCTCCGATCATGTCGATCGGCGCGCAACCCGGCGGAACGAGCGTTGCTCTCACCGTTGTCACCTGGGTCGGCGCTGCGACCGCGGTCTTCGCTGCGCTCATCGCCGTTGCGCAAAACGACATTAAGCGCATCCTCGCCTACTCCACGGTCTCGCAACTCGGCTATATGATGGCCGGACTCGGACTCGGCGGAGTCGCCGTGGGCATGTTCCACCTCATTACGCACGCATTCTTCAAGGCGCTGTTGTTCCTCGGTGCGGGCTCGGTGATTCACGGCTGCCACGAGGAGCAGGACATTCGCCGCATGGGCGGCCTCAAGGTCGACATGCCGCTGACCTTCATCACTTACGCCATCGGTATGCTTGCGCTGTGCGGGTTCCCAATCTTCTTCTCGGGCTTCTGGTCGAAAGACGGAATTCTCGAAGCCGCGCAGCATTCGTCCGTCATCAAGGGTCCGTTTTACCTGCTTGTCTTTGGCGCGCTTCTGACCGCCTTTTACATGACGCGGCAGGTCTGCTACGTCTTCCTCGGCTACTGGCGCGGACCCAAACCGGCGTACGAGAGTCCGATGGTGATGACGCTGCCGCTTGTTATCCTTGCCTTTTTCGCCATGGCGCTTGGCCTGATCGGAACTCCAGCCTGGCCGTGGTTCCACGCGTTTCTTGAAGGCCGAGCGGCGGAGTTCAGCGTCCATAGCCTCATCGAGCCGGGTTTCCTTCTGCTCATGGCCACTTCTTCGTTGGTCGTTTTTCTCGGCCTCGGCTTCGGCTGGCGGCTCTACGGTGAGAAATCGCCAAAACCGGAACAGCCCGACGCGCTCGAAAAATCCGTGCCCTGGCTATGGGCCCCGCTGCGCGATCGCCTCTACGTCGACGAGTTCTACGGCGTCACGGTGATTGCTTTCTATGCGTGGTGGGGGCGCGTGGCCGATTGGATCGATCGCCGCGTCTGGGGCGGAATCGTTGCTCTCGTTGCTTGGATCTTCGCCCTCTGGGCGCAACTCAACCGCCTGCTCGACATCAACTGGGTCGACGGCGGATTCGACAAAACCTGCGAGGAGCTTTCTGAAGGCGGCGGCCTGCTGGCAAGTCTTCAAAGCGGCCGCGTGCAAAACTACCTCCGAATCCTGGCCGTCGCAGTGGTTGCTTTGGCCGTCATTCTTTTCTGGAGCAGCCGGCCATGAACGAACTCGCGACCGGCTTTCCGATTTTGACGCTCCTCACGGTGTTGCCGCTCGTTGGCGCGGCCATCGCGCTCTTCGCGGGCAAGCATGCGCGCGGCGTCGCGCTGGTCACTTCGCTGGCTTGCCTCGCTGTCGCGCTCGTCGTATGGATCAGCCTGCCCGCCAACGGAATCATCGGCCTCGTTGAGCTGCACAGCTGGGCGCCATCGCTGGGCATCGAGTACCACCTCGGCGTCGACGGCCTCGGCGCGCTTATGCTTTTGCTCTCCGCCGTCGTCACGCTCATGTCGGTCGACGCGGCGCACCGAGTGCACCACATGCCCGGCCTTTTCTACGGCCTCATCCTCATCCTCGAATCGGGCCTCTTCGGCTCCTTTACCGCGCTCAATTTCTTCCACTGGTTCCTGTTTTGGGAGCTGAGTCTCATCCCCGCATTCTTCCTCATCAAATTGTGGGGCGGACCGCGCCGCGGTCCCGCGGCTACGCAGTTCTTCGTCTACACCATGGCCGGCTCGGTGGCGCTGCTGATTTCGTTTCTCGCCCTGTTTCTTTCCACCGGGACGAAATACGCGCCGGGGACGATGGACTTCGGCGATCTCGCAGCCATGGCCGCGTCGGGCGCGCTGGCGCAGATGGTCGCGGCTCATCTGGGCGCGGCGATGCCCTGGCTCGCCATCGGCGTGCTCGCCGGTTTCGCAGTCAAAGTGCCACTCGCGCCTTTCCACACCTGGCTGCCCGCCGCGTATGCTGAGGCGCCTTCACCCGTCACCATGCTGCTCACCGGCGCGATGTCGAAGATGGGCGTCTACGGCCTGCTGCGCATCGCGCTGCCGATATTCGGCGTGCAGATCGCCGCCATGCGCACGCCGCTTCTCGTTCTCGCCGTCATCACAGTGGTCATGGGCGCGTGGGCCGCAGCCGCGCAAAAGGATTTGAAGCGCATCTTTGCCTACTCCTCTGTGAATCACCTTGGCTACTGCCTGCTCGGTATTTTTGCGTTGGCCGTTCCAGTTTCGGGCGCGGCCGCTCAAGCCAGCCAAGCCGCCGCGCTCAACGGCGTCATTCTTCAGATGTTCAATCACGGTATTACTGCGGCGGCCATCTTCTGGTTCATCGCGATAATTCAGTTCCGCACCGGTGGCCTGCGCGGAATCGACGACTTTGGCGGCCTGCGCAAGCCCGCGCCGGTTTTCGCGGGGCTCATGGGGATCGTGCTCTTTTCATCGCTTGGCCTGCCCGGTCTGAACAGCTTTGTCAGCGAGTTTCTCATCTTCCGCGGTGTTTTTCCGCTCGCTTGGGTCGCGGCAACGATTTCGATTCTCGGCCTGCTCGTGACGGCGATCGTGATCCTCACCGTCATTCAAAAAGTCTTTACCGGCCCCGTTCCCGAGCACTGGGCCAACTTCCCCGATCTGCATCACAGCGAGCGATTGGCCCTCGCACCCGTGATCGGGCTCATGTTCCTCGTCGGGCTTGCGCCGCGCTTGATTCTCGACACGATCAATCCCACTGTCGTGAACCTGCTGGCGCACTGGAGATTTTAGAGAATGGCCTGGGCGATCTATATCTCGTTTGCCGGCGCGCTGATCTCAGCGCTGCTGCCCAAGGCCAAGCCCGAGGTTGCGCGCTGGTGGGCGCTCGCCGTGGCTGTGGCCGGGCTCGCCATTGGCATCGCTGGCTTTGCCGCCGGCATGGGCCAGGGCCGCCAGGTCTTCGTCGACGTGCTTTGGGTGCCCTCAATGGGCATTCATTTTCTGCTTGCTGCCGACGGCATCAGCCGCGTGCTTGTTCTGCTCACCGGCATCGCAGCCGTCGCAGGCGTTCTCTTCAGTTGGAACATCGAGCTGCGCACCAACCAGTTCTTCGCGTTTTATCTCGCGCTCATCGGCGGCGTTTACGGAGTCTTCCTGAGCGGCGATCTCTTCCTGCTTTTTGTGTTTTATGAGATCGCCATCGTCCCCAAGTACTTTCTCATCTCCATCTGGGGATCCACGCGCCGCGAATACGGCGCCATGAAGCTCGCGCTCTACTCCTTCGTTGGCTCGGCCATGGTGCTCATCGGTCTGCTCGCGGCCTACACGACGGCGGGCAGCCACTCCACCGCGCTCGTCGACCTTGCGCACGCCGGCCTGCCCGTCAGCTTCCAGATGTGGTGCTTCCCGCTGGTCTTTGTCGGCTTTGCGATTCTCGCCGGCATGTGGCCGTTTCACACGTGGGCGCCGACCGGCCACGTTGCCGCGCCCACCGCTGCTTCTATGTTGCTCGCCGGCGTGGTGATGAAACTAGGAGCCTATGGTTGCCTGCGCGTCGGCATCGGACTTTTTCCGCACGGCCTCGATCCCTGGGGATTTTCGTTGATTGGCATCGGCTCATGGCGCGATGTCTTTGCGTGGCTCGCCGTCATCGGAATCGTCTACGGCGCGCTCGTCGCCCTCGCGCAAACGGACTTCAAGTTCGTCATTGGCTACTCCAGCGTGAGCCACATGGGCTTTGTGCTCCTCGGCCTCATGACGCTCAACCAGATCGGACTTGACGGCGCGGTCTTGCAGATGTTTTCGCACGGTGTCATCGCCGGGCTCTTGTTCGCCATCGTCGGCCGCATCGTCTACGACCGCACGCACACGCGCCAATTCGCCGAGCTCGGCCCCATGCATCTCTCGCGACGGCTGCCTTTCGCGGCGTGGGCCTTTGTCTTTGCTGGCGTCGCGTCAATGGGCCTGCCCGGCTTCTCCGGATTCGTCGCCGAGCTGCAAGTCCTCGTCGGCGCGTGGCAAGCCAATCCCTGGTGGGCCGCGGTTTCCGGCATCGGCATCATCGTCGGCGTTGCCTACATCTGGCGCGCACTGCAAAAGGCGTTCTTCACCGACGCGTTGCCCAGCCCGCATGAGCTTGGATCAGAGCAGGCGCACAAATTCGCCTCAATCACCTGGCCCGAGATTGCCGGTGTCGCGCTGCTCGGCATCTCCACGCTCGTCGTTGGCCTCTATCCGCGTATTCTTCTCGATTCGATTGAGCCGGCCGTGAAGGCGCTGCTTGCGGGAGGCGCGCAATGAACTACTCCGACCTCTTCCGTGCCACGCTGCCTGAAACGGCTCTCGAAATCGCCGCGCTGCTCGTGCTCGTCGTCGATCTCGGATTCCTACGCAAAGCTGCTCTACAAATTCGCACAACAGTCGCCGCCGTCATTGGAGTTGGCGGATGTATTGCCGCTGTCTCGGCAGTCTATGCGGCGGGATGGGCAGGATTCAGCGCCGGCAGCGATCTTCTGCTCGCGGCGGGCGGCTCGGCAGGCGTTGCACAGGTCGCCATCCTCGTGCTCACCGCGCTGACCCTTCTGCTGCTGGTCGATTCTGCCTTCACCCGTAATGCCGGCGAGTACGTTTCTGTCGTCTTGATGGCGGCGGCAGGCGGGCTGATCATCTCCGCCGCGCAGGATTTGCTGGTGATCTTTGTGGGCCTCGAACTTCTGAGCCTCGGCCTCTACATTCTCACCGCTTTTAACAAACAATCCGGTAAAAGCGCTGAGGCCGCCATCAAGTATTACCTCTTTGGCGGAATGTCGGCTGCGTTTCTGCTCTTCGGCTTCAGCTATCTCTACGGGCTCTCGGGTTCAACCAGTTTGCCCAAAGTTGTGCTCGGTACCTACATGGCTTCAGCCAACGGCGGCGCTCCGCTGTTGTACATCGCGCTGGTGATGATTGCCGCCGGTCTTGGTTTCAAGATAGCCGCCTTCCCGTTCCATCTTTGGGCGCCGGACACCTACGAAGGCGCTCCTGCTCCGGCTGCGGCATTCATCGCGTCCGTCTCTAAGGTCGCCAGCTTCGCGTTGCTCATCTCGATCAGCCACGCAATTCTGTGGTGGCCCGCGATGCTGCACCTGAAGGGCGGCGGCGTCACCTTCACTGTTTTCCCTGCCGGCACCCCGCAACCTCCCGTCACTGTCGGCTTCGTCACCATCTGGCCGATGATCCTCATGGATCTCTCGGTGCTCTCGATGGTCTTTGGCAACCTGGCGGCACTGGCGCAATCGAGCGTTCGCCGCCTGCTTGCGTACTCTGCCATCGCGCACGCCGGTTACATTCTGCTCGGGCTCGCGTTCTTCTCCTGGACGAACGCAAGCGCGCAGGCCATCCTCTACTACAGCGTCACCTACGGCCTCACCACGATCGGCGCATTCGGCGTCGTCGGCGTGGTCGAGCGCGCTACAGGCTCGGACAAGCTCGACTCCTTCCTCGGCCTGCATAAGCGCAACCCGCTGCTCGCCGCTGTGCTGCTGGTGCTCTTCCTTTCGCTCGCCGGAATTCCGCCGTTCGTCGGCTTCTGGGCAAAGTTCAATCTATTCGCCACGGTGCTCAACGGGGGCTGGTATGGCTTTTTTAAAGGGCCCCTGTCCTCGCTTCCGGCCGAGGCTCTCACGCTCGTCGCCGTTGCCATCGCATTCAGCGCCGTTTCGCTCTACTACTATCTGCAAGTCCTGAAGCGCGCTTATGTGATGCCGGCCGGCGACGAATCGCCGATTCGCGTGCACCCGGTGACGCTCGCCGTGCTGCTGCTCATTGGCGCCGCGGTCCTCGTGTTAGGTTGCTTCCCGGCGCTGCTGCAGAACTGGATCGCCAGCTTCTATCCAGCGATGTAGCGGGGATTCATCCGCCAAATAAAGAGCCGCCCGAAGCGTTTCGCTCCGCGCGACCCGCTGACGCGCTTATTGACTAGCTCCGCCAGCCCCGCAGACTACACTAGCTCCGCTAACTCCGCTGCTGCCTTAGTACTTCACAATCGCGGTAAACGAATCCGGCTTAAGGCTCGCGCCGCCCACCAGCGCGCCATCAATCTCTTCCAAGCCGATCAGCGCGGTCGCGTTGTCGGGTTTCACGCTGCCGCCGTAAAGGATCCGCATTGCCGCAGCCACATCGGCGCCCAGGAGCGTGGCCACTTCCGCGCGAATGATCCGGTGAGCGTCGGCCGCAATCTCCGGCGTCGCGGTCTTGCCTGTGCCAATTGCCCACACCGGCTCGTAGGCAATCACGATCGGCTTTGCGGCCTCAGGCACGATGCCCGCAAACGCGCCCGTCACCTGCGTCTTGAGCACGCTCGCTGTCTTGCCGGCCTCGCGATCTTCCAGCACTTCGCCGATGCATACCACCGGCACAACGCCGTGCTTGAGCGCGGTGTGTAGCTTCTTGTTTACGATCTCGTCAGTCTCGGCAAAGTACTGCCGCCGCTCGGAGTGGCCAATGAGCGTATGCGTGCCGCCCACGGCCTTCAGTTGCACAATCGAGGTCTCGCCGGTAAAGGCGCCCTCCTCGGCGAAGTGGATATTCTGCGCGCCGACGGCAACATTCGATCCCTTGCACCCCTCAACCACGGTCGGCAGCAGCACCGGAGAAGGGAACAGGGCAATCTCGTCGCGCGTGTGCCAGGCAACGAGCGGCAAAAAAGCATCGACAAACGCCTTGGCTTCCGCGGGCGTTTTATACATCTTCCAATTGGCGGCAATCAGTGCTTTACGAGACATTTTTCAATTTCCTCAACTCGATTTTAGTGGATGGATTTCCTCGATCCGGGTGATGGCGAGCACAGAGTGAAAGCGGGAGGCCCAATTCGAAAACAATGCTTCCAAGCTCTACGAGCCTGATCCCAGTACCGCTGTCAAATCGTCCGGCACCGCGCCCTTCAGGAAAGCAGCTCGATGATCGGGATCTCCAAGATCCATCGAGAAATGGCGCCAGACCCCATCCTGAAGCACACCCATCTTCCAGGGCCCTGAAACCGAATCGGAAAACTGCCAGATGATATGGTAGCCATCCTCATTCGTGAAACCTTCTCCGTCGGCCTGAATAATCGCATCTCCGCGCTCCCAAAGTGCCGAGCGAAGGGCGTGGAGCGCGTTGCTGCCTTCCTCTGTTTCCGAACCTTGCAGGTGCTGAAACGCATAGATCGTTTTCACGGAGGCCAGGTAATTGTGAAGCCACTGAACGCCGCTTTTCGGCCTGCAATCCTGCATGTCCTCGATAAAGTCCGCGATCTCATCCTGGCCGATCGACCCATCCGTGACGGGATTGCGTTCAATCAGGGCAACTTCGACTTCGTCGATTCCCGAGAGCAGAAGAGTGTCCCATTCCTCTTCGGTTCCTTCTTCTATTGTCAGCCGGTACTCAGGGTGCTCCGCGCGAATCAACTGCGCGAGATCTTCGAAGGGAGGGAATTCTTCATCTTTCGAGAGGACCCGTGTGTAATATGCCACAGCGCTTCTCTATCCTCCGGGCCCGCGGGCTTCATAAAAAGAATCGCATCTTGCGCCTTTCGGCGGGATGCGATTCTTTTTATGACAACTCAAAACTGATCACTGAAAACTGTCTTACTTGTCTGTCAGCGCTTCCACGCCCGGCAGCTTCTTGCCCTCAAGAAACTCGAGCGAAGCCCC
Organism: Acidobacteriaceae bacterium; assembly: GCA_003138515.1. GTDB lineage: Bacteria > Acidobacteriota > Terriglobia > Terriglobales > Acidobacteriaceae > Telmatobacter. The sequence continues at coordinate 1,411 of PLGG01000053.1, read as the reverse complement.
GCCGCCCGTCGAGATGTGCGTGATCTGGTCGGCTACTCCGGCCTGGTTGATCGCGCTGACCGAATCGCCGCCGCCGATGATGGACGTGGCTGCCCGGTTGGCCGCTACGGCTCTCGCAATCGCGTTCGTTCCCACGGCGAAGCGCGGAAACTCGAAGACACCCGCCGGCCCGTTCCAGACGATGGTCCTCGCCGTCGCAACCACCTCTTTAATCGCCTCGATCGACTTCGGGCCGATGTCGAGCCCCTGCCAATCGTCAGGAAAATCCACCGAACAGTCCCACACCTGCGTCTTCGCGTCCGCCGCGAAGTTGTCGGCCAGAATGTTGTCGACGGGTAGCAGCAGCTTGACGCCCTTGGCCTTTGCCTTGGTCAGTGTTTCCTTCGCGAGGTCGATCTTGTCTTCCTCGACGAGACTCTTGCCGGTCTTCACTCCGAGCGCGCGCTGGAAGGTGTACGCCATTCCGCCCACGATCACCAGCGTGTCGACTTTGTCGAGCAAGTTCTGGATCACGTCGATCTTGCCGGAGATCTTCGAACCGCCGATGATGGCCACGAACGGCTTCTCCGGATTCTCAAGCGCCTTGCCGAGATAAGTGATTTCTTTTTCCATCAGCAAACCGGCCACGGCAGGCTTCAAATAGTGCGTGATTCCCTCAGTGGATGCGTGCGCGCGGTGCGCTGAGCCGAATGCATCGTTCACGTAGACCTCGGCCAGCGCGGCCAGCGCCTTTGAGAAGGCCGGATCGTTGGCTTCTTCTTCCGCGTGGAAGCGCAGGTTCTCGAGCAACAGCACCTGGCCCGATTCAAGTTGCCGCGCCATCTCCTCGGCAATCTCGCCCACGCAGTCCGGCGAGAAGGCAACATTCACGCCCTCGCCCAGCTTCTTGTCGAGCAGTTCGCGCAGCCGTGTTACCACCGGCTTGAGCGAATACTTCAGGTTGGGCTTGCCCTTGGGCCGGCCCAGGTGCGAAGCCAGAATGACCTTGGCATTTTGCCGGAGCGCGTATTCGATGGTGGGCAGCGTTGCGAAAATGCGCGTGTCGTCGGTGATGGCCGTGCCGTCTTCAGTGAGCGGCACGTTGAAATCGACGCGGATGAACAGCCGCTTGTTGGTCAGTTCGATGTCTCGAATCGAAAGCTTGGCCATGGAGGATGCCTTTCAGAAACAGTGAATAGTGGTTAGTGAATAGTGGTTAGTAAGTAATCGCCGATGGTCAACAGCCGCTTTGTCAAAGAGGGGCAGCAGCTTGGTTGGAGTGACTGCGCCCTAAAGCAGTCACTCCAAAACTAACCACTAACCACTAGTCACTAACCACTGTTTCTTACAGCCCCTTCTTGGCCAGGAAGCCGATGAGGTCGACGACGCGGTTCGAATAGCCCCACTCGTTGTCGTACCAGCTCAGCACCTT
>PLGG01000016.1 GCA_003138515.1 Acidobacteriaceae bacterium | reverse complement strand
GACAACCTATTGAAAGGTCACAATTAGGGAACAGGGAACAGGAAAAACGAAGCGGCGATTTCCTTGATGGAGATCGCCGCTTTTGATTTGCGCTGGAATCCGATGTGGATCGGCGAACGGAATTCGGCGGGCAGACTTCACCGCAGAGATTCGACGGGAGCGGGGTCCATGTCAGCGTAGTCCTGATTTTCGCCGCCCATGCCCCAGCAGAAACTGTAGGCGCGGGTGCCGACACCGCAATGGATCGACCAGCCGGGTGAGATGACGACACCTTTGTCGGCCATGACGATGTGGCGGGATTCGGCGGCCGGCCCCATGAAGTGCATGACGCGCGCATCTGTGGCGACGTTGAAGTACATATAGATTTCACTGCGGCGCATGTGAGTGTGCGGAGGCATGGTGTTCCAGTTGCTACCGGGGGCGAGATGGGTGACGCCCATAACGAGCTGACAACTGCGTGCGCCCTGGAGATGGATGTACTTGCAGATGGTGCGCTTGTTGCAGCTTTCGAAGCTACCGAGGTCCGTGGGAATGGCGTCCTCCTTGCGGACGAGCGAAGTTGGGTACTCGGCGTGAGCGGGATAGCTCAAAAGGTAGAAGATGGCGGGAGCGGACTTGCCTTTTGAAGCGAAGGAGACCTGCTTGTTGCCTCGGCCGATGTAGAGAGCGTCGAGATTGCTGAGCTCGTAATTCCTGCCTTCGACGGTGATGACGCCTGCGCCGCCAATGTTAAGCGCGCCCAGCTCGCGGCGCTCGGTGAAGTAGGTCGCTCGGAGGTCGGGATCGGTGGGAAGAGCGATGGGAGCGTCGAGCGGAGCCGCGAAGCCGACCAAGGCACGATCGAGATCGACGTAATTGAGATGGAGTTTGCCTGGCTCGCAGAGCGCGTTGAGCAGAAATGTGTCGCGCAGCTCGTCGGTGTTCATGCGCGGGTAGCGCACTGGGTCGGCCATCAGTACGGTCTTCATCTTTCCTCCCAAAGAGCAGCTCTTAGCTATTAGCTTTGGTTTGTTCGTGGCGAGCGGCGCGATTTGCCTCTGGAGACCTGCGCGCCGAAACGTTTGTCGCCGCTCTCAACCTCTGTGATTTCGTCGCGATGCCAACTCCATTCTACTGCCGTGAAAATTGCAATGGATTCGAAATAGCTACGAGCCGGATTAGCGCGGGACTTGCTCGAGGACCCAGGGGACGAGCTCGTTGCCGGCGGCGAAATTGTCATAGGCGGCAGGGAGTTTGCGGCCGTCGGTGTACTCGTTGTAGAGCCACGGATCGACCATAGCGTAGACGGTGCCCTTTCCGTATTTGGCAGTCGCCATGAAGATGTCATCGCCATCGGTAAGCACCGCACGGGCCGGCCCGCTCACCGAGATGGTGCAAACATCCTTGACGAAGATCGTATGCGGGCGGTGGAAGATGGGGCCATTGCCGTCGATGACGATTTTGCCCTGCTCCCAATCTGTGCCGATGACGTGCTTGCGGAGGACACTGTTAAAGTGGACGCCGAATTTTTCGGAGACGACGTTGAAGTGATCGAGGTTGGCGAAGGAGGTGTCATTCTCCATGATCATGAGCACGCCGCCGGATTTGACCCACTCCGCGATCTGTGCCGAATCTTCAGCGTTGGCAAAGTGCGCATGCGGATTCTTGTCGAGATTGTCAGGTGAAGCGATGAGGTAGATCTGCGAGTTGCGAAGATTGGCGAATTTGGGTTCCGCATCGAGCTCTTTTGTGCCGGCGCCGAAGTTGCGGAAGATGTGGCCGAAAAGCGAGTAGCCCGGCTGATCCCATGTATTCCACTTGTAGTGGAAGTTGACCTGTTGGCCGAAGGCGTCAGCCCGCTGCTGCGAATTAAACCAGCCGTCGACGATGACGGTGCGTCCAAGGCCGAGTTTCGCATTTTGCGCGGTTTCCATCTCGGAGCTGGCGAGAAGGAAAGCACCCACACCCTTGGGATCGTTGATGGCGACTTCTTCACCGATGTAGTAAGCGTAGGTGCCGTCGCGATAGGGGTCGCCTCCGAGGCCTGAGGCTTTTACCGTGTCCGTCAGCGAGAAGTTTGCCTCGGGGGCAATGCTAGTGAAGCGCGAGAGGATTCCTTTATATCCGCGCTCGGCATTGGTCGAGTAGGTCTGAGGCAAATAGCCCAGGCGCACGCCCTTGGCGAGCGCGTAGACGAACATGCAGGCGGAGGAGGATTCGAAGTAGTTTCCCTTTTGGCCGGGCCTGTTCATCATTGTGTACCAGAGACCGGTGGAGGGGTCCTGATAACGCGAGACGGCAGTGCTGGTGCGGGCGAGGATGGCGAGGAGCTGTTTTCGGCCGGGGTCGTCTTCCGGGAAGTACTGCAACGTATCGACGAGGGCCATCATGTACCAGCCGATGCCGCGCGCCCAGAATTCGGAAGAGTCGCCGGTTTCGTTGTTGGCCCAGCGCTCCTGTTTTGACTCATCCAAGCCGTGATAGAGGAGTCCGGTGCGGGGATCGCGCGCGTGCTGTTCCATGAGCGCGAATTGATGCGTGATGTCGGCGAGTTTGTCGGGGTGATGCGAGAGCGTGGCGTATTCCGCGTAGAACGGCTCGGCCATGTAGAGGCCGTCGAGCCACATCTGGTTGGGATAACGCTGCTTGTGCCAGAAGCCGCCCGCGGCGTTTCGCGGCTGGTGAGCGAGCTGATCGTAAAGAAAGGTGGCGGCGGTGAGATAGCGCTTGTTCTGCGTGACGCGATAAAGAAAGAGAAGCTGGCGGCCGAGGAGAATGTCGTCGAGCTGATGCTCTTCCGGCTTGAGCGTTGGAATCGAGCCATCGGGCGCGACGAGGGCATCGACCGAGTTTTGGATGTAGCGGAAGTAGCGGGGATCGGCGGTGTTCAGCCAAACAGAGTCGAAGCCTTCGAGGAGGGTGCCGAGCTCGTAGTTCCAGATCCAGGGAGCAGCGGGCGGAACGAACCGGCCATCGGGCCAGCGGGCGATCGCGGAATTGGCGGCAAGCTGGGACCAGGGAAATTCATCGTTTGGTGTAGCGGCGCAGAGCATGAGAGGGGCGGCGGTGGATGCGAGTGCGAGAAAACAGGAAAGAATACGGAGGGTCTTCACAAAGACTCCGATGCTGGTGGAACGCAATGACAAAGACAGTCTTCGGCGCGACGAGTAGCCGCACGAAGCGCTGCTAAGCAGCGGATGCGGCGCGCGCATGCTTCTTCTTTGACGCGACAGCCGAAGCTTTGCGGCCCGTGGGGCGCTCCATTCCCTGCGCAATTTGCGCCATGCGCAGGTGCTGCTCCATGAGATTGTGCGCTTCCTTGGCGTTGCGCGTGCGGATGGCGCGGTAGATCTCGCGGTGCATTTCAGCGGATTCACGCATGTCAGTCGAGCGTTCGACGGTCTTACGGCGAGAGTCGTAGAGGGCCGAGGTGACGGTCTCAATGATGGCTGCCAGAATGGGATTGCCCGAGGCTTGGGAAACGATGCGGTGAAAGAGCAGATCGTGGATGAGAAAGTCGGCAGGACTATTCATGGAGGCGAACATGTCGGCAACTTCATCGCCAAGGGCGGCGAATTGCTCCTGCTTGCCGCGTTCGGCGGCGAGGGCGGCGAGATGGCTCTCAAGGATGATGCGGGACTCGAACATCTGCCAGGACTGAAAGCCATGCAGAGCGCCGATGAGCGAGAGTGATGCGGTTCCGAATTGAGGAGGGCCGTCGGCGACGAATGTGCCGACACCGTGGCGGATCTTCATGACTCCCATTGCAGCCATGTAACCAATGCCGGTGCGGAGGCTGGCGCGGCTGATTTTGAGGGAACGGGCGAACTCGCGCTCCGGTGGTATCTTGTCGCCTGGCTGCAGGGTTCCGCTCTCAATAAGGGAGCGGATGTGGTTAACCACTTGCATCGTGAGGTGTGTATTGCGCTCTTCTTCTTTCGCCCTGGGCATTCGATGAGCTACCTTCTTGCGATACTGAAAATCAATGTCAAAGCGAGATTATCACCGAAAGCGCGGGTCTGGTTGGAGAAACTTCGACGAGGCGGGAAGAAAGCGAAAGAAGGGCGGAAGGCGGAGAGGATGTGTATACTTCTGGTCTGACCTCTGATTCCGCCAGTGATCCAGTGAACCGGTGCGCGGGACGATTAGAATGAAAGCCATGTTGCTCCACGAAGACCGATTATTTCCCGCCGAAGCATCTGCCCGTAAAGTCGCACGTTCCTTGTATGAACATGTCCGCAATCTTCCCATCATCAGCCCCCATGGGCACACGCAGGCCGCGTGGTTTGCCGACAACGAGCCGTTTCCGGATCCGGCGACGCTTTTCGTGCAACCCGACCACTACGTGTTTCGGATGCTTTACAGCCAGGGCATCTCTTTGGATGACCTGGGAATCGGCCAACCGGTGATCGAGGATCCACGCAAGGTGTGGCGGATTTTTGCAATGCATTACTATCTTTTCCGCGGCACGCCCACGCGGATGTGGCTGGATTTTGCGTTTCAGGAGCTGTTCGGGCTCAAGGAGCGGCTGAGTGAGAAGTCGGCCGACTATTCTTTCGATGTTATTGCTGAGAAGCTGCGCAAGCCGGAATTTCTGCCGCGTGCACTTTACGAAAGATTCAACATTGAGGTGCTGTCGACGACAGAGTCGCCGCTGGACGGGCTGAAGGCTCACCAGGCGATACGCGATTCGGGGTGGAAGGCGCGGATTGTTCCGGCATTCCGGCCCGATACGGTGGTGGATCCGGAGTTCGATGGATTTGCCGGACTGGTGGCGAAGCTGGGCGAACTGCACGGCGAAGACAGCTCTACATGGAAGGGCTACCTGAATGCGCTCAAGAAGGCGCGGGAGAGATTCAAAGCGCTGGGGTGCACGTCGACAGACCATGGACATCCAACGGCTCAGACGGCGGACCTGCCGCAGAGCGAGGCGGCAGCGCTGTTCGCGAAGGTGATTGCGGGCAAAGCGGATGCGGGCGAGCAGGAGCTGTTCCGAGCGCAGATGCTGACAGAGATGGCGCGGATGAGCGTGGAGGACGGGCTGGTGATGCAAATTCATCCGGGGAGTGTGCGCAACCACAACCGCATTGTGTATGAGCGCTATGGCCGCGACATGGGCGCGGATATTCCCCGGGCGACGAATTATGTGGACGCACTGCGGCCGTTGTTGGACCGGTTCGGCGACGAGCGCAACCTGACTATCATTCTGTTCACGCTGGACGAGACAACATACAGCCGCGAACTTGCGCCGCTGGCTGGGCATTATCCCTGCTTGCGCCTGGGACCACCGTGGTGGTTTCATGACAGCCCTGAGGGCATGATGCGTTTCCGCGAACAAGCCACTGAGACGGCCGGGTTCTACAACACGGTGGGATTCAACGACGACACGCGGGCATTTCTTTCGATTCCGGCGCGGCACGACGTGGCGCGGCGTGTGGATTGCGCGTTTCTCGGCGGGCTGGTGGCCGAGCATCGTCTGGACGAAGATGAAGCGCACGAAGTGGCGCACGATTTGACCTACGGCCTGGTGAAGAAGGCGTACCGGCTGTAAGAAGCTCGTAGCCAGTAGCAAGTAGCTAGCGGATCTTCGCACACAAGTAAGGTCTTTTTCCAGATGGCGGGGCCAAAAGTCAGAAGGACGGAGTTTCGCGTATGAGCCTGTATTGTTCAGTCGGAAGCACCGAGACCGATCTCTCCGAAAAGCAATTGAAAGAGCTGCTGGCGGAGAGCCTGGCCAAGCTGGGCAAACGGACGAGCGTGCTGGCCGTACCGCCCGATCAAAGCCGCGAGCACTCACGGGCCGGCGACCTGACGCGGTATGCGTGGGAGCACTACGGCGAGCGGATGAAGTCCGTGCTGCCGGCGATCGGGACGCACACGCCGATGCGGCCGGACCAGATCGCGCACATGTTCGGGAGTATGCCGCAAGAGCTGTTCCGCGTGCACAACTGGCGGACGGATGTTGAAACACTGGGCGAGCTGCCGGCCGAGTTTATCCGCGAACAATCGGAAGGCAAACTGAATTACACGTGGCCGGCGCAGGTGAACAAGCTGATCTCGCAGGGCGGGTTCGACCTGATTCTTTCCATTGGTCAGGTGGTGCCGCACGAAGTGATCGGGATGGCGAATCACTCGAAAAACATTTTGATTGGTTCAGGCGGGCGCGAGGGAATCAATCGCAGCCACTACCTGGGCGCGGTGTATGGAATGGAACGGATCATGGGCCGCGCTGAGAACCCGGTGCGCAACGTGCTGAACCGCGCGTGCGAGAAGTTCCTGCGACATCTGCCGATCGTGTATGTGCAAACGGTAGTCGGGCGCGGGAAGAACGGCGGGCTGGCCGTGCGCGGATTGTTCATCGGCGACGATCTTGAGTGCTTCCTGAAGGCGGCGGAGCTGAGCCTGAAGGTGAACTTCGAGATGATGGACGAGCCGATCAAGAAGGCCGTTGTGTATCTGGACCCTAAGGAATTTCACAGCACATGGATCGGCAACAAGGCGGTGTACCGGACGCGGATGGCTCTGGCCGACGGGGCTGAGCTGATTATTCTGGCGCCGGGCGTGAAGGAGTTTGGCGAGGACAAGGGGATCGATGCGCTGATCCGCAAGTACGGCTACCATGGCACGCCGGCCACGCTCAAAGCGGTGGAAGAGAATGCCGACCTGGCCGCGGACCTGAGCGCGGCTGCGCACCTGATTCATGCATCGTCGGAGGGGCGGTTCACCATCCGGTGGTGCCCCGGCGAGCTGAGCCGCAAGGAAGTGGAGGGCGTTGGATTCGAGTACGGCGATTTGAAGGAAATGACGGCGCGGCACGATCCAACAAAACTCCGTCACGGATTCAACGAGGTGAACGGCGAGAAGATTTTCTTTGTTGCGAATCCTGGGTTGGGACTCTGGGCGCATCGCAGCCGATTTGAGAGTTCCGCCGCGCCCGCACTGGCGCACAGTCACACAGAATAGGAAGCTGGCAGAGCTCAGGGAGAACCAGAAGAACTGAGTGATTCGCAAAGCGGGACGAATATGGGGACCGAAGGATTGAAGCTGAACAAATACTCGGTTGGCACGGGCGACCGGTTTGCGCACCAGGCCAAAGCGCAGTTGCAGGCATGCGTGAATGCATTAAGCCACGGAATTGAAGTGGTGCCGGTGTGGAACAAGTCGAACCGCGAACACATGATCATCGGGTCCGATCCGGCGAGCGTGCGGCAGGCAGCAGATGCCGCAGTGAAGGCGCTGGGGTGGAAGCTGCCGTACTATTGCGACGCGGACCACATTACGGCCGTGACGGTGGACCAGTATCTTGCGCCGTGCGATTTTTTCACGTTCGATGTGGCCGATTTTATCGGGCAGCCGGCGCAGGCCGGGGACATCGAGAGCTTTGTGAGGCGGCATCCTGAGCTCGAGGGAGGCATTCAGCTGGCGGGGGCCGATGAGGCCTTCGAGATTACGCCCGACCTTCTGCGGCAAACCGCGGGGAAGTTTCTGGTCGCGGTGAAAAAGGCCGGAGAGGTGTACCGGCGAGTTCTGAGCGCGCGGGGCGCAGGCAACTTTATTCCCGAAGTTTCGATGGACGAGACCGATCGCGCGCAGAGCCCGGTGGAGTTGCTGATTATTCTTGCGGCCATCGCTGACGAGGGCATTCCGGTGCAGACGATCGCGCCGAAGTTCAGCGGGCGATTCAACAAGGGCGTGGATTATGTGGGCGACGTGGCGCAGTTCGAGCGCGAGATGGCGCTGGACGTGGCGGCCATTGCCTATGCGGTGAAGCAATACGGGCTGCCGGAGAATCTGAAGCTGAGCATTCACTCGGGCAGCGATAAGTTTTCGATTTATCCGGCGATTCATACGACGATGAGGCGGTTCGACGTGGGTGTGCACCTGAAGACGGCAGGAACCACATGGTTGGAGGAGCTGATTGGGCTGGCCGAGGCAGGCGGCGAAGCGTTGGCGCTGGCCAAGGAAGTGTATGCCGAGGCATTGGCGCATCGCGAGGAGCTGTGCGCGCCTTATGCCACGGTGATCGACATCGACCCCACGAAATTGCCGACGGCCGACGAAGTGCGGGGATGGAGTTCGGAGCAGTACACTTCGGCCTTGCGGCATGTGGAGTGCTCGCCGGCCTACAACAGCAGCGTGCGGCAGTTGCTTCATGTGGGATTCAAGGTGGCCGCGAAGATGGGACAGCGCTATCTGGATTTGCTTGAGGCCAACGTAGCCGTAATCGCGAAGAATGTGACGGAAAATCTCTATGCGCGACACATCGCGCCGGTATTCTTAGGGAGCGGTTCCTGAATCCAGTGTTAGCTCGGGCCGCGCCGTTCCGCTTGAATTCCCCACGGAGATCGCATGAAAGATCAATTGTTCAGCCTGGAAGGCAAGGTCGCGGTTGTGACCGGAGGGACCTCCGGGATTGGGCGGGCCTTGAGCCTTGGTTTAGCCGATGCCGGCGCCGATGTGATTGCCACGGCGCGCCGCAAAGAACAAGTAGACGATACGGCGAGCGAGATCGAAGCGCGCGGGCGGCAGACGCTGCGGCTGGCTTCAGATGTTGGCGACCGTAGCACGCTGGAGACGCTGCTGGCGGCGGTGCTGGAGCGTTTCAGCAAAGTGGACATTCTGGTGAATTGCGCAGGCATGATCAAACGGACACCCACCCTCGATTTGCCCGAAGCCGAGTGGACCAACATTCTGAATACGAATTTGACGGGCACGCTGCGGGCCTGCCAGGTCTTCGGTAGACACATGCTGGAGCGCGGCTACGGGCGCATCATCAACATTGCGTCGCTGAACAGTTTTGTGGCGCTGAGCGAAGTGGCGGCATACGCGGCGAGCAAGGCGGGCGTGGCGTCGCTGACGCGGTCGCTCGCGGTGGAGTGGTCAAAAAAAGGCGTGACTGTGAATGCGGTTGCACCAGGAGTGTTTCGCACAGATTTAAATGCGCAACTGCTGGACTCGACGCCGCGCGGGCAGGAGCTGTTGATGCGGACACCGATGGGGCGGTTCGGCGAGACCGAGGAATTGGTAGGCGCGGTGGTTTATCTCGCATCCGATAGCGCTTCGTTCGTGACCGGACAGATTCTGGTGGTCGACGGAGGTTTTCTGGCCAGCGGCGTGAATCAATAAAGCAGGGACTAGGTGTGACCTTTCA
>PLGG01000046.1 GCA_003138515.1 Acidobacteriaceae bacterium | reverse complement strand
CGACTCCGCTCAGGGCAGGCTCCCGCACGACTGTCCGGCGGGTGAGGGATGCGCGCGAGTTGGAGAGAGGAGTTCGCCATACTGGTCTAATTGTGCGCCAAGTGGGGCTAATTATCGGCGAACTTGACAGAGATCATGGATTAGGGGTCAGAGATCAGAAAAGGAAGGACTTAAGGCGGAGATGGCGGGGTTGTTTGGGCGGCGGAGGGCTTGACACGCGAAGACAATGCTCGGTGCTCAGCGGTCAGAAAAGCGGGCGTCCTTCGAACTGGCTCAGGACGCTCCCGGGGACCGAACGTCACAATCGTCCCTTTGGCGCTCTCAGTGAGCGCTTTGGGCCGTTGGTGCCCGCCAATTCAAGCGTTTTGCTTGACGACCGCAGATTCCTTAGGTATGTTATGTGCGTTATGTAATGTTATACAGGCGGTGGCCCATGTCTGTGGGAAAATCCGGCAGAATCGTTTTGGAAGTCGAGCCAGAATTGAAAAAGCGGCTCTATTCGACGCTTGCTCTTGAGAACAAAACGCTCAAGGAGTGGTTCATACTAACAGCCAACGATCACATTCGTTCGCATCAACAGCCAAGCATTTTCGAGCCTTTGAAGCGAGGGCCTCAGCAATGAACTTCATCGTAAACGAGAGCGCGCAGAAGCTTCGGGGCGGCTACTATACACCGCTAGACCTTGCCACTTACATCACTCGTTGGGCGCTAGGAGGCACCCCGAAGACGCTACTTGAGCCTAGCTGCGGCGACGGCATTTTTGTCCAGGCTCTCAGCGAAGTTGGCTTCTCTAAATCGCTATCATTCACTGGATTTGAGATTTTGGAGGCGGAGGCGTCTAAGGCACGTGATCGTTGCCGGAATCAACGTCTACTCAATTGGTCTATTCAAGGAGAAGATTTTCTTGGCTGGGCGATTGGCGAAATGTTAGGAAGACGGGCAAACTTTGACGCCGCTATCGGGAATCCGCCCTTTATTCGCTACCAGTATTTGGCGCAGGAGGCGCAGGGGAAGGCTGAGGCAATTTTCAAAATACTTGGCTTGCCTTTCACTAAGCATACGAATGCCTGGGTGCCGTTTGTCCTAGCGTCCATGGCCCTTCTAAAGCCTGGTGGAAGGCTGGGCATGATTGTTCCATCCGAGATCATTCACGTTGCTCATGCTCAGTCGCTTAGGACGTTCCTTGGAACATCGTGCAGTCGGCTGATGATTATCGACCCGGAAGAAATATGGTCCGATGGAACATTGCAGGGCGCTGTGATTTTGTTTGCAGAAAAAAAGAAAACTCCGACAGATCACAGCGACGGCCTGGGAATTATAAGAGTTAGCGGTCGTGAGTTTCTGAATGATGACCCTGGCAATCTGTTCAACGTCACCGGAAGAATGAACGGGAAAACCGTAGAAGGGAAGTGGACCCGTGCGCTGCTCACGACAAGCGAACGGGCCTTGTTGGATGAGCTTTGCGAACGGCCCGATGTTCATCGCTTTGATCAAATTGCTGAAGTTGATGTTGGGATCGTAACCGGGGCAAACAAGTTCTTTCTCGTGCCGGACGAAACCGTCCAGCAATTCAAATTGCAAGCGTTCGCGCACCCTATGTTTGGGCGGAGCGAGCATTGTCCGGGCGTGATTTATGACGAGCAACAGCATCGAGAAAACGCCCGCGTTGGCAATCCGACAAATTTCATTTGGTTTCAGAAGGAGGCTGTGAGGTTAAGTAAGCCCGTGCTCGAATATATCCAGCTTGGCGAATCTCAAAGCCTTCAGACGCGGTACAAGTGCCGGATTAGAACTCCGTGGTATGCCGTGCCGTCTGTCTATACAACAAAAATTGGAATGCTCAAGCGTTCACATGATACGCCGCGCTTAATCTATAACCGGCTCGGAGCCTTCACCACGGATACGGCCTATCGAATCAAAACGACCGTTTCCCAGCCGGAGAAGCTGGTCTATTGTTTTCTGAATGCACTGACGGCTTTGAGTGCCGAGCTTGAAGGGAGGCATTACGGAGGAGGTGTCCTAGAGCTAGTACCAACAGAAATAGAGAAACTGCTTGTGCCAATACCCCTATCTGTTCGCCCTGAAATCAGGAAGCTGGATACGCTAGTGCGCCAATCGAATGTGGCAACAGTTCTTGAGGATCAGAATAGGAAAATCCTGGGCGCGATGGGCATAGCTAGATCAAATCAAGATTCGCTTCTGGCTGCGTGGCTCCGCTTGAAAAATCGCCGACAGCGTCTCACGGAAGAGGATGCCGAAGGAGACTAGTCGATTTCAATCGTAAATTCTGGCGGGATCGTATCCTTGCGATAGAGGTAAAGGATACGGCCCAGCAAATCGCGCTTGGCTACGTATTGCTTGGCATCGCCCCAATGCAGTTGGGTCATGAAGTTTTTCTGCTTGTAGCTCGTGGAGTTTTTATCGGTGAGGTGGGATAGCTTCAAGTTGAACACGCCATAATTAAGGTTCTTGACCACCAATTCAAAGTTTGCATGCGCCCGTTCCCATTTCTTCGGCGGCGGGTCCGGCGTCCAGGTCAAATGGGCAAAAACTTCGTCTCGGAAGTAGTGCCGGTGGTCGATCTTGTCGTCGTCGAGTGCGCCTTTCTTCAGGCCCATTGAGCCAGTCGCAGCCGTGTTTGGGCCAGTCGGGATGTTGAGGTCACGTTCACTAAGCGCCTTACTCTGCCAAACCAAATATCTGACAGCCGACACCGGGGGCAAGGGAACAGCAGGGACGGCCTTCGCCGGCTTCGTGGGCTTTGTGGCAGGGGCGCCCTTAACAACTCGAACCTTGACCGGGGGCGCGGAGAAGTTCAACTTCATGCGCCGGAGATCGTCGCGCTCGCCCTTCTTTACACTGCTCGTAGCAGACGGAGCGGGAATCAGTGTCTCATCGGCGAGACGGCCTGATTCAAAAAGCTCGTCTGCATGAGTGTTGTCTTTGATCAAAAAGACGTGCTTCGGGTGGATTTTGAGCATCTCCGCGAAAGCATCCATCACTTCATCGCGGAATTTCTTGTCCGCCGCGTTGGTGAGGTCGAGGTTCACGCGGGTACTTACTTCAATGTTATTGTGTAGGCCGCCGAAGGTAAGGTTCGCGCTGCCAACAATGACCGCTGCCTTGCTCGCGCTGGCGGCCAAGTAAAGCTTGGGGTGAAAGAGAATATTGCGGGAGCCAGTGTCAACGGCATATAGCTTCACTTTCATCGCCAAGAGACGCTTCACGGCCTGAATTGAAGTAATGTCGTTTCGGATGCCGACGAAGAAGCGGGCCATTGGGGCGAGTGGTTTGATCGCGGCTTCCACCGCATTAAGGCCGGGCTCGCGAACGAATGCAACGCTTACGAGGACTTCTGTTGGGTTGGGCAGGGCCAGCAACGCGCCTTGAGGGCCTTGGCGTGGTTCGCGGTCGTGACGGCTTGGAGGATGAAATCGAGTTCAGCCATTATAGGGCGCGGGTGAAGTTAGTCCTGATCCACCCTTCTACGATGGCAGATTACCAGCTCAATTTGGGCTTTGGGGTTGGCTTCGTTGATTCCACGCGAGTCTTGAGTCGGTCGGCTGCGGCCTCTTTCCGGAAGTTCCCAGGTTTCAGTGGAACGCGGATTTAATTGAATGAGTTCCCTTAAGAGCCGACTGGGTCGGGCATCCCGGCCTTAGTCTTTGATGCCTCGAAGCAGGAGGAAATTACCTATGACCTTTGGCCCGATCCCGTTCACCGGCAAGAGCAAATTGCGAATTTCTTCAGGATCATTACTCAAGATTACTTCTACGCACGACGCAATTCCTTTTGAGTGCAAGGCTACACCTAGGGAGACCAGCCGCATAGCGAAGAGCAGGGTCATGAAAGATCCCCGGTCGACACCGTTCGTTTTGAGCCTCTCCACGACCTCTTCAGGCTGCAAGTTGCACAGCATCTCCGGATCAAGAACTTCAGCTCTGCGGAGAAGTGGAAGAAGTGCGTAGGTTTTCTCTAGAGAATACTGATTAACCGCTAAGATCGAAACGATCAAATCCTCCCAAATTTCCCCGGGATTGCTACGCGTCTCTCGGATCTTCTTTGACATCTCACCTACGACTCCTATCGCTGCCAGCTTGTCAGATTGTACCGCCGAAGCGCCACTCAACTTGCGAGCCTACTTGATTCGCTGAGGGCGCGGGGTCTTCGGACCAGACCGGGGCAAAGGGACAACGGGGAACAGGGAACAGAGACGCCGCTAACGGCTACCAGCCCACTTGGCGCTGGCTGTGAGACGCTATCAGAATGGGGTTCTTCGCGTCTCTTACACTAGCGGCACACCTCAAGCCCTTCATCCCTCCCGAAGGAGAGTAATGGCAACAACCACGCAGCTCGCGCCCAGTTCCACCCGTTCCCGATTCAAAACCGTTCTCTGGATTTCGCTGGGTCTCACGGCGTTCTTTGTCTTTATCACTTCAGAAGTACTTCTCGTCGCCGACTATCCCATGTACCACGCGTACCGTCTGCAGGTCATCGCGGACCGCCAACTCCTGATCCCGCATGTGCTGGCCGGAGTGATCGCTCTCGTGGCTGGCCCGATACAGTTCTGGACGCGCTTTCGCGAGCGCCACTTGAAACTGCATCGCGTCCTCGGCCGCGTCTATGTTGGCTGCGTGTTTATCGGCGCGTTTACCGGGATCGCTCTCGCCAACGGCCGGCCCGGCTTGCCCGGAACTGCAATGCAGGCTGGCGCCTGGATCGTCTGCACTACCGCAGCCTTTATGACCGCGCGCAACCGCCAGATCGTCGTGCATCGCCAGTGGATGGCCCGTTCCTACGCGGTGACGTTTACCTTCGTTTCCAGCCGCGTGCTCAATCTGTGGCCGCGCTACTGGAGCCATCTTGGCGACACCTTTGCCGCCGTCGGCGTAATCGCCTTTACGCTGGCTTCGCTGCTTCTCGTCGACCTCGGGCTCAACTGGCGCGAGCTCACCACGCGTCGTGCGTGAGGTTCGGCCAGCAGGCCATGAGATTTTCAGGGGATCGTCATCAACGCGAGCGATACACCTCTCGCTTTTGAGATGTGGCTTCAAAAAAAATGTCCTATTTCCCGAAACTGGTCCCCTCCAGCTCCGAGCTGACCACAGGACCGAAGCCACTCATCTGTCCAACTACCCTCATCACTGCGGGCTTGTCGCCCTCGAGGACCCACACCATCACATCTTTCGGCTGAACGCCGAACAGCGTCGCAAGCATGCCCAGGATGCCACCCAACTCCGGATGGATGCGAAACACCGTCGCTTTAAGGGTCTGTCCTGACTTGTGAAACGGCTGCTCGCCCTCCGGCGAGATCACGATCCGAATCAATCGCCCCCCGAAGACTGGCGCGAGTATACCCATCCGAAACGGCGCCGTATTGGGCGGCACATTCACAAGCAACGTTCCAACGATCCCATTCGCCAGGTCATCCGGCAGGTCGATGTGCGCGCTCTCGACGTGTATCTTGCCATCCTTGTCCGTTGTGCGGCTGGTCGCCATGCCGGTAGCGGCTTCCACCGTAAGGTCGACGGGCATCGCAAAGAATGGCCCGTTCTGTATGTGATGGTTGCGCACGAGCCGAAACGTGCCCTGCTGCGTGTACGTCGTGGTCTCATCATCAATCGACCCGTCCACAAAGCGATAGGTCAGGCGCATCGTCACTTCATCGCCTTGCACGGTCTCAGTAAACTCAGCCCGGGCGATGATCTTTCCGGCCTCGGAGCGCGCCACCATAGACGCGCGCCGGGGGAGTTGGATATGTGTCACTGGAATTGGTTCTGCCGGCGCTGCTGTGGCCAACGTTATTGTGAAAAACGCGGCCAAAATGAATTTGCTTGGCTCCATCCAATGCCTCGTTCTAACGATCAGCCGTATGAAATGGTAATTGTGCGGCAAATGGCCGACAACAAGAATGTGCGTCTCACATCCAGCGCCCCAAACACAAACGTCCCGGCCGCGCCTGCTGTCGCGGGTCTGGGAGCATCTGCCCGACGAAGACGATGAATGCGTCATGCACATCGCACTCGGGTACGGCAGTGGCGATGCGGTTCAGGTAAGCCATAGTCACGCGCGATAGGTCCTCAGCTCGTATCATAGGGTTAGACGTCGCGTGTGTGTCCTGGGGAAGCTGGACCACGAAGAGGCGACGATCCGGCGACAGTCGACTTTCCCATTGGCGGAGATGTTTCAGGCCAATCAATGATCCGATTGGCAATTTTGGCGCAGTTACCAGCGCACCACGAACAATCTCGCTGACACAAAGATCGGGCAGAGCAGGCTATGGCTCACAATTCACTCCTACGCCCCGTCAAACACATGCGCCCGTGGTTTGGATTTTGAATTGCACCGCTATCCAAATGAAGCATTCGTCATGATGAAGCATTCGGCATGTAGCAGCGATCAGGAGCGGTACAATTCAGCGTGCCGGATCCGAAAAAGGAGATTCCAGTTAGAACGTCCAATCTGAATCGGATTCCGTTGCACGACGAAGTTCTCATCATCGGTGGTGGTGTGGCAGGCTGTGCCGCTTCGATCGCGCTCGCCCGCAAGGGACGAGGCGTTACGCTGATCGAACGCGAGCCCACACCGCGCCACAAGGTCTGCGGAGAGTTCCTAAGCGGTGAGGCCCTTGAGGACCTGCACGCGCTTGGGATTGACGTGGCATCGCTTGGCGCGGTGCCGATCGACTATGTTCGCCTGGCCGCAGCCAGGCGCGCAGCGGAGGCTCCGTTGCCATTTCCCGCGGCATCGCTCACGCGCAAGGCGCTGGATACAGCGCTCATCGCCGAGGCTATCGCCGCGGGAGTAAGTGTGGAGCGCGGCCGTAGTGTGCAGGCGCTGGGTCGCACGGCAAGCAACGCGTGGCAAGCTACGCTCGACGACGGCACCACGTATGAAGCGCCAACGGTTTTTCTCGCGACAGGAAAGCACGATCTCCGCGGTTACAAGCGTCCCGAGGATCCGGAGCGATGGGTCGCGTTTAAGATGTATTTTCGCCTGGCGCGCGCGCAGGCCGCCGAGTTGGCGCGCGCGTCTGAGCTAATGCTCTTCCCCGGAGGCTATGGTGGAATCCAGCCGGTTGAAGGCGGAATTGCAAACCTCTGCTGGGTGGTGCAACAGCGGCATCTGGCACGTGTGGGCAATCGCTGGGAGAATTTCCTGGCGAAGATGCAGCAGGACTGTCCACACCTCGCTATGAGGCTTGCCGGTGCGGAGCCGTTGCTGGCCAAGCCGATCGCCATCACTCATATCCCTTACGGTTACATCCGCCGCACAACGGAGAATGGGCTCTACTGCATCGGGGATCAGGCAGCTGTGATCCCCTCGTTCACCGGAGATGGCATATCCATCGCGCTGCATACCGCCCGTTGTGCCGTCGCCGCCTATCTTGCAGCGGAGCCGGCACCGGTCTTCCAGGCTAAACTGCGGTCCGCACTGCTGGCCCAAATGCGCCTTGCCGAGTTTGCCGCCGATGGCTTGAACAACGCACTCGCACGCGTTGCATTACCGTTTTGCCTCAGGGTCTGGCCCGGTGTGATGCGCGTGACGGCGAGACTGACACGCGTGGCCCAGCACGCCTCTGTCGCTCAGGCTGCAGTCGCCAGCTAAATCCGAACATGCGAAATGCCACAACTCTACGCCCCGGTAACTCTGTGTAGTCATCCCCCAGGAGAGATGCAATGAAATTCTTCGCAGCCTTCGCCCTCGCTGGCCTACTCGCTCCAGCCGCGCTCGCCCAGCATCAGACCTTCGTCGTAAATCCCGACGCCAGCGGGGTGAACATGACGCTGAATACAACCCACGAGCTCGTTAACGGCACTTTTCACGTCCAATCCGGATCGATTGAGTTTGACCGCAGCGCTCCCAGGATGTCTGGCTCGGTCGTTGTCCTCGCCGGCAGCGGCAAGACCGGCAATGACAGTCGTGACAAGAAGATGTACAGGGACATCCTTGAGGTCGAACAGCACACAACAGTTTCGTTTGAGCCGAAGACCTATACCGGCGCCATCGCCCCTTCAGGCGACTCGACCATCCAGGTAACCGGAATCTTTACCCTGCTGGGCGCACCTCATGAAATCACCGTCCCCATGCTGGTACATCTCGATGGCGCCAGCGCAACTGCAAAGGCCCATTTTGTGGTGCCTTACGTCCAATGGGGACTCAAGAATCCAAGCTTTATGGTTTGGAAAGCGGATAACGATGTCGCGATCGACCTCAATCTTGTTGGCGCGATTTCAAAGTAGCCTGCGGTTGTTATCGCGGGTGGTCTGACGACTTGTGGTGTACGGAGGGTGTTGGGTTGCGACGCCGGCAAGACGAAGTTCAATTCGGCTTATGGAACGCGATTCCTGGCACGCAGGTTCGGCAGCGTCAGAGGCCGGCTAGGCGAAGTGCGTGGCCCACGCTGCGACCCATCCCAGAGTGAGCGTCTGCCACGGCGCCCAGAAATACTAGCGTGGCGGCGGTTGATTACGGTTGGCTTCGAGTGAGGTTCGGCTGTCGGGAAGTTTCCAGCGGCGCGCCTGGATGATGAAACCGGCAAGTAGGCCCAGACCGACGATCCAGGCCGCGATGTAGACGGACAAGAAATGAGGGCCGTTCGGGTTCATCAGCAGGACGGGCGCCGTAACGATGGCGCCCAAGAGCGCCAGGAAGCCGAGCGTCAAGGCGAATTTCGACCAGCTCCACGTGTCGGCCTGCTGCGCTTTGCGGATACCGGCGACAGCCATGCAGACGATTAGCACGACGAATCCGAGCCAATACATATTCAATACGCTTTCTGGTGACGATTACTGTCCGGGCTGATTACTTTGCGCGGATGGTTGCGCGGAACGGGCGGCCAGTGCGGCAGCACGATGCTTCATCCACCATTTGATTTCCCACACGAACATCGCGATGGCGACAATTCCGTCGATCGCAACGGTCGCAATGAGCACCCATTTGTACTGCGGATGATTTTGGTAAAGAACGGCGGCGGCCACCGCAGTGCCGTAGAGGAAAACCACGAATCCTATAGCGACAATATAGTCGCCGGCGGACAGTTTCATTCCCTGGCGTGAGTAATGACGCAGGACGACAACGTCCCAGCAAACTTTGAAGATCTCGAACATCCGATTGATCTCCCGATTTGAAGATTGGTCAAAAGGCCCGGAGTTGCCCTGGCGCGGCGAACGAGTAGAAGGCGACCGCATGATTGGAGGCCATCAAGAAAGCCGAAGGATTGGCGCGCCCGGCGAAAGACTCGATCCTTCGCCAGAAACTCATTCCGGCGTCCCGTTGCCGTGGACCTGCGTGGTTGGCGACCAGTTTCCGCCGAGGACGCCGTTCGGATTGGAGTTCGGAACGTCGGTCTGGTACCACTGAGTCCCGTTGGTCCAGGTCTGCGAAAAGCCGGCGGAAACCTTGGTGGTGCTTCCGTCGGGGTTCATCACGGTTTCCTGGTCCAGCGAGTAGTCCACCCAGTCGGAGGCAGCCGTGCTTTGCGCATTCATCGACGCGTTAGCGTTGTTCATCGCGCTTTCGAACTGCGACTCCTGCTGCTGCATGAAGGCCTGGTGCTCGGCCGCCGAGCGCTGTATGATCTGTTGGAACTGCTGATAGATCATCTGGCTCTCCCGTTGTTCCTGAGCTGTCAAATTAATCTCCGCCTGCCGGGCCTGCTGCTGTTGGCGTTGCAGGGCTGCCTGCGTCCACTGCGGTGAGTTCACGCCGTGGGGCAGGTTGTTCGTGTCTACCAACTGCACCAACGCGTCGAGCCGGCCCTGGGGCGCTGAGAGAACATCGACCCTGGCCCAGCATGTTCCCCCGGGGCTGCTCGCATTGGTACTCACCGAGCACTCCACAACGGTTCGCAGCCGCTCCTCCACCACGAACGACCCATTCACCACTTCAATCCGCAGCGCCGCCGTGTCGGCCGTATTGTTGTTCCGCATGGCCGGTGGCGCATTGCTGTAAAGCTGATTCTTCTGCGCGGCCTGCGCCTGCGCCCACTGCGAATACGCCGACGGCACTGTCATCGGCCCCACGACGTGCACACCGCCCTGGATGGATCCGAGGTAATACTGCAGGAGGGCGGCCGCCGAAACCGCACCGGAGAGATTGGCACAGCCGGCGTTAAAGGTGGCTCTCACGTTGGGGTGCCACTGCCAGCCGATCACCGGCTCGATGCGCATCTGCATTAATGCATCGGGCGAGTAGGCTCGGAAGACGGGCCACGGCGAAAACGTGCAAGCGCTGATCATGGTGATGCCTTGCAGCTTCCACCCGGCGGGGATGGTCAGGGTTGCCGAGGGCATGTTGTTCAAGGATGGATCAGTGATGGTGGCCGTCGTGAATTGATTGGGCAGCGGCGAGGCGGAGACGTAAGTCGGAGTGCCGGGCTTGCCGCCGGTTTGCGCGCCAGAGCTACCACCCTCGGCCACAGGGGCCGTCGCACTTTGAGACGGCTTGCAGCCCGCCAGCAAAACTGTCATTGCGCAGAACACGACAATACTCCGCCCCAACTTGCTCATATACGGGAATCTCCTTCTCGGTACCGAGTCACTGGATTGTATCGTTCATGAGACGGGTTGCGACACAGGAAACCGACATTTGCAGGTAAAGTCCGTCCAATGGGGACCGCGCCCGGGGAATAGAGTTGGGGGTTGTTAGGAATTAACCAGAGTCAGAAATTATCTGGCGGGTGCTTGCTTTCAAAGGGCAAATCATGACAACCTTGTAAGAAGTGCGCGAGTTCTTGAAACGGAGGAGCACCTAAATCCCCATGCCAATACAAACGACTGAGAAGATCTGGCGCAACGGGAACCTGATTGACTGGGATCAAGCCAAGATTCACGTGATGAGCCACGTGATTCACTACGGTTCGAGCGTGTTCGAGGGAGTGCGCTGCTACGGGCAGCCGCAGGGGTCGGCGGTTTTCCGGCTGCCGGAGCACATGCAGCGACTGCTGGATTCGGCCAAGATCTACCGGATGGAGATTCCGTTCACGCTGGAGGAGCTGTGCGCTGGAGTGGTGGATACGATTGAGGCGAACGGAGTGGCGCCGTGCTACATCCGGCCGATCGCGCTGCGCGGGTACGGAGAGATCGGCGTGAACCCGAAGGGGTCGCCAATCGACGTGTACATTGCGAATTTTCCGTGGGGCAAATATCTCGCGGGGCACGGCGGCGCGGATGTGTGCATTTCAAGCTGGAACCGGCTGGCGCCTAACACGATGCCGGCACTGGCCAAAGCGGGCGCGAATTACATGAACTCGCAGCTCATCAAGATGGAGGCAGATGCTAACGGCTACCAGGAAGGGATCGCGCTGGACGTGAATGGCCTGGTGAGCGAAGGATCGGGCGAGAATGTTTTTGTGGTGCGCAACGGCGTGCTGTTTACGCCGCCGCTGGGGAATTCGGCGCTGTCGGGGATTACGCGCGACAGCGTGCTGACGATCGCGCGGCACCTGGGCTTCACGGTGACCGAGCAGGCGATTCCGCGGGAGCTCTTGTACATCGCGGACGAGGTGTTCTTTACAGGAACGGCCGCGGAAGTGCAGGGGATCCGGTCGATCGACCGCATCGTGATCGGCGACGGGAAGCCAGGCGAGATTACGAAGAAGATCGCGGACGAGTTTTACGGGATCGCCAACGGGCTGAAGCCGGACAAGTTTGGCTGGCTGACACCGGTGAAGGTGGACGCGAGCGAAGAGGTGACGGCGTAGAAGCAGCCATTGGCTGTTAGCTAGAAGCGAAGACGAAAAGCCCTTCGGCGTTCGCCGAGGGGCTTTTTGCTTATTTGAGACGCGACTGCGTTGGGCGGAGGTGTGCGGCGGAACGTGCGCATCTCAGACCCCGTGCGTGGCCGGGCAGCGCCCGGCAATTATGATGAATCGGAGAGCTGTTCAGAGCCAGCGTTGGGGCCACATTGGAGCCGCACTCGGGCCGCGTGAGCAGCGGAGCGTCGCATTGCCGCGGGAAGGGAAGAGGACAGAGCCGTGAAGCCCGACATGAAAGTCTCGTTTGCCGGACTGGAGCTGACGAACCCGGTCATCGCCGCCAGCGGGACCTTTGGATATGGGATTGAGTTTGAAGAGATTGTCTCGCTGGAGAAGCTGGGCGCGATCGTGACCAAGGGGATCTCGCTGGAGCCGATGGCGGGCCACGCGCCGCCACGCATTGTGCAAACGGCGGCGGGGATGCTGAATGCGATTGGCCTGCAGAATTTGGGCGTGGAAGATTTCCTCGAGCGGAAGCTGCCGCCGATGAGCCGTCACCCGAAGTGCAAGGTGATCGTGAACGTGTTCGGGCACACGACGAACGAGTACGTCGGGGTGATCGACCGGCTAAACGACGCGGAGGGGATTTCGGCATACGAATTGAACGCATCGTGCCCGAACGTGCAAGCGGGCGGAATGGCATTCGGGACCGATCCGTATTCGCTGGAAGAGCTGGTGGAGCGGACGAAGAGAGTGGCCATTCATCCGCTCATTGTGAAGCTCTCGCCGAATGTGACATCCATCGGACACATGGCGCGAGTGGCGGCGGAAGCGGGCGCGGACGCAGTGAGCCTGGTGAATACGTTTCTGGCAATGTCCATCGATGCGGAGACGCGGCGGCCGCGGCTCAGCAATGTGTCGGGAGGACTGTCGGGGCCGGCGATCAAGCCGATTGCGTTGCGCATGGTGTACGGCGTGGCGCGGGCGGTGAACATTCCAATTCTGGGGATCGGCGGGATCGTCACGGCGGAAGACGCGGTGGAGTTCATGCTGGCCGGGGCGACGGCGGTGCAGGTGGGAACGGCGAGTTACGCCGATCCGCGCGCGACGGAGCGGCTGGCGAAGGGGCTGGAATCGTGGTGCAAGAGCCACGATGTGGAGAAGGTGGCGAGTTTGACGGGGGCGATGGAATTGCCACGCAGGTGAGGCCGTTCACTGAGCGTCTTTTCTCACCGGAAGTTCGCTTCAACGATCTCTTCCACCCGCCTCAACCACGCAACGCGCTGCTCTGGCGAGCTTGTGACGATAACGCTAAAGGTCTCCCGAACCACATTCTTCACGCCGCAGAACTCCAGAATGCATTTCTTCCAGAGTCTTTCGAGCGGGTTCCCGAACAGTTGCATCTCGCGCTCCGGCGGAGTATTGGACGTATTAAATACAATTGCCGTTTCTGCCCTCAACAGGCCGACCGGCACTCCTTCGCCGCTGTCGCCTTCCAGGAATCGGTAGGCCACGCCGGGACGGAAGACCCGATCGATCCATCCCTTCATCGCTGCTGGCGGCTGGCCCCACCAGTTGGGATGAACAATGACCAATCCATCCGAGCGTTGCAATTCCTCACAGAAAGGAGCCAAATCAACGCCCGGGGCCGCGTTCGTGTCCAACTCGGAGGCAGGCAGCAGCGGGTCGAATCCCTCCCGGTAAAGGTCGTGGAACCAAACGCCATGCCCGCTGCGCTCAAGTCTGCGGCAAGCAGCATGGGCGATTGCATGGTTGAAACTGCGCCGGTCAGGATGCGCAAGAATGACTGAGATTTGCACGGGAAAGCGTCAGCATAGCACGGCTGCTCCAGGGCGGCCAAGCGGCCCCGAGGCTAGGGAGTATGTCGTCCTTGGAGAAGGAAGCAGAGCGCGAGTCATTGACTGGCTGCTTGCCGTTCTTTGCTAGAGGCGCTTAATGAAGGCGAGGGCCTCGGCGAGTTGGGGGAAGCGGGATTCGTCGGCTTTGAATTCAGGAGGGTGAACGCAGCGGCGCAGGCCACGGGTCCTGACGGGGTGCTTGAGGTGGAGCATCTCGTGGTAGAGCAGGTACTCGATGGCGTAGCGAGGGCTGGAGGGGCGGTCGAAGACGCGGCTGACCACGATGGTGTTGTGGGCGGCGTCGTAGTGGCCGAGAGAACGCTTGGCGTGATGCTCGCTCCAGGTGAGGTCGGGGCGGCCGAGCAGCCCGCCGAAGAAGCGTGTGTTCAGCGAGTCAAAAACCTCTTCAAGATTGAAGTAGCGGCCCTCGGGGCCAAAGTAGCGCTTGCTGCCGCGAGCCGTGCGGACGAGCTCGGTTTGGCGCGTGACGGCGGCTGAAGATGCGAAACGCTTGTAGCGCAGATTGTGCGCCCGGTCGATGGGCCTGCGGTAGAGTTTGGCCAGGAGAATGTGGGCGATGGCGTGGAGGACGGATTCAGGCGCGCCTTCGAGAAGATCGGAGAGGCTGGCGTGGATTTGGCCCTGGCGAAGGCGAATGGTGGTGTTGAGCGAAGTGAAGCGCCGGAAGCGCACGTGAATGGGCGGCATGGGCGCGCGCGGACGGAGGGCGCGGTACTCGAGTTCGAAAATGGAGATAGGGTCTGAGATAGGGTCGAGGGCCACCAAATCGGAGGGTAGCAGAAAGCATCTCCTAGCTTCTAGCTCCTAGCTCATGCATTATTTCGGTTCGTAGCGGTCCTGATTCTTCTCGTCGGGGTGGGCTTTGAAGTAGGCCTCCTGGTCGGCGGTGATTTGCTTTGCAGAGTCGGAGAGATCGCGGATGCTGTCGAACGCCTCTTTGAGCGAAAGCTCGAAGCCGGGCTCGCTGGGCAGGCCGTGCAGGACCGATTGCCATCGCGCAATTCCTTCGTTGAGCTCCTTGAGCGACTTGCGGATGTCGGCCTTGCGCTCGGAGTACACGTCGAGGTTGTCGTCGAGCTCGTCGATGAGGGCGGCGAAGTCTTTCAGCTCGCCATTGAGGCGCTGGATGCGCGCGATAGTACGCGCGCGGGTTGTGAGTCCCTTGATGGTGTCGGAGTGGTCGTCGAGGAATTTGACGTAAAGGCCGACGCGGGCGATGGGAGTGTCGCCGAGTTCGGCGATCTGATCCTGCTGGGCCTCAGTCAGCGGCTCGCGCTTATCCTTTTGTGCGGCGAGCGGCGCGGCGATAAGCAACGAGAAAAAGATGGCGGCGAAGGTGCGCATGGCGGAAGGACTCCGATGAGATTATTCAAGCATAGGACCATGGGGCGTGGATCGGGAGTCGTGAACTGTGAACATGTGAAAAGTTGAGGAAGTGAAAAGTGAAGAACCGAAGGAGTGAAAAGGTGAAGAAGTGAAGAAGTGAGCAGGGAGCGGCGGGCCGTGGGTCGTGAATTGTGGATCGTGAACAGTGGTTTAGGGCATCTAGACGCGGAGCTGCTGCCATGGCTCATTTGCATGAGACGCGCAGGGGAAGGCCAGGTTAGAGGGATGAGCCGATGCGCGACAGGACAGGCGAACTATTTACCGCGGAAGACCTCTAATAAAGCTGCGTTCTTTGCGTCGGTGACCTGGGCGAGAGTTTGCTCGACCAGAGGGCGATCGTCGACGCTGCTGGCTTGAAGCATTTCACTCAGGCGGAAGGCGGTCTGGCTGAGCATGAGCTCAGCGTGCTTGAGGCGCTTGTCGTTATCGGAAACGTTGAGGTGGATCTTCTTCGCGATCCGCTGAATCTGCTGGAGCAAGCCGGAGGCCCTGGACACGTTGCCGGCCTGGTACTGGCGGATGCTCATCTCTGTCATCTGTTGCACGAGCTGGGCATAGAGGAAGCATTGTTCGCGCGGCTGGGCCTGGTTGGCCCGGACCTCGAGCGCATCAAGTATCTGCTGATCGGGAAGGGAGCTGTCAGAGGCGGCAGCGTGAATAAAGCCAACGTTCAAGCTGAGGGTGAGGAACACGGCGATGGGAACCACAGTCCGCATAGGGGAACACCTCTGACGCGGTTCTGCCCCGAATTGTGACTATAGTAGCCGCATTTTGCAGCGAACCGCAAGGAATAAGATGCGAGATTTTGATGTGGCGAATAACGCAGGCACCAAGAAAGAACGAATTCCGGGAAACGAGGGTGCGTCCAGGGAGGGGTCGGGAAGGGGATGAGGGCTATTTTTCGAGGATTTGAAGCCGCTGGCGGGCCTGCCACTCCTGGTTGGGATACTTGCCCGCGGAGGCATCCAGGAAGCGGTGATAGTATGCGACGGCCTGGGTCTTCTGGTGGAGAGAGTCGTAGGCGGTAGCCCAAAGAAAGAGGGTTGAGGCGTTCTCCGGCAGGTAGCGGGAGCGCATGGCCAGCGCGTGGAGGGTGACGTCGGGATGGCCGGTTTTGGAGGCGGTAAAAGCCAGGCCGGTCCAGCCGTCGACGTTGGCGGAGTCGAGTTGAGTGGCCTTGCTGAAGACTGCGTAGGCTTGATCGAGTTGGGCCTCGTGGACGAGGTTCTGGGCGTGGGCGACGAGCAGATATGGATCGTTGGGGGCAGCGGCGAGGAGATGGAGGAAGAGCTGGTCGGAGCCTGCGTAGTCGGCCGCATCGGCGAGGATCGCGGCTAACATCTGCGTGATGGCGGGGTCATCGGGGTGGGAGGCGTGGAGTTTTTGGAGAAGCGGAAGAGCCTCGGCCTTGTCCTGATCGGCAAGCACGGTGGCGAGCTGCGCGGTGAGTGTCGGGTTGTCGGGATCTTTGGCGAGGGCGGCGCGGAGGAGGGTCTCGGCCCCGGGATAGTCCTTGCGCAGGATGAGCAGATGGGCCAGGCCGGCGCTGGCAGGAGCGGAATCGGGCTCTTGATCGAGGACGCGGCGATAGGCGGCTGCGGCGGCGTCGAGCCGACCGGTTCTTTCGGCGAGCTCTGCAGCGAGGAGCGTGTCAGAGGGCGTTTCCGGCGTGAGCTTGAGAGCTTCGAGCAGGTCGTTGGAGGCCGCGGCGGGATCGGAGTCGCGATCGATGCGCGCCAGTGCGCGCCAGGCGCGAGCCTTGAGCACAGGATCGGCCACGCCGGGATCGAGAGTGGTGGCAATGACGAGTTCAGGACGGGCATCGGAGAGCTTGTTCTGGCGGGCGAGGAGCAGGCCGAGAGAGATGTGAGCCTCGAACGAATTGGGGTTGGCGGAGATGGCGCGGCGGTAGAGTGCTGCAGCTTCGTCGAAACGATTCTGCGCGTCGGCAACGTAGCCGGCGTCGAAGAGAGAGCGCGCGTCGGTAGGGTGGACGGCGAGCCAGGGGTCGAGTTTGGCTTCGGCGGTCTTCCAGTCGGATGCGGCGATTGCTGCCTCAGCGGCGGTTAATTCGGCAGGGATGGGCTGCGGAGTCGGGGCTGAGGCTCCATCGGCGGACGCAGGGGTTGAGCTCGCTGGCGGAGGCGTGGAGCCGGTGGAAGACGAAGGGCTCTGGGCGGGGGCTGGCGTTGAGCGGAGAACAAGAGCCGCGAGCAGGGCGAAAAGAGCGAAACGGAACACGAAATCCCTCAAAGACCAGTTTAGCGGGCGAAGCCTGACCAAAACGGCTGAGTGACCGACGCACGGGGTGGGAGGGGGGAATCGGCCACGAATCGTGCGAGCGAGCAAAAGTGAACAGACCAGCACGCGCAAGAAGGTTCAAAGTCAGGCAAGGAGATGTACCATGCCCAAGCAATTTGAAAACCCGGATGCCGCGAAGTTGGAAGACGAGACAGTTGCGGAGGAATCGGCGGACAAGAAGATAGAGCGCGTGGCCGAGAAAGCCGCGAGGAAAAGCACAACGACGGAACAAAAGTACGACGAGGAACACACGATATTTACAAATTAACCGGCATCGCGGGACTTTTCGGTCCGGAACCAGGGGCAGGAAGGAACCAGCACATGCCAGAAAGATCGGGCCAATTCTATGACTATCGAAGTGATGAACCATATCCCGCTCAACTCGGCTTATCTTTGCCAGGACTGCGACGCAGTCGGCAACAGCGCGATGCGATGCCCGGCGTGCGCGTCGGGAGCTCTGATGGGACTGGCGTGTGTGTTTGACCGCAAGGAATGGAACAGGGAGTCGATTCTCGCGATGATTCCAGCACTGGCTACTCGACAGCTATGGATGATGGACTGAGACGATGAGAGCCGGATCGTAAGGGGATTCGGGCAACTGTATGGGCGCGGGCGGCGCTGGGACGCTTGATCCTGCTTGCATAACCATGCAAGAGCAGCGGATAGCGGCGGAGATCAACCAGGGACTCATATCCGCGATTCGTTGTGAATGCAACTTAGAGCTATTGCCCAGCATCTATTTGAAATGCAGGGGTGTGCGGAGGAATATGACGTTTCGATTGTGCGCGCCCTTGCCGACGATCAATCTGCTCGAGGTGAACCTATGAAATTCATCGCCATGCAGCATATCCCCTTGTCGTCTGCTTACCTGTGTCCTGACTGCAACTGCATTGGCAACTGCGCGGAGCATTGCCCAGTGTGCGCATCGCCGATCCTGCTGGCACTCGCCAATGTTCTTGACCGCGAGGTAGAGGACGAATCGATGGAATACGCAGGAAGACCCGCCCTGGCGGCGTAAATTATTTGCAACGGACCGATCGGGCGCTGCACTTATTTGCAGTTGCAGGCGTTCGGCTATCGGCCCATCTTCATTCCCAGGGAAAGTTGCCGCGCAATTTATAATAAAAATGCACGGTTGCGTCCCAAGGCTCGCAGAGAGCACTGTGGCGCGGCCGGAAGATAGTTTGCGGTGCCTTCCCTTTGAACGATGCCATCATTATCCGCGGCGCGCGGACACACAACCTGAAAAATCTCTCTTGCGAGATACCCCACGGGAAGCTGACGGTGATCAGCGGCGTGTCGGGCTCGGGCAAGAGCTCGCTGGCCTTCGACACCATCTATGCCGAGGGGCAGCGGCGGTATGTGGAGTCGCTTTCGGCGTACGCGCGGCAGTTTCTGGAGCGGATTGAGAAGCCGGACGCGGACGAGATCGACGGAATGGCGCCGGCCATCGCCATCAAGCAGAAAAACACGACGCGGAATCCGCGGTCGACGGTAGCGACAGCTACGGAGATCTACGACTACCTGCGGCTGCTGTATGCGCGGTGCGGGGAGGTGCACTGCATTTATTGCGACGGGCTGGTGAAGCGCAACTCGGTGGATGAGGCGGCCGAGGCTGTACTGGCGCTGGGCGAGGGAACGCGGCTGAATGTGCTGTTCCCCGCGATGAGCGCGGCGGGGGCGGAGACGTTGACGGAAGCGAAGGCAGGGAAAGCTGCAGGACATGCGCCGAAAAGTGCGGCGAAATCGAAAGGAGCAGCAAAGGCGGGCGAGGCACTTCATGCGGAGACGGTGAAGGCGCGGTTGGCGGAGCTGCGCGCAAGCGGGTTCAACCGCCTGTGGCAGCAGGGAAGGCTTTTCGAGTTCTCGACACCGGAGTCGCTGATCGATCTGGACCTTTCAGCTCCGGTGTTCGTGCTTTTGGACAGAATTGTCGTCAGTGCTGAGAATCGTCCGCGGATTGTGGACGCCGTGGAGACAGCGTATCGCGAAGCGGGCGAGGTGATCTTCGAGGAGGCACCGCGTCGCACCACGGACGAAGGCCTGTCCGTGGGGACTCCGAATCCACATGATGAGAAGGCGGAGCGCAGACAGCTGCGGTTTTCCGGGGCGTACGAATGCACGAACTGCCATCGGCCGGGACGCGAGCCGGAGCCGCGGCTTTTCAGTTTCAACAATCCGTTTGGGGCGTGCCCGCGGTGCCAGGGATTCGGCAACACCGTGGATTACGATCTGGGCCTGGTGATTCCCGACCAGGGGCTGACGCTTGCGGGCGGCGCAATCGATCCGTGGAACCGGCCAAAGTACCGGCCGTGGTTTGGCGAGCTGCGCAAGCGAGCGGCGGAGTTGGGTGTGCCGCTGGATGTGCCTTGGCGCGAAATGACCGAAGCGGCGCGCGATACCGTGCTGCGTGGCAAGCCCGCAGCGGCGGACAAGGACGGGTTCGCGGGCGTGATGGGGTTCTTTGCGCAACTTGAGCGCAAAAAGTACAAGCTGCACGTGCGGGTGATGCTGAGCAAGTATCGCGGGTATGCAGAGTGCCCGGATTGCCGTGGGCAGAGGTTGAGGGCGGAAGCGCGGGCGGTACGGATTGCGGGGAAGAACATTTGCCAGGCGACGGCGTTGACGATCGCGCAGGCGCAGGAGTTCTTCGACGAGCTGAAGCTCTCGCCGATGCAAGAGGAGATTGCGGGGCCGATTCTGATCGAGGTGCGGCAGCGGCTGAGCTTTCTGGTTGCCGTGGGACTCGAATATCTGACGCTCGACCGGTTGGCGTCGACTTTGAGCGGCGGCGAGGCGCAGCGGATTCAGCTGGCGACTTCGCTGGGATCGCGGCTGGTGGGAGCGTTGTATGTGCTGGACGAGCCGTCGATCGGGCTGCATACGCGCGACACGGCGCGATTGATTCATATTCTCGAAGAGCTGCGCGACCTGGGAAACACGATTTTGGTGGTGGAGCATGACGCCGACATTCTGCGCGCGGCGGATCATCTGCTCGACCTGGGGCCGGGCGCGGGCGAGTTCGGCGGTAGATTGCTGGCGGAAGGCGTGTTGGCGGAGATCGAGGCGAATCCGGCGTCGCTGACGGGGCGCTATTTGAGCGGGAAGATTTCGATTCCCGTGCCTACGCGGAGGCGCGCGCCGGGACGCGAGAAGCTGGTGTTGCGCGGGGCGCGTGCAAACAATCTGCATGGGCTGGATGTGGAGATTCCGCTGGGAATGCTGGTCGCGGTGACGGGGGTTTCCGGCTCGGGCAAATCGACGCTGGTGCACCAGGTGTTGTATCGCGCGGTCGCGCGCGCGCTGGGACAGAGCGATGGCAGCGATCCTTCGGGAGTGTTCAGTTCGTTGAGCGGCGTGGAGCGATTGAACGACGTGGTGCTGGTGGACCAAACGCCGATCGGGCGAACTCCTCGATCGAATCCAATTACGTACATCAAGGGATTCGACCTGGTGCGCGAGCTGTTTGCCGCGCAACCGGAGGCCAAGCGGCTTTCGCTCACACCGGGACATTTTTCGTTCAACGTGCCGGGCGGGCGCTGCAACACCTGCGAAGGCGACGGCACGGTGACGGTGGAGATGCAGTTTCTGGCCGACGTGGAGCTGCCCTGCGAGGACTGCAACGCTACTCGCTACCAGGCGAAGATTCTCGGCGTGCACTACAAGGGCAAAAATATTCACGACGTGCTGCAGATGACGGTGAAGGAGGCGCTGCGCTTCTTCGCCGGGCAGACTAGGCTACTGGAAAAGCTGGCGGTGCTGGATGAGATTGGGCTGGGTTATTTGCGGTTGGGGCAGTCGGCGACAACGCTCTCAGGCGGCGAGGCGCAACGCGTGAAGCTGGCGGCGCATCTGTCCGCGGTGCGCGCGGTGAATGCGACGGCGAAGCCCTCGCAGGCCAGCCGCGTGCTGTACATTCTGGATGAGCCGACGACCGGGCTGCACTTTGACGATGTGTCAAAGCTGCTGACGGCGTTTCGCAAACTGATCGACGGCGGAGGGTCGCTGATCGTGATCGAACACAACCTGGACGTGATCAAGAGCGCGGATTGGGTGATCGATCTGGGACCGGAGGGCGGAGAAGGCGGCGGGCGCATTGTGGCGGAGGGACCGCCGGAGAAGATTGCGGCGAATCTGCTGTCGCACACAGGGAAGTGGCTGGCGCGGGTGCTGTGAGGATCACGCAAGTTGTGCGGGGACGGCCGTGCGGCGCGAGAAGCACCAGCCGCTGCCGTGCAGCCAGCAGGATTCGTCTTTTTCGTGAGCGTCGCAGCGAAGTGAGCGAACGCCGGCGCCGTGATCGCGCTTGAGAGCGCGGGCGAGTTCATCGCTGACGGCGGAGTCGCGCGCGCCTTCAAAATCAACGAAGAAGACGGAGCCGCAGAGCATGGCCGCGAAGAGGTCGGCGCTCTTGCGGGTGAGGTAGGCCATGGTTCCCGGGCCGCGCGTGGATGTGAGCGGGAAGAGGAGCTTGCCTTCGGGCTTGAGGGCGGAGAGCCATGCGGCGACGGGATGCGTTGCTCCTGCGCTGACGACGATGACGTCCGCGGAATCGAATGGGCCTTGCGCGCCGTCGGCGTGGGCCACTGTGACTTGAGGCCAGGGCTCGAGCGCAATGCGGGCACGGGCGGCGAGGCCTTCGTCGATTTCGACGGCGACGACTTTTCCGTGCGGGCCGGTGAGCTCGGCGAGGATGGCGGAGTAATAGCCCGTGCCGCAACCAAGATGAAGGATGCGATCGCCGGGGCGGACGTTGAGCAGGATGAGATGAAATGCCCAGAGGC
Organism: Acidobacteriaceae bacterium; assembly: GCA_003138515.1. Classification (GTDB taxonomy): domain Bacteria; phylum Acidobacteriota; class Terriglobia; order Terriglobales; family Acidobacteriaceae; genus Telmatobacter. The sequence continues at coordinate 120,265 of PLGG01000046.1, read as the reverse complement.
TGGGCTGACCGTTGTTCAGGCGTTTGGCCGCATCGAGGACGATGAGGGCATCGCGATAGACGTTTTGAGGATCGGCGCTCTCAGTGAACCACTCGGTGCCACTGGTCTGAATCATCCACGGACCGGGGCCAACGAAACGCTCGCGGGGCACGGTGGAGAAGGCGCGGAGAATGGCGGGCGAGGAGATGTGATTGACGCGGCACAGTTCCGCGGCATAGAGACGCCGTGCGGATTCGATCGGATCGGCCGTTGAAGGCTGCATTGCGTTGGGCTGCGGCGCCGCTACGAAGCTGAAGAGGGATGGCGCCGCCTTACGCTGGAATTATAGGCGCGGGACGCACTTAGCAGGGCCTCTTCTGTTAGCGGGGCCAGCGGCGTGATTGGAGGCCAGGCTTGGTGCCACCATTGGAGGGCTTCCGGCTCTGTTTCGGAAACTAATTCCGCGCGTCCGCAATCAGTTTCAAATAGGCGCGGGCAGTTTCGGTGATGGTCTCGGCGTGGCCGGCGTCGACGGCGGCGAGGTTGACCAGATCGCTGCCTACACCGAGTGCGCGCGCTCCGGCCTTGATGAAGCTCTCAGCGGTTTGGAGCGTGACGCCGCCGGTGGGAATGAGCTTGAGGTGCGGAAAGGGCGCGAGCAGCGACTTCAAATAGCTGGCGCCGCCGACGGCGGAGCAGGGAAAGATTTTGACGTAATCTGCGCCTGCGTTCCAGGCGGTGATGACTTCAGTAGGCGTGAGCGCGCCGGGGCATGAGATCTTTCTATTGGCTTTGGTTACGCGGACGACGTCGAGGTGGAGGCTCGGGCTGACGACAAACTCCGCGCCTGCGTCGATGGTGGCCTGTGCCTGATCGGCGGTAGTGACAGTGCCGGAGCCGAGCAGAAGGTCCTTCGGACTGTACTGGTTTCGGAGTTCATTGAGCAGATTGATGGCTCCGGGAACGGTCATGGTGACTTCGACGATGGTGACGCCGCCGGCTATCATTGCATCGACGACGGCGCGGCCCTGGGCGACACTTTTGGCTCGCAGAACGGGAATGAGGCCGACGCGCTCGATGATTTCTGCTGTTGTTTCCGTCATTCCAAGATTCCTCAGGGGCTAAAGCCCCTCATCTTAACGGTGGCGCCCGCGGCACGGCTGAAGCCGTGCCCTTTCAAAACCGCCAGGTGCGAGCGTCGCTCGCCACCGCACTCATGATCGCTAGGTGAACGAAGCCACCTTTCTACCGTGCGATGCTCGCCGAGCCTCCTTTGATGATGCGTTCGACTTCGGAGAGCGTGGCCATGCTGGTGTCGCCGGGGGTGGTCATGGCTAGCGCGCCGTGAGCAACGCCGCACTTGACCGCCCAGTCGATTCCCTTGTTGGCGAGCAAGCCGAAGATGAGGCCGGAGGCGAAGCTGTCGCCGCCGCCCACGCGATCGAGAATGTCGATTTCGCGCTGTGGAACGTGGACGATTTTGTCCTCATAGAGTGCGATTGCACCCCATCCGTTGCGGCTGGCGGTTTGCACGGTGCGCAGCGTGCTGGCGACGAGTTTGAGATTAGGAAAGGCGGCCGCGACTTCGCGGAGCATTTCTTCGTAGCCAGCGATGGGGAGTTCGGCGAAATCCTCGCTGACGCCTTTGATGGCGATGCCGAGCATGACGGAGAAATCTTCTTCGTTGCCGAGCAGGACGTCAACTTTGCGGACGAGGTCGCGGTTGACTTCCTGCGCTTTGGCTTTGCCGCCGATCGATTTCCAGAGCGAGTCGCGGAAGTTGAGGTCGTAGGAGATCGGCGTCGCGTATTTGCGGGCGGCGTCCATGGCTTCGACAGCAACTTCGGCGGTGGACGCGGAAAGCGCGGCAAAGATACCACCGGTGTGAAACCAGCGTGAGCCGTTTGTCGAGCCGAAGATCGACTCCCAATCGAAGTCGCCGGGCTTGACCTGGCTGATGGCGGTGTGGCCGCGGTCGGAGCAACCGGCGGCAGCGCGCACGCCGAAGCCGCGCTCAGTAAAGTTGAGGCCGTTGCGCACGGTGCGGCCGACACCGTCGTAAGGAACCCAGCGGATGAGGGAAGTGTCGATGCCGCCCTGAAGGATGAAGTCTTCGACGAGGCGGCCGACGGGGTTGTCAGCGAGCGCGGTTGCGATGGCGGCGCGCATGCCGAAGCAGCGTCGCAGGCCGCGGGGGACGTTGTACTCGCCGCCGCCCTCCCACAGTTGAAATTGGCGCGCGGTGTGGATGCGGCCCTCGCCGGGATCGAGGCGAAGCATGACTTCGCCGAGGCTGAGGCAGTCCCAGCGGCGCGTGGAATCGGGAATCGAGAGCGGGTTCATGGTCAATGAATACTGTAGCTCACTGTGGCGGGAACGGTGAGTGGGGAGCGGCGCTCAAGACCGCGGCGGGAGGCATCATTTAGCCTAGGGGTGTTTGAAATTGCGAACTGATGCCGAGGGTTGCGCGGCGAGGAAGGCCAAGCAGGCGCGGCTGGCGGAGGAAGAATTGAAGGGGCAGGAGCTTTTCGATTTAACTGGGCGGGTTGCGGTGATCACGGGCGGGACGACTGGCCTGGGGCGCGAGATTGCGCTGGGATTCGCCGACGCCGGCGCGGATGTTGTGGTGAGTTCGCGCACGAGGGAGCATGTGGAAGCGGCTGCCAGAGAGATTGAGGCCCTTGGCCGACGCACGCTGCGCGTGGTGTGCGATGTCCTCGACCGGGAATCGATCCAGCGATTGCACGACGCGGTGATCGCGGCGTTCGGCAAGGTGGACATCCTGGTGAACGCGGCGGGCACGGCTAAGATGGCGGCAACGCTCGACGAGGACGAAGCAGAGTGGTCGAAGATTATCGAGACCAACCTGACCGGAACCATGCGCGCCTGCCAGATCTTCGGACGCACTATGGCAGACGCACACTATGGGCGAATCATTAATGTTGCGTCGTTGACTGCGTTTCGCGGGTCGTATCATTTGGCAGCTTATGCGGCGAGCAAGAGCGCGGTGGCCTCGCTGACCAAGACCCTGGCGATTGAGCTGGCGGAGTCGGGCGTGAATGTGAACGCAATTGCACCAGGCGTGTTCACTACCGATATGAGTTCGGCACTCGTGAAGGGAACGGCGCGCGGCGAAGAGCAACTGATGCGCACGCCGATGCACCGCTTTGGGAAGCTGCGCGAGGTAGTGGGACCGGCGATTTTTCTAGCGTCCGAGGCCGCGGGATTTGTGACCGGCGAAGTGATTGCCGTGGACGGCGGCTACCTGGCGAGCGGCGTGAACAGCTAAGAAACAGACAAAGAGGGACCAAGGGAACAAGGGACCGAGAAAGCAAGGGCCCAAGCGATTCCAGCGACGAAAATCAATCGCCGACGGGCCGGAGAGAAGCAGGAGCGATGGCGGAAGGACGCAAGCTGCGGATGGGGATGGTGGGCGGGGGACGGGGCGCGTTCATTGGCCCTGTACACCGCATCGCGGCGGAAATGGACGGAAAGATCGAGCTGGTGGCAGGAGCCTTCTCGCAGTCAGCGGAGCGCTCGCGCGAGGCGGGAGTTAAGTTTCACATCGATCCGGCGCGAGCCTACGCGAACTACAGGCAGATGATCGAGGCCGAACGCAAGCGGGCGGACGGGATCGATTTTGTGGCGATCGTAACGCCGAATTATCTGCACTTGCCGATTGCGCTGGCGGCGATTGAGGCGGGGATTCCGGTAATGAGCGACAAGCCTACGACCGCGACGTATGAAGAGGCGCTGGAGCTGCAGGCCGCTGTGGCAAAGGCAAGATTGCCCTACGGCTTGACGCACACCTATGCTGGGTACCAGATGGTGCGCGAGGCGCGGGCGATGTGCGCGGCAGGCAAGGTGGGGAAGATTCGTAAAGTGGCCGTGGAGTATTTTCAGGGATGGCTGAGCCGGCCGATTGAGGCGAGTGGCCAGAAACAGGCGGAGTGGCGGACCGATCCCGCGCGCAACGGACCTGGCGGCGCGATCGGCGACATCGGCACGCATGCTTTTCATTTGCTCGAATATGTGAGCGGCCTGGAGGTGACGGCGATCAACGCGACGCTGCGCTCCGTTGTGCCGGGGCGCAAGCTGGACGACGATTGCAATGCGTTTGTGAGGATGAACAACGGCGCGGCCGGTACGCTGGCCTGCTCGCAGGTGGCTGCCGGGGAGATGAACGAGCTGACCCTGCGAATCTACGGCGAGGAGGGGTCGGTCGAGTGGCGGCAACAGGATCCGAACCGGCTGTTTGTTAAGTGGCTCGACAGGCCGGAGGAGATTCACCACGCGGCGACCAGTTATTTGGGCAGCGATGCGAAGGCTGCGGCGCGCACTCCGGCGGGCCATCCCGAGGGTTATTTGGAGGCTTTCGCCGTTCTCTATCGCGAGTTTGCCGATGCGCTGATCGGGTGGAAGGAAGGCAAGGACCGCCGCGGCAGTTTGCCGGCCACACTGCCCGGCATTCGTGCGGGCGTGAGGGGAATGCGGTTCATGGAGCGCGTGATTGAGAGCAACCGCAGAGAAGGTTGGGTGGAGTTCTAAAAACAGCCATTAGCTCTTAGCCTTTAGCCGTTAGCTTCGCCGTGCCAGGGCAAAGCGCATCGACAGACAGGAAATGCGGACCAGACGCCAAGAGCGCATGGGTTGAGGTGGAAGAGATGAAGACGATCAAGGGGCCGGGAATTTTTCTGGCGCAGTTTGCCGGGGATGAGGCGCCCTACAATACGCTTGAGGGCATGGCGAAGTGGGCTGCGGGTCATGGCTACGTGGGGATCCAGATCCCAAGCTGGGACCTGAGGCTCTTCGACCTGGAGCGCGCCGCCGAGAGCCAGACTTATTGCGACGAGGTGAACGGCGTTGCCTCGGGTGCGGGCCTCGCGGTCACGGAGCTTTCGACGCACTTGCAAGGACAACTGGTGGCGAGCCATCCGGCGTTCGACACGTTGCTCGACGGCTTTGCGCCGCCGGAGCTGGCAGGGAATTCAAAAGCGTGGGCCGCGTGGGGCGTGGAACAGTTGTGGTGGGCGGCGAAGGCAAGCAAGAAATTGGGACTGAAGGCGCACGCTACGTTTTCCGGTGCGCTGGCGTGGCCGTTTTTCTATCCGTGGCCGCAGCGGCCTGCAGGGCTGATCGACGAGGCGTTCAAGGAATTGGGGAGGCGCTGGCTGCCGATTCTGAATGCGTTCGACGATGCGGGAGTGGATGTGTGCTTTGAGCTGCATCCCGGCGAGGATTTGCACGACGGCACGACCTTCGAGCGCTTCCTCGGAGTAGTGGGTGACCACCCGCGCGCGAACATTTTGTACGACCCGAGCCACATGGTGCTGCAGCAGTTGGATTATCTGGCTTTCCTTGATCTTTATCACGATCGCGTTCGGGCATTTCACGTGAAGGACGCGGAGTTCCGCCACAGTGGACGGTCGGGTGTTTACGGCGGCTATCAGGACTGGATCGACAGGCCGGGGCGGTTCCGCTCATTGGGAGATGGGCAGATCGATTTCCGGCAGATCTTCAGCAAGATGGCTCAATACGACTTTGCGGGTTGGGCCGTGGTGGAGTGGGAGTGCTGCATCAAGCATCCAGAGCAAGGCGCTGCGGAAGGCGCGAAGTTTGTGCGAGAGCAGATCATTCGCGTGACGGATCGGGCGTTCGATGATTTTGCGGGCGGTGAGACTGATGCGGAGAGCAACCGAAAGATTCTGGGGCTGTGAGAGCAGTGAAGCGGATCAGTCGGCAATCTCCGCCGGCTCGCCAATGGGCGAAGGCGTTTTGCCCGGCGCGACGATCCCGTACTTCAGGTCGAGGAATTCCTGGAGTGGCGCTGGAAGCAGGGCGGCGAGTTCCTGCCAGGTAAGAACCTTCAGGCGCACGCGCAACGCGGCGCCTTTGACCGCGGCCATGACTTGAAACCATTGCTCGCGGAGATCGGGGCGGCGGTCGTCATGGATGACACAGAAGCTGCACTCTGTGGCGAATGCGGCTAATACACTGCGGATGAGTTGATAGCCAGCGTAGCCTGGCTCGCCGGGCGGACGAAAGATTGTGTCGACGCGAGAGACGAGGGCGGGATCGTCAACGATGCTTTCGAATTCCTGCGAATTGTTCTCAGGAAATTCGCTGGCGCGCATCCAACGCGATGTGGCGATTTCGACGCGCGGGAGGCGATCGCGGTCGAAGGCAGCGTCGAAGTCGCGGTAAGCTTCGACGATGTCGGCGGCGCGCGTTTGGAAGCCGACCTCGGTGAGCTTCGCCTCCACCAGGAGATCGCCGAAGCGCATATCGACCTCGGTGCGATCGAAGCGGCCGTTCGTGAGCGGCACACGCGCCTTCCAGCCAAAGACGGGGACAGCCTGGACGTCGACGCCCAGCGCATCGCGCACGGTCGGGGATTCGGCGACGCCGGGTGTGCAGAAAATGTTCATGAGCAGTGCGTCGGAGCTCATGGAAGAGTCGAGCTCGCGCCAGCGCCGGGCTGGGTCGACTTGCGGCTTGGGCAGCGACCGCGCGGCCTGGGCGTGGACTTTGTCAAAGCGGCGCATCCAGTCAGGGTTTGCGGCGATGGCCGCGTAGGCAGTGTCGAAGAAGTTTCCGTGGAGGCCGTTTTCCGGCTCGTAGACAAGCACCGGCGCACTTCCATAGCTTTCAACATGCTCGCGCCCGCGAGCGTAGCTGCGGTTGCGCAGGGTGAGCTCCTGCCGAATTTGTGCTGCATACGAGCCTGGAGGAATCACGTCAGTACAGGAACGTCAGCGACGCCGGCCACGCCGAAGACGCGCCGGTAGCGCTCGGCTTCTTTCGCATCGCCTAAGGCCTTCGAGTAATTATCGGAGAGCTTGACAGCGGGCCTGCCGTCGACCTCACTGAGCTTGCACACGAGGCCGACGGGGTTAAAACCGTCGTTGCCCTGAGGATTGCAGCCGCGGAAGTCGTTGGTGAGCAGCGTGCCCCAGCCGGCGCTGAAACGGATACGGCGCTCCGGAATCCAGCGGCGCGGATCGTGGAAGTCGCCGGCGGAGCGGAAGTCGTCGGGCGAGGCGCCGTTGAGCAGGGTTCCGGCAAAGTAAGCGTGCAGGCCGAGAATCTGCTCGACGTCAAGGGCGTCGCTCGCAATGAGCCGCTTCTGGCGCGGATCGCAGCCGTGGCGCTCAAGCCATGCGATGTATTCGTCACCGGCGACGTAGGTGTCTTTGCTGTCGATGCGCTGACCTGTCCAGTTGGCGACCCAGTCGGGAGCGCCGCGCAGAAACTGCGTGGTGCCGAAGGTGTCAGGGAGCAGAATGAGCAGCTCACCCTGATAGCTTTGTTGCCACAATTCAAGCAGCGCGTACTGGGAGCCGCGCAGCTCCTCGTCGTCGCGCGCGAGTGCCGCCATGGCCATGGGCAGCTCATGTCCGTTGGTGCCGATGGCTTCAAGATCGTGCTTGTAGGCGAGATATGCGTTCGATGTGCCTGAGAAGCAGTCGCCGATTGTGTCGCGCATGGAGTTGACGACGTACTCGTGCCAGAGAAAGCTGTGCCTGCGGCGCGTGCCAAAGTCGGTAATGTTGAGGCAGGGGACGCCGCGCAAGCGCTCCATTTTTTCCCAAAGGCGGGTCTTGGCGCGGGCGTAAAGAATGTCGAGCTCCAGCTCGCTCAGAGGCTTGAGCGCGGCGCGCGTCTTCAGTTCGCCGATTTCCGACAGGGCGTAAATCTCCCACATCGAAGTCCCGGACCAGAGGCCTTCAAACTGAAGCTGGAGTTGACCGTCGCGGACGGAGAGGTCGAATTCGGAGAGTTGGAAATCGTGCTCGAGCCAATCGAGAAATGCGGGCTCGAAGATTCCGCGGCGGCCGTAAAACGTGTTGCCGGCAAGCCAGACGAGCTCCGATTTGCGGAAGCGGAGGCGTCGCGTGGCTTCGAGTTGCTCCTGCAACTGCGCCACGTTGACCATATTGCCCAGGCGCACCGAGTTGGTTCGGTTGATGAGAGTGAAGTTGGCGCGGGTGCGCGGGAAGTTCTTCCAGATGAACTGGAGCATGAGGAGCTTGTAGAAATCTGTGTCGAGCAGGGAGCGCGTGATAGGATCCATCTCCCAGTTATGGTCGTGTGCGCGCCTGGCGAAATCGATAATCACAATGAATTTACTTTACCCGACTTGCGCGAGGACTGGAAGCGACTTTGAGCCACGCACTCTCTCGCGGAAGCGGGAGTTAGTAGCTCAACTCCAGCACATTCACCGAGTACGGCGCGAAGGTCCGGGTGAATTTTGGACCCGCTATTGAGACCGTGTGCGTGATCGGGACGACCGCGTCAGGATGCGTGATGCTGTTGGTCGCATTCGGGGTTTTGCCGCTCATCGTGGTGAGCTTGGCCTGCGGCGCGAGCTTTTTGACTCCAGTGAGCGAGATGGCGACCGATTGCGAGGTCGAGGTTGCGTTCACCACTTTGACGAAGAGTTTGTGCGTTGTATCGTCGCGCGTCACGGATGTGAAAACACGTGGCGGCGCGTCGGCCAGCGCTGCGGGTACAACCTCGGTTCCCAGGTGAGTGGAGAACATGACCTGCGTCCAGTAGCTGGGCGAGCCGTAACTTGAGAGCGCGTCGTAGCCGATGAGGTCCGGCGCCCATTGCATGCCGCCGGGATTGACTTCGACGAAGAGCGGTGCGTAGCTGGACATGATGACCAGATCGCTGTTGCGCTCGAGTCCCGTGAGCCAGGCGGCATCGGCCAGAGCGGCTTCAAGGTTCGGCGTGGGGTCGCCCTCGCGCGTGGCCCACTCGCCGACGAAGATCTTCGGGCCGTTGCGATCGGCGGCGTCGTAGTGATGCGCTTCAGAAAAAGATTGCGCAGCGGACATGTAGAAGTGCTCGTCGAGAACGTCGGGCGCTACGCTCTTCACAGGAGCGGTGGCAATGATCTGGAGATCGGGATGGCGCTGCTTGATGGCGCGATAGAACTGCGCAAATCGACCGTCGTACGAGTGGGAGTGGTCGAATTGATCTTCGTTGCCGACTTCGATGTAGCGGAGCGGGAAGGGCGCGGGATGGCCGTCTTTGGCGCGCTCGGCTCCCCATTTGGTGTCGGCGCTGCCGGTGACGTACTCGATTTCGTCAAGCGCGTCCTGCACGTAGGGTTCCAGCGCTGGGCCGGGATCGACGTGCTCCTGTGCAAGCGAGTATCCGGCATAAACGGCGAGGACTGGCTGCATCTTCAGGTCTTCGCACCACTCGAGGAACTCGAGCAAGCCCATGCCGTCGGACGAGCGATAGTGCCAGGGGCTCATGTGGGTGGGGCGGTCGACCCACGGACCGATGGTCTTTTTCCAGTCAAAGCGCTCGGCGATATGTTCGCCCTCAAGATAATTGCCGCCGGGCAGGCGCAGGAATTTCGGCTGCATTCCGGCAAGCAGGTTCATGATGTCGGCGCGATTGCCACCGGGGCGGTCGTGATAGGTGGGCGGAAAGAGCGAGACCAGATTGAGCCAGACTGTCGCCGGCTTTGCGATGGTCAGGATGAGATGGTTGTTCGACGAGACGGGAACATCGCCGGTCTTGAGAGTGTAAGTGAAGCGCTTCCACTCGCCGGTTAGCCCGGTGACGGCGGCCGAGGCGGCAACGACGCCAGTTTGATCGTTCTGCAGCGTGACGGTGACGGGAATGCCCGGGCTGTCCGTCATTGCGTAAAAAGATCCGCTATACGCGATGTGCGGGCGCACGGGGATGCCCCAATAGCCGGCGTTTTCAACTCCAGCAGGCGAGGATTCACTGGCCTTGGAAACAGTGACCCTGAGGCTGCGCGTGAGCGCGGGGCTTGGCCCACTGGAGTCATCAGCGGAGACGTTCACGATGGAGTCGCCGCGAGCCACCGTCGGCCACAGTCTGATTGCGTCCCACTCATGGCCAAGGGTGCGGTCGCGCACCAACTCACCGTAAATGCCGCCGTCGTAGGAGTAATTGATCTCCTCGGTCATAAGGCCGTAGAGCGTGGGGCTGACCTTGGAGGTGGGATGATCGACTTCAATTGTGAGCGAGGGCTGAATGGTAAGCGAAGGCGACTGCGTGAGCAGGCTGAAAGGAAGAAGTGCGGAAGTAAGGAAAGCGGCGACTGCGATTGACTTGTTCATGACCCCGCAATCTTACAGTAGCTCACTTGGCTTGACAATCTTGAAAACGCTTACCGGAGGAACTGGAATCACGGCCGTTTGGTCGACGGTTCCCTCCCGACCCAGCGATAAATTGAGCAGTCCTCCCATCCGGGTGCGGCGTATTCCGCGCCTGGCTGGCGCTTGAGAATCGTGCGATCCGCGACAGCGTCGGCGTGCGAGCGGCGGATCTGGCCGTGAAAGAGCCGCTCGAATCCGGGCTCGCGCCTGAGTACGTTCTCCTGCTCGTTGTTCACGTAGAGAATGTCGAGCTGGCTCGCGCGTTCGACGAGGGTACGGGTCCAGGAGCGCAAGATGCGGCGCAGCACGGGTGCGCCGAAGGGATTGAAGAGAAATGCGATACATGGTCCGGCGGGAAGCGGGAAATCCGCGGCATCGCGGCAATGCATACACATGGGCACGCGGGTGCGCTTTGCGGCACGCCAGAGCGCGAGATTCCTGCGGGCGATGCGGGTCAGCGCCGGATGCAATTCGACGCCAACTACCTTGCGAAACGGATAAGCGGCGGCCAGCAGCATGGCTCTGCCCATGCCGGCGCCGAGATCGACAAACGTGCACGCGTCGATAGGCGCGAGCGGGCGGCATTGGCGCCAGCGCACGATGATTCCTTGAAAGACGGATGGTGTGACTGCGTAGTAGGCCGTTACATGGCGATCGTGACGGTGGCCTGAGCCGAGATGCCGGCCCGCAACCAGGCCGCTGGTGCGGACGCCAAATTCAAGATCGAAGGGGTGGCGGATCAGGCCATCTTTCTCGGCCAGCCCTGGCAAGCGGCGTCTGCCGGAGGCGGCCTTCTTCGCTTCCAACTTGCCTGGCGTGCCAACGCTCACGCTTGAACGTTAGCACGGCGAGCGGCGCGGCACACGATGAATTGCACATGAACGAGGTGAGGGATCTGGCGGATTGTCCGTCTCAGGGGCCGCTGTTTTTCCCCAGTAAGTACTCTTTTTTGTAAGCGGATTTTTTCTTGACTGAGCCGTCGCGCGTCTGCAAAACTGCGTACGCGCATTTTGCCATCATGGAATGTCGCGATGGATTGGGGCGCGTTCTCGATTCCCCTCGGCGCAGGCCCGCGGCTGGCGTGGATTGCCATGCACGGCAGCACCTGCGAAAAACTCTCTCGACACGAACAAGGAGGAAACGTGAAGAAGTACTTTGCGGAACTGGTGGGCACATTCATTTTGGTGTTGTTTGGCTGTGGAACAGCGGTGATTACCGGTGGCGTGCCAGGATTGGTTGGCATTGTCGGCATCGCCCTCGCCTTCGGGCTGGGTCTGATCGCAGCGGCATATGCAATCGGCCCAATTTCGGGTTGTCACATCAACCCAGCGGTGAGCCTGGGCGTCTGGGTTGCCGGGCGGATGAGCTTCGGCGAGATGATCGGCTACTGGGTAGGGCAGTTTGTAGGAGCGATTCTCGCGGCAGGGCTGCTGCTGATGATTGCGGTCGGCTCAACCGGATACAGCCTTGCGGTGAATGGGCTTGGCCAGGATGGCTGGGGACCGGGCTATCAGGGCGGATACAACGAGCCTTCTGCAATCCTGTTTGAGTTCTTTGCAACCATGATCTTCGTGATTGTGATTCTGGGGTCGACGCAGAAGAGCGCGCCGGCGGGATTCGCCGGACTGGCGATCGGCATTACGCTGGTGGCGATTCACATCTTCGGCATCCACATTACGGGCGTGAGCGTGAATCCGGCGCGGAGCCTTGGGCCGGCGATTTTTGTGGGCGGTCAGGCAATGAAACAGTTGTGGCTGTTCCTGGTGTTTCCCAGCCTGGGCGGAATTGCTGCCGGATTATTCTTCCGGACGAAATTGCTGGCGGCGGACTGAGGCGCGGCTACAGAAAGAATTCGGGGAGCGGCCTTGTTGCGACTGCTCCCCGAAATGTTTTGCGTTGATTGTCGGATGCACGTTTTTACACGCCCGGCGTGCCGACGCTGGCTTCGAGCTCGGCGATGTAGTCGACCACCGCTTCGCTCCAGCCGTCGACGTGAGTCCACGGGCCGTAGCCGACGCCGTTGCGGTTGGAAGCCACGTTGATCACGTAGCCCTTGCCGCGCGGCGCGGGGACGCTGTCGTGCGACTGCTCATCGGTGATGACGATGAGGCGGTCGCAGCCGGCCCGGTTTTCGGCCTCGACATGGCTCAGCGCCTTGCCGAGGTACGTTCCCGAGTGCGGCTGGCTCGCGTCGAGCGCGTCGCGTAGCGCCATGCCACGGCGCGACGGCACCAGCTTTGCTTCATCGGAGAACGTGTAGATGGTGACCTTCTCGGCGATTTCGCGCAGCAGGATCGCCAGGCCGTAAGCAGCGTCAGTCCGGCGCATCTCGGAACGGCGCGACAGCGGCGCCTCCATGGAGCCGGAGACGTCGACCAGCAGCACGGTGTGACCGCGCAGAGTGGATGCGCGGCCTTCGAGCGAACGGAACATGGCAAACTCGAGAGGCTGCTCCCACTGCGGAGCCGAACGCGCGGCGGCTAGAAAACGGAAGGGAAGAACCCGGTCCGTCCTCATTTCAGCGAGCGCGGCCAGCACCAGCTCTTCGGTCACGCCGGCCTGATGCAGGTTGCGCAAGTTGCGCAAGAGAGCCAACGCGCCGAGCTTGCGATCGGCGAGCAGGCGCTCCCACACTTCGCGCTTGGCGACTTCCCGCTTTCCTTCGGCATCCTCACCGCGACCGGTTGCAGAAAGCGCAACCTCCCAGGTGTCGGGCGTGGCAAGCTGGTTATCGACCAGGCGCTTCCACAATGCGGCCTGCGCCTCATCGGCGGGGCGCGCATGGCAGAGGAAGAGCACGTCGCGAAGGCGAACAGCGCCGGCGCGGTCGTACTTGGCCAGCGCGTACTCGTCGAACTTGCCGAACGCGGTGGCCAGGCCCTTCTTGACCTGCGCGGAGAGCGGCTGACGCCCGCCGGCCCAGTAGATGGCGACGAATTCGCTGAGCTCGTCGGCGCGCTGAATGACGCGCGCGAGCGTGTCGGCCACCAGGCCGCGATGCGTAGCATGACGCGCCATCTCGCGAACGAGCAGAAGCGGGGCGTGACGCAGCTTCATACGTTCGCGAGCTTCGACGGCCAGCGCGGCCACCTTTTCGCCGTCGACCTGCGGGATCAGCTCATGAATGCGGCCGGCGATCTGCACGCCGTCCTCGTAAAACTCGCCCTCCCACAACATGCAGGAGAGGACAGAGCGGCGCAGGGCCTGCTCGGCAGTGATGACGCTGGCCCGAGCTCCCTCGTGAGTGCGCGGACGCGGCTTGGGCTTGAAGATGTTCAGGCGCATCGTGCGCCTCCTTTCTAAGTGAACCAAGAATAACTCGCCGGGGAATATTCGTGCGCGGAAGGTGTTGCTCTGAGCTACGCCAGCCATTGTTGGATGGCGACAAGATTCGAACTTGTGACCTTCGCTTTCGCGGTGCTCTACCCGAAGTATCCGTGCCCTGCGCCACCGGCGGGTTCATTCTGGTTTTGGTTTGAGGTCAGCGAGTGATCGCTGCCTCGTCTTGTTTGTCCTCGTCGTCGCCATCGGCGGCTGCGGGGAACTGTGAGAAACCGGTCCCGGCGAAGCCGCGGATCGGCCTCGTGCGGGTTTCGCTGAAACTGATCGCCAGATCTTCCATCTGATCCCAGTTCGGCCGGTTGCGGTCCCAGAAATCGGTGCATTCTTCGACCGGAAACGGAACCATTCTTGCCGGACTTGAGTTGGTGCAGATGACCCAGACATCGGATTCGCGATAGCCGGTCGTAACCTGGCCATTTCTGCAGCTTCGGCAGAGATGTCGGTTGCTGAACTGCGAGCCGTTCTTGACGTTTACTTTGCTCATGACACATTCGTTTCTAATCCGGGTAATCCGGAAGTTGATGACCGGGGAACAAGCGGCGACGGTATTGCTCTGCCATTGAGCTACGCGGCATGCGCCAACGGCGGGACTCGAACCCGCAACCCATTGATGGAACCGTTGCCAACACCACCGGTCAAAGTGGTTTTTGAGTCACGCGCTTCAAAATGCGCGCAGTGCAAACTTACTGGCCGGGGAACAAGCGATGGCGGACTTTTTGCGGCGCTCTGACCACAGAGCTTTCGAGCCTCGCAGCTCGCCGCGAGAATCGAACCCGCGCCTCCGACGTATCAGGCGAAGTAACCGCAACCTACGCCACCGGCCGTTTTTCCTTGTTTTGGACGAGAATATTGTCCGCAAAAAACTCTGGCCGGGGAACAAATGCAACGGTGTTGCTCTCGGTGCTCACCGTTTGAGCTCTGAAGCCTTTCGGCTCCGGGCGGGATTCGAACCCGCTGCCTCCCCTTGGGGAAGCGTCGAAGTATCCGTTGCGACCACCACCGGCCGTTCTTTCCTGGTTTTGGACGAGTGCCTCGTCAGTTGACGTTGTGACCGGGGAACAAGCGGCAGCAGAATTATCGGATGTCCTGCCGTTAGACCACGCGACTGGTTGCGCCAATCGCGGCGGGATTCGAACCCGCATTCTCCGCTCTCGAAGTATCCGTTGCCTACACCACCGGCCGGTTTCTTTTGGTTTTGGACGAGTCGATCGCCAATTGAAGTTGCGACCGGGGAACAAGCGGGACGGTAACGGCGTTCTGCCACTGAACTACCGGAACTCGCGCTCCGGGCGGGAATCGAACCCGCGTATCCCGCTTAACAGGCGAAGTAACCGCGCCCTACGCCACCGGTCTTTTTTTGGTTTTAGACGAATTGATCGTCAGTTGAGGTTGTCACCGGGGAACAAGCGAAAAGAGTTGAGAAGCTCCGCCTCTGGCGTGAACCAGGAACGGCCCGCTCCTGCAGGGTTTCCTTCACCCTGCTTTTCGTGGCAGGAAGTAACTCGTTTCATCACCACCGGTGGAATTGACTTACAAAGTAGTACTTAGAGACATAAGTCCTCTCATGACGCCGTATAACTTATCGCGGCGCCAAAACAAGAAAAGGAAGAGACTAACTCAGCGCGACATTCCCCGAGGGAACAGACGAAGACAGCGTAGCGTTGTCAAGGCGATGAAGCTGGCTTCTACGCCACTCGGGATGAATCAACGGTTATGCGGGATACGCAGGAGGTTGGCCGCAAGGGACTACGGCAGATAGAAAAACCGCGCCCGGCGGCCGGTTGAGCTCAGTTCGAGCCATCCCAGCCTACGCATCGAGTTTTGCGTTTTGACGATCATCGGGCGTTCTCCTACGCAGTGATTACTGTGCCATAAGTTCCGAAGAAATGCAAGGGGTTTCAAGAAATATTTATTGGCGAATAACTTTTAACTTATACGGTGACTTACTCGAACAGTTGCCGGCTCGCGCTGGATGGATGAGTTTCAAACGGTTGCGATGAAGCGCAGCCGCACGTAATCCGCGGTCCAGCGGCCATCGTGATCGTGCAGGGCCGGAGCGAGCAGGGCCACGGTTTCTTTGAGGACAGTTTCGCGCAGTTGCTCTGGCAGAGAGTCGAGGGCGCCGCGGTAGAAGGTGTTCAGCCACCCGGTCATGCCACCATTATTCAGCAAAGTGGGGCGAGGGAAGAGAATGAGTTTTTGAATCGCAAAGCCGTGGCGCTCCAGCCGGCGTTTGTAGGTTTCCGCAGTGGGATAGTAGTTGCCTCGATCGCCGAGCGAGGCAAATCCATGGCGCGCGACGACGGCCGAGAAAGCGACACGTATGGCAGCGATGTTTCCGTGCCCGCCCATCTCCGCAACAAAACGGCCGCCGGGGCGCAGCACGCGTCGCACCTGAGTGAGCATCTCGTCCTGGCCGCGGATCCAGTGCAATGCAGCATTGGAAAAGACAGCTTCGAAGATGTGGTCGGGGTAGGGCAGCTTCTCGGCGGGTCCATTGTCGGCCTTTATTCCCCGAGCGCGCGCCGCAGCTACCATCTGACGAGAAGCGTCGACGCCGACGACGCTGGCGCCGGTATCGGCAATCCGTTTCGTCAGTTGTCCGTCGCCGCAGCCAAGGTCGAGGATGCGCTCGCCAGGTTCGGCGGCGAGCCACTCGAGCACGCCCCCAGCCAATTCGTGAACGAATGCACCATCGCGGCCGTAGGATTCAGGATTCCAGGTCTGCGGCATCGGCTTTCTCCCAATCAGCGGCATCTTCTGCCGTCCAAACCTGGCGCACGTACAGAATGCAATGCGATGAACGGCAACAACGCTTGATGGGGAATACTGCAGGGAAAGCAATGGCAAGTGTGGACGAAACTTCAAGTTACTCAAGGCGGCCGGTGCTGATCTTTGAATCGATCAAATTACGGTGATTCGAAGAGCGGAGGCATGAGGAACGACGACAGTGAACTTTCCGTTCCTGAGCTGGCCGGGATTCACCGCTCGCGTGATGTGAGCTTCACGGCTCTCGACCGACGGCGCGTGCAACGTCTCGATCTCCACCGCTGCTGATTTGGCAGCGGCAAAATCCAGGCGAAGAACGAGATCATTTTCCATGTCTTTATTCAACACAATAACAGATAATTGTCCGCGCGCAATCTTTGCCGCGTAGGCAGTGGCATTGATGCCGGCGGCCTGAAGCTCGGAGGAGAGATCGGCCTGGATGAATGAGCCTCCACTGAACGAACCAGCGAACTTGAGGCCGTAGGCAACCGGTTCCAGAACGTAGTCCGAGCCAAAGGATGCGATGGGCGTGTAGAACGGGTGCGGGTGTGTCGCGATTTGCTCCGGGGTAGCTCCCTGATCCTTGAGCATCACGTCGCCGGGCAGGAGCCCGCCAAGACCATTTGCCACGGACATACCGCTGCCGCCATGCAAATTGATGCCGGAATAGTTGTTGGCGGCGAGGAAGAGCGAGTAATCGGCCGACCAGAGAGCAGCCGCAAAGACATCAGAGACTCCCTGCTTGCCGCCGCGATAGCAGGTGTTGCCTTCGGTCATGCGAACGCGGATGCCCATTTTCGCGGCGGATGATCGAGCTGTATCCGCCATGCCCTGGACCTTAGCAATGGTTGCGGGCTTAAGCAAGTTGGGGATGTTGACGTCGGGATTGGTGGCCGGGCCGCCGAAGTAATAGTGGTGCGTAAGAGTCGTCACGTGCGGAGGGTTTTCGACTGAACCCCAAGCATCGGCGATCTCGGTCAGCCAGGACATGTTGGATGCAATGTCGGGCATCCCGAAGCTGGCCTGAGGCACGCGAGCGGCGACGGCGCGCGCGAGAGTGAGCCACTCGGTCAGGTAGGTTTTGGCGGACCAGGTTTGGGGATCGCGCAGGTGGCGGCTAAACAGGTCAGCTTCATTCCCGATCTGGAAGTATTGCAGGCGCGAGCCGAGAGTCTTGGCGGCGAATTCGGTTTCCTCGGCGGCGCGGGCGGGAGTGTTGGTTCCCATATTGATGCCGTAGAGGCAGGTCCAGCCGGTTGCTTCGAGGAAAGCGGCGAGGTTGCGGATCGCTTCAGGAGTCACCGCATAGTAGTTGGCCCTGGGCTCGCCAACCACTTCGCGAGTCTTCGGATGCGCGGGCTCAGGAGAGTCGGGCGTGGCTTTCCACCAGCCGAATTCGCCGGTGTTACCGCCCAAGCGCAAGACACCGCGCGGAGAAAGAGCCTTGAATGCGCGAATCAACACGGCGTTTTTCGGAGAGAAGAAAGCCGGATCTGCAAGCTGTTCGACCTCGTAGGAGAGGCCGACGAAGTCAGTGGGCATGTGCGCGCCCGCGGCCTCGGCTGGAATGACGAGATTGACCTGGATCTGTTTTCGATCCTGCGCGCGAAGGCGCGTAGCGGCGAAGGTCAGTGCGGAAGTGGCTAGAAATTGGCGGCGGCTGATCGGAATCATGAATACAACCCTTCTGAGACAATGCCGCCATCCATTTTAGACCGATTGGACGGGCACGAGTGTCAGGTCGTCGACGAGGCCGACTTCTTTCTTAACAAATGGCTCGCCGTAACCGGCATACGCGAAATTGAATTGGAAGGATTGCGGTTCGTGATTCAGGGAACAGCGTATCCGGCCTCTTGCACTTGCATTTCCACAGAAACTTACCTCTTGTGGCCTTTGGTTTGCCGCAAAGAAGATACACTTCGTGCGGGGCGACTGCTTTGGGAGATTCTCGGCAGAATCGAGTTCTCTTTGAGATCAGGTGGAAGAACCGGCACTGAAGGAGAGTCGATGCGCATTTGCCATTTCATAGTCGCTGTCGCCTTGGTTGCCTTTCCTGCACTGGCGAGCGCCGGATCGAACAGTCTCGACCCGCTCGCTCAGAGATGCAGCGGTCATGACGAAAAAGCGTGCGAGAAGCTGCTGAAGGAGATCCAGCATTGCAAAGACAATTCGGAATGTGTTGCTGTGCTACCGTTTCTGCCGGATTCCACACTAAGCTCCGTGTCAGAGGATCCCAAGACCGAGTCCTCAATCGCTGCCTCTGCCAGAGCTTTGCTGCAGAAGCGGCTCGCAGATCGAGAGGCCGCCGAGGCGCAGCAGCGAGCCCTGCGTGAACAGAGGCGGGCAAACTTCGTCCGTCTTAAGCAGGGCATGACTGTCGCTGAGGTCGAAGCGATTCTCGGTCCGCTTGACGCTGCCACGAGCTTCGGGGCGATTCACTTTTCCAGCTTCGTGAGCTCAATGCAATTACCGGGCGAAGTTCATGACACAGTGCTCATTCGCGGAAGTCAAGTAGCTGATAACATGAGCATGGTCCAGGGCGGATCGCAGGAGAAGAGTACTTTTTCCTGGGATAGCGACGAGTTTCTGCTGGTCTTCGATTTCCAGGGGAGACTCAGCGAATTCACTTATCGTGGTGCCTAGAACTGAACGCGAGGGGGGGCGGCCGGTTTAGAGCGTTTGCACGGGCAAGAGGGTCAGGTCGTCGACGAGGCCGACTTCTTTTTGCACGAAGGGCTCGCCGTAGCGCACGCCGGCGAGGAGGCCGTAATGGCGCGCCTCGGCAAAAGTGCGCTCGCGAATCTCCTCTTCGGGAACGAAGAGGCCTGTGCCCGCGGATTGATTCGCGTATTGCGAGCGGTAGGCCATGAGGGCCTGATGGCGCTGCTCGACGAAAGGTGTGATGTCGACGATGAAACTGGGGCGCACGTCGGCGTACAGGCTGGCGTAGACGATCTTGAACGGGCGGTGCGGATCTGAGTCTGTTTCGATTTTCTTCAGGCCGGAGAGGAAGCAAGCTTCATAGCCGAGGGTGGCAGTAATGGCGTGGTCAGGGTGGCGCGCCTGCCAGTAAGGAAGAATGACGACGCGGGGACGGAGCTGCCGGAGAATGCGCGCGATGGCGATGCGATTCTCAAGGGTGTTGGCGAGTGCGCCGTCGGGGAAGTCGAGCGCCTGACGCAAGCCGACTCCGAGGATGCGGGCGGCTTCCTCGGCCTCGCGGGCGCGATCGGCGGCGGTGCCGCGCGTGCCGGCTTCACCCTGGGTCAAATCGAGGATTGCCGTGCGCAGTCCGCGCGCAGCCATTCGGAGCAGGGTTCCTCCGCAAGTCTGTTCCACATCGTCGCGGTGGGCGGCGATCGCAAGGATGTCAGCTCGGAATTCGATTGCCTCAGCGTGCATCGGAGTCAGGGTATGCTCATCGTGTAAACAGACCCTAGTAGACGGTATTGTCGGTATCTGTGATTGCGTCCATGTACGCGACGTCGTAGGCCGTGCCGGTCACTGTCACGTATTGGTTGTCGATCGACGAACCGTCGGTAGTGGAGTAGATGTAGACCTGACCGCCCTCAGCCGCATAAAGCTTGTGCAAGCCGGTGACGGCAGCGATGCCGGTCGCGTTGCCAATGTATGGCTCGAGAAGCACAACCTTTTGTGTAGAAGTGTTGTACATCGTCAGGCAGCCATAACCGCTGGTGGGGTTCGTGGCGTAGCGAACGCCGGCGGTGCACCCGGTCATTGCGATCCACAGGGTATTGTCGTCGGCCTCGATCATCCGGCTGGTTGCGCCGGGCTGGCCATCACTGATGGCAACCGGGCTGCCAGCGGTGTTATTGGCCAGGTTGACCACCGTCAGGTTGCCGCCCCAGTAGGTTTGGCTGGAGGGCGCACTCTGGCACTGGCCAAAGGCGCTCGTCGACTCCGGGCACTGGCCGACGACGTACATCGTCGACTGATCGACCAATGCGTTGCTTGCGCCACCGGGGACTGGGATATTGATCATTGCAGAAACGTGGATATTGAGGTCGCTGGGGTTGCATGGAGCAGGAGCAAGGTTACATGGCAGAAAGCCAGACTGCTGACCCTGAAGAAAGATCAGCGGCGCAACCGGCACAAGAGAGATGGACGCCTTGGAGCCTCCGCACTCGGGCCCGCAGCTCAAAATATATGCGGTGCTTCCATCGGAGGAAAAGACAGCCTTGATGGGGTGATCAAAGGTGAGGGGAGCGCCATAGTAGTTGCCGGTCGCGTCGGTGTGGTCTGGGCTTTGCATCTGGAAGAGGCACCACGTAGGCGCATTCAGCGGCTGGCAGTCGACGGCGGCTTTGGGCCAGGTTGAGGGCCCTCCGGAGAAAGAAATCGTCTGCGCGGTCGAAAGTAGCCGTGGGTAGTATGCATAGTTGGAGTTCTGGACAAAGGCAAGCGCGGCGGATCCTCCGAGGTTCACGCTGACTCGGTAAACACCGGGGAGACTCAGGGGTGTCGACGAGCCGAGGCTCTGGTTTACAACGGTGAGGACGTTCGAGGCCTGGCTGGCGGCAAAGGCATAGAACTTGTTGCGGGTAATGAAGACGCTGGACGAACTACCGTTCAGTCCGCCGACGCCTCCGGCAGCCTTTTCGGCCGCGTAGTCGATCAAGTTGTATGTTCCGTCGCCGGCTCCGTACACGGCGCCGAGCTGTTCCTCGGGCATGTTCTGGATGGTGATGGGCAATGCGCCGCTATAACCAGCGATTGAGAAGGAGGTTGGCGTGCCGTTAAAGCCGCCTCGCGTGTCGTAAAAAGCGTCGACGATTTGGAGAAGGCCCTTGTTCGTGGCGCCGGGGTTCTGGATGGCGATCATGACGCGGTTGACGAGCTTGCTGGGCGGCAGAACGCGGCCGTCAAAGTAGTAGGTTTTGCCGCAACCGGCCAACACGGCGGCTGCCGCCAAGGCTACGCCGACGCTCAGGATAAGACTTCTGCTCTTCAAATTTCCAACCCTCGGTTGATCGCGCGCAACAATCCGCAACGTCGACGAATGAATGGCGTTATTGGCACACGGAGAGGCTTAAAAACTCGTTGGCCCGAACCGGTTTCCACGCAGGCGATGACTCCCGAAGTATAACAAAGCGGCCCGGACCTTTGGCGGGCATAGTCTGAGGACACGAAGGCACTTGCGAGAAACGCCCGGTGGTGGCGCAGGGCGGACGCGCGATTGCCTTTCGGACGGCGCAACCGGTGGATACAACCACGCTGGCGATGCGATAGCATGACAACAGAATGAGCCGGTTTGCCGAGATTTTCGCTGACCGCCCGGTGCTCGCCGACGGAGCTATGGGCACGTTGCTGAATGCGCGAGGCGTGTTTACGAATCGAAGCTACGACGAGTTGAACCTCTCGGACCCCAACCTGATCCTTGGAATACACGAGGAATATCTGCAGGCGGGAGCGGAGATTCTTGAAACCAATACATTCGGCGCGAACCGCTTTCGCTTGACTCGTCACGGGTTGGGCGCAAAGGTGGAGGAGATCAACGCGGCGGGCGTGCGGCTGGCGCGGCAGGCTGTAGAACGTCTGAAGGAACGGCAAGGCGGCGAGGCCTGGGTGGCTGGTGCGGTGGGACCATTGGGCGTGCGACTGGAGCCGTTGGGCAAGACCGGTCTGGATGAAGCGCGCGCGGCTTTCGCGGAGCAGATTGGCATCCTCAAGAAAAGCGGCGTCGACCTGCTGATTGTTGAGACGATGCCGGCCTTGAATGAGGCGCGCGAGGCTCTGGAAGCGGCGAAGGCGGTGGCCCCGGAACTTCCAGTGCTGGTGATGGTGACGGTAGACGACGAGAGCGAGTGCCTGGATGGCTCCTCGGCAGCGCAGGCGGCAGCATTGCTGACCGAGTGGGGCGCGGGGGCCGTGGGAGTGAACTGCTCGACGGGACCTGCCACGGTGTTGACTGCGATTGAACAGATGCGCGCGGCAACGGCGCTGCCGCTGGCCGCCATGCCCAACGCCGGCATGCCACGGGCGGTGGATGGACGGAACATCTACCTGTGCTCGCCGGAATACATGGCCAGCTTCGCGCGCAAAGCGATCGCGGCGGGAGTGCAGATCGTAGGCGGCTGCTGCGGCACCACGCCGAATCATATTCGGGCGATGAGGCAGGCCATAAGGGCGATCGACGAACAGGCGCACGTTGCGGGGAAAGACGCAACGCCGGAAGTGAGCAAGGAGACGCCGCCTGCGCCGCTGGCGCAACGTTCGCGCCTTGGCGCGATGATTGCCGAAGGCAAGTTCATCACCATGGTGGAGTTTGTGCCGCCGCGAGGCATCGATTGCGCGAAGGAGATCGAGGGCGCCGCGCTGATGGCGCGGCTGGGCGTGGACGCCATCGACGTCTACGATGCGGCGCAGGCATCGGCGCGGATGAGCGGGCAGAGTCTCTGCATCCAGATTCAGCAGCACACGGGGATGGAGACGATTCTGCATTACACCTGCCGCGATCGCAACCTGCTGTCGATCCAGTCGGACTTGCTGGGCTCTTCGTCGATCGGGTTGCGCAATATTCTTTGTGTAACCGGCGATCCGCCCAGGCAGGGAAATTATCCTGATGCGTCTGCTGTCTTTGACGTGGATTCCATCGGATTGGTAAACATCGCGCGGCGGCTGAATCATGGTCTCGACATCGGATCGAACTCCATCGGCGCGAGCACCAACTTTACTATCGGCGTGGCGGCAAACCCGGGCGTGCCGGATCTTGAAAATGAATTGCGCCGGTTCGCCTACAAAGTGGAGGCGGGCGCCGAGTACGTGATCACGCAAGCGGTCTTCGACCTGCGCCTGCTGGAGGAGTTTCTGGAGCGGATTAAGGACCACCGCATTCCGGCGATCGCGGGCATCTGGCCGCTGACCAGCCTGCGCAACGCGGAGTATATGAAGAACGACCTGAGGGTCGCGATGCCCGAGGAGATCATGCTGCGCATGGCGCAAGCTGAAACACCCGAAGCCGCGCGGGCCGAGGGAATCAAGATAGCCCAGGAGATGCTCGCAGCGGTGAGGCCGTTGGTGCAGGGCGTGCAGGTGAGCGCGCCGTTCGGAGATTACGAGACCGCAGCCGAGGTGATCGCCAGCGCGCTGCCGGCGGGGAAGAGCGGGAAGGGATAAAAGCAATGCCGTCGTTTGAAGAATCGCTTAAGAAGCTGGAAACGATCGTCGAGCAATTAGAAAAAGGCGATCTGGCGCTCGAAGACTCACTGAAACTCTTCGAAGAGGGCGTGGAGCTGTCGACCGCCTGCAAGAAGGAGCTGGACGCCGCCGAAGGTAAAGTGCAGATGCTGGTGAAGCAGCGAGATGGAACCGTTAAGGCTGAGCCGTTCCTGACGGGCAAGTAGTTCCAGGGCCTGTTCGCGCCACTGAAGTGTCGGCGCAAATCTCTTATTCAAGTCAACATTCAGACAGCTAGCGATGCCCTGCGGTGCGCGCCGATCTGCGCGGCGAGTGCGAGGAGTGGCTCGTCGTTGCCGCGGGCCGCGGCCAGTTGCATGCCTCCGTGTGCGCATGGAATGGCGACAGTGGGAGTGCCTGCGAGGCTGAAAGGCGCGGTGTAGCGGAGCAGGCGCATGCGGGTCTGGCTGTGATCGGCGCCGGCGGCGAGGCGCGCGACGGGGATCGAGGGCAGTAGCACGAGTTCATGCGCGGCAAGGATCTCGTCGATACGCGCGCGAAAGGCTTCGAGGCGCTGGCGCAAGGCGGAGACTTCGCTGGGAGTGAGGCCGGCGCCCCACTTGAGGCGATCGCGAATGGCGGGCGCGAATTGATCGAAGTTACCGGCGTGGATTTGCGCCGCTTCGAAGGCCTGCAGGGGCGCATAAATATCCACGGCGTCGGCCCACCAGCCGGTCTCGATGCGTCGAGCTTCCAGTCCAAGATTCTCCAGTTCGCGAATGACGCCGCGGAAGCTGGTGACGACTTCAGGCTCACAATCGTGAAGAAAGCTGTCGTCGACGAATGCGAAGCGCGTGAAGCGGCGAGCCGTTGAGGTTTCGGCTGGCGCGAAAGGCGCAGCACCGAACGACGCGGCGAGATACGGAGCGTCCTGGAGATCGCGGAAGAGCCAGCCCATGGTGTCGAAGGATTGGGCCAGATGAGCGCCGCCGCGCCAATCGCCGCGGCCGAGAGAGGCGCGGTAACCGGCAAGCCCGCAAAGCGCGGCGGGAGCACGGATGGAGCCGCCAGTGTCGGTGCCGATGGCGGCGACGGCTGAGCCCTCCTGCACGCTCGCCGCTGCGCCGCTCGATGAGCCGCCGGTGAGCGCGCCGGAATCGCGAGGTTGGAGGCAGTCTCCGAACTCGGCATTCTCGCCGGTGATCCCGTATGCCAGCGGATGGAGGTGAGTTTTGCCGACGATAACGGCTCCGGCTGCGCGCAGTTGCTCCACGAGCCAGGAGTCGCGCGCGACTTTGCCGTCGCGATCGCTGTAGAAATGGACGCCGCAAGAGGTTGGAGATCCGGCGAGATCGAAGCAGTCTTTAACCGAAATTGGAAGACCCCACAATGTGGGGTGGCCGTCATTGAAGGGACCGCTGCCGCTATGGGGCATTGCCGGCGTCATGGATTCAGCGCGGGTTGCTTCAGCAAGTGTCCAGGCCGGGTCCTGCCAGATGTAGGTGTTGCGGCTGGCATTCATGTTGGAGCTCGCGAGCGCGGATTCGGCGAGTTGGGAAGGAGTTGTGGTTCCGGCGGCGAGCGCAGCGCCGAGAGCACGAAGGGTCCACGGGACGACTGTCACGTGAAGATTCTAGAGGTTGACCCGCATTGGCGTCGCGCTGGTCGTGCCATTGGTTGTGCGATGAAAAGCAGAAGGGCGGCTCCTTGCGGGCCGCCCTCCGGGGTTGAAACAAACGCAGATCAGAAGTTCAGGTGCAGAGACATCTGAATCTGGCGGGGACTGCCGATGGCATGCTTGGTGATGCCGAGGCCGGATGGAGGATTGTAGAGCGCATCTCCTCCCACGGGCACATTGTTGAAACCCGCATTCTGATTCACGTTGTTCTGGGGAATGTCGAAGCTGGATGTGTTGGTCAGGTTGTACACATCGAATGTGAAGTGCAGGCTGTAGGGCTCGTGAATCATTAAGTCCTTCACCAGAGAGGCGTCAGCTCGCCGCTGCCAGGACTGGCGGAAGATGTTGCGTTCGCCGGTGATGAAGTTCGTCTCATACGTGTCGCCATTCGGAACGCCCATCGTGCCTGGCGCGATGAGTGGAAGCGTAAAGCAACTGGCTTTGAGCGCCGCGCCTTGGCCTGTATTGATGTTGTAGAACGCGCCATTCTGGCCCGTCAGCGCGTTTTTGCGATTGCATCCGGGAGCCAGAGGAACAATCGGGTTGGTAATTCCATTGAACGTACTGTAGTAAATGCTGCCCACAGCTCCCGAATAATCGATCATGCTGTACGGCTGGCCGCTCTGGATGATGGCGACGCCGTGGATGGCCCAGCCATCCACCACTTTGCCCGCCAGCGTATCCTCGCTCATGAATTTGGGGAATGTGTAACCGTAGGTGAAATTCAGAACGTGGGTACGGTCGAAATCGGATGATCCGTATCCGCTGCGCAGATTGGCAGGATTATTGCCGTTGTAGAACAGCCCCATCCCGCTTTGCTCGTCGGTGGCGTGCGAATAGGTATAAGAAACACCTGCCGTGATGCCGTGGCTTAACCGTTGTTCAAGGTGCGACTCCAGCGCGTTGTACATTGCAATGCCGGCCGCGGTGTAGGCCTCGGACTCCGACGAGTAACCGATGTAGGGCACGCGAAGATCCACATTGCCGCCCTCATAGTTGTTGAGCATGGTGCCCTGGCTGCAATTGGTTTCCGTGGGATCGTTTACGCATTCAGGGAAAAAGGTGTTCGGGTCAAGCACGGTATAGCCGTAGCTGTAAGACTGCGAGACCGATGTACCGTCAGGGAACACTTTTCCGCCAGGGTGGGTGGGGCTGCCTGGTGTGGCAATTTGAGCCTGGTTAAAAGGAATAGGGATGATCTGGTGGCGTCCAAGATTGCCCACGTAGCCGATCTCGACCATCAGATCGTTGCGCGGTTGATACTGGAGGTTGAGCGTAAAGTTCATGCTGTAAGGCAGCTTGTTGGCGCGGTTGTAAACGCCGAGTGTATAAGGCTGGCCGCTGTTGTTGGCACCGACGGTGCCGTCGATGATGGCCGCTGCGTTGGGGAGATAGTTTGCGATGTCGGAGGCCTTGGGATTCGACGGCGGCGTGGATCGCACGGGTCCCCAGGGGGTGGCCAGGTTGTAGGCCGAATTATCTACAGTGCCTGTGATTCCATTCCCGCCGCAGATCGGAACGTAAAACAGGTAGAGATAAGTCGGATTGGCGGCATTGTAGGAAGAGCTGTAAGGGCAGTGCTGCTGCGAAACAAAAGGTTCAGTTTGCGAGGAACCGAAGGGACCGCCATCGATTTCGCCGGCGGCAAAGCCGGGCGAGAAATAAGTGAAGAGCTCGCCGCGATCGTAGTAAAAACCGCCGCCAGTGCGAACCACGAGTTTTGAGTGGAAGATAGCCGGCTGCCAGGCAATGCCGAGACGTGGCGCGATGCCCCACTGGCGGCCAGTGAGTGTGGTCTTGCTAACGCCTGTGGTTCCATTGGCGTTGTTGCCGGCAATGATAAAGCCGGAGCCCGTGATGGTGTCATTGGCGGCGTCGTAACTGTATTGCTTGGGATCGAAGTTAAAGATGTTGCCGTATTTCTCCGTCAGCCCGCCATCCCAGTCGTAGCGGACGCCGAGGGTGATGCTGAGGGTGGGCGTCGCCTGGAACTTGTCCTGCACATAGAGCCCGGTCTCGTTGGCGCGATAGTACCGATTGGCGTTGCCCTGGAGAAATGAGGTGGCTGTAAAGAGTTGCGTAGTGTAGGGCGTGACCCAGTTATTGGCGAACGTGACAAAGTCGGGTGTGTCCAGGTTGCCCGTGCCAGTGCGATGATCGATGGTGTTCAGCTGCGTATAAGACCAACTGCCTCCGAAGCTGACGGAGTGGCGACCCTTGGCCCAGATCGCCGTACCGGAGGGCATGATCCGGTTCTGGAACATGCCTGTGTTTGCTCCCTGATACTCGGAATCCGGACCAATGGCCAGCGACGGAAACAGCAGGCCATAGAGCGGGCCCGGCCCCGGCGAACCCTGGTACCCCGAAGCTTGGTCAAATGCGTCGCCGAGGGCATCGTTAATGGTGACGCCGGGAAAATAGTTGCCGAACGCCGTGCTCATCCCGATTTGCGAAGGGGAAAAAAGCTGATCGTTCGCGGCATACGCTTTCTCGCGCAGAATCCCAACAGTCTCAGAAATGCTCAGATTGGTTCCGATCGTCTGCACATTGTTGATGGAACCAACCTGGGAGCCAGTGTCCATCCTCGCGGTAAAGCCGGGGACGTTCGAGTAGGCGTAGGGCGAGGAGTTGGGGTCGTGCTGATAGTAGTATTTGGCGGCGAGGACGTCTTTGGCGTTGAAGTTCCAGTCCAGATCGGCGATCGCCTGATCGGATGTGAAGCGCGCCGTGCCGGGCAGAAATGCATTGTATGGAGAAAAGACGTTGGGAGTCCCGGGAGCATTCTGGTTCGGGACCAGCCATTTTCCCGGCTCGCCAGGCACCGAGGGCAGATTAAAAAGCGCGAGGCCGATCGGGTTTGAGCTCCAGTTGGCAGAACTGACCGTGACGCCGGTTGTGCCTTCGTTTGTGGTCCAGTTGCTGTTCGCAATGTCGGTGAGTCCGTTAGGAGTGCGATTGGAGTCGCTCAATCCGGGTGGGACGACAAGCAGCTCATCGCCGGTTTCCTGGTCTGAAATATGCAGGTGCTGGTAGCTAGCGAATCCGAAGAGTTTGTCCTTGATGATCGGTCCGCCAAAGGTGCCGCCCGCAGTGTAGCGGTGCAACTGGGGGTTCTTGTAGGCGGAGGGTATGTTGTCGTCCTTTTTGAAGAAGAAAGGCGCGGCGTTGAGAAAGTTTGTGCCGCGGCGCCCGTAGAGCGATCCGTGGATCTGGTTGGTTCCCGACTTGGTACTCATGTCGATGTGCGCGCCGCTGTCGGATCCTTGCTGCGCGTCGTACATCGAGGCGTTCACGCGAACCTCCGCGATGGATTCAGGCGCTGGCGTCGGGATGGCGTTGCCGATGGCCAAATAAACAGACGAGGCGCTGGGAATCACGCCTCCAGCAGCGTTGTTGGCCTGGCCGGTATTGTTCACAATCCGGAAAGAGTCCACTTGGCTGGTGCTCTTGCCGTTGAAGAGATTGCTGGCATCGACGCCATTCAGAAGGAAAGCATTGGATGTATCGCGCTGGCCGTTGGCCCAGATGGGAGCGTTGCCGAGGCCGGAGTTCGCGCCTGTGCCGCCGGGCAATTCAGCGTCGACGCCGGGCGAAAGTATGGCCAGCCCGGTGAAGCTGCCGGTGGGCAAGGGCACGTTGTCGATCTGCTGGGTTTCCATTACATAGCCGTTGGTGGTGTCGACGGCGTTCATCAGAGGCGCGGCTTCAACCTCGACAGTTGTGCTGGTCTGGCCCACTTTGAGCGAGACATTCAATGTTGCCGTACGGTCGGCCTGGACCGTGATGTGCGGGGTCTTCTGGGCCTCGTAACCATCTGCCGTGTAGGTGAGCGTATAGGTTCCGATGGGCAGGTTCACGAATGTGTAGGCGCCTTGGTCGTTGGTCTTGGTTGTGCGAGTGACTGAAGTTTCTTCGTGAGTAAGCGAGACCGTCGCATTGGGAATCACGCCGCCCGAGGCGTCAGTGACTTCGCCGGTGATGCCGCCGAGGGTTTGCTGGGCTTGAAGAGAGCTGGTACACAGCGCAGCGGCCGCCACAATTGCCAGCAGCCAAGGAATGAAAGACGGAAACACACGCACGACACGCATCAAGGGCATGAAACGCATAGAGGACTGACCTCGAAATAGGAATTTCCCCCTGAAACCTGGGGGATTCAAATGAACGCTTGATTGATTTTGAAATCTCGAAGTTTTTTGAGCGTTGAACTGTCACGCAGGAATGAAGTTGCTCACGCGACCTGCGATTCTTGAATGGATTCTTCCTGCTCGCGCTGCAGGTTAAGGCCATATTAATTGCCGCGGCATAAATTTCATCTAAGGAATTTGGGGCGCGCCAGCCGCATAAGGGATGCGTTTTCCACAACAAATCACACAGCTTGGGCTTTTCTTCGCCGTACTGCGTACCAGGCCAGCCCTGCAACGATGTAGCCGAGATAAAGATAAGGAATTCGTGCGTGGACAATGTCCTCGGCGGAGTTGAGGTCGAAGATCGCGATGATGAGGATGACGGCGACTGTGAGGGCACTGACCGCGGCGAGAACATGAGAATGCTTGCCCAGTGCGCGGCGCGCGAAGGGAAGCGCGAGCGCGACCAGCGCATACGCGGTGAGAAAGCCGAAGACGGAGAGCGAGCCCAGAAGGTCGTACATCGTGGATCCGGTTTCGCCACGGAGCGCCATGGCGACAGTAGCGGCGAACATGAGCGCGATGGAAAGCGCCACGGCTGCTCCCGGAGTGCCATGGCGCGCGTTGGTACGCCCGAGCGCTGCGGGAAGGAGCCCATCGTGGGCCATGCGAAGCAATACACGCGCTGCGGCTGTGGCGCATGCCAGCACGCAGGCGAACATGCTGACGAATGCGCCGCAGTCGATGGCCACGCCGAGGGGCGAGACATGAGCCTTGGCGGCGAGCATGTGCAGCGGGCTGGTAGAGCTCGAGAGCGCCGCGGACTGGCCGCGGAAACCGAGCACCTCAGAGTACGCGCAGAGCATGAAGAAGCCGCCGGCGAGCAGCGCGCACTGCAGAACAGCGCGGGGAATCGTGCGCAAGGGATCGCGTACTTCACCGCCCAGCGTTGTTGCGCCCTCGAAGCCGACAAAACTGAAGATGGAGAGGACCAAAGCGGGCCCGAGCGAGTTGAACGAAATCCCCTTGAGCTGAAATTGACTCCTATCGAGTTGAAGGCCAATGTGCACTGGCAGCAGGATGAGCACGATCACGATCAGGCCGACTGAGACGGCTTCAATCCACAGCATGACTTCAGCGGAGAGCTTCACGTCGCGGTACGCGATCAGCCCGGCGACGGCGCAGACCACCGCGAGAGTGGGAATGGCCGGCGGCGCCCAGTGGAAGAACTGCTCGGAGAGAACGGTAGCGTAATAGAGCGCTCCGCCTGCTACCGATGCGCCCGTGGCGAGGTAGGCGAGCAGCAATCCCCAGGCGGCGGCGACTCCGAAGGCCGGAGGAAGCGTGTTTGCGGTGTAGGTGTAGAGCGAACCTGGCGACGCGCTGAGGCGAGCGAATCGGCTGATGCAGAAACCGACTAACAGCATGGAAACTGTGGCGAGAAGATAGACGAACCATGTGGCGTTGCCTGCGTATGCGAAGACCAGTGGAATCGTGAGCGATGCAGACGTGCTGGGCGCCATGGCGGAAACAGACTGAGCTAGCGTCTCGATGGGGCCGAGGACACCCTTGCGCAGGCCGTAACTTTCCGTCCCGATGTCCTTCGCAGACACGTTGCTCTGTGTGGTCGTGCTACTGGTCACGGCTCTGCCTTTTGCTGTTGAAGTAGTTACTTAGCGCTCGACGGTGGCCTCGATCGTACCATTCGGCTCGTCAATGGGCACAAAGATGTGGTTAGGATTGTCTTGGCCGAACGGCCTAAGATCGGCGAGCAGATGATGCAGGTTGGGCATCGAGAGATGAATGCGCGCGATCTCCGGCGCGGCGTCGAGTGCGGCCTTGCCCATGTCGAAGAGCGTGTGCTGCACGCTCATGCTGTTGTGCGCGGCAAACTCTTTAAGCAGCGCAGCCACGATACGCGCGCGAGCCTTTGCGTAGTCCGGCGCGGCGGCAGCGTAATCCCAGGTGATGGTGGCGCGTGTGCCAAGGATTCGGTCGGTGGCCGGCTTGAGCGTAGTCAGCTTGTCGACGACGTAGCCGGTGAAGGCTGATTTTGTGGTTTTGAGGATCGTTAACCCCTCGACGCCAGAGGTCACCGCCCATGGGCTGCCGCGTTCGCGCGTTGCATGTGCGGTCTGAAGCTCGGGCCCTCCCATTTTGAAGGTTGTTGCCTCGGGCGCTCCGTCGACGATCATGCGCTCCCACCCTTTGGCCTCGACTTCAACGCTCACCTTGGCGATTTGCGGGTGGTTCTCAAGCAGATAATCGCCGTACTCGCAAGCGAACTCCTCGATCATTGCTGCTTTTGAGTTACGCGCCACGAAATACACGGTGTTCTTCATCGTGTCGGTGGGCAGGACTTTGCTGTTATCAGCCTTGGTGAAGCTGGCCTCGAAGTCACCTTGCAGCATGACGTGGACGGTCCACTCGTCGAACAAGTGCCGGTCCCCATGGATCGGATCCTTGACGCGCGTGATGCGCGAGAGACGCACGCGCGATTTCCCGTAGCGGTTTTCACCCAGTTTGGCCATGCGTTAGCTTCCTCTGTAAGTTGTATAGCCGTTGTCGCTCAAAAGCACCGGCAGATGGTAGTGCGCGCTGCCATCGCAATTGAAGTGAATTGCAATCTCAGGGTAGATGCTGGCCCGGCCGAGGCGCGCAAAATAAGCACCGTTGTCGAAGGTAAGCCGATAAGCGCCCGATGCAGCATCGCGGGCGAGATCGCGACAACGGCCGTCGGCATCGGTCACGCCGGCAGCGACCTCAATCCAATCGCCGGGCGCTTCGCGCGCGCTCTCTGCGGCGCCGCCGTTCGCGGGAACTTCGATCCATCCGCCGCCTTCAAACCGCTCGAGCCGGACAGAGATGCCAGCTGCCGGCTTACCGAGCGCGGTATCCAATACGTGAGTTGAAATGACGCTCATTCTACTAACCACTTTCCTAAACGGATTTGCATGATTTGCCACTGTTGCTCGGCTGCCTCGCGCAACTCGGCCTCGCGATCGCGTGCCAGGCGGCGCTTGAGAATGGTAAGCATTTCGGCGGCGCTTTTGCCGGTCGCGCAAACAATATATGTGAAGCCGAAGCGCTGCTCGTACAGTTGATTGTCTTCTGCGAGTTCGGTCAGCACCAGTTCATTTGCGGCGCTGGCCGAAGATTGTTCCTGGCGCGACCATGCCGCTGATTGTTCCGACGCGTGTGCAGCGGCGTGAGCGGGCTTGCGCTCTCCAACGCGCGGATGACAGGCGAAGGCCTCCAGCCAATCCGGTTCCTGCATCGCGCTCCACACGCGATCGGCGGCTTGGCTCAGTGCTTCAACGCTGCCGATTGGACGCAGCGCTACCATGGCCGCAGCCCATCGCTTCGATCCGCAGCACGCGAGCATCGCCTCCAGGGCCGAGGATGCGTCAGCCCCATTCCAGGCGGCAAGGGTGGCATTCGTCAATGCGATTCCTCCCGGCGAAGTTGAAGCAGAAACTCGTCAAGCAGATTGACGGCCACTCGGCTCCGATAATCGGCAGTGGAACGAATGTCGTCGATCGGTTTCACTTCGGCGAGCAAGGCGTGGTGCGCGGATTGAATCGTGTCGCGCGTGATCGTCTGGCCGAGGAGCGCCGATTCAGCTTGCAGGAGGCGCGTGGGGAAGGGCGCAAGACTCGCCGCACCGAGGCGAATTTCGCGGATCGCGCCATTCTCGAGCAGCGCCGTTGCGCCCAGCGCAACTTTGGCGATGGCCATTGCGCGGCGCGTCCCCACTTTACGCAGGTACTGCTTGTGGCTTGCGAATCGACGCGGCAAGTGAATCGCATAGAGAAGTTCATCCGCGGCGAGGACGTTGCGCTTGTAGCCCGCATGGAACTCAGAGTAAGGAACGCGGCGGCGTCCTCGCGCGGAGATGAGTTCGATCTCCGCGTCGTAGGCCAGCAGCGCGGGCGAAGAATCCGCGGCAGGCGAGCCGTTGACCAAATTGCCTCCGAGAGTTGCGCGGCTCTGGTTGGCGATGGAGCCGATCCAGCTTGCAGCTTTGGCGAGCAGGGGCAATTCAGCGGCGATGACGGCGTGTCTGCGCAGATCGAGAAAGGTGGCAGCGGCGCCGACAACGACGCTCTGCGGCAAAACGTCGATCGCGCGCAGGTCGGGAATGCCCCATAGGCTTACGAGCTTGGGCGCGGCGAGCCGGCCCGCGGAAAATGCAACCATCAACTCCGTGCCGCCCGCAATAGGCGTCCACGCGCCAGGTTCCGCGGCAAGCAGCTCGAGGACGCCGGCTAGAGTGCCGGGCGCAACCAGATCGTGCATTGCTGCATTACCGCGCATGGTGCATCTGCTCCGTGGTTAGCTTGGTTGCAGGGCTCGCGCTTTGCGCGTCAACGGCTGCGGCAACCGATTCAAAAATGCGTATGAATCCCGTGCAGCGGCAGAGATTCCCGGCAAGAGCTTCGCGAATCTGGGGCATATCGGGATTTGGACTACGCTCCAGGAGCTGTGCAGCAGCCATCAACATTCCGGGCGTGCAAATTCCGCACTGAGCGCCGCCGTGACAAAGGAACGCTTCCTGCAGAGGATGCAGCGCGCCATCAAGAGCCAGGCCTTCGACGGTCTGGATGTCGGCGCCTTCAACTTGCAACACCGGAACCAGGCAACTGTTCACAAGCTCGCCGTTCATGCGAATGGAACACGAGCCGCACTCGCCTTCGCCACAGCCTTCCTTGGTTCCGGTCAGATGGAGATCTTCGCGTAGGACGTCGAGGAGGCGCTTCATCGGAGGAACCTTTACGATTCGTGCCTCACTGTTCACGTTGAAGCGAATCGCGGGCCAGCGTTTGCTAGACGTTGCGCTTTCGTTCGTACTCATCGCGCAGCCGTCTCCTCCGCCGGTTGAGCCGCGGCGAGACCGAGGTAGAGATCCTCGGGCAGCAATGGAATGGAGTTGAATGCAACCCCCGTCGCGTCGCGAATGGCGTTCAGAATCGCCGGCGCGGGACCGTCGTGCGGCAACTCGCCAAGGCCCTTGGCGCCAAATCCTCCGAATTGAAATGGAATCTCCTCGAAAGACACATGAATCGGCGGAACGTCCTCCGCTGTGGGCATGATGTAGTTGGTCATCTGATTGTTGGCCATGCGGCCGTCCTGCCAAACAACTTTTTCGTAGAGCGCGTAGCCGATGCCCTGTGCGATGCCACCCTCGATCTGCCCGGCGGCCAGCACCGGGTGAAGCACGCGGCCCACCTCCTGGACGGCCCAGAAGTCTTCCACCTCGGCGGAGTAGGTGACGGTGTCGACCGCGACTTGCGCTACATAAACGGCCCACGCATACGCGCCATACGCTTCGCCGTGGTACCGCTGGTCGTCCCAGACAATTCCCGGCGGCGCTTCATAGCGGCACAAAGATACAACCTCTCCATGCAGGGCGCGATAGCGCTCGCAGGCGGCGAAGAACTCGGCGGGAGTGTACGTCGCGCCAAGACCGGCATGTTCGCGAAGCAGCTCGAGGAGCTGCGAGCAGGCGCGCTCAATAATGCGTCCGATCACCATCGATGTGCGCGAGGCGACCGTGGGACCGCTGTTCGGCACCACGCCGGTGTCGGGCGCAGCCATCGTGACATCAGCGTAATCGATTCCCAGCGCTTCCGCGGCAATTTGGGTGAGGATGGTGTTCGTGCCCTGGCCGAATTCCGTGTTGGAGACGAGTACGCGCACTTTGCCATCGGGCATGACGTCGATTCCGCCTAGCGAGTTGAGGTAGACCTCGCCGGAGCCGGTGAACCCCGAGCCGTGATAGAAGGCGGCGATTCCCATGCCGCGCTTGACTGGGCTCGCCGGATTCTCGCGGGCAAACTGTGCCCGCCTGGCGTGGTAGTCGCTCTCTTTGAGCGCGCGATCGAGCAGTTGATCGAGAATCACAGGCTCGCGCATCAATTGTTCGGTCGCGTTGGTGTCGCCGACGTGCAGAAAGTTTCGGCGCCGAAGCTCGATGGGGTCGATCCCGATGGCGGCAGCGATCTCGTCCATGTGGCGCTCCATGGCAAAAATCGCTTGCGGCGCGCCGAAACCGCGGAATGCGCCGTACGGAACGTAATTGGTTGCCCACGAGCGTGCATGCAGGCGGATGTTGGGGCAAACGTATGGACCCGTAGAGTGCAGCGTGGCGCGCGAAAGCACCGTGGATGAAAGCGTGGCGTAAGCGCCGCCGTCGGCTGCGAGGTCGATCTCCATGGCCAGCAATTTGCCATTGCGGTCGACCGCTGTACGGTGGCGTACGCACGACGGGTGGCGCTTGGTGGTCGCGGCCAGATCTTCCATGCGGTCGTAGACCATCTTCACGGGATGGCCGCTCTTCATGGCCAGCAGCGCCGCGTGGCAGGCGAGCGTGGAGGGATAATCTTCTTTGCCGCCGAATGCGCCGCCGGTCTCAGTTTGGATCACTCGGACTTTGTCTTCGGGCAAATCGAAGACCGCACGCAGAGCCTTGAAGACGTAGTAGGGACACTGCAGCGAGCCCCAAACCGTGACGCCGCTTTCCGCGCTGTATTCCGCGATGACGCCCTGATTCTCGATGTAGAGATGTTCCTGCGCGCCGGTGCGGTACTCGCCTTCGATGATGCGGGCCGCGTGAGCCCATGCGGAGTCCACGTCACCCTTTTCGAGAAGAAAGCTCTTGAGCAGGTTGTCCGCGCCCCAGACGGCCACGTCCTGGCGTTCGCTTTCTTCAATGGTGAAGATGGGCTGCAGCGGCTCATATTCGATCTGGACCGCGCCTACGGCTTCTCGTAGCTTGTGCTTGTCAGGATGCGCGAGGAGCAGGATCGCCTCTTCGCAATGATTCACCTTGCCATCAGCGAGGCACGGCTGATCGGCGACGATGAGCTGGATGCAATTCTCGCCTGGGATGTCGGCGGCGGTGACGATTGCGAATTCGCTCCAGTCGATGCGGCGGTCAAATGCGATGGAGCGAATCAGCCCGCGCGGAATCGAGCTGCGCACTGTGGCTCCGTGCCACATGCCGTCGCGGTCGATATCGTCCACATAACACGCGCGGCCCAGCAACTTGTCCACGCCTTCCTTGCGGGGAACGTTGGCGCCAACGATGCGGGTTGTCGAAGGCGTGCTCATGGTTTCCGAAGCCGATTTCACCGAACGGATTGACGGATAGCATACAATGGCGCGCGGTCATTTGAAAGCGCAGGCGTTAGGACGCGAGCTCCGCCAGCGTGCGGGACAGCACGTGTACACCACTGCCGATCCACTCGGGCGAAGCGTACTCGTCGGGCCTGTGGCTAACGCCGCCGCGACAGGGAATGAACAGCATGGCCACGGGTGCGATGCACGACACAAATGATGAGTCGTGATAGGCGCGCGCAACCATTCGCTTGTATATCTTGCCGGCTGCGATGGCCGAGCGTTCGAGTGCGGCGAGGATTTCGGGGTCGCAGGTCGTCGGCGGATCGGCATTGATCAAATCAGTGGTGATCGTGACTCCGCGGCGAGTTCTCACCTCTTCCACGGCGGAGGCGAGCGCCGCTAAAACGCCATCGCGTCGCGCCCGGTTAATATCGCGCACGTCGGTCGTTATGAGCACGCGAGAAGGAACGCTATTGACCGCGCCGGGAAAGACATCGCAAATGCCCACAGTACCGACGGTGTCGATTGCGCCTGTTGATTTGGCCGCCGATTCAAGCGCGAGAATGAGCTCGGCGGCTGCAGCCAACGCATCTTTGCGGCCCGGCATCAGCTTGCCGCCGGCGTGGCCGCCCTCGCCTTCAATCGCGATGCGTTGACTCGCGGGCGCGGCGATGTGCGTCACCAGGCCGACGTCGATTCCTTCCAGCTCAAGATACGGTCCCTGCTCAATGTGCAGCTCGACAAATTGATGAAAGCGGCCGCGAGGCACGGCAACGGACTCAAGCGGCCCGATAAATCCGGCTTGCGCGCGCCACTCCTCCAGTCCACGCCCATCCTTGTCGCGCAGCGCGAGGGCTTGTTGCGGCGTAAGCACGCTGGCCATCATGCGGCTGCCGAGACAGCCAATGCCGAATCGCGTCGGTTCCTCGGCTGTGAAAATGACGAGCTCAATGGAGCGCCGCGGCTTGAAACCGAACTTCTGCAAGACGCGAATGGCTTCAAGGCCGCCCAGCACGCCCACACAGCCGTCGTAGAGGCCGGCGTTAGGAATGGCATCGATGTGCGAGCCGGTTCCGATGGGCGCGAGCGTTGGATCGCTGCCTTCCCAGCGCGCAAAGGTGTTGCCGATTGCGTCTTCGCGCACCTTGAGCCCGGCAGCTTCACAGAGCCCCTTCACGTAGGTCCGCGCGCGCAGGTCGGCCTCGCCGAAAACAACTCGCGTCACGATGGGCGGTTCGGCTTCCGAAATTTGCGCGAGCGCCATTAGCTCTGCCGTCAGGCCGTCGATGGTGAGTTGCGGGCGTGCGGTTGTCATTCGCTTTCTCCGAGCGGATGGCGGCGCCAGTCTTTGTAGAGGAGATACTTCGCCGGCCGCTTGCCGAGCGCGCCAAACCACTGCGGGCAGTAGGCGCGCATCCAGATGAAGTCGCCGGCATAAACGGGGTACCACGAGTCGCCAAGACGATAGACGCCGCCGCCTTCAAGCATCAGAAGGCCGTGCTCCATGACATGAATCTCAACCATAGGGAGCGACGCACCGGGATCGTAGGTCAGGGTGTTCACCGCGAAGTCGTAGGGCGGGCCGTCGGGTATGAGCGCGCGCACGCGCAGCGCATCGTCGTCCATGAGCGGCGTGGCTTTGACCGCGGATTCGTCGCCGATGACGATCTTTGGATCGGCTGCGCCCGCTTGCGGCTCGTAAGGTTTTTCAATCACCACCGCGCGCGCGATTCCCGTGGCGCGGACGGTGTGCGCCGCGCCCTGCGGCAGATAGGCGAAGCCGCCCGGCTTGAGGATGTGTCGCTTGTCGCCCGCCTTGACTTCAAGCTTGCCGTCGAGGACGTAAAGGAATCGCTGCGCCGGTGCGGGGCCAAGTGAGCCGCCGGCGACGAATTCGGCGGTCATTTGCGTAAAGCGCGCGCCCAGTTGCGGCGCGGCGTGGATGATAAACTCCACTCCCTCGGCTCCGGGCAGCGGTGAGCGGACAAATGTATCTGGTGTTTGCAGCAAGTGATCCGGCTTCCGGCTGCTGCGCGTTGATCCAAATTGGTGCACGTGCGACCTCGATCCGGGAAATGAATTGGTGTTCCCGAGAATTCCGATGCTCGATTCTATCCGACCTCTGCCGCCAGCCGCTGAAGAAATCTGCGGCCCACGTTGAGCGCCGCCTCAATGTCTTCTTCGAGCACAGATTCATCGGGATGGTGGCTGATGCCGCCGGGGCTGCGCAGGAAGAGCATGGTGGTGGGCACGCGGGCAGCCATCACCATCGCGTCGTGGCCTGCGCCGCTGGTCATCAGTTTTTCCGGCAAGCCCGCCGCTTCGATCGCGTCGGCCAGGCGGGCCGTCAGGCGCTCGTCCATGGGCACGGCGGGCTGATCCATCTGGCGCGCGATTTCGAGGGTGAGCCCGCGTTTTTCGGCGATGACGTACGCTAACGCGAGAAGAGATTCCACGGCGGCTTTGCGTGACGCGTCGTCAGCGTGGCGCACGTCGAGGCTCACACGCGCGACCCCGGCGATGACATTGGCCGCGTTCGGTTCGGCGTCGATTTTCCCCACGGTGGCGATCAGGCCTTCTGTTTGCCGCGCCAATGTTTCGACGGCAGAAATCCATTCTGCGGCACCCGCGAGAGCATCGCGGCGCAGGCGCATGGGAGTCGTGCCCGAATGGTTGGCTTGGCCGCGGAACTCGGCCGTGAGACGCGTTTGGCCAACTATGGCCGTGACTGCCGCGACGGAAAGGCCTTCAGATTCGAGGACCGGGCCCTGTTCGATGTGTATTTCGACGAAACCGAGCACATCCGCATCGAGCGCTGCTTCGTCGATTTTGTGGGGTTCCAGGCCGAAGGTGCGAATCGAGTCGGCTAGTGTGACGCCGTCGGCGTCTTTGAGTCCCAACAGCGCCGGGTCGAAGCGACCGGCCACTGCCCGGCTGCCGATGAATGGCACGCCGAAGCGAACGCCTTCTTCTTCGGAGAATGCGATCACCTCAATGGTCAGCGGAAGTTTGAGTTCCTGCGCCAGGCGAGCCCATTCGAGTGCGAGTGCGACGCCGAGGACACCGTCAAATGCACCTGCATTGGGGACCGTGTCAATGTGCGAGCCGAGAACCAATCGTTGGCTGCGCGCGCCATCCGGCTGCCACAAGCCGCGCAGATTGCCCGCTGAATCCGTGCGCACAGTCATGCCGAGTGATTCCATGCGGCTGCGCAGAAGCTCGTGAACATCGTGTACGGGTGGAGTGAGAAAGCGACGCGTGATGCGGCCCGGCTCCTCGCTCATTCGGGCGATCTGCCTGCATGCGGCGATGGCGCGTTGCGCACGTTCCTTCATGTCCGAACCTGCTCTTTTCCGCGCGCCTGATCGGAGAACTTGCCTGCGCGCCCATCGTTGCTATAGACGGGTTCGCCGCGCAGCCAGGTTTCGACGACGCGCCCGCGAAGTTTCGCGCCAAGATATGGCGAGAGCTTGTGGCGGAAGTGCAGGTCATTCGGCGTCACAGTCCATGCGGTTTGGGGATCGAAGATTGCGAAATCCGCATGGGCGCCGGGAGCGATTGCGCCTTTGCGTCCGATCAGTCCCGCGAGACGCGCCGGCGCCGCGGACATCCATTCGCCGATTCGCTCAACCTTGATGCCGCGCTGCTGCATGGCGGTCCACATGACGGGCAGCGCCAAGCCCAGGCTCGAGATTCCGCCCCACGCTTGATCGAAACGGCCTTTTTGGCGGCCGGTTTCAAGGTGCTTCATCTCGGGCGGGCAGGGCGAGTGGTCAGTGATCACCGTCTCGATAAGTCCCTGCTCGAGCGCGATCCACAAGGCCTCGCGGTTAGCAGCGTCGCGGATCGGCGGCGCGCATTTATGCTCTGTCGCGCCATCGGGAATGTCTTCCGCGGCGAACCAAAGATAGTGCGCGCACGTTTCTACCGTCACTGGCACGCCCCGGTCGCGCGCCGCAGCCAACAGAGGCAAAGCCCGTGCGCTCGACAAATGCACAATGTGGATTGGTGTGCGAAACTCTTGCGCCAGACGCATGAGCAGATCAATAGCATCAACCTCGGCTGCGTCTGGGCGGGAAGCGAGAAACGTGGAATACTTGCGCCAGTCAGCGCCCGCTTCGTTCAGCTTTTTCGTCGCCGCGTCGACCGGGCCGGACAACTCGGCATGGGCCAGTAACGGCAAGCCGGTTCCACGCAGCTTTGCCAAACCTAACCGCAGATCGGCCTCATCAACTGATGCGAAGCCATCGATGCCGGAATGAATGAGGAAGCATTTGAAGCCCGCCACGCCCGCGCGCGCCAGCGGCTCGATGGAGTCAGCGTTGCCGCGCACTACGCCGCCCCAGGTGGCCCAGTCGACCCATGCTTTTTCTTTCGCTGCATTCCGCTTGGCTTCGAGCGCCGACACATCGATCGTCTCGGGCACGCAGTTCAAAGGCATGTCGACAAACGTGGTCACGCCGCCCGCGGCCGCTGCTTGCGTTGCCGTCTGAAAGCCCTCCCACTCCGTGCGGCCAGGTTCGTTGATGTGAACATGAGTGTCGACCAGGCCCGGCAAGATCACATTGTCGCCAAAGTCGATCAGATCGGCGCCTGGCGGGAGCTCGTCCCAGCCGCGCAATGCGGAAATGCGCTCCTCGTCCACAAGCACCATCGCGGGCGCGAGACCCGCCGGCGTCAGAACGCGAGTGGAACGAAGCGCCTTTGTCATCTTGTATGTACTTTCGCTTCCCGGGGAGGCCAAGGGCAAGGGGCGCGCAGACGATTCTATTGAACGCTTTGATTCACTCTTGCGTCGATGAATGAAGCCAGCCGCCGGATTTCTGGCGTCTCGCCGCGCCAGACGGCGTTAACCGCGCAGCTTGGCCAGCAGGTCCTGCGGATGGACAGGCTTGGCGAGAATATCGAACTCGTAGCCCTCGGCGCGGGCTTTCTCCAGAAGGTCGGCGGTCGCTGCCTGGCCGGAAAATAGGAGAATCTTGATTCCCGGCAGAAGGGCGCGCATGCGAATGGCAGTGTCGATCCCGTTCAAGTCGGCCATGATCACGTCGGAGATGAGCATGTCGGGCCGAAAAGTATCGGCTAGCTCGAGAGCCTTTTCTCCGGAGTAGACCGCACGTGCCTCAAAACCGCTCTGATTCAAAATCATGGTTAACGTGTCGGCGATGACTCGCTCGTCGTCGGCTACCAGCACCTTTGGTTTGGTTGCGTTCGGCATATTCTCCATCGGGGCAGGGAAGTGAACACCGTGAAACGTTTCGTTGGCTTCGATCGGTCGCGGTGACCCGCGCCGGGTCTGACTTACGCTTTCAATAGCTCAGGAATGCTACGCTTTACCAGTGTAAAGCACGGCGCGCCTTGTCTGGTCATGCCCGCCGCTTGCGCCGGGAAGCCGGGCATGCGAGTCGAATTGCGCGGCTCATTCGGCATGGTGCGAATTCATCTGCCATCCAATGTTGACGCTTATGCTGGCGCGAGCGAACGCGAGTTCCGCCTGACCCCCCTACCGGAGCACCGGAAATGCAGGAAACGGCTACCCCCAACGCGACTCTCGAAGCGCCGCCGGCCGCTGACGCAATCATCCGTGCGGAAAAAATCGAAAAATACTATGCGCAGCCAAGCCAGAATCGCATTCAGGTGATTTCGGCGACGGACCTGAGCATCGTCCCCGGAGAGAT
Organism: Acidobacteriaceae bacterium; assembly: GCA_003138515.1. Lineage (GTDB taxonomy): Bacteria > Acidobacteriota > Terriglobia > Terriglobales > Acidobacteriaceae > Telmatobacter. Next base: position 78,288 of record PLGG01000046.1, on the reverse strand, counting down.
TCTTGCGTTGCTGGGCCCTTCTGGATCGGGCAAGTCGACGATGCTGCGCATGTTGACTGGGCTCTCCGCACCGACGGCGGGCCAGGTCTACTGGCACGGCACGCCCATTTCGCAGGCCGAGATCAATGTCTCGATCGTCTTTCAGAGCTTCGCGCTTTTTCCCTGGCTCACGGTTCTGGAAAACGTGGAAGCTCCGCTACAGGCGCGCGGCGTGGCGCCGGCAGAGCGCCGCGAACGCAGCATGAAGATGCTCGACGTGGTAGGTCTTGACGGATTTGAGGCTGCGTATCCGAAGGAGCTTTCGGGTGGAATGCGGCAGCGCGTGGGATTCGCTCGCGCTCTCGTGGTTGAGCCCGAGGTTCTTTTCATGGATGAGCCGTTTTCCGCGCTGGATGTGCTGACGGCCGAGAATCTGCGCAGCGAACTGCTGGAACTTTGGGCGAACAAGACCATGCCTACGAAGGCGGTTTTTCTGGTGACGCACAACATTGAAGAAGCGGTGCTGCTGGCTGACCGCATCATCGTGTTGGGGCGGAATCCGGGCCACATTCGCACCGACTTCCCGGTGAAGCTGGCGCAGCCGCGCGATCGAAAGTCCGAGGCCTTTACGCAACTCGTGGATTACATCTACAAGGTGCTCACCCAGCCGGACGTTTCGCCCGCCGAGGCGCCGGGACAGGTAACAGAACCTCGCCTGCGCGATCAGAGGCAGATGCGCTACCAGATGCTGCCGCATGCCCGGCCCGGCGGCATCGCAGGCTTGCTCGAGCTGCTGATCGATCGCGGCGGGCGCGACGACATGTACCGCCTGGCCGAAGACCTCGCTTTTGAGATTGACGATTTGCTTCCCATTGTGGACGCGGCGCAGATGCTGGGCTTTCTCAAAGTCGAAGAGGGCGATGCGGCCATCACAACCAGCGGCGAGGAGTTCGCCAACTCCGAGATTCTCCGCCAGAAGGAGCTGTTCCGCAACGCCGCTGTCGAGAACGTGCTGCTGCTGCGGCAGATTCGCCGCGCGCTCGATGCGAAGAGCGATCACACCGTTCCTGAGGATTTCTTCATGGACATGCTTGGGGAACAGTTCAGCGAAGAGGAATCGCAGCGGCAGTTGGAGACCGCGGTGACGTGGGGCCGGTACGCAGAGATATTCGACTTCGACTCTGCGCGCCGCCGCTTTGTGCTGCCCGACGCACTGGAAGAGGAGATTGCCCCCAGAGAGGAGGCGAAGTGAGCCTCCCGCGCCCGCTGGCGCGATCCCTCGTAACGGTCAGAAGAACACCGTTCTTCATCGATCTGGGAGTGGCGGCCTGTGCGCTGGCGCTGTTCTTCGCAATCGTCAGCACAGGCGTTTACTGGTTTCAAAAGCCGATCCCAGTCGTGCCGATTTCGAGCTCCATCGGCGCTCTTCACTTGTACGCGTTCTACTCCATCGTGCGCATGGCCATCGCCTACTTTCTCAGCCTGGCCTTCGCCATCTCCTACGGCTACATTGCGGCCTACAATCCGCGCATCGAGCCGTGGATGGTCGCGGTTCTCGATATCCTGCAGTCGATCCCGGTGCTGAGCTTTTTACCGCCCGTGGTTCTGGCCATGGTTTCGCTCATTCCCGGCCATCAGCTGGGCATTGAAATGAGCGTCATTCTGCTCATCTTTACCGGCCAGGTGTGGAACCTCGCCTTCAGTTTTTATTCGTCGCTTAAGACCATCCCCAAAGAGATGCTCGAAGCCGCGAGTGTCTTCCGCTACTCCGGATGGCAACGGTTCTGGCAACTGGAGATGCCTTTCTCGGCAATCGGCCTGGTGTGGAACTCGATCGTATCCGTGGCCGGCGGCTGGTTCGCGCTGATTTTCTGCGAGACATTCACCATGGGTGCGCGCAATTTTCAACTCCCCGGGCTGGGCAGCTACATCCAAACCGCGACCAACAACGGCGATGTGCATGCGCTGCTGGCCGGCATTGCTACGGTGATCCTGATCGTGGTCGCCACCGATCAACTAGTGTGGCGGCCGCTCATCGCCTGGAGCGACAAATTTAAGTTCGAGCAGGTGGAGTCAGCCGAGCACGTCACTTCACCCGTCCTCGAGCTGCTTCGCCGATCGAAGATTCTGGAGACCCTTCCCGGCCGGGTTTGGAATCGTGTCGAAGAGCCAGTCTATCGGCGGTTGGCGAAATCGAAGGAATGCCGCGTGGTGAGGCCGCTGGAAGAGGCGAAGTCAGCTAAGGTGTCGCCGGCGCTCTGGGCAGTGGCCGTTGCGGGCGGTCTGGCCGTTTGCTGGGCAGCGGCGCAGGCCGCATTCATGCTCCGTACCATTACCTGGCCCGACCTGCGCCTTTTGCTCGAAGGAGCCGCGGCCACATTTCTCCGCGTGAATGCGGCGCTGTTGCTTTCCGCCCTGTGGACCATTCCTGTCGGCGTGGCTATCGGCCTGAACCCGCGACTGGCACGGGTGGTGCAGCCGCTGGCGCAGATTATGGCATCGGTGCCCGCCACGGCCTTCTTTCCCATTCTGCTGATTGGCCTCGTGAAGATCGGTGGCGGGTTGGGCATCGGATCCATTGCACTCATGCTTCTCGGCACACAGTGGTACATCTTGTTCAATGTGATCGCGGGAGCTATGTCGATTCCCTCGGACCTTCGCGAAGTTTGTACGGTCTGCCGCTTTACGCGCTGGCAGAAATGGACCCGCCTGATTCTTCCCGGCATCTTTCCCTACCTGATTACGGGGATGGTCACGGCCTCAGGCGGCGCATGGAACGCCTCGGTGATGGCCGAGTATTCACATGTGCAGGGCCACACGCTCTCGACCATCGGCCTTGGCGCGCAGATTGACGCCGCCACCGACAGCGGCCGGTTCGCTATGCTCCTGCTCGCCACGATCTTCATTTCGCTCATGGTCGTCACCATGAACCGGCTGGTGTGGCGGCGGCTCTATCGCCTCGCCGAGACGCGGTTTAAACTCGAGGGCTAAGCAGAGTTCGCCGCATCCAGGGAAGTTTGCCATGATTCGAGTTGGACTGGTGGGTTTCGGCATGGCGGCGCGCGTCTTTCACGCGCCGCTGATCTCGTCCGTCGAAGGGCTGGAGCTGGCCGCGGTCGTAGAGCGCAACTCGGACACGGCAGCGGCACGCTATCCCGGCATTGAGGTCTATCGTTCGTTCGAAGCGATGCTGGCCGACGCCTCGCTCGGTCTCTTTGTGTTGGCCACGCCGAATGGAACCCACTTTCCGCTCGCCAAGCAGCTCCTGAAGGCTGGCAAAAATGTTGTCGTCGACAAGCCGATGACGCTGACCTCGGCGGAGGCTGCTGAGCTGATTGGCCTCGCGAAGAAATTCAGAGTGCTCCTCGCTCCATTCCAAAGCCGCCGCTGGGACAGTGACTTCCTGACAATCCAGAAACTGTTGCATGAAGGTTCGCTGGGCCGGCTGGTGGCCTTCGAATCCCGGCTCGACCGTTGGCGGCCGGCTCCATTGACGGAGCGATTGTGGAAGGAGAGCGCGGAGGCGGGTGGCGGAAAGCTTCTCGATCTGGGGCCACACCTGGTGGATCAGGCTCTAGTTCTTTTCGGCAAGCCGGAGGCGGTGAGCGCCGAAGTTGTGCGCGAGAAAGACGGCCCGGGCGTCGATGACGCTTTTACGATTGGCCTCCGCTATCCGGGCCTCATCGTGACGCTCGGTGCCAACAGCCTCTCGCTACCTGCCGCACCGCGCTTTCACTTGCGCGGAACCAAGGGCGGTTACGTGAAAAACGGCGTCGACCCGCAAGAGGCCGCGCTCAACAAGGTCACGCACATTGATGACGCTGCCTGGGGCCAGGAGCCTGTGGCCAACTGGGGTGTGCTGCACGTCGGCATCGAAGGCGGATCGGTCACCAGGCCCGTACCCGCGCTAACGGGAGACTACCGTCTCTACTACGCGGGCATCCGCGATGCGCTTCTGGGGAAGGCTCCTGCACCGGTCACCGGCATTGACGGCTGGCGCGTGGCTCGCGTGCTGGAGTGGGCCGCGGAAAGCTCCGAAAAGCGCTGCGAAATTGTGTGCGACTGGAGCGATGAGCTGAAATAACGTCAATTTTGCCGGGACGATCGAATTTATTGCCGGCTCGGTTCCTTATCGATCAGCGGCACCCAAAAGCGAAATCGCGCGCCGCCGCCGGGAAGGCTGGAAGCCTCGATGCCCCCGCCGTGGACCTTCAGAATGGCGCGCGTGATGGCGAGTCCCATTCCTGACCCCTTGCGAAGTTTGGCGCCACCCTTTCCGCGATAAAACTTATCGAAGATCAGCGGCAGGTCCTGGGCATCGATTCCCGGGCCGTTGTCCTCCACGCAGAACTCCAGGCGATCCTCTGTGCGTTTGCTGCTCAGCGTCACTCGCGACCCTGGAGGAGTATGGCCAGCAACGTTCTCCAGCAGGTGGCGCAGAACCCTCCCAAGCAGGTGAGGATCGAACCATGCAGGTTTGTCAATCCCGCTTGGATCGTCCGCGGCGCCGGGCAAAACTGTCACCTTGTGCCTGGCCAGAACTTTGCGCGATTCCTCGACGGCCTCGTCGAGCAAAGCGCGTGGATGAATCGACGACATCTTGACCCGGACCACGTTGGCATCGATCTCGGCCATCTCCACAGCCTCGCCGATCAACTGATCCAGCCGTTCCGCCTCCTCGTTAATCACTCGCACCATTTCCAGCCGTCCGGCTTCGTCGAGCCCGCCGGTCTCCAGAAGGGTTGTGGAAGCTGCCCGGATGGAGGTGAGCGGCGTGCGCAGCTCGTGCGTCAGGGAGTCGATCAAGGCAGTGCGGAGCCGGTCCGCCTCGCGGGCCGCTTCGATGCGCGTGGTCGCCGCCATCGCAATGGCGCGTGCCACGGCGATCGATACCTGAGCAGTCACCGCAGTAGCGACTTCGAGCGAAAGCGAATTAGGCCTCCACGACAACGCGCCCACTGGTTTTAGACCGAGAGCCAGCGCCGCGGTCTGGAAGCCGGCAAACGGCGCAATGGTGGGATTAAGTCCCTGCGTCACCGCCTGCATGTGCGCATGCACGCTGGCTGGAGCCGCGCCGGTTGATGAGTAGAACCGGTCGTAATCGCCGACGTAGAGGACCACCCCTTCGAGAGCGAAGATCCGGTCAATGACGCCGGGAAGATCGCGAAGAAGGCGGTCGGCGTCTTCAAAGAGCATCATCTCCTGGCTGAGGGCGTAGAGCTTGCCAACATCAGCTTGCCGCTGTTCCGCCTGAATTGCTTTTTGCCGCGCGCGCTCTGACAGCCGGCTAACGACAGCGCAACTGAGCGCGAAGGAAACCATCGCCACCCATGCCTGGGCGCCCTCCAGCCTGAGGGTGCGCACGGGAGGCAGAAAGTAATAGTCGAAGCAAAGCGCGCAAAGAAGCGCGGTGTAAATGGAGAGGACAATTCCGGCCTGTGCGGCCCACCACACAACCAGCACCAGAAACACCATTCCGGCGATGGCGGAGCTGGCGCCAAGCCATATAAGCACGAGCGTGGTGAGCGCCGCTGTGGCCGAAGCCGCGAACCAGCGAAGAGCCTGTCTTGCATAGGCGGGTGCGCCCATGGTCTTCTCCACCGGAATCATACCTGCCCGCAACGGTTTCTGAAATGCCGGTCGGAAATGATGTAAGCTTTCGAGGGATGAAAGAAGCAAGACATGCCGGGAAGAATTCTGGTTATTGACGACGAGTCACAAATTACGCGGGTGCTGCGCGCCGCACTTTCAGCGCAGGGATACGATGTTCGCACGGCTAACGATCCGGAGGAGGGGCTGAGGGTTTTCCGCGATTGGTCCCCCGATCTGGTGATCACGGACCTGATGATGCCCACCATGAGCGGCGTTGAAGTCTGCCGGCTGATTCGCACGAAGAGCACAACGCCTGTGCTCGTTTTGTCGGTTCGCGAGCACGAGCGGTCGAAGGTGGAGGCGCTGGATGCGGGCGCCGACGACTATGTGACCAAGCCGTTCAGCATTCAGGAGCTGCTGGCTCGTGTCAGGGCGCATCTGCGCCGCGCGCCGGAGCGGACCACGGCGCCCATGGAAGCTGGCGACTTTGTCATTGATGCGCTGGCGCACACCATTACCGTCCAGGCCAAGCCTGTACACCTTACTCCCAAGGAGTTCGACCTCTTGCTGCACCTGGCCCGAGACGCAGGCAAGGTGATGACGCATCGTGCGCTGTTGACGGCGGTTTGGGGCGCGCAATCGGCGCATCAGCCGGAGTATCTCCGCGTCTTCGTCGGCCAGTTGCGCAAGAAGCTCGAAAGCGAAACCGGGCGCCAGTACATCCAAACCGAGCCCTGGGTGGGTTATCGATTTGTCCCCGAAGGCTGGAGCGGCAACGAAGACTGACCAACACCGCTTGTCTCGGATTGCGAGCCCGCAGTAGGCGGAGGCTGATTTTTCCGGGATTTCCTGCGGTCGCCAAGCGATCCTTACGAAATCTTTAGGATTTCTTTTTAATTCTCAAAGCAGACGAAGGGCAGAATCAAGTGAAGCCCGGCCGGTTGGTTTGGGTCTAGCTGAAATTGTGCGCCCTGAGTCGCCGTGGAGCGCTTAACAAACTCGCTTGAAGCCGAATCTGGTTTCTTCGTCGAGAGATTAGCCGGAGCTGGTCCGGATCGAAAAGGGGAGACCCCGCATGCAAGATGCAGTCATGCTGCTGTTCACCGTGGTTTTCTTCGCCGTGGCGTTTCTCTACGTCAAGGCGTGCCAAAAGTTGAGGTAGCCCATGCACATGAGTTGGATCTCGGCAACCGGACTCATCCTCTCCATTCTCCTGTTGGTGTATCTCACCATTTCGCTGCTCTTTCCGGAGAAATTCTGACATGTCCGCAAACGGCTGGCTGCAATTCGCCATCTACTCTGTCATTCTTCTGGCAACGGTTCGTCCGGTTGGCATTTACCTTACGCACGTGCTGGAAGGAGAGCGCACCTGGCTCGATCCGGTGCTGCGCCCGTTCGAGCGGATCATCTACAAGCTTTGCGGCGTGAAAGCCGACAAAGAGATGAACTGGCGTGAGTATGCCTTCGCGATGTTGGGCTTCTCAGCCGCGACCATGCTGCTCACCTACGCCATCGAACGCCTGCAATATTACCTGCCATGGAACCCGCAGCATCTCGCGGCGGTGGGGACCGATCTCGCTTTCAACACAGCCGCCAGCTTTACTACCAATACAAACTGGCAGTTCTATACCCCCGAGGCCACCATGAGCTATCTCACGGAGATGGCGGGCCTGGCGACGCACAACTTCTGGTCGGCGGCGGCGGGCATCGTGGTAGCCGTGGCGCTGATTCGCGGCATCAAGCGGACCAGTTCCGCGACGATTGGCAACTTCTGGGTCGATATGACGCGGACGCTGCTTTATGTCTTGATGCCGGCTTGCATCGTTTACGCGCTGCTGCTGGTGTGGCAGGGCGTCCCGCAAAACCTGAGCAACTACACTGTCGCCCACACACTCGAGCAGCCCTCCCAGGTTCAGACGATCGGGCAAGGACCGGTCGCCTCTCAGGAGGCCCCCAAGATGCTGGGCACCAACGGCGGCGGATTCTTCAATGCCAACAGCGCCCACCCATACGAGAATCCGACTCCGTTCTCGAACTACATCGAAATATTTTCCATCTTCGTCATCGGCGCGGGCCTCACCTACACCTTGGGCCGCATGACCGGCTCTCGCGGCCATGGATGGGCCGTGTGCGCGGCGATGTATGTGCTGTTCGCGGCCGGCTTCGCGGTGTGCTACTGGGCTGAGGCGCATCCCTACAACATGATTCATGGCGCCCAACAGACGCGCACTGCAACCGCGCCCGGCGGCAACATGGAGGGCAAAGAAGTCCGCAATGGCATCGCCGAAAGCGCGCTCTTTGCCACCATCACCACCGACGCCAGTTGCGGGGCAGTCAATGGCATGCACGACAGCTTCACACCGCTCGGCGGCATGATTCCGCTGGCCAACATTATGCTCGGCGAGGTGGTCTTCGGCGGAGTAGGCGCCGGCATGTATGGCATGTTGATATACGTTGTGATCGCAGTCTTCATCGCCGGACTCATGGTCGGCCGAACACCTGAGTATCTGGGCAAGAAGATCGAGTCCTACGACGTGAAGATGGCCATGCTCTACGCGCTGATCTTCCCGCTGATCATTCTTACGTTCGCGGCGATCTTTGTCCTCATTCCGCAGGGCCTGTCGGTGACCAACAATCCAGGGCCGCACGGATTCAGCGAGATTCTCTACTCCTTTGTCTCGGGCGCGGGCAACAACGGCTCGGCCTTCGCGGGCCTCGGCACCAACTGGTGGTACAACGTCGCGATGGGTTGGGACATGCTCATCGGCAGATTCCTGATGATGATTCCAGCGCTTGCTCTGGCCGGCAATCTGGCGCAGAAAAAAAGCGTTCCGCCGTCGCCTGGAACATTCCCTGTGAATACGCCGCTGTTTGCCGTCCTGCTGGTCGGCGTGGTGTTGATCGTCGGCGCGCTCACGTTCTTCCCGGCATTAAGCCTGGGACCGATTCTGGAACACCTGCTGTTGCAGACAGGAAAGGTCTTCTAACCGAATTCATATCGAAGCTGAACGAGGGGAAAACGGTCCGACATGGCTGAAAAAACGAGTCTCTGGAACACGCAGATCATGGCCCAGGCAGCACTGGATAGCTTTCGCAAGCTCGATCCGCGCGGGATGGTCAAGAACCCGGTGATGTTCGTCGTCGAGGTGGGCAGCGTTCTCACGTCGGTCCTGCTCATTGAGAATTTCCGCCATCACCCCGAAGCCTTCGGCTTCAATCTGCAGATCACGCTCTGGCTGTGGTTCACAGTGCTGTTTGCCAACTTTGCCGAGGCCATGGCGGAGGGCCGTGGTAAAGCCCAGGCGGACACGCTGCGCAAGGCCAAGGGCGAGACGGTCGCCAAGCGCTACAAGGCAGACGGCAGCTTTGAAGAAGTCGTAAGCGGACTGCTTCGCGCCGGGGACGTGATCTACGTCGAAGCCAACCAGTACATTGCCGGCGACGGCGAGGTCATCGAGGGCGTGGCTTCGGTGGACGAGTCGGCCATCACGGGTGAATCAGCTCCGGTGATTCGCGAGGCCGGCGGCGATCGCTCGGCCGTGACCGGTGGCACAAAGGTCCTGTCGGACTGGATCAAAGTCAAGATCACATCGAATCCCGGTGAAACCTTTCTTGATCGCATGATCGCGCTGGTTGAAGGCGCTACGCGCCAGAAAACTCCCAACGAAATCGCGCTCAGCATTCTGCTCTCGGGCCTGACGATTATCTTTCTGCTGGCCGTGGTCACGCTGCAGCCATTCGCCATCTACTCGAGCGCTCCGCAGACCGTCTTCGTGCTCGTGTCGCTGCTGGTGTGCCTCATTCCCACCACCATCGGCGGCTTGCTCTCGGCTATCGGCATTGCAGGCATGGACCGGCTGGTTCAGTACAACGTGCTGGCCATGAGCGGGCGCGCCGTGGAAGCTGCAGGAGACGTGAATACGCTGTTGCTCGACAAGACCGGCACCATCACGCTTGGCAACCGCCAGGCGACAGAGTTCATGACCGCTCCGGATGTGAGCCAGGAGCGGCTGGCGAATGCCGCGCAGCTTGCGTCGCTTTCCGATGAAACTCCCGAGGGCCGTTCGATTGTCGTGCTGGCCAAGGAGAAGTACAACCTGCGCGGGCGCGACCTGGCCGGCATTCACGCCGAGTTCGTTCCATTTACCGCGCAAACCCGCATGAGCGGCGTGAACCTGCCTGGTACGCGCATCCGCAAGGGCTCTGTCGACGCAATCGCGCGCTTCCTTGAGGAGCAAGGCTCCTCGCTGCCGCAGAAGGTTCGCGAACATGTGGAAGAGATTGCGCGCGCCGGCGGCACGCCGCTGGTGGTGGCCGAGAACTCCACGGCGCTGGGCGTCATTTATCTGAAAGACATCGTTAAAGGCGGCCTCAAGGATCGCCTGGCGCGGCTCCGGGCCATGGGCATTCGCACCATCATGATCACAGGCGACAATCCGCTGACCGCCGCGGTAATTGCGCGCGAGGCCGGCGTAGACGACTTTCTGGCCGAGGCCAAGCCCAAGGACAAGATGGACCTGATCAAGCGCGAGCAGGCCAAGGGCAAGCTGGTGGCGATGACCGGCGACGGCACCAACGACGCGCCGGCGCTGGCGCAGGCCGACGTGGGCGTGGCCATGAACTCCGGCACGCAGGCCGCCAAGGAAGCCGGCAACATGGTGGATCTTGATTCCAATCCCACCAAGCTGATCGAGATCGTGGAGATCGGCAAGCAGTTGCTGATGACGCGCGGCGCGCTGACCACATTCTCCATCGCCAACGACGTGGCCAAGTATTTCGCCATCATTCCCGCCATGTTTGCAGGAGTCTTCCCGGTGCTCGGCGCGCTCAACATCATGAATCTGCATTCGCCGCACTCGGCCATTCTCTCCGCCGTCATCTTCAACGCGGTAATTATCGTGGCGCTGATCCCGCTGGCGCTGAAAGGCGTGAAGTACGAACCCAAGGCTGCCGATGTGCTGCTGCGCAACAACCTGCTCATCTACGGCGTCGGCGGCATCATCATTCCATTCATCGGCATCAAGGCCATTGACCTGTGCCTGGTGGCATTGCATCTGGCGTAAGCGTGGGCTCAAGTAAAGGAGATTGAACGTGCATTCGAATTCGACAATTGACGAAGAGCTTGGAACCCGCGAAGGGCATCACGTATCGCATGTGCAGGAGTCCCTGGTGAAGCACTCGATCTGGGGAACCTCGATTCGATTTACGCTCGTGACCTCTGTGCTGTTGGGCTTGGTTTATCCACTGCTGATGACAGGCCTTGCCAAAGTCCTGTTTCCGCACCAGGCCAACGGGAGTCTTATCACCCTCAAGGATGGCACGGTGATTGGCTCCGAGCTCATCGCGCAGAGCTTCACAACCGACCGCTACTTTCATCCGCGCCCTTCCAACGCGGGCAGCGGCTACGACGCCACCGCGTCTGGCGGCACGAATCTTGCGCAGTCCAACGCCAAGCTGCCGCCGCGCATGCAGGCCGACATCGACAAGCTGGCTGCTGAGAATCCAGGCAGACCCGTACCGATCGACATGGTTACCTATTCCGCCTCGGGTCTTGATCCCGACATCACGCCAGACAACGCATACTTCCAGGCGCCGCGCATCGCGAAAGCGCGCGGACTGACCGAAGGTGCTGTCCGCAGCCTGATCGATGCGCACATTCAAGGCCGCACGCTAGGTCTTTTAGGCGAGCCGCGCGTGAATGTGCTGGACCTGAATCTCGCGCTCGACGACGCAGCGAAATAGTCAGCGCATAAGTTTGTACGCAGCGGCTCCCCAAGCCATGACTTGGCGGGAAAGGCTAACCGGCCTCTCCCGCTTTTCTTTTGCGGGCAGAGAAAGCAATAGTAAGTTTGTTGAAAGAGAGTTTCAATTCGTCACGAACAGCCAGTCGTGCTTAGAACGTTCTGCGGCCCTCGAGCGCCCGCGCCATCGTCACCTCGTCGGCGTATTCGATGTCGCTGCCGGCGGGAACGCCGGTGGCGATGCGGGTGATGCGGACTGGAAAGTTACGCAGCGCGCCCGCCAGCCAGTCGGCGGTAGCTTCGCCCTCGAGTGTGGGGCTCGTGGCCAGAATCACTTCGTCTACCTCGCCGCGCTCCGCTCGACGCACCAGCGTTTCCGCGCGCAACTGGTCAGGCCCGACGCCGTGCAGCGGCGAGAGCGTCCCGTGCAGCACGTGGTAGACGCCCTGGTAGGTTTGCGACCGCTCGACTGCGGCGATGTTGGTAGGTTCCTCAACCACGCAGACCAGGCGCTGGTTTCGTGTTGGACTGGCGCAGTAGGCGCAAGGATCGATGTCGGTGACGTTGTTGCAGATGGAGCAGAGGCGCAGACTGGCCTTGAGCCCGCGCACAGCTTCGGCAAGCGCGTTGGCATCGTCGTCGCTTGAGCGCAGAATATGGAAGGCGTACCGCTGCGCGCTCTTGGTGCCCACACCGGGCAACTTCTTCAATTCCTCAATGAGCCGGGCCATCGGCTCGGCATAGCGTGACAATTCAGGCCTCCCTGAGCATTTGTTGTGTCCGGAGCCCCTTCGCAGGCTTCGCTTCGCGTTGCTAAGAGCCGAGCCCCGGAATTTTCAGTCCGCCCAACATTCCCTGCACGCTCGACTTGATGGCTTCATCTGCCTTGCGCCCGGCTTCGTTCACCGCGGCCACGATCAGGTCCTCGAGCATCTCCACGTCGGCCTGGCCCCCGCTCAGGCTGACCACCGCCGATGGATCGACGCGAATTTTAAGCAGTTCCTTCTTGCCGTTCATGGTCGCGGTTACCGCGCCGCCGCCGCTCGAAGCTTCCACCACGGTCTCGCCAAGCTTGCGCTGAACATCGTCGTGCATCTGGTTGGCTTGCGAAAGCATCTCCGAGATTTTGAGCGGGTTGATCATCCTGTTTACCCCTGTTCGTTTGGCGCCGTCGGCGTTTCGCTTTTCACTTCCCGCCGTCTTCATTCCGATTTGCGCCTGATGCAGGCTCAAGCACGACAAAGCCAACAGCTAAGAGCTAAAGGCTGCCTTTCACTTTTGCCTGAGGTCAACCACGCTGCGAACCTCGGCGTTGAAGATCTCCTGCGCGCGCTTTACTAATGGATGTGCGAGCGCCGCCTCCTGCACGCTGCCGACGCCAACAACCGGCTGCGCGACCGCGGCAGGGGCTGTTTCCGCGCCAGCCGAAACGAGAAATCGCGCCGGCGCGCCTAGCCGCTGCAGTTCAAGCCGTATAAGTTTCTCTGCCCCTGCATTCACAGTCAGGCTGAGCATCTTTTTGCCCATGCCCGGCACCGCGACGCGCACAGCAGCACTGTCGAGCGTCCACGTCCCAGAGCCAAGCAGTTGCGCAGCGGAGCTGTGCCCGGCCGTAGCAAGCGCAGCCACGATTACTTCGCGGACGTGCTCCACGACCAGACCATTCGGCGTGTCGGTTGCCGACTGGGGCGCCTTGGCCAGCGCACCCTCGGTGAGGGTTGCGGACGAGCCGTAACCGGAAGGCTGGCTGGCAACGACGGGAAAAGGCGCAACCTCACTGTGGACACTCTCATTTGTCCTTGTCGTGGAATGAATTACAGCTGAGTTCTCAACTGCTGCTTCCACTTTCATTCCCGCACTTCGAGACGCATTCGGTCCGCCGGCCCACAAACTCTTCTCCCGCGCCGGAGCGGGTGCAGCAGGCGCAGTGGCCGTGGCCGGCTTCGCGATGCTGCCGCCCGAGCGCTGCGGACCCTGCGCGGTGCTCGCCCGCGCACCCGTTCCGCCTGCCACGCCGCTCAGCAGCTCCTCGATGGGCAGCAGCCGCTGCGCGTGAATCAGTTTCAGTAGCCCAAGCTCCAGGTGGAGGCGCTGTTCCTGGCGATAGTTCAGGTCATCGAAGGTGCGCAGTGTGATCTGCAAATTGCGGGTGAGCTCTTCCTCAGTGAAAAGCAGCGCCGTACGCGTTGCGCGGGCGCGTTCGTCTGCGGAGATTTGCAGCAGCTCGGTTTGCTCGCCGCCCAGTTTCGCCATCAGCGCGTTGCGCAGGTAACGGACCATCTGGCGGGCCAGCGAGAGTGGGCTGTGCCCGGCATTTACGAGCCCGTTAATCTCTTCCATCAGTTCTGCGCTCTGGCCCGCGGCTACTGCTTCCATCAGCCGCTCGAAGACCGTGTTCGGCACTGCGCCCATCAGCTCGCGAATCTGCTCCGCCGAGAGAGCGGGACGGCCGTTTTCGACTGGCGCCGACGCGATCGCCTGATCCATGATCGAGAGCGCGTCGCGCATCGATCCGTCGCCAGCCTCGGCCAGCAGCGCCAGCGCATCGTCTTCGGCCGCCACCTTTTCCTCGGCCGCAATCATCTTCAATTGCGCCAGAATGTCGTCGAACTTGACCGCGTGAAAGCTAAAGTGCTGGCAGCGCGAGCGGATGGTCTGCGGAATATTCTCGGGCTCGGTGGTCGCCATCATAAAGATGACGTGAGCCGGCGGTTCCTCCAGCGTTTTGAGCAGCGCGTTAAAGGCGGCCTCGGTGATCTGGTGCGCCTCGTCGAGAATGTAGACCTTGTAGCGATCGCGGGATGGGGCGTAGCGCGCGGCATCGCGCAGCTCACGAATCTCGTCAATGCCGCGATTGGTGGCCGCATCGATCTCGATCACGTCCACGGCGTTGCCCTGGCGAATTTCGGTGCATGCGTCGCAGGTTCCACAAGGTTCCGGAGTGGGGCGCTCGGGAGAACCGACCTGAGTGCGGCAGTTGAGTGCCATGGCCAGAATGCGAGCGATCGTTGTTTTCCCGATGCCGCGATGCCCGGAGAAAATGTACCCATGCGCAATGCGGTTCTGCTCCAGCGCATTCAGGAGCGTGCGCGTCACATGGTCCTGGCCGGCTACGTCGGCAAATCGCTGCGGACGGTATTTTCTGGCCAGAACCTGGTAGCCCATTGGCGGTGAGACTCCTGAGCGGCCGCTTGTGAAACAAACAGCCTGGAGTGATTCTATCGTTCCGGAGCGGGACTCTGCGGGGTGGAAATCCGCACGTGACAACGTTGGCGCGCGACTCCGCCAAGCGGCCTCCTCCCGTGACCATCAGCGCCCTGCTGAGTCCAACGCAACAGGTGTCGCCCGGGGCGCAGAAACGTGGGCCAGGATGAAATGTTCCCTGCAAATGTGCGATTCTTTCATTGAATGCGAATTGTCCGCAGATCTCGATGGCTCACTCGCTGGCCCGGGCCGCATCGCACCGAAAGATTGAATCGCGCACAGCAGTCAAGGGGAACCGCGGTGAAGCCTGCAATAGGAATAGCGTTCGCACTCTGCTGCCTTCTGGCGGTGGCGCCTGTGCTCTCGGCGCAGGCGCCGGACAAGAGCGGTGCCACCGGCGCTGGCCAAAGCTCGCCGGCAGCAGGCTCCCAAAGCCCCGCGCCTCAGCAGCCCTCTCAAACGAAGCCGCAGACGAATGCCAATCCGTTTCCCGAAGACACGGATTCGGTTCCGGTGATGCCCACGCGGACCTCGCCCGATCTGCCGCCGGGGGCCGGCGACGAATCCGGAAGCGGATTCATTCCCATACCGCCCGAGGACGGCGATCCGGTGCGCAGCCCGGAAGATGCGGCCGCTTCCGCTGGGTCGAGCGACAGCGAATCGAGTTCGAGCCTGACGGGGCTGGGCAATCTGCCGTCGCCAGACGATGACACCGCGCATCCCGGAAAGCACAAAGGGAAGGGAGAACAGGTGGTGCCGGAGCACCATGAGACCGCGGCTGAAGACGAGAATGTCGGCGGCTACTATCTCTCGAACAAGAATTGGAAAGCCGCATTATCGCGATTTCAATCCGCGCTCGTTCTCGATCCATACAATCCAGATGTGTATTGGGGCCTGGCCGAATGCGAGCGCCATTTGGGCGACTTTGCCGACGCCCGTGCCAACTATAAGAAGGTGATGGAGTACGACCCTGGAAGCCGTCATGCCAAGGAGGCCGGCAAAGCCTTAGAGGATCCTGAGATCGCAAACGCGAAGCCGTCTTCATCCGGGCAGCCGGCGCAGCAGCCTCAACAGTAAAGGCCGCTGGGCGCGATGGCTATAAACCTGCCCAACGCAGATAAGCGTCAATCATTCGCTCTCCCCACAAACTACTGACAATTCCGCCCACGCAAAGAAATGTGCCCAGAGGCAGCTTGATGTGCGCCCAGCCTTCAGTGCTCTTACGCGTCGAGGGCAGGACAAGCAGAACCAGCGCAGCGATCGCGCCCAGCACCACGCCCAGGCCAAAAGCGAGCAGCGCGCCAGGCAGGCCGAGCCACGCGGCCAGCATCGCCATCAGCTTGGCGTCACCCAGGCCGATGCCCTCTCGCCGGCGGATCAGCCAGTAGATCCAGCGAATGAGCAGGACGAGGCCCGCGGCGGCGAGGATAGCAAGCAGTCTTTGCCCGACGAGGTGCCAAATGAAACGGCTCCGCAATCCAAATGCTCCGTAGAATGCGAAAACGCGTTTGGAGTTTACTGCGGCATACACGAGCGTTGCCGCAAAGCCGATCAAAGTGCCCGGGATCGTGAGCTTGTTTGGGAGCCAAAGGTGCTCGAAATCGAGAACCGAAAGCGCAACCAGCAACCAGAGAAGAATCATCTGCGAAAGTCCGTAGGCGGCCCCCGCCCAAAGAAGATCAGAAGGTACAGGACTGGTGGTGCCAGCGAGAACTTGCCACGCAGCCGTCGCCCACAGCGCCCCTACCGCCAGCTCCACGAGAGGATACCGCGAGCCGATCCACGCGCGGCAACTCCGGCAGCGCCCGCGAAGGAGCAGCCAGCTGACGAGCGGCACATTCTCCCACCACGCCAGCGTTCGTCCGCAGCTTCGGCAATGCGAGCGCGGATGGACAATGCTCTCGCCCGCGGGCCAGCGGCTCAGGCACACGTTCAGGAAGCTGCCGAAGGCCAGCCCGAGAAGCCCGGCGAAAATCGTTCCGAGGAGGCGAATCATTGAAGAGATTGAGTATACGGCTCTGGTGTCTGGTCCGTAAGACGCACGGATTGGCGCTGCCGCTCCCCAAGGTAAAATGGAGATGGATGGATCTGCCGCCAGAGAGCTCCCGTGCGAAGGATCCCACGCCGCACACTACCACCGATCCGGCGCGGGCAGCGGCATTATTTGAGCAGTCTGTGGCCATCATGGCTCGGCTCCGCGCTCCCGGCGGCTGTCCCTGGGACCGCGAGCAATCCTTCGACTCCATTCGCAAGTACACGCTTGAAGAGACCTACGAGGTCTTCGACGCCATCGAGCGCCGCGACTTCGACCACTTGTCTGAAGAGCTCGGCGATCTGCTCCTGCAGGTGCTTTTCTACGCTGAGATGGCGGCCAATGAGGGCCACTTCACCGTTGCGGACGTCCTTGACCACCTGAATCGCAAGCTTGTCCGCCGTCATCCCCACGTCTTCGGCGACGAAGCGTCGCGCGCCGCGGGCAACAAAGCCGACGTGGACGTTGCTGTTGCGGGCTCCGCGGCGGGCGTTCTGCGCAACTGGGAAGAGATTAAAGCCGCGGAGAAGCCGGCAGACGCGCCGGAGGGTGATAGCGACGCGGCCGGCAGGGCAGGGAATGAGTCGACATCGCGGCTCGACAGTGTTCTTCGCGCGATGCCCGCACTGGCTGAAGCCGCCAAGCTCAGCGCCAAGGCACAGAAATCCGGTTTCGATTGGCCGAGCTGGCGCGAGCTGCTGCCGAAGGTCGCCGAGGAAACAGCCGAACTGACAGCTGAAGCCGAATCGGACGATCCGGAACGCAAGCCTGCCGTGGAAGCTGAATTAGGCGACCTGCTCTTCACCGTCGTGAATCTTGGCCGCCACCTGGGCGTTGATGCGGAGATGGCTCTGCGCAACTGCAATCTTCGTTTCCGTCAGCGCTTCAGTGAGATGGAACAAGCCGCGCCGCACCCCCTTGAAGAACTGTCACCGCCGGAGCTGGAAGCGCTTTGGGTTCAGGCGAAGACGAAACTGGCGAGCGGGGGCGCGCCCAGCCCGGACGATCCGCAACTGGCAAAACAGGCGCGGCCATGATCGAGATTCGTTTGTGCGACGGATTCGACGAGTTGGAGGCGTGCGTCCAGCTCCAGATCGAAACCTGGGGCTACGACGAAAGCGACATCATTCCGCGCAAGACCTTTTTGCTCGCGACAAAGATCGGAGGCCAGGTGATCGGTGCCTTTGACAGCGAATTCGGCGCAAAATCCGCTCAAACTCTCGTCGGTTTCGCCATGTCTTTGCCGGGCATCAAGCGGACTCAAAACGGGCCTCAGCCTTACCTTCACTCCCACATGCTGGCAGTCCGCGTTTCCCACCGCAATCGTGGCCTTGGCGCACAACTCAAATGGGAACAACGGCGTGAGGCACTTTCTCGCGGCATTTGCCACATGGAGTGGACCTTCGATCCTCTGCAGATCACGAACGCTTTCCTCAATATCCACAGGCTGGGCGCCATTTCGCGCGACTATCGTGTGGATTTCTATGGTGTATCCTCTTCTCGACTGCAGGGTGGGCTCCCNNTGGTGCCAGCTCCAATCGACCGATGGAAGGCCAGCGAAGAAAGCCGCCAACAGGCCCTCGCTGTCCAGCTAGAGAATCGGCAGAAGTTTCAGGCAGCATTTTCGCGGGGACTCGCGGTCCTTGGTTTCTCTCGCGATGCGGAAGGAAACGGAGTCTTCGAACTGGGTCCCCTCACCCAGGCGGAATCGAGTTATGGTTCTGGTTTTTCTAAGGAATGTAAAACTTTATGAGACCAACTCTATGAGAATTGATGCGATCATTCTGCGTGAGCTGCATATGCCGCTGGTGCGTCCGTTTGAGACCAGCTTTGGAGTCACCCGCAATCGGAGAATCGTTCTCGCCGAAATACAGTCGGAAGGGCTGAGCGGCTGGGGCGAGTGCACAGCCGGCGAGCGCCCGTTCTTTTCAGGAGAATCGACTGACTCGGCCTGGCAGGTGCTTGTTCAGGAGCTCGCGCCCGTGCTGGCGGCTGAGTCCCCCGAGCACGGCGGCGACTGCCCGGGCATCTTCCGTGCCGTGCGTGGCAACCCGATGGCCAAGGCCGCTCTTGAAAACGCCATCTGGGACCTGGAAGCGCAGCGCGAAGGCGTCTCGCTCTCCCGTTTGCTCGGCGGAGTGCGCGACAGCATCATCTGCGGCGTCTCCATTGGCATCCAGCCCTCGATTCATGAATTGCTTGCAATCATTGAGCGCGAGCTGGCCGACGGCTATCAGCGCATCAAGCTCAAGTGCAAACCGGGCTGGGATGTTGAGGTTTTTGAGAAAGTCCGCAGCCGCTGGCCCGGCATCCTGCTCAGTTGCGACGCTAACTCGGCTTATCGCCTGCGCGATGAAGACCACATTGCCTCTTTCGATGCCTTCGATCTGCTGATGATCGAGCAGCCCCTCTGGCACGACGATTTCTATTTCCACTCCGTGCTGCAAAAGCGGATCAATACGCCCATCTGCCTCGACGAATCCATCCGCAACAGGCGCGATGCGCTGGCCGCGATCGAGATGGAGTCCTGCAGGATCATCAACGTCAAGCTGGGCCGCGTGGGCGGCTTCTCCGAGGCCATCGCGGTGCACAACGCAGGTATGGAGCGGGGCATACCCCTCTGGTGCGGTGGAATGCTCGAGTCCGGCGTGGGCCGCGCTCATAACATTGCGCTCTCCACCCTCGAAGGATTCACGCTCCCCGGCGACGTCTCCGCCTCGGCGCGGTACTTTGCCGACGACATCATTGAGCCCGGTGTCACAGTCTCCGCCGAAGGCGAGATTGCGATTCCCGACACACCGGGCCGCGGCTACGAAGTGCGCACCGACCTAATCGACCGCCTGACCGCGCGTAAGGAGACCATTCGCGAGATGGCGCTGGTCGCGTAGGCTGCGTGCCCCGGGTTCATCTATGAAGGCACGGCCGCTTCACCGGTCGTGCTGCGCCTTCTTGCGAGAACTGCTTTGCCGCTCTTCGAATTCGTTTCCGGTCCGGAACTCTGTCGGCTCCGCTCGCGTATGATCATTTGGCGATCCGCCTTCGCGGGCGGATGAACGTCTAAAACTCAAAAGCTCAGCGATGGCTTTGGGATGAGAAACCACTTGGCGTGACCGGGACCATGGATCGCCGAGATAAAATGCACCTCTGCGTGACGAGGGCCGCGCCGGCTGCTGAATCAGGCGTTGCTGAGCCCTACAATACTTGATGTTGGGTTTGATGTTGGTTCCAGATAACAAGAACGGTCCCACAATTTTGTTCGGAGGCAAACAAAATGAATCGACTTTTTCGCGCGGTAGGACTTTTGTTGGTCGGCGCCATCGCGCTTGCCGTGCAGGTTCCCGCCGCACACGCTCAAGGTGCGGGTGCAACATCGAGCACTACGGATCAACACGTCAAGCTAATCTCGGGATTCGACAAGGATCTCATCGATTCCTCTATCGATCCCTGCGTGGATTTCTGGCAGTATGCCTGCGGAAACTTCAACAAGCTCTATTCCATTCCGCCCGACAAGAGCGGTTATGGCTCGGGAGCCATCGTCTATGACTACACGCAGGACGTGTTGCACCAGATGTTGGACCGCGTCGCTTCCCCCAGCGCCCAGCACACCGCAAGTGAGCAGAAGATCGGCGACTACTACGCGAGCTGCATGGATGATGATGCGATTCATGCCCAGGGCCTGAAGCCCTTGCAACCTGAACTCGATCGCATTTCGGCGCTGACCGACAAGAAGCAGCTCACCGCTCTGCTGGCGCACTACCAGATGATCAACGTAAACGCGTTCTTCGGATACGGGGAAGAGCAGGATTTCAAAGATGCGCGAAAACAGATCGCCGTAGTCGGTCAAGGGGGCCTCGGTCTGCCCGAGCGCGATTACTACTTTCGCACCGGCGATGCCGCGGAGAAAACCCGCAAGGATTATGTCGAGCACGTTGCGAATATGCTCGGGCTCATGGGCGAGCCGGCAGACAAGGCATCCGCCGACGCGCAGAAGATTATGACTCTGGAGACGGCGCTGGCCAAGGTGTCGCTGGACATCACTTCCGCGCGCGATCCGAACAATGTCTATCACCCCATGACGGTGGCAAAGCTCGCCGAGCTGACTCCGGAGATCGACTGGCCGCAGCTCTTCGCGGACACCGGGGAGCCGGGCATCACCGATTTGAACGTGGCCAATCCGGATTTCTTCAAGGGGTTGCAGCCTGTTCTTGAATCCACGGACCTCGATACCATCAAGACCTATCTGCGCTGGCAGTTGATCAATTCGACCCCGAGCTATGCTCTGCCGAAGGCGCTGGATGCGGAGGATTTCGATTTCTACCGGCACAAATTGGCAGGGCAGCCTGTGCAGGCGGTGCGCTGGAAGCGGTGCGTTGAAGCCACCGACGGCGCGCTCGGCGAGGCGCTCGGCGAGGTCTATGTCGCCTCGCAGTTTACCGCGGAGAACAAGGCATTCACGCTGCAGATGGTCCGCGACATTGAAGGCGCGATGGATAAGGAGATTGATGCGCAAACGTGGATGAGCGCTGCGACCCAGGAAAAGGCGAAGGCCAAGCTGCACCTGGTGGCCGACAAAATTGGCTACCCCGATCATTGGCGCGACTACTCAACATTGAAGGTGGTCCGGGGAGATGCCATCGGAAACGCATTGCGCGCAGCGGATTTTGAGAATAAGCGAGAATTGGCAAAGATCGGCAAGCCGGTCGATCGTGGCGAGTGGGGTATGAGCCCGGCGACTGTGGACGCCTACTACAGCCCGCTCATGAACGACATCAATTTTCCAGCCGGGATTCTGCAATCGCCCCTTTACGATCCCCAGGCGACCGACGCCGTGAACTACGGGCACATTGGCGCGATCGTTGGCCACGAACTAACCCACGGCTTCGACGATCAGGGAAGCCAATTCGACGGGAATGGCAACTTGTCCGATTGGTGGACGCCGGATGACAGGAAAAACTTCGACACCATGACGGATTGCGAAGTGACCGAATACGGAAACTTTACCGCGGTGGAGGACGTGAAACTAAACGGCAAGCTCACCCTGGGAGAAAATACGGCCGACAATGGAGGCCTGCGCCTGGCCTATGTTGCTTTCATGGAAGACGCGAAACGCAAGAACATGGACGTCGACGCAAAGCAGGATGAGTACACGCCCATGCAGCATTTCTTCCTGGCTTTCGCGCAGGATTGGTGCGGCAGCACCCGTCCGGAACAACTCCGGCTGCAAGTGCAAACCGATCCGCACTCGCCGCGCCAATTCCGGGCCAACGGAGTCATTCAGAATATGCCTGAATTCGGAAAGGCATTCGGCTGCAAGGCGGGCCAGCCGATGATGCCCGCGAATGCGTGTCACGTTTGGTGAGAATGGCGCTCTGAAATGCAGCCTGGGGCAGGTCAGCGGGACGACTGCGATCTGCCCTTGGGGCCCCAATCAAATCGGCGACCAATGATCCCTTTCACGATCCAGTGGTCGGTGGCCGCGGTGGGGCCTATGCCTACGCCGAAGTTGATCTCCCACTTCGGCGACACATTCAAGTCTAGGGCCGGAAAAATCTGCTGTTGCTGATCGTGCAGGCTGGCGATATTCGTAATGCTGCCGTAATCCGCGTAGTACTCGATTCCGCCGCTGACTACCTTCGTAAAGTCGTAGCTGATCTTGACCGCCGGCGAGAAATCCACGCCGAGCTTCACATCGGGCCCGTGCCAGGTCCGCTCCAGCGCTGGATTCACGGCAAAGTACCAGCGCCCCGCCGTATTGTCGACAATCGGCCGGATCTCCCAGGTCCATGTGTCTGGCGAAAACTTCGCGCGCTGGTACCCCATCTCCATCGACAGGCTCACTCCTACCGGCCAGTGCCAGCTATCGGGCACCCGCACCCGCGGGCGAATGTGATCCCCGACCCATTGCACGCCCAGTCCGCTCTGCTTGCTGGTGAAGATGTAGAACCCCACCTCCGCCCAACCGTTGATCCCTTGCGTAATCTCAATCGTCTCGTGCTCGGCGTGATTGGTGGGCGCCGCACCGTCCAGATAATAGCGGCGTCCGTCGGCGGTGAAGTTCGAGTGTAGCTCCACCATCGTGGTCCGCGGCGCAACCGTGTCCGATCCGTATACCTGAATCTCGTAGTTGCCCTGTGCATGCGTGGCAACGGAAGCCGCGCATAATGCAATAGCCGCGAACAGGGAAGTGCGAACCGGCTTCAAGCGAGCTCCTTCTAGGGCGTTACGATGGAATTCTACCGATGGACTTTCGTCGTATCGAGGCCGTTTGCAGAGTGAATGAGCAACGGACAGAAACTGGGTGGGATCAATTCGCCTCTTTCATTTGATGCGAGAAATCGTGACCAAGCCCCTCAAGCTTACGAGTTCTTTCGGAGAAACACGTCCACCTCGGCGCGCGACGGCATCGATGCTGCCGCGCCCTTGCGCGTAACGCAAATCGCCGCAGCCGCATTGGCGAATCGCGCCGCTGACCACGGATCTTTGCCTTCGAGCAGCGCCACGGCAAAAGCTCCGTTGAAGCAATCTCCCGCCGCAACGGTGTCGATCGCGTCAACCTTGAACGGCTTCACCCACTGGGCTCTTCCACCCGCAAGGGCCACATATGCGCCTTCTTCGCCACGCTTCAGCGCCACGCCGCGAAGGCCCTTGGCCAGCAGACGATCCGCGCTGTCTTCTACGCTCGCTCCGTCGCCAACATAGAATGCAGCCTCGGTTTCGTTGGGCGTGAACCACGCTACGTTGCTCCACACCGCATCGGGCAACGCTGCCGCAGGCGCGGGATCGAGCATCACCGGCACGCCTGTCCGCGCGCAAAAGTCGAGCGTGTAGCTCAGCGTGTCCATGGGAATCTCGAGCTGGCACAAAACCATCCCGGCAGAACGAATCAGCTCCGCATGTTTATCCACTGCCGCGCGATCCATCTTGCTGTTCGCGCCCGGAACCACCACGATCGCGTTCAGGCCATCCTCGGCGACGAACATCGGCGCCAAGCCTGACGAGCCGGCGGCCAGCGATATTGCCGCTGTTTCCACGCCCGCGCGCTTCAAGTTTTCGATCAGCGCGGGACCATAGGCGTCGTCGCCAACCTTTGCGATCATCGCCACGGGATAGCCGAGTCGGGAAGCGGCCACAGCCTGGTTAGCGCCCTTGCCGCCCGGCGTTGTTTCAAAACCGGTCCCGATCAGCGTCTGCCCGATCGCCGGAATTCGCGGCGTGCGCGTCACCATATCCATTGTGATGCTGCCGACGATCACGATTGGCTTGCGCGTGTCACTCATGACGGAATCTCAATACAGCGGAGCCAGCGCCACAGCGCCCAGCCCGGCTAAGAAGAAGATGAACATCAGTACGAGAAACGTCTTGGCCTGTCGTGGAGCGCCGGAGAACTCGCGCCACACAAACACGCCCCAGCAAGCGGAGACCATGGTTGCGCCCTGACCAATGCTATAGGAAACCGCAGGACCCACGAGATGCGCGCCAGAAGCGAGGAAGTTAGCCACGCCGCCCGTGCACCAGATGGCCCCACCCAGCGCGCCAGCCAGATGCCAGCCGAGAGGGACGCGCCAGTAACCCGCGCCGTCGACCGGCTCTTTTCCGTCCAGCGGTTTCTTCATCAGCAGCCAGTTCGCAGGGAAGGCCGAGATGGCTACGCCGATCATGAAGAACGCCGTCACCGCGTAGGGACCAGGCGCGGCGGTACCCGGAGCGCCATTCAACGCGCGCGCAACAAACGGATAAAAGCAGCCCATCAGAACGCCGCAGGCCAGGCTGATCGCGATGCCGCGTGCTGTTGTTGCCTTAGCCGTGCCTTCGCGCTTGCGGTACGCCGCCGCGTCCAGAATGATGGCCACCACGACCAGCGCGACTCCACCGAACAGCAGCTGTGGATTCCCCACGGGCTTGATCACGTAGTTTGAAATGGCGCCGATTACCAGAGCCAATCCGATCCCGACGGGGAAGGCAACCGCCATTCCCGCCACATCGATCGCGGCGACCAGCAGCAGGTTCGCCACGTTGAAGATCGCGCCGCCCGCCACTGCGTAAAGCATCGGTGCCATCGCTGTTTGGTGCAGGTCAGCCAAGAAGGGAAGTCCTGCGTGGCCCATACTTCCGGCCGTCAGCCCCCAGAAGATGGCGCCAGCCGCCATGCCGATCACGTAATCCCAATAGAAAAGCTGGAATCGATAACCGGGGCACAGCTTGAGCGTGTTCGCCCACGATCCCCAGCACAGCATGGTCAGAATCGTGAGGCATAGCGCAGCGACATAAGTTTCTGGTGCAAGCATCGAAGTTCGCTCCGAACCAACAGCAGTGCGTGGCAAAGAAGGAACAATAACATATCAGCGCATTGCCGTTTGCCACGCATGCTGAAAGGAAATCATCCGGGATCTTGGCGGCCCGGACTTGCATGTCTGCCGGTGACTAAAGCCGCCTACTGCTTCGCCGCCTTCAACGCTTCCGTCAGCGCGGGAACCACTTCGAACAAGTCGCCCACGATTCCGTAGTCGGCCACTTCGAAGATGGGCGCGTCAGGGTCCTTGTTAATCGCGACGATGCACTGCGAACCTTTCATTCCCACCAAATGCTGAATCGCGCCTGAGATTCCGACGGCAAGATAAAGCCGCGGCGCAACCGTTTGTCCCGAGCTTCCCACCTGCCGTTCCATGGGCAGCCATCCGTTGTCGCAGATGGGCCGCGATGCGGCCAACTCCGCCCCGAGCGCCGTGGCCAGTTCCTGAACGATCGACAGATTCGCCGCCTCCTTGATGCCGCGCCCCACACTCACGATCCGTTGCGCCGAACCCAGATCGACCGTCTGCTCGGAGGCGCGGAACGGCTCGCCGGGCTTGGTGCGGATTTGCGCCGCGTCAATCGTCGGCGTGAAGGTTGTGATCGGCGCGGGTGCCGCGCCCGGCCGCGTGTCAGTCGCATCGGGGCGAAACGCGCCTGCCTGCACCGAAACGAAACAAGGCCCAATTCCGCTGTGCCTGTAGCTTCCGATCAGGCGCCCCTGCATGAGTTGCCGCACAAATTTTGGCCCGTCTTCTATGGCGACCACGTCGCCGATCAGCACCTGGCCCATGCGGCAGGCAAGCGCCGGCGCGTAATCGCGCACCTGGTACGTATGTGAGAAGACCACCACTTCCGTGGGGCTCTCGTTTTGGATGAGTTGTTGCAACGCGGCGCAGAAACCGTCTGCCGTGTATTGCGCAAGCAGCGGATGTTCCACGCGGATCACCTTACCGACGGGCTTGGCCGCCGCCTCCGCAGCCAGCGCTTCGGTCTGCGCGCCGATGACAACCGCAGTGATATTTTCAGCGGGTCCAAGGCGCAGCGCGGCCACAAGCGCTTCCCAAGACGCCCGCCTGGTCTTCCCACAGCTCTGCTCCAAAACCAGAAGAACACTCATAGCACGCGCGCCTCCGTCTTCAGCTTTTCCACCAGCGCCGCTGCCGCTTCTTTGGCCGATCCCGGCAGGATCTGGGTGGATTTCTGCTTTTTTGGCGCGGCGATTTGATCGAGCACGACTGCCGGCGTGCCTTCCGCTCCGAGTTCAGCCGCGTTCACTGTCCGGAGATCTTTGGTCTTGGCGCGCTTGATGCCCATCAGCGTGGCGTAGCGCAGCTTGTTGCCGCCCGACTGCACGGTCAACACCGCGGGCGTAGGCAATTCGATCGACTGGAACCAACCCTCTTCAAGCTCGCGTTTCACTTTGAGCCCGGATTCGGTCTTTTCTACATGAAGAATCATGGTGGCGTGCGGCAGCCCAAGCAATTCTGCGACGATAACGCCCGTCTGGCCCAATCCCAGGTCTTCCGATTGCAGCCCGGTGAGCACAAGGTCTGGATTCTCCGGCTTGATCGCCGCGGCCAGCAGGCGCGCCACGCCGAGCGCATCGCGCCCATTCAAATCGTCGCAGAGAATTTGAATTGCGCGATCGGCACCCTTGGCCAGCGCTTCGCGAATCGTCGAACCAACGCGCTCCGGCCCCGCGCTCACCACAATCACCTCGCCGCAGGCTCCGCCGGACTCTTTGAGCAGCAGCGCCTCTTCCAGCGCGTAAGCGTCCGGCTCGTTCATCGCCCACTGCAGATCGGCCTCGTCAATCCACTTTCCATTCGCGGCGATCCGCACCTGCGCGTCGCGCTCCGGCACCTGCTTGATGGCAACAATGATTTTCATCTTTGAGCCTCTGTTTCAGCTTTCCCATGGCGCCAGGAGACTGTCGCACCATGAAGCAACTTTCCTGCGGTCTTCTCAGCAATCTCCTTAGCTTTTTCAATGGTCGGCCAAACTCCTGCCCCTGTCACATTCTCGCGACCGTCGCCACTGTAGTGAATAGAGAGAAGGACCCCGCCCGTAACAAATCGCTCTACGGTGAATTCAAATGATTCCTTGTCGTCGCTAGCTTTGCCAGTTATCAGCATGTTTTTTCTCATAGCGGTCCAATTCACTTCATATCCGGCAATCCCCGCGCCGCCAACTGCGCAATGTCCATCAACTCCGGCGCCCCATCGCCTTTTGCCGCGAATGCATCCCGGAACATCGTATTGCAGAAGGGGCATGCCGTGCCCACAACACTCGCGCCCGTTGCGGCCAACTCGGCAGCGCGTACATGGCTCACGCGTTCGCCCTTCTCTTCGCCGAGAAAGACAAGCCCTCCGCCGGCGCCACAGCAAAAACTGCGCTCGTGCGAGCGCGGCGCTTCCACGAGGTCGCCGGCAAGCGCGGCCACGCGTCGCGGCTCCTCGTAAACGCCGCGATACCGCCCCAAATAACACGGATCGTGGAAAACAATCTTCTCCTGGTTTTGGATGGGCGGAAGTTGGAGAGCAAAACGAGCTAAGAACTCGCTATGATGCTCGACCTCGGGCGGCGTGCCGTACGCCTTCCAGTCTTCCTGAATCGTCCTGACGCAGTGCGGGCAGATCGATACGATCTTCTTCACGCGATTCTGCGCGAGCGCTTCAAGGTTAGCTTCAGCCAATTGCTGGAAGAGCAGGTCGTTGCCCAGCCGCCGCACCGGGTCGCCAGTGCAGCGCTCCTTGCGCATCACGCCGAAGCTCGCGCCGAGGTATCGCATTACGCGCACCAGGGCCACCACAATCTCGCGCCCGCGAGGATCGTACGCGCCCATGCAGCCGAGCCACAGGCAATATTCCTGCGTCCCGTCGAAGAGGGGTAGCCCACTCTTCTCCACAAACTTGTCGCGCTCCGTCGCGCTCATGCCCAGCGCGTTGCTGCCTCGTTCCAAAGCCAGAAACAACTTTGCCCCGTGGTCGTCTTCCCATGCGCCCGTATTCACCGCCCCGCGCCGCAAGCCAACAATGATTGGCACATGCTCAATGCCCACCGGGCACTGAAACTCGCACGCGCCGCAGGTGGTGCACTCAAACGCGGCCTCCTGCGCGTTGTATTTGCCCAAGAGCGGCTCCTCCGATGCGGGGCCGAATTCGTTTAGATACCCGCGCAGGCCGAGCACGATTTCTTTCGGGTTCAGCAGTTTTCCGGTGTTGTTGGCCGGGCAATGCTCCATGCAGCGGCCGCACTCCACGCATGAGTAGGCCTGCAGACTGACCAACTGCGTCAGATCCGTTCCCGCCACCAGCCCGAAGTCTTCGTCGTCTGCGAGCGGAGGAATCTCGGCGAATCCACCCCGCGACAGAAAAACCGTAAACGGGCTCAGGACAAGATGCAGGTGCTTGGTGTGCGGAATGAGCGGGAGGAAGATCAACAGCGCAAGGGTGTGCGTCCACCAGAGTGCCCTGGCGCCAGTGCCCGCTTCGGGCACAAAGAACGCCGCCAGATACGTGGCCATCAGGGCGAAGATCAGCAGCGCGATGAGTCCGGATTCCCACGAAAGCTCACCCAACCATTTGGGCCGTGCAATGAATCTCCGCACAAACAGCACGAGGATGCCCGCAGCGCAGGCGACTGCGAAGAACGCCGCAAAGTCGAAATAGAATCGCCCAACGCGCCCCGCCGGATCGAGAAAGCCAAGCCCAAAGATTGTCGCGCAGTGGTTCAACGTGACCAACGCAAAGGCGCAGAACGCCCAGAAGACCAATGCGTGGGCCACTCCAGCCAGCGACCGCTCGCGAATCACTTTGGCCTGGCACATCACCTCCCAAACGAAATCGCGCACACGCCTGCCGATTGGGAAGAGGTGAAACTCGGGATCCTTCTTCGATTGCAAAATCTTCCCCAAAATCGGCCCGAAGCGCCGCCAGAAACCAAAAAGCGACCCGGCGGCAAGCACTGCGAACAGCGCTCGCTCCGAGCCAGAGAAGTACTGGGGTTCAGCCAAATTCGGGAGAAATGCTGTCATCATCGAATCAAAAGGGAGCCACAATGGACTCGCGCCGCCGGTCGCATGACTCGATTTACAGAGTCGTCGAGTCGCAATAGTATCCTAGCCTGTGCGGGCCGTCGATTGGGTCACGCGCTACTCTTTCTTTGGAGCACGATCTTGGCCAAGTATCTTGTCACCGGGGCCGCCGGATTCATCGGCCGCTCGATTTCTGCAGCCCTGCTCAAGCGCGGCGACAGCGTGCGCGGCGTTGATAGTTTCATCACCGGCAAGCGCGCGAACCTCACCGGCCTCGAAGCCATGGAGTTCATCGAGGGCGACCTGGCCGATCCCGCCGTCTGCGCCAAAGCCTGCGCAGGTGTTGAGGTCGTCTATCACGAGGCGGCGCTGGCCAGCGTGCCGCGTTCTGTGGCCGATCCCGCGGCCACCAATCGCAACTGCGTCGATGCCACTGTCAATGTGCTGGTAGCCGCCCGCGCAGCGGGCGTGCGCCGCGTCATGTATGCCGGCTCTTCGTCGGGCTACGGCGATACGCCAACGCTGCCCAAGCGCGAGGATATGCTCCCCAATCCCATCAGCCCCTATGCAGTGGCCAAACTGGCGGGTGAGCATTATATGAGCGCATTTACCCGCGTCTATGGGCTTGAAACCGTTACTCTGCGCTACTTCAATGTCTTCGGTCCTTTTCAGGACCCCACTTCGCACTACTCCGGCGTTCTGGCCATCTTTTGCCGCAAAATGCTCGCCGGGGAGCAGCCCACCATCTACGGCGATGGTGAGCACAGCCGCGATTTCACCTACATTGAGAATGTGGTTGCAGCCAACCTGCTGGCCGCCGACGCTCCGGTCGAGAAGGTCTCCGGCAAAATGATGAACGTGGCCACCGGTGCAGCCGTCACGCTCAATCAAGTTTTTGAGATTCTCCGTGGGCTCACCGGTTACAACGGCAAGCCGGCCTACGCGGAGCCGCGCTCAGGCGACATCAAGCACTCTCTGGCCGACATCAGCCGGGCGAGGGAACTGCTGGGCTACGTCCCACAGGTTGATTTTCGCGAGGGGATTCGCCGCACCGTCGAGTGGTACAAGACCTCGCAGCCAAACAGCTAATTCATCGCCACTGTCAGCAATCCTGCTGCTTCGTTCGTCCGGCCTTTCATTCTAAATATCTAACTAGGTTATACTGATGACTACCATGACTACTTTCGACGTATTCCGACACCGATTGAATGACTACAGAAACTCGCTTGTGCGCCGTGCAAAGCTTGAAAAAGAGATGATGATTGTGCCAGTTGAACTTGAGAAACACTACCTGGCGTTGGACGATGCCGAGAGGCTCCTCGCCGATAAGGTGATTTGTGAATGGCTGCGATCGGATGATCCGGGAACTCGATGGGATGCGGAATACTTAATAAAGAAGTTCAGAATTGTTTCGGCCGCGGATGCCTTAAGAGAACTCGATTTGCGCCTACAGAAGACCTCTTCGGTATCTGCCCCTGACAGAGATGAGCTCGCTAAGGTTATCAGGCTCATTCTCTGGTCCAGTTTCTGCCTGCGCCACGGCTCAACCGCATCCTCGCCATGTGATGGCAATCACCCTTGTGACGCACACCATTGACGAATTGTGTGCGATGAACGAAACTGGCAGGGATTTTCCCTAGAATAGCTGTCTGTTCTGAACGCCAGGGCCATCGCTTTCGCTTCCAATGGCATGGGGCGAAAGAGAGGCTCATGACGGATTTTCGCTGCGGTCCGCGGCGCAGAGCATCCTGTTGCCTGCGGCAGATTCGGCTTGAGGTGCGGTTGATTGCGGTTCTGTGCGAGGTTTCTTGCGATTGAGGTTTTCTTCCGTTGCCGAATACTCTGTCGATCCACGAAGCTCTTCAGAATGACGCTGCCACTACCGATCCGGCGAACACAGTTAGCCCCAAGTCCACTTCTCTCGGCGAACGTTGGCAGGTGGTGTGGCGCCGCCGGCGTTTCGTAGCCACCATCGAAGGCGCGTTGCTTGTCGCCTGCATTCTCTACTGCCTCATTGCGCCCAATCAGTACGAGGCAACCGGCCGCGTAGAACTCCGCGCCGCGCCGATCTCCTCGCTCAGCCTCGATGGCACTGAAGCGCAGATTCCAACGTCCATTCTTTCCGCGCCCATCGCACTGGAAACACTGGCCAGCGTTTTACGCAGCGACCGGCTCGCCTGGCGTGTAATCGTCGCGCTCAAGCTCTACGAAGCTCCCGGCTTTCGCAGCGACTTTGCCAGCCGCTTCGCTGGCTTCAATCCCGACAAGCCCGCGCCCGATGCCCAGTCCTGGCTTCTCGACCGCTTCTCGCGCCGCCTGCGGGTGCAGTCGATGCCGCGCACCATGCTGGTCGAAATCCGCTTCCGCTCGCGCGACGCGGCGCTGTCTGCCGCTGTGGTCAACGCGCTCATTGCTTCCTACGGCGATCAGGAAACCGAGTCTCAGATTCAAGCCACAGCGCAGGCCTCCGGCTGGCTCAGCGCGCAGCTCGCCGAATTGAAGACTCGCGTTGACCGGGACCAGCAGCGCCTGGCTGAATTCGAGAATCAGCACGGCATTGTGAGCACGCCGGATGTGATGGCCGATGGCCAGCCGGGAGAAACGGAACACAGCTCCGCTCTGCTTCAGATCGACGAGTTCAGTCGCCAGCTTGTTGCCGCGACAACAGATCGCATTCTTGCTGAGGCGGAGTACCGCGCTGCCTCGCAAGGCGATCCAGAGACAGTCATTGCCTCCGATCCGCGACTCCAGGCCGACAACGCCAGCTTTGCCACCGCGCTCCTCGAGCAGATCCACGCTCACCGCAGCGATCTGGAGCAGGAACAGGCCCAGCTCAGCGCCGAACACGGCCCCGGCTTTCCCCGCGTCGTTGAAATCAGCCGCCAGTTGGCGGATCTCGACCGCCAGAAGCGGGCCGAGGATGCAAAACTGGTCGAACGTTTCCGCTCGAATTGGCAAACCGCCGAGGACCGCGAGCAGTCGGTGCGCAACAGCTTGCAGCAGGCAACAAATGAAGGCATGAAGCTGAACGAGGCTGCAACCGAATACGCCGTCATGCGTCAGGAAGCCAACGCCAGCCACGACTTGTACATGCGCGTGCAGGACAAGGCCGAGGAGGCTGGTTTCGCTGCCGGAGTGCGCTCGTCGAACATTTCTGTCGTTGATTACGCGCGTCAGCCGGTGAAGCCCGTAGCCCCCGATCTGCCGCTCTATCTCGCGATCACGTTTTTTGTCGGGCTCTGGATCGCCGTTGGCGTCGCACTGCTACGCGAGGCGCTCGGCTCGACGGGAGTGCGCTTGGTCGTGGCACTGATCGCGTTGCTTGGCGTCGGCGCATCGCTTCGTGCGCAAGCGCCCACGCCAAACACATCGGGCCTGCCTTCCGGCGTTGCCAGCTTCCCGCAGTCGCAGGAGACCCGGAGCGTGCCCAATCCAAAGGAAGCACCCGCGATCTGGAACGACGCGGGCGGCGTTGCGCCCACGGCTGGGGTCACACCGACCGCGGGTACGCAGTCTTCCGCGCCCATGCCCGCACCAATCAGTCCCGGAGATTTTCTCGAAATTGCCGAGTACCACACGCCGGAGTTTCACTCCACCGTACGCGTCTCAGCCGAGGGCACGGTTACGCTGCCCTTGATCGGCGAGGTGAAACTTGCCGGAAAGGACGAGCAGGCCGCCGCGCGCGCGATAGAGGCCGCTCTGCTGGCGAAGGGTATGCTACTTCATCCCCTCGTCTCGGTGCTGGTCACCGCTTATGCCGGCCAGGACGTGAGCGTGCTTGGGGAAGTCACTCGCCCCGGCGTCTATCCCTACACAGTCCACCATCGCCTGCTCGACCTGATCTCTGCCGCGTCCGGCCTCTCTGCGAACGCTGGCCGGCTGGTCAATGTGTTTCATCAAGACGACTCGAAGACGCCTCATGCGGTAGTGCTCGACCCCGGCGGAACCGATACATCCTCTGGCCACAATCCCGAGCTCAGCCCCGGCGACACGGTCCAGGTGAGCCGCGCGGGCCTCGTCTACGTGGTGGGCGATGTAATTCGGCCCGGTGGATTCGCGGTCGATCCCGTGCAGGGGCTCACCGTGGTGCAGGCGCTCTCGCTCGCCTGGGGGCCGTCGCAAAACGCCGCCGTCGGCAAAGCCCTCCTCATCCGCGAACAAAAAGGAGGCCGCGCAATGATCGCCCTCAACATCCGGCGCATGCTGCGCGGCCAGGATCCCGATCAGCCGGTGCAGGACCGCGACATTCTCTACGTTCCCGACTCCGAGGCGAAGAATCTGCTGAACCGAACCCTGGAATCCGCCATCCAGTCCACGATTGGCGTCACCGTCTACTCTGCCTTGGTTTATTCGCAACGCTATTAGTGAGGCGACGATGAGAAGAACCGCGTGGATTCTGCTTCTCCTCTTCGCTTTTGCGATTCCGTGGGAGTATTCCCTCGACCTCGGCGGGCTGCTCGGCAACGCGGCCCGCGTCGCCGGTTTGCTGGTTCTTCTCGCCGCGGTTCCGGCGGTCTTGCAGGCAGGCCGTATGCGCACGCCAGGCGCGTTCTGGTGGTTTGCCCTCGCGCTCTTTTTCTGGTTCTACTGCTCCTATTTCTGGACCATCGATCCCGTCGCGAGCCTGGAGAGGATTCGCGGTTACTTCCAGGAGATGATGATCGTCTGGCTGGTTTGGGAATTCGCCGACACACCCGCCGATCTTCGCGCTTTGCTGCGCGCCACCGTCGCCGGCTCGTGGGTGCTTGCGCTGCTCACACTCGCGGCCTTCAGTTCACCGGAGGCCATCGCCGCGGGCCAGATCCGATTTGCTGCCTACGGCCAGGATCCCAACGAAGTTGCCCGCTTCCTCGATCTCGGCTTTCCGCTTGCGGCGCTTCTCGTCAACTGCGAACGCCGATGGCTGCCGCGCCTTCTGGCGTTGGGCTTTTTCCCACTTGGCCTTGTTGCTGTTCTGCTCACCGCTTCGCGGGAAGGCTTCCTGGCCGCGGTAATTGGAATTGCCGGCTCCGTCGTTCTTCTCACTCAGGGCCGTCCCCGCCGGCTGGCTGCTGCCGTCCTCCTCGTGCCGCCTTTTCTCGCCGCTCTGTGGTTCATCGTGCCCTCTGCGACGCTCGCGCGCCTTGCCACCATTCCCGAGCAGCTCCAAAGCGGCGACCTGAATCAGCGCTTCAACATCTGGTCTGCCGGCTGGCGCGCCTTCACGCACGCGCCGCTTCTGGGCACAGGCGCGGGTTCATTTGTCGCCGCTGCCCGGGTTTCTCCCATTGACACGGCCCACAACACCCCACTTTCCATCGCCGTGAGCGGAGGGCTTTGCGCCTTATTCCTGGCTGCCATTCTCCTCGCGCTCGCGGTGCGTTACGCGCTTCGCACGCATGGACCTCTGCGCATCGCACTGGTCACCTCGTTGATCGTCTGGGCCCTGACCTCGCTCGTCGCCACGGTCGAAGAGAACCGCACCACGTGGCTGCTGCTGGCCATGATTGCCGTTGCGGGCCGAATAGCCGCCGACGACCCAGGAGGGCTCACTGACTGCTTTTCCGCGCGGCCGCTGCTTCGAACCTTTGGCCGCCAAAGTTCTTCAACTCCGGCTTGTGGAGGTGTAACACGTCATGTTACATTATGAAAAGTGATCAAAACATTCCGGCATCGCGGGCTTGAGAGGTTCTTCAAGACAGGTTCAAAAACGGGCATCCAGCCGGCCCATGAAGCACGGCTTCGCATCCTGTTGACGACTTTGAATCTGGCCTCGACGCCGCGCGACATGAACCGACCGGGCTGGGACTGGCATCCGCTGAAAGGGGATCTCACGGGCCATTGGTCGGTCACCGTCAACAAGAACTGGAGGGTAACCTTCAGCTTTGAGGGCGAGGACGCAATCCTCGTGGATTATCGGGATTATCACTAGGAGGTAGGAGTATGGGAATGATGCACAACCCCGCAAGTCCGGGCGAACTGCTTAGAGAGTTCGTGGGCGAGACAACAGCAACGGAACTGGCCGGGCGCATCGGTACCGCACGCGCCACTATCTCCCGGATTCTTAATGGCCGCACCGCGGTCACTGTCGAACTGAGCATCCGCCTCGGCCAAGCGTTGGGGCTTTCGCCAGACTTCTTTTCGAAAGCTCAGCTTCAATACGACCTCTGGGTCGCAATGCAAAAGAAGAGGCCGAAGATAAAGCGGCTGGCGGCGTAAAACGCGGCGTATGTAGAGAGAGAGGCTCAACCAGCGATGAAGCTCAGATGGAAGCTCGGAATTACGATTCCACAGGCATTGCTCGCTATTGGTGCCGTCTGCTGGTTCACGAGCGCCTATTTCAGATTTTGGATTCGGGAAGCCTATTACTCCGTTCGCCCGATACCGCCGCGCTGCAAGCAGGGGGGAGCTGACTTCCAGGCGAGAGTCAAGCGAATCGAAGCCGAGGCCAAGGTCTCCCTTAAGCCGGGCACGAAGAAAGCCGGCGTGATCAGCTTCTTTTCGTCCCAGAACATCCCATTGAACTTCTATCGGATCGTCGGGCACAACGAAGCTAGCGGCCAAATATACGTTGCTGGACTCGCGGAGTGCGCTAGCGTCGCCTGTGGCGACGATTCAGCCTTGATTGGCGTCCGGGTCGATGTAGACGGGAATGGCACCGTCGTGTTGGACCCGGTTGTCGTAGGAATGTACACGGACTGCCTGTAATTTCTCCTTGATCTGACGTTCGAGCGAATCTATGTCGACGCTTTCGCAAGGATGGCGGCGGGATTCTCTGCCTATCGCGGCCGCTGGCATCAATCGCGCCATTTTCCAGGCTGCGGTCTCGGTCGGAGCCGCAGGAATCTTCGTCAAGGTTCTTGCCACATTCAAGGAAGTTGCGGTTGCCTCCGTCTACGGCCGCTCCGACGCAATGGACGCATTCCTCGCTGCAGCGCTTATTCCCAGTCTGCTCGTCAACCTTATCTCGGAGTCGATGAATCAAGCCCTCGTGCCAACACTGGTCCGGGTGAGGGAACAGGAGGGTCGCGAGCGCGCCCAGCGGCTATTGTCCAGCTCCATGCTCTGGATGTGCGTGCTCCTCGCCGCTGCCAGTGCCGTAATGGCCCTCTTGGCGCGCAGCTTCTTCCCGCTCATCGCCTCTCACTTTGCGCCCGCCAAGCTCGCCCTTGCCCTGCACCTCTTCTGTGCGCTGCTGCCGGTTGTTCTCATCACCGGAATCGCCACCAATTGCACTGCGGTTCTCAACACGGTTGATCGCTTCGCCCTTCCCGCTCTTGTGCCCATCGTTATTTCTGTCGCGATCATCTTCGGGGCGCTCGAGTTCGGCGCCCGCTTCGGCATCTGGGCCATGGTCTGGTCCACGCTGGCCGGTTCGCTGCTGCACGCCGTTATCGTCGCCTGGATGATGCAGCGGCGCGGTTACCGCTTTCGCCTGCGCTGGTATGGAATGGACGAAGCCACGCGCGAAGTCGCCGGCCAATATGGGCCGGTGCTGTTGAGCAGCGTGGTGTCTTCTGGTGGCTTGCTCGTCGATCAGTCGATGGCCGCCATGCTCATTGCGGGCAGCGTCTCAGCGCTGGTGTATGCAAATCGCTTTGTCAGTGTGGTGCTCACGCTGCTGGCCGGCGCGGTCTCCACCGCCATCGTGCCCTACGTCTCGCGCATGATCGCCCTGCACGACTGGACTGGTTGCAGCCACACCCTTCGCACCTGGGTTCGCCTCACCGCGCTTGTCTCCGTGCCCATCGCGGCCCTGCTGATCGCCGGCGCGCGCCCTCTGGTTCGTATCGCTCTCCAGCACGGCCAGTTCGGCCCTCGCGACTCTGGCGTCGTCGCCTCCGTACTTGCCATGTATGCCATTCAGATCCCTTTCTTTGCCGTCAGCCGCGTTTATTACCGCTTCATTGTCGCCATGCGCCGCACCGATTTGATCCTTTACTGCGGCATCATCAATCTCGGACTCGACATCGTGCTCAATCTGGTCCTCATGCACTGGTTCGGCGTCGCAGGAATCGCGCTCGCGACATCGCTCTGGACCGTCAGCACATTCTTCTATCTCTGGTATTGGAGCAGGAAGCTCCTCGCTCGCGCATCCGCGCCGGAGGTAGCCGCATGATTCCATCGCCCGCTGAGTACTTGCTCCGCTGCGACGACCTTTGTCCAACCATGTCTGTTGAGCGTTGGCGGCGCGTCGAATCCTTGATCGAGGAGTTCCACCTTCAGCCGATCCTGGCTGTCATTCCCGACAATCGCGACCCTGAACTTGAAGCTTCGCCTCCCGATCCGAAATTCTTTGAGCGCATGCGCAGGCTAGAGGGCTCCGGGGCCATCATCGGCCTGCACGGCTATCGTCACCTCTGTGAGAGCCGCTGCCGCAGCCTCGTCGGCCTCGCCCGCACGTCGGAGTTCGCCGGCGTGCCCGCCGAAACACAGCGCGAGTGGATTCACGAAGGCCTGCGGATTCTGCGCGGACAAGGACTCAACCCGAAAATCTGGGTCGCGCCGCGACACGGCTTCGATCGGCGCACGCTCGACGCGCTTTGCGCGGAGGGAATCACGCTTTTATCCGACGGTTTTGCGCGTGTACCGTTCCGGCGCGGCGGCTTGACCTGGATTCCACAGCAGCTTTGAGGGCCCGTCGAAAAATCCAAGGGCCTCTGGACGATCTGCGTGCATCCGAATACCGCCTCGGACACAGAGGTCGCGGCCCTGCGCGCTTTTCTAATGGTGCACTCGGATCAATTCACCTCCGTTTATCGTGTACTCTTCCGCAGTCAACCCACCACCCTGACCCTAGCTGAACGCATTTACGCGGAGGCGGCGCTGTGGCGGCTCAAAATCTCGCGCGCCGCCAGGCGAACCCGCAACTTGACGCTCTTGCGATCGAGCAACGCTTCATAAAGCCGCTCCCAGCGATCGAGCACGGTTTCCAGACCGAACTCTTCGATCACGCGGCGCCGCGCGCACTCGCCCATCGCGTACCGCTCCTCGAGCGGCATGCTCATCAAACCCGTCATCGCTTCGCACAAGCTCTGTGGATCGCCCGCCCGGGCCAGCCAGCCATTCACTCCGTCAACGATTACTTCGCGCGTTCCCGGAACGTCGGTGGCCACCGCGGGTACCCCGCAGGCGCCGGCTTCCAGCAGAACCATCGGCAGGCCCTCGTAGCGCGACGACAGAACGAACCCATCCGCGGCCTGCATCCATCGCTGCACGTTCGGCTCAAACCCCAGCAAGCAGACACGTCGCTCCAGGCCGAGCTTCTTCGCCAGTCCGACGAGTTCCGCTTCCAGCGGGCCAGTGCCCAGAATCAGCAGCCTTGACTTTTCTGGCGCGTAAGCCAGCGCCCTCAATAGCGTCGGATAATCCTTCACAGTTTCGAGCCTGCCGACAGCCAGCCAGAGGAACTCATCCGTCAATCCCAGCAGCCGCCGCGCCTCGCCCCTCGCACTTACATTCGGCTCCCATGCCTCGACTTCAATTCCGTTTGCCAGGATCGACAGTTGCTCCTCGCGTACCATCCCCGCAGCCAGATGCGAAACTGCGGTCGCGCGGCTGACAGCCGTCACATGGTCGGGTAGCCAACGGCTGCACGCATAACCAAAGTGCCGGCCTCTCTTGCCCGTGCAGGAGCTGTGCAGCGTGTCGATGACCACCGGCACAGGCGCGGCCAAGCGCGACCATCGGCAGAGCCAGGCGGCGTGCGGCAGATGCGCATGCAGCACGTCCGGCTGCTCGCGCCAGAGCCAGCGATGGAAGCGATTCCATCCCCTGGGGTCCGCAAGCCCTTTGCGCATCTCCAGGCTGGTAAAGGCAACGCTGCAATCGCTGAGCTCCGCGGCCGCCGCGCCGCCTGAACCAGAAAGCGCCACGACACTCACACGCCAACCGCGCCGCCGCAGACCCTTAGCCAGCAGCATGGCCTGGCGCTCGGCGCCCCCAATGCGGTCCAGGCCCGGAATCGCAAACGCCGCATGGCTCATGGACGCCTCCACGCGTGCGCGTCGATCAGCTCTTCATACGCTTCGATCGCCCGCTCGAACGCAAATTCATTCGACCGCCAGGTTTTCCGAATATCGGAATCGCGCGCCCGTTTGCGCCTTCGAAACGGAGCCCAGATTGCCATCGGCGCGGTGCACACGGCCGCGACGATCAGCGAGAAAGCAAAGAACGGCAGCGATAAAGCACACAGGATGCTAGTAAGAGCAAGGCCAAACCAAGGACGAAACACAACTTTCCCCCAGCAACACAGTTGTCAGGTCCCGGGGCCGAAGCCGGCGCCGGAGACACTTCAAGCGGCATCGTGATGAATGCGCCCCGTCCCTGCTCGACTCTCCCGCATGATCCACAAAAGTGCGGTATCAACGTGCGCAGGAATCGGAACAGAAGCTGTTGAATTGTTCGGCGGGAATCTTCCTCGATGGAGTCAGGCGCTACTCTAAGAAATAGAAGCCTTAACATACTGTCGGCCCGGCGCGCCCGATTTTCCGTCTGAGCAAGCTTCCCTGGACAACGCGAGAGTGACCCTGGTAACAGGGCCCTTCTTGGGTGTGGAAAACTAGATTGAAACTGTACCCACAGGAAACATCCGATCGGAAAAAATGTCAAGAGGTTAATTTCCACAGGGAAAACACGTGCGTTGATTACCTTTGCGCGGACTTGGGAAGCCTGCGCTCGATCACCGCTCGCCGATATCCACAACCGTCTGCTGCGCAAGCGGTGCATTCGATGGGAGGAAATCGTGAGAGAACCTTTCGCCCGGCCGAATCGTCCTGAGCGCCGCAATGATCGTCGCCGCCAGGGCCTCAGCGGAGATTTCCGGCGCCAGCCATGTGCCTGGTCGCCCGCGAAGCAAATCCACAACGCCTCCAGACGCCGGCGTGGCCACAAGAGGCAAGCCGTCCGCGGCAGCTTCGAGCAGAGCATTGGGCATTCCTTCATGGCGCGACGGAAGCACGAACAGCGTCGCTTCTTGAAACAATACGTAGGGTCGATCGACGTAGCCCGCGAAGCAGACGGCCGTCTCTAATCCCAGTTCGCGCGAAAGCGACTTCAACGCTGTTTCTTCGTGACCGGCACCGGCCAAGATCACTTTAACTTCGGGAAACTGCTCGCGTACCGCGACGATTGCCCTCAGCAGCAGGTCGAAGCCTTTTTCCCGCGATAGTCTTCCGATAGACAGAAGTTGCAGTGCTGAGCTGCTCCTCGCTACAGGGGCGCACATCGCCGCCCGAACTCCTTTGAGGTCCACCGGGTTCGGCAAAACCGCGATCTGCTCCTCGCCGATCCCTGCAGCTATGGCAAGATCCTTCGCCATCGCCTGCGACTGGCAGATCACATGATCCGAGTGTCGATAAAGCAGGCGATAGACCAGGCGCGTGAATCGCGGCAGGCTGCCGAACGCAAGAACCGACGACGCCGTCGCGTTCTGGCGCACCAGCACGGACGTCTTCGGCGGGAAAAGCGGCCGCAGCATCAACACAAGGAGACTGACCTCTACCGCTCCCGACAGCACCACCGTGGGCCGGATACGCCAAATCAGGCGCAGCAGTGGAAACGCAGCGGCGCGCGCCCGCCCGGCGTTCAGCGCGTGAACGCTCACCCACGGGGGAAGCAATTCTCCGCTTTCGTCCGCCCGCCCGACAAGCCCGAGATGGACCTCGTACTTCTCCTTTGACAGACCGCGCGCCAGCAGAGCCATCACGTGTTCGGCTCCGCCGCCGCCCAAATGAGAGAGGAGCAGGAGGATTCTTGTGCGTCGCACCATGAATTTCCTGAGAGGGAAACCATTCTTACCCAAAGTCGCGCGCGAAATGTGTGCCGGCAATCACTGACTGTGTTTTAAATTGCTCTAATCTTGTGTCTCAAATTGACACATTTATTTTTGTCTCCAGAATCTGCTGACACGCCCTCACATTTTGGGAATTCAAAGATCGCAGGCGCTTATGGCAGATTCCGGGATTCTTCCCTTCCGTCTTTCTCCGTGTTTCAAGCAGCAGCCCACTATGCTCATCGGCGTGACGACTCAGGAACTATGCCTGATTCTCGGGGCGCGCTTGAGCGTTATGCGCCGGGCTGGATTCCGCGTCGTTCTGATCTCCGGCCCCGGCCAACTCCTGGATCGCATGGCGGCGCGCCTCAGCGTGGAGTGCATTGCGGTTCCCATGCACCGCTCGATTGCTCCTCTCGCCGATCTCCTCGCGCTGGTTCGCCTCTGGCGGATCCTGGGCAGCTACAGGCCGGATCTCGTGGAATTCAGCACACCGAAGGCCGGGCTGCTCGGCATGATTGCCGCTAAGCTGCGTGGCGTGCCCAGGCGCGTGTACATGCTGCGCGGGCTCAAGCTCGAAAGGTCGCGCGGCCTCAAGCGCTGGATTCTGCTCACGGCAGAGCGAGTGGCTTGCGCCTGCGCGCATGTGGTGCTTTGCAACAGCAAGAGCCTCCGTGCTGAGGCGTTAGCCCTCCGCCTCGCGCCCGCCGGCAAGTTACTGGTGCTGGGTGAGGGAAGCAGCAATGGTGTGGACGTGGAGCGCTTTTCGCCCGGGCCCAGTGACGTGCGCGAAAAATTCTCCATTCCCCCCGAGGCCCCGGTCGTGGGCTTTGTGGGCCGTCTGACGCGCGACAAAGGCCTGCCCGAGCTGATCGAAGCCTTCGATCGGATTCTCGTCGCCATGCCTGCCGCGCATCTGCTGCTGGTGGGCTGGTTCGACGCCGCCGAAGACGCGCTGGATGCAGAGTCGCGAACCCGGATCCTCAACCATCCGCACATCCACTGCACCGGATTCGTGAGCGACGCGGCGCCTTATTACCGTGCCATGGACGTGATGGTTCTTCCCACCTGGCGCGAGGGGTTTCCTAATGCGGTGCTCGAGGCTTCGGCCACAGGCATTCCGGTGGTTACGACCGAGTCGACCGGCGCGCGCGACGCCGTGATCCCTGAAGTGACCGGCCTCCTGATTCCGCCGGGCTATCCAGAGGCCATCTACGAATCGGTTATGAAACTTCTGCGCGATCCTGAGCGCCGATTCCACATGGGCCGCGTGGGTCGTGCATGGGTGGTGGAACATTACTCCGAGGAGCAGGTGCTGACCTTGACGGCAAATTACTACTTGAGCCTGATGGAGGCGGAGCCGATCGCTCGGCTTCAAAGTGCCTGACCTCTTCGGTCACTCACCTCAGCCCGCGTCTGCATCGCCGCCAAACAGATCGCGCTGTTCGCCGCTAGGTTTGGGAGCCTCGGTGCGCTTGCGGCTCGCGGCTCCAATCAGGCTCAGCACCTCCAGCGCCTGAATCGCTTGCCGGGGCACATAAATGCGTTGCGTGTTCGACCGAGTATCGGGCGGAGTGAGCAACAACCCGGCGCCCTCAACCAGACTCCGGTCATTGGCCGCCAATCCCTCCAGCTCGTCGCCGTCCGTCAGGGTGAGCCGAATCCACAACCCAGCCGTCCGCGGCCGCAGTGTAAAGCGCTTGCGCACCAGTCGTTCAGGGTCAGCCTGGTCCGCCGGTCCAGCAGGAAAGGCGCGCACGTAGCACATCCACTTCACTTGCTCCCAGCCGATACGCACCACTTTGCCGGCCTGGTCCAGAATCTCCAGCTCCGGCTTCGCCTGCCCGAACTCCGCGCCCACGTAACCGGCAAACCAGTCACGGGAGAACTTGCGCACAATGACAGGTTTGCGTGCAGAGGCCATCGCTCTGGATTGTCGCACGAGCGGT
Organism: Acidobacteriaceae bacterium; assembly: GCA_003138515.1. Classification (GTDB taxonomy): domain Bacteria; phylum Acidobacteriota; class Terriglobia; order Terriglobales; family Acidobacteriaceae; genus Telmatobacter. Next base: position 35,711 of record PLGG01000046.1, on the reverse strand, counting down.
GGCGAAGCGATGGCGCCCTCTATTGCATCTTCTGGCTACCCTTCCTCGCGCCCTCCCCATGCATCGATGAGAAACGTCGGGTTTCGCCCCAATTCCCGAACCGCGAAAGTTGCGAAACCGGTGCGGTCTGGCCGCAACCGGTCTCGTCAATGCCCATGCTGCACAATGAGTGCGAATGCAACCCAACAACCAGGCGGGTCCATAATTTCAGCGAGTTGACAAGATGGTTTATGACACCGGTTCTGGTCTTCCACCGCAACTTGTGTTAATGTTTGCTTTGCTAGTTTTCATGAATCGCACCGTAAGGGCAACATCTTCAGGCACTTGGGCTGCGGTCCAGACCCCAGAATCAGGATAGGGCATGCCCGACTATATCTACCTGCTGGAAAACCGGCTCTCGGCCGACCAACGCAATGCCATCGCGCAGTTGCGGGCGGCCGCTCGCGATGCCGGGATCCTTCTCTTCCTTACGGGCGACGCAGTGCGCGACCTCACCAGCGGCCACGCCGTCCGCGAGCTTGAGGTTGCGGTGAACGGAAACGCGCTTAAGCTTAAGAAACCATTGGAGAAACTCGGCGGAAAGCTGTGGGGAGAAGACGAGCTTTCGCGCAGCCTCTACCTGTGTTTTCCGGGCACCGTGCGCGTCAACGTCGTCAGCGCGCACCGCGTCGAATACCCCAAGCCGGGCAAGCCGGTCTTTCATCTCGCCTCCATGCAGGAGGACCTCCGCCGCCGCGACTTCACCGTAAATTCCATGGCCATCTCCCTCAACGAGGGGTCGTTCGGGCTCCTCATGGACCCTTTGAACGGCGCCGCCGACATCGAGATGCGCGCCTTGCGTCTCGTCTCGAATTACGGCTTCATTGAGGACCCCGTGCTGCTCATCCGAGCCGCCCGCTATCGTGCCCGCCTGGACTGGGAAATGGACCCCAGAACCCAGGCCCGCCACGACAACGCCAAAGGCGAGAACGTCATCGAGTTTCTCTCCGCTCACGACCGCAGGCAGGAGCTGGAGCAGATCGGTCACGAAGAGGACGGACTGAAGGTCCTGCGCGCCCTCGAGGCCGAGGGCTGGATGAAGGTTCTCTTTCCGGCATGGACATCCGCAAAGGCCGACGAGGCCAAGCTGAACACCCTTCATGAACTGGCGGCGCAGCTCCAGGTGCAGGGAATTCATCCCGACATGTCCGCTGCTCAAATGCAGCTGCTCACAGCCAAGCTGCCTTCCCGCGACCTCTCGGCGTTGAAGAAGTCTCTCTTGCGCCCGGGTTTCGTCGAGGAGTGGAACAAGCTGGACTCGCTGGCCTCCGGGTTCGCGAAGGCGCTCCTCTCCAAGCAAAACGCCAAACCCTCGGCATGTTTTAAGCTCTTCATGAGCTATGATCCGGAAGCGGTTCTATGGCTTGGCTTTGTAAGCACGGACAAAGCGGTTCAAGAGCGCTTCAACCTCTTCCTCAAGGTCTGGCCCGAAGCCCGTCAACGCATCCCGCATCTGCTCTTGCAGGAGATGCGCATCACCCCTGATTTGCCCGTCTATGGCGAGCTCATCCAGAAGATCTTCCTCGAGCTAATAGATGGCCGCTTGACCACCCCGGAGGAGATGCGGACTTTCATCCAGCCGTATTCCCCGCCCGCGCCACCCCCTCAGGTCACCATCAAGCGTTCGCGTGCCCGCCGGGCGGGAGCACGGATTAAAGAGCAGGTAATTGAAGAGGAGGAGGCCGAGGACGTTCTGGTGGATGAGGATCTTGAGCCCGCCGGCACCGATGACGAGGAACTCGATCTGGCCATTCTGCCCAAGGGCTCCCTCGCGGTCGATTTGGATGCGGATAGTGAGGATGAGGATGAGTTAGAGGCCGAAGACACCGAGGCGGCGCCTGCAAGCAAGAAGCCTGCAAGCAAGAAGGGACAAAAACCCGCACCCGCCCTTAAGCCGGTTGCGACCAAACCCTCGGCTCCGCCCGCTCCCGCAAAGCCAACAACAGCAAAGGCCCAGCCCGCTGCCGCGCTGAAAAAACCCGCGCCTGCTCCAGTGCAGCCCAAGTCCGCAAAGCCAGCCACCCCAGCCGTCAAAGCGCCAGCCCCAGCCAAGGCGAAAGCCGCGGCCGCCAAGCCGGCGAAAGCCGCGGCAAAAGCACCGCCGAAGAAACCCGCGCCGGCTAAGGCCGCTAAGCCCAAAGCCAAGCCAAAGCCGCCCGTAAAGCCTGTCAAGAAGGCTCCGGCGAAGCCGTCTAAACCGGCGGCGAAGAAGCCGGCCGCAAAGAAGCCCGCGCCCAAGAAGGCTAAGAAGCGCTGACCCGCGTTCTCATCTCCGAGTGACCACCATCAACAGGTCTGGGGCCACGCGGCAGGTCTTGCTCTGCGGCGGCGTCCACGTCGATCCATCGGAATACTTCACCAACAGCAGCTCGACCGATACGACCGCCGTTAGCCCTGGCACCCAAATGTCTGCCGAGGCCGTGCGGTCAGCGCCGGATGTGAAGGGAACTGTCAGCGTCTGCACGCGCAGAGCCGGGTCTTCGCTTGCGCTGCCGACCTGCTCTGTCCGGCCCTTCGGCGTCCAGCCGCGCAAACTCACGGTCGCGCTGGCGATCGTCCGCTGATCCGGACTGTGAAGCTTGAGATGCAGCCGCTGTCCGACACCCTTGGCATGATCGACTTTGGGAAGATCAGCACCGGTCTTGACGATATCTCCATCGGAAAGATGCGAAGCCTCGATGGAAACCGGGCACAGATTCGGCGGCGGGATGGGGTGCGTAGCGGTGGAGGACTGGCCGTCGTGCCCGATGGTATATGTAGCCCCTCCCGCACCACTAAAGCCGCCGTTCTGCGCCGCAAACCCAAGGGGCGCAATGAGGAACAAGCATCCAAGAAAGCCGGCCAGCTTCACTGAAGGCCTCCTTCCCAAGTTTCGTCTCCATTGTTCACCCATCCGAACCCCTTGTCCATCGGCATCCGGCCACCAACCCCGCCCGCGACCAAATTCATCCGTAATTATCCCTTGACAGTAGGTACTCTCTTTGCTAGACTTTATGTAGTCGAGGGAGGTATTTATGGCGAAAAGACTTAAGGTTCAACGGTATACGAAGCGTGATTTTGACCGCCAATTCCCTAACGATGCGGTGTGCCTAGAATGGCTCAAAAACTACCTCTTCCCAGATGGGATTTTCTGCCAGACCTGCGAGCAAATCACGAAACATCATAGGGTTGTGAAGCGCAAGTCATTCTCCTGCGATCACTGCGGAAACCACGTTCACCCCACGGCGGATACGATCTTTCACAAATCGACTACTCCCCTGACAACTTGGTTCTATGCGATCTACCTCATGTCCTCGACTCGCTGCGGAATCTCGGCCAAGCAAATCGAACGCGAGACCGGCGTCACCTACAAAACGGCATGGCGGATGTTCAAGCAGATTCGGACCATGCTGAAAGAGGACCATAGCGGCGGCTTGGGTGGCCCTGAGAGCGGCGGCGTTGAGATGGACGAGACTTACTTCGGCGGCGTCCGGCGTGGCGTCAAGGGCAAGCCAGCGCCCGGAGACAAAAAGAAAACTGCCATCGTCGGGATACTGGAGCGCAAAGGCAATGTTCGGGCGCTCGTTGCCAGAGACACGAGAAGCTCCACATTACTCGGCTTGGTTAAGGAACACATCCTGCCGAATACAACCGTTTTCACCGATGAGTACCAGCCCTACGATGGCCTCAGCCATATGGCGAACGGCTACACCCACAAGCGCGTCAAACACAGCGAGAAAATCTACGTGGTAGGTGACGCGCACACAAACAGTGTGGAAGGATTCTGGAGTTTGATTAAGAGCGGAATTCGCGGTGTGTATCACTCAGTTGGACAGGGCTATCTCCAGTCCTACTTGGATGAGTACAGCTTTCGCTACAACCGGCGTTTTGACACACAGCCGATGTTCACTTCGTTTTTGAGTCAGATTTCGAAGGCGTCACCTTCCGAGACACCTTCCGAAGATCAGCCTCAAAGTCTTGCTGGGTAAAAGGGGGAGGCTCTTCGGGTCTCTCAATAGAGTCTGGCGTGGCTACGGGCTTTTCCTTTTCTCGCTGCCGTTCCAGCAACTCTGCGCGTTGGATACATAATTCTGTGTTGTTCATTAATACCTCGCGAATCGATTCTCCAGGTATCGCTAGGGCGATACCTGATCCAATTTTGACGGTTTTCACGTCGCCAGAAAAATGTATATCTTTGTCGAGTTCGAGTGTGCCATGCACTAACCCTATAACAAGATAAGGGAGCATGAAATCTATTGACCGTGGATTTGAAGGGTTGCGGTGGGGATAGACGATAATCGGCGAGCCGCTCAATCCGGGCCACGAGGTCATTTCCATCAAATAGGCGTCCACACTCTCGTATACGCCACGGGCTACTTCTATCCTGAGTTTCTCATAGGGCATCAATGCAATGCGCCCCGTCCTCACAATGGGTTGAATGCTCTCTGTACCGGCGAACTTGTCGAGCAACCCAACAATTGTGATCTCTTCACCCTCCACCACACCATTCCCATAAACACCTTCTGGCCCCTGCGGGAGTCTCGTGACGGGAATTGTCATAACATCAAGTTGGATTTTTTCGGGCCACTCTACCGCGCACACAGCCACATCTGTGACCTTGTGGAACTTCCAGCTTGCGATGGGAACCTTAATGTCATGGGTACCCAAACCCACTTTATTGACCCTGATAAATAACTCTTCATCGGCTGGAGTGTTCTTGACTACGTGCCCCGCGGTAACGGCATAGTTGATCCCACCTATCCAATCTGATTTATCGATTTCACTGCCGCCCAGACCGACCGCAACCGCGAAAGCGGTTCCACAGTAGCGACCATACTCCTTCGCGCCACCCCTCTTTTTCTTTCGCACAAGAAAGAATGTGCATTTCCTGAAGCGCAAGTCCAAAATGAAGTCCTCCGGCTCGCCAGCCATCGGTATTGTAGTCCGGCGTCCAGTCCTACTCCATGCAAATGTTTGATTCATCTGTACCTACCCTCAGGGGATAATTACGAATTCATCAAACGTTTGCATTCCCTTTGCCTGATTGTTTTACTCTGTTGTTGGTTCCCAGCGGTCAACTGATCCCGAGCAACTCAACTGGCCGCGGGACGAGGACTGATGGTTTTGAGCCAATCCGTATTTGTTCTGGAAGACGACACCGATATAGCCAGGCTGGTGCAACATCATCTTGAAGCGGCGGGCTTTGAAGCACGCCTCTTTCACACCCCCACCAATCTCATTCCTGACGCCGAACGCAGGCCTCCCGCGCTTTTTCTCCTCGACATCATGGTTCCCGGCGGCGATGGCCTCGATGTTTGCCGCCGCCTGCGTAACCACGCCGGTCTCTCCACCATTCCCATCATCTTCCTCACCGCCCGCGCCGGAGAAAACGACCGCGTCCTCGGCCTCGATCTGGGAGCCGACGACTACATCACCAAGCCGTTCTCCACGCGCGAGCTAGTGGCCCGGGTCAAGGCTGTGCTGCGTCGCTTCGAGCGACCCACATCGCCTTCGATCATCAGCTTCGAAGAAGTCATCATCGACGCCGGGGCCATGCAGCTGAAGGTCCGCGGCGAGCTCACCACCACCACCGCAACCGAGTTCCGCCTGCTCGACTATCTGGCTCGCCATCCTGGCCGCGTCTTTAGCCGCGATCACCTTCTCGACGCCGTCTGGGGCGATGCCCGCTTCGTCACGCCGCGATCGGTCGATGTCTACGTACGCCGCATTCGTGAGAAAATTGAAATCGACCCGGAGAATCCGCGCTACCTGAAGACCGTGCGCGGCGCCGGCTATCGCTTTGAACTGCCCAAGACTGCGTGAAAAGCTTCTAGCCGCTAGCCTCTAGCTTCTAGCCTGTGCACACCGGAATTGGCTGTTGCGTGTGAGCAGGCATCCTCGCTAGACCGCGAATGAGCTGGAAGCTAGCAGCTAGAAGCTGTTTTTATGACCTCCAACTTCTTCACCAAGCTGGTTGGGCTTTTCGTCCTCCTCCTGGCGCTTCAGGCGCTGGTGATCGAGTTCGTCATTCAGCGCTTCGTGCTGCATTCGACCGAGGGCACGCTCGAAATGCTTGGCCGCGAAGCCTTGTGGTCAGCCCTGATCGCGCTCGTATTTGCCATTCCCTTGGCCGCCTTCGTCGCCAGCCGCATCTCCGGCCGCTTGCGCCGCGTCGTGACCTTCGCGCACCGCATTGCCAGCGGCGATCTCACTGCCCGCATTGACGCCACCGGCCCCGCCGCCGGCTCCCTGACTGGAGTCAGGGAACTCAGCGCCGTCGAGGCCGCCCTCAACGAATCCGCGGTGCGACTGGGCAAGGACTTTGCTGAGCTAGAAAGCGGGCGCGCCGAGCTGGCCGTTATGCTCGACTCGATGCAGGAGGCGGTCGTCGCCATCACCGCCGCTGGATTCGTTCGCTGGTCCAATGCCGTCATGCGGCGCATACTCGGCTCGCAACTCGCGCCAGGCCGCCCGCTGGTCCACTCCGTGCGCGATCCTGAGCTGCTGGCCTGCGTGCGCGGCGCACTCGAGCGCCGCGAGCTATGTGTGGGCCGCGCCAGCCTGCTTGCGCCGGGCCGTGTCTTTGAAGTCAACGCCGCACCTTTGCCCGCTGGTGGCGCGCTCGTTGTTCTCCACGACGTCACCAGCATTGAATCCGCGCAGAAATCCCGCCGCGAATTCGTCGCCAACGTCAGTCACGAGCTGCGCACGCCGCTCACTTCCATTCAGGGCTATGTCGAAACGCTGATCGAGGATCCGAATCCCAGCCCCGAAACCACCCTCGAATTCCTCGGCGTCATCCTGAAAAACGCTAGCCGCATGAATCGCCTCACTGAGGATCTGCTCGCCCTCGCCAGCGTCGAAAGCCCCGACTACAAGCTGTCTCTGCAGCCGGTCCGCGCCAACGTGCTTCTCCAGGACGCCATCGACTCCATCGGCGGCATCGTCGTCGACTCCGGCGTCAAGCTTCAGTCTGCGGGCGCCCCCGACGCGCTCGTCATGGCCGATCCCGACGCCATGCATCAGGTCTTCGGCAATCTCATGGAGAACGCACTCAAATACGCCCAATCCGGCAAGCGCATCCGCGCCGGCGCGCGCTTGCTCGCCTCTGAGGTGGAGTTCACCATTCAGGACTTCGGCCCCGGCATCGCCTCGGAACATCTGGAACGCATCTTCGAGCGATTCTATCGCGTCGACAAGGCCCGCTCGCGTGAGTCCGGCGGCACCGGTCTCGGCCTCGCCATCGTCAAGCACATCGTGCTCGCGCACGGCGGGCGCATTTGGGCGGAGAGCGAGCTCGGCAATGGCGCATCCTTCCACTTCACCCTGCCCTTTGCGCCCACGCCGCAAACGGTCCAGCAGCCCGCCCAGCAGCCGGCTTCGCCCGCCACTGTCTGACGCCCAGCCGTTGCCCCCCCTTGTTTAATGGTGCTACCGGCTCTGCCTTCCGCAAGAGGCGCTCTGAATCCCGAGTCTTTTCAACTGCCCTTAACAATCGACGCGGAGAATGGATTCCGGCAGCAATTCTGAAAGGGAGCGAATCGTGAAGAAATCATTGCTCGTCGTTGCGTTGTTCGTGTATGCATTGAGCGCGGCTCAGGCTCAAAAGATCACAGCCGCGGGAGCCACATTCCCGTACCCCATCTACTCCAAGTGGTTCAGCGAGTACAGTTCCGCCCATCCCGGCGTTCAGATCAACTATCAGTCCATCGGTTCCGGCGGCGGCATTCAGCAGGTCACCAACGGCGTCGTGGACTTTGGCGCCTCTGATATGCCCATGACCGATGCGGCGTTGTCCGCCTCCAAGGTCAAGCTGGTTCACATTCCCACCGTGCTTGGCGCCGTCGTTCCCATCTTCAACGTTTCCGGGGTCAGCAGTCTTCGCTTCAGCCCTGACGTGCTGGCCGATATTTACCTCTCCAAGATCACCACCTGGAACGACCCGCGCATCGCGAAGGACAATCCGGGCGTCAGTCTGCCCAACGACAAGATCATCGTCGTCCATCGCTCCGATGGCAGCGGTACCACCTTCATCTGGACCGACTACCTCAGCAAAGTCAGCCCCGATTGGGCCGGCGGCCCCAGCAAGGGAACCGCGATCAACTGGCCAACAGGCGTAGGCGGCAAGGGCAATGAGGGCGTGGCCGCGCAGGTTCGCGAGTTCCCCGGCGCCATCGGCTACGTAGAGCTCATCTATGCCCTGCAGAACCACATCGACTTTGGCTCCGTCAGGAATGCCTCTGGCAGCTGGGTCAAGGCGTCGATCCAGGGCGTTACGGCAGCCGCGGCCACCGCCAAGATACCCGCCGACTACCGCGTTTCCATCACCAACGCTCCGGGCGCCGATTCCTATCCCATCTCCAGCTTCACCTATCTCCTCATTCCCACCCATCCCAGCGATGCGGCGAAAGAAAAGGTCATCAAGGATCTGCTAAGCTGGTCACTCAATGCGGGCGAAGGCGAAGTCTCGAGTCTCTCCTACGCGCCGCTTCCTGACAGCCTCAAGCAGAAGGTTCTGCAAACCGTCTACGCGTTGCCGTAATGCCCACCGAGGGGTCCGGCGCCCGCCGGACTCCTCGCCCTTCCATCGCTTGACTCTCGTTCCTCCCCCTGCTTCGTCTGCCTCTCCGCGACTCGCCTGAGCCGTCGGCCGGACCCCCAGCCGGCTATGCCATACTTGCGTCGCGATTAGAAGCCGGAGTGCGATTCGAGTCGAGTGAATCTTGTGGATGGAAAGCTAATGGCTGAAAGCCGATAGCTGGTATCTGGTGCACTCACCAAGGCCCGGGTGTTACGATTGTCACCGTTTCCGTTTACGACACGATGACCCCTGTCTCTTCGCTCTCCACCATCAATGACCTCTTTGTTCGCATCGCCGCGGCCGCCAATCCGCGCGCCGTGCTTTGGCAGGACGAGTTCAGCCATTGGCACCCGATCTCATCGGATCAGATGTATCAGCGCGTCCGCGCGCTGGCCATGGCTATTCTGCGCTTCGGCGCTCAGAAGGGCGACCGAATCGCCCTCATCAGCGAGAATCGCTGGGAGTGGGCTGTCACCGATTTTGCCGCCCTCGCCATAGGCGCCGCCGATGTGCCCCTTTATCCCACCCTCACCGGCGAGCAGATCGCCGCACAAGTGCGCGACGCGGATTGCCGCATCGCCGTCGTTTCCACCCGCCAGCAATTCGACAAACTTCACTCCGTTCGCGCGCAAACCCAGTTGCAGCAAATCGTCGTGATGGACTCGCCCGCTCCAGAAGGCGCTGTCGCAATGAGCGAGCTGCTCGGCGATGCCGACGCCCTCGGCGCCCAGCGCGATCCCGTCTTCGATGCGCTCCTTCGCTCCGTCCAGCCCGGCGATCTCGCCACGCTCATATACACCTCTGGAACGACAGGCGAGCCCAAAGGCGTTGCGCTTACCCACGGCAACATCGCCGCCAACCAGAACATCACGGCGGTCGACTTCGGCTTCAATTCAACCGACGCCTGCATCTCCTTCCTGCCGCTCTCGCACGTCACCGCGCGCGCACTCGATTACGTGATGTACAACCATGGCTCGCAGGTCGCCTACTGCACCCAGTTCGACAAGCTGCCGCAGGCTATGCGCGAGGTCCGGCCAACGGTTATCGTCGGCGTTCCGCGCGTCTTCGAGAAGATCCGCCAGGCCGTCATGCAAAAGGCCGGGCAATCGCCCGTCAAGAAACGCCTGCTGGCCTGGGCCATCCGTCAAGGCGAGCGCTTCGCCGATACGGTCTATGACGGCCACAAGCCCAGTTCGCTCATCTGGAAGCTTTCCAACAAGCTCGTCTACTCTAAAGTCCGCGAAGCCTTCGGTGGGCGCGTAAGAATCTTCGTCTCCGGCGGCGCGCCCCTCGGCATCGACACGGCGCGCTGGTTCGCCTCGGCGGGCATCGCTCTCTGGGAGGGCTACGGCCTCACTGAAACTGCGCCCGTGATCGCGCTGAATACTCCAATCAGCCATCGCATGGGCTCGGTCGGCATGCCGCTGCCCAATGTCGAGCTCAAGTTCGCCGAGGATGGCGAGCTGCTGGTCCGCGGGCCCTCGGTCTTCTCCGGTTATTGGCACAAGCCCGCCGCCACCGCCGAGTGCCTCGATAGCCAGGGATGGTTCCGCACCGGCGATATCGCACATCTCGACGCCGATGGCTTTCTCTACATCACCGATCGCAAGAAGGAACTGCTCAAGACTTCCGGCGGCAAGCTGGTCGCGCCGCAGCCCATTGAAAGCAAGCTGAAGAACAACGTGCTCGTGGCGCAGGCCGCGCTCATCGGAGATCGCCACAAATTCATCTGCGCTCTCCTCTCGCCCAACTTCGCTGCCCTGGAGGAGTGGGCGCGCCATCATGGAATTTCAGCCCAGTCCCGCGCCGGGCTCGTCGCCGACTCTCGCGTCATCGCGCTCTACACCGAGATTGTCCGCGAAGTGAACGGCACGCTGGCCAACTTTGAGACCCTCAAGCGTTTCCGCGTTGTGGCCGACGAGTGGACGCAGGACTCCGGAGAGCTAACCCCCTCCATGAAGATCAAGCGCCGCGTTCTTACGGCGCAATATTCGGCGGTGATCGACGAACTCTACGCCGACGAAGCAACCGCCCGCGGCGAATCGGCAAGCTGAGCTCGCCGATCCCTCCGCGCGGCGGCCACTGTTTGTGCCACATGCGTTGCAGGGCTCTGAAAAACGGCGCGCCCCACGCTCCCACCCCGAGTACTGCCCCAAAAATGATCACGGCGTCAATGCTCAATCTGCCTTCGTGAGTCCAGTAGACGTCGGGCTCTAGGCTCAGCCATAAAGCGAACTCGTCGAGCGTGAGCGCAGCGCCCACGCCGTAGCTGACCGCCATCAGCCGCCCCAGAAAGATCGACATCGGCGACTGCGACCATCCGACGTCGAGTAGCCAGCCGTATCCCACAAAAAGCAAAATCAGAATGCCCCACACCAGGTGATGAATGTGCATTCCGCGCACCATCACCCACTGCATCCGCCCCTCGTGATTCGCGATCCGATGCACGAGAAGGCGTACCCCGGCAAAGGTTATGAGGAAGGCTACGGACGCAATGAACATGCGCTGCCGAGGCCGGTCGGGAATGGTGGCGCGGATCAGGTAACCCAGCCGCGTCAACTGCAGCATCACCAGCAGCACGATGACAACCAGGCCGACGAACGCAAGCAGGAATCCAGCGCCGCTTTCGGGCATACGTCATCGATTGGAACATTGCGGGGCTGTCCGGAACAAGTCGGAGGTGCCCATCAAGCAAGAAGACCGACTGGCCTGTGGAAGGCAGCTACACTATTGGACCGGCCCAGTCGGCACCTGCGACTGATCACTGATTTGCGAGACGGCAGGCGCTTGCTCTTGCTTTATAAGATCCTGGAGTCTGTCGAGCTTTACGCCAAGGCCCTTCATATCCACTCGAAATCTGGAGAATTCGTTTACTCTCGCTTCAAGACCGTCTGCACGAGTTTGAAGATTCTTAATCTGCGTCTCATCTGCGGTCAGACGGCTACGTTCTACCATCAGCATCGCAAATAACGCGAGCGAAGCGAAAACGAGCATTGCAATGAAGAACTCTCGCATTGAAGCCTTCTTGGAACTTATTGGCCGGAAACGATGGTATCAATATCGCTTTTCACCTGCTTCGCGCTCTCGAGCGCGGACAGCATGACGGTTCTCTTCGACGGACGTGTCTCGAACGAGACGGGCTGCGACTGATTCTGGTCTTTGCGCTCGACATGTGTAAGTAGAGCCGGTGCAAAAGCCCAGACGAGCATTTCGACTCCATTCTCATTGAGGTATTTCAGCTTGTACCAGCCATCATTGGCCTCGACCACCTGAACCAAGTCGTTCGTTTTAAGCATGCGGATTCGAGTCAAGTCTGTGGGCTCCCAGTTGTATATGGCAGTCGGTTCCGCAAGGTATGTTTCAACCTTGGCGATCAACTGATGAGCTCCGCGAGGGTAAACTCGATAAATTTCATTTCCTTCAATCTGGGCGACAAGATTGCCGCGCGTGTCGGTAATCTTACCGGCGGTCATATCGATGTCGTACAAGTGGTTACCATTGATATAGAGTCCCGGTGTCTCGCCATCTTCAATGAACCACCCGCGAGTCGGAATTCTGTCGGTACCTAATATTTCTGTTAGCGTGCCCCCTTCGGCCGCAGCCTCAGTCGCGGCTTCGGTGAGCTCAGGCGCCATCGCACCTTCCGCCGCACCGGCTCCAATAGCCTCAAGACCGACCTCGGCGCACCCGCATGTTAGGACGAGGAGCGCCAGGCTAGCAAAGACCAATAATTTTGAGGCGTCAGCCTTCATTGGATTATCAAGGGAAGACCTACTGAAAACATGATCTCACTAAGGAAATCACTGTCAAGCGGAAAGTGACTTAGCCAGAATCTGATTTCTAGTCCCTGGTCCGTAATCCGTAATCCCTTGTTCGCTGTATTCCCCATCACGATTCCCGTTTACAGAGCCGCGATACACTGTTATTTGCGCTAAGGCCGGCGATCCTCCCCGCCTCCGGTAAAGAACTGTGCACTGCGCCTCAAATTTCTGACCCCGCGGCCGATATTGAGGACTGTGCCCTGTGAGCGGCGAACTGTGAACTAAGAACTGCGAACTTTGAACTGCCTTTACGAGGAGATTCCACGATGCGAGTTGCTTTGTTGACCGGCGGCGGCGACTGCCCCGGATTGAACGCGGTCATTTATGCGGCCGTCAGAAAAGGCATCAACCACTACGGCGACGAGTTCATTGGGTTCCTGAACGGTTGGCGCGGCGTGCTCGATAACAACTTCATTCCGCTCACGCTCGAAAGAGTCGACGGCATCCAGTTGAAGGGCGGCACCATCCTGCACTCTTCGCGCACCAACGTGAAAAAGATTCCCGGTGGTATCGACAAGGTGCAGGAAGTTCTCAAGATCAACAAGATCGACGCCCTTATCGCGCTTGGCGGCGACGACACGCAATCGGTCACGCTGTTTTTGAGCGAGCATGGCGTGAACGCCGTCGGCGTTCCCAAGACGATCGACAACGACATCAGCGGCACCGACCAGACATTCGGCTACGACACAGCGGTCATGATCGCCACCGAGGCCGTCGACCGCATTCACACCACGGCCGACTCGCACAATCGCGTGGTGGTCATTGAAGTCATGGGCCGCGACGCAGGCTGGATCGCCTATGCCTCAGGCATAGCAGGCGGCGCCCACGTCGTTCTCGTTCCCGAGAAGGAGATCGACATCGACCACGTCTGCGCGCTGCTCAAGTACAACTACGATCACGGCAAGCATTACGGCGTTGTCGTGGTTGCCGAGGGCTGCCATCTCCCCGAGGTCGGCCAGGTCATCGGCTCCGAGCAAGTCGACTCCTTTGGCCACGTCCGCCTGTCCGGCATTGGCGAAGCGCTCGCCGAGCTCATCGAGAAGAAGACGGGCTACGAAACTCGCTCCGTGAATCTAGGCCACACCCAGCGCGGCGGCGTTCCCACGGCCTTCGACCGCNNGGCCTGCACGCCATCGACATGGTGCACCAAAAGAAGTGGGGCCGCATCGCCGTTCTTCACAGCACCGACATCACCGACATCCCCATCAAGGAAGCCATCGCAACCAACCGCAAGCTGGACCAGCGCTTCTTCGACGTGATCGCGGATCTTGAAGCCAAGGTGTAGCTTGCTGAGGTACTACACTGAACCGTGCGGGCCGCCCTCGGGCGGCCTGCGGCGTCTTGACATAAGGCCTTCGGACGATTCAAATGCCTCAAACCGTGAACGGCCATTTACAGACGTTCAACCGGCACGACGAAGCTGATCTCTAACCCTTGATCTCTGTTTATGCTCTACCGCCTCTACCAGCCCGCCGACTTCGCCGCCCTCTACACACTCGAAGAACTTTGCTTCCAACCGCCGGTCCGATACAGCCGCGCCTGGATGCGCCAGTTGATCGCCAATCCCAACTCCGCCACCTGGATCGCAGAAAAGAACGCCGGAGAAAACAAAACGATGGCAGGGTTCGCCATCGTCGAGTGGACCACGATGCCGAAAGGCACCGTCGCCTACATCCAGACTATCGAGGTGCACCCCGAGTCGCGCCGTCGCGGCATCGCCGCCGAGCTCCTGCGCCGCACCGAGGACTCCGCCCGTGCCGCCGGCGCCCGATCGATCTGGCTCCATGTCGATGTTGAGAATGCCGCCGCGATCCAGCTCTATAGGAGCCGCGGCTACGCGCAGAGGGGCAGGGAAGAGCACTACTACGCGCGCCATCGCCCCGCGTTCGTTTACGCTAAGCCGCTGGGTCCCCCGGTCCGGTAGTGGCCAGTCCTTGTTCCCAACTTTCCTGTTTTCTTGTTCCCCTGTTCTCTCGGTCCCCGCGGTCACTGCGCGTCCGCGTTCTTGATGAATGCCGCCACATTGTCGTGGAGCTGTTTCACGCACTCGTCGCGCACGTACACCATGTGACCCGACTCGTACCACGCGTAGCTGATGTTCTTCGCCAGCGACTGCGGGATAGGCAGGTGCTTCTCTTCGTACTGCGCCGCAAAGAACGGCGTACCTAAATCGTAGTAGCCCCCATTCAGCAGAACCTTCAGCCGCGGATTGGTCTTCATTGCTTGGGCCAGGTCCGCGCTCACGTTCACTCCTATCGGGTTGCCATTGTGAACCCAGTTCCATGCCGCGTTTGCCGTGTACAGAAGCGGCTGATACGTCTGTCCGTCTCCGTATTTCAAGTCCTTGCGCACGTACTGATTGAAGAGCGCAACATAGGCCGACGAAATCGCCGCTCCTTGCGGGTCATACTCGGATCCCTCACTCAGCGGATCGAGATTTGGACCCGAGAATCGCGTGTCCAGTCGCCCTGTCGTCAAATCCTCCGCATCCTGCAGAGTCTTTTCAAACTCCGGGCCGCTCACACGCAGGCCCGCCTTCAAAATGTAATCCACCGGCAATCCAGTGTACTCATGCATTTTCTGCGCAACCTGCTGCTTCTCGTCGGCGCCCACGTCGGTTCCCAGCGCCAGTGCATGCGCATAAGGCCCCATCGCGAAATCTTCGACGTCCTTCAAAAGCGGCTCGAGCGCGGCCGGCTGATTGGGCAGCTTCTTGTGGTACCAAGCTGCTGCCGCGAAGGTCGGGAGGGCAAGCTCGTAAGGCAGGTCGACTCCGGGATTGTTTGCGGGTTGGTCGATATCGGTGGTGAAGTTGAAAATCTGCGACAGTAGGATCACTCCGTTGATGTCGATGTTCAGTTTATTCTCGAGCAGGTTGGCCAACACCGCCGACCGCGTGGTCCCATAGCTCTCGCCAAAGATGAACTTCGAGGAATTCCACCGCCCATACTTCGAAATAAAGCGCTGAATAAACCGCGCATAGGCGCTCGCGTCGCCATCCACCCCCCAGAATGCCTTGTCCGGATCCTTTCCCATCAGTTGTCCGAAGCCCGTGCCCGGCGCGTCGATAAAGACGAGGTCGCTCACGTCGAGCAGGGAATTTGGATTGTCGACCATGGTGTACGGTGCTGCAGGCAGGTGCGTGTCTCCCGCCGTCACCACGTGCTTGGGGCCCAGCGATCCCATGTGCAGCCACACCGTGGAGCTGCCCGGTCCGCCGTTATAAAAGAACGTGACGGGCCGATCCTCAGCCTTCGCGTCTTTCTTGAAGTACGCCACATAGAACATTCGCGCTACAGGAGTTGCGTCCTTCGCATCCTTGGGCGCGTTGAGCGCGAGCTGGCTTCCCGGCTGCGGCTTGCCGTCTGCTCCAAGCTGTGAATCCTGATCATCCGTCGATCCCACCGTGATGGTCCCGGCGATGGCCGTGTAGGCGATTTGTTGCCCGCCCACATTGATGGTGCCCTGCGTCGTCGAATCGGCTGGCGGAGCGGGTTCGGCGCTCTTATCAGCGGCCGTGGAGGCTGCCGGGGTTGCGGGCTTCGCCGCCGTCTTATCGTCCTGTGCGCCGACCGAAACAGAAAGAACCAAGAGTGCCGCGCCAACAAGGGCGGCAAAGCGGCGACTGAATGAATTAATTTTTCTTTTCTCCGGATGGGATAACGAGCGAAACGTTAGTATAAAGGGCGCGACCCGGCCAGAGTCTCCAAATCCCAATCTTCCCGCACTGCCCACGCTCGGCCCACACCTACTCCAGCGGCGTTTGATCACTGCCCAGAGCCCACTGAGCACTGATCGCGAGCCACGACTCACGAGCCACGATTCACGGCTACTGCACTCCGTCCGCACTTTTGATAAACGCCGCCACACGGTCGTGGAGTAGCTTGCGGCACTCGTCCCGCACATACGCCATGTGCCCCGATTCGTACCAGTCGTACTCGATATTCTTCGTCAGCGACGCCGGAATCGGCAGATGTTCCTCTTCATACTCTGCGGCAAAAAACGGCGTGGCCAGGTCGTAGTAGCCGTCGTTCACCATCACCTTCAGCCGCGGATTCGTCTTCATCGCCTCGGCCAGGTCCGCGCTTACGTTGAGCCCGAGGGCGTTGCGAAAGCCGCTGCCGCCCGTTCGCGTCATGTTCCAGCCGGCGCCGTCAAATAGCGCGTGCGGCAGGTACGTCTGACCCTCGCCGTATTTCAGATTCTGCCGAAGATACAAATTCACCAGCGAAAAGTATGCCGACGAAATCGCCGCGCTCTGCGGATCGTACTCCGACCCCTCGCTCAGCGGATCGAGCGTCGGCCCCAGAAAGCGTGTGTCGTATCGTCCCGTCGTCATCCCCTCTGGGTCGTCGAATGTCTTTTCGAACTCGCCGGCGGTCACGCGCAGGTTGGCCTTGATCAAGTAATCCACCGGCAACCCGGTGTAATCGTGGAGCTTTTCGGCCACTTGCTGCTTCTCCGCGTCGCTCAAATTGTTTCCTTCCGCCAGCGCATGGATGTATTCGCCCATCGCGAACTCCTCCACCTCTTTCAGGAAGGGCTCCAGCGCCGGTGGCTGGGGCGACAGCTTCTTGTGGTACCACGCGGTCGCTGCGTAGGTGGGCAGCGCGAGCTCGTAGGGAAGATCCATGCCGGGACGTGGTCCACCCGTCGCCATGGGGAAGCTGAAAATCTCTCCCAGCAGCATCACTCCGTTCAGGTCAACGCTTTTCTCGTTTTCCAGGACATTCGCCAGCACCGCCGACCGTGTCGTTCCATAGCTCTCGCCAAAGAGAAACTTCGGCGAGTTCCACCGGCCGTACTTCACCAGAAAGCGCGCGATGAAACGCGCGAATGCCTCCGCGTCCTGGTCGACGCCCCAGAACGCCTTTCCCGCGTCTTTGCCTGCCAGGCGCCCGAAGCCCGTTCCCGGCATGTCGATGAACACTTCATCGCTTACGTCGAGCAGGCTGTCCGCATTGTCGATTAGCTTGTACGGAGCGCCCGGCAAATGAGTGTCTCCCGCCGTCTCCACATACTTCGGCCCGAGCGAGCCCATGTGCAGCCACATGGTCGAGCTGCCCGGGCCGCCGTTATAAAAAAATGTAATCGGCCGATCCTCGGCCGTCGCGCCCGTCTTGAAATACGCCACGTAAAACATGTGCGCCACCGGCGGCGCATCGGCCGGCTCCTTCGGCGCCGCAAGCGCCAGCTGCGAGCCTGGCAGCGGTTTACCGTCCGGACCAAGTTGCGCATCATCGGTGTCGGTCGCGCCTACGGTGATCGTGCCCGCAACCGCCGTGTACGCGATATGCTGTCCGCCAGCATCGATGGAGCCCTGCGTGGTCGAGTCTGGCGGTGGCGCCGGCTCAGGAGCTTTCGCGCTCTTCGCTGTAGTGGCGTCGGAATTCGCGGCGGGTTTTTCGTCTTGCGCGCGAACTGAGAGAGTCAAAACCAAAGCCGCTGCAACAAACAGCACGGCAAATTGCCGGTGCAAATTGTTCATTTGTCATTCTCCGGGAAGGCTATTTCGCGATAGCTCAGTATAAAGCGTAGAAACAGTTCGGTCCTCGGCTCAGCAGGCCTTCACACGGAGATGCCCCTGCCGTGCGTAATTCAATAACTTTCGATCCCGGGTAACGACCACATAGCCGTAAATACGAGCGGTGGCTAAGATGATGCGGTCTGCTGGGTCGGAGGGAGGCGTTCCAGGCAGTGAGGTGGAAGCGAGGAGCATCTTCGGTGTCATTGGTGCGAGTCGAACCCCGCGCTTGGCAAGAAGTGTATCGAACCAAGCTTCTGGCGAAAGCGTGAGGTACAAGCGCGCCTTTGCGACCAGCGTGCCAATTTCCCAAGCTGTAAACGGCGACACATAGATGCCTCCGTTGGCCGATTGAGCGTCACGTATCGCTGCCAAACCGGGATCGGAAAGCGCCTCACCGTTCATGAGCCAGATAGCTGCACATGTGTCGAGTAGTACGGAATCGGCCACTTATCGCTCCGCGTCCCAAACCTCGCCTGTGCTGTCGGTTAAATCGACGCCGGGAGGAACCGTGACGGTTCCGCGCATCGCGCCCCAAAGGTCGAACGATTCGCCGGCCTCCTCGTGTGCAGGCACGATCTTGGCGACGGGCCGATTGTGTTTGAGCAACACGATGCTATCCGTTTTTCCGTTAGCTACGTCGTCAATCAGCCCAAGACATTTCGATTTGAAGGCCGTGACGCCAATGGCTGTTTTCTTAGCCGTCCCTGCGGGCATAACCACTCTCCAATGTGGACCATTATAAGTGGTCCATATTGAATTTGCAAGACATTTCGCCTTGCGCCGCTTTGAGAATTTGTTCTATGGCTTCACGATCGGCTGCTTCTCCGTGATCCTCGGCCGCGTCTCAGATTGCATTTGTTTTGAGACTTCCTCCACCTCGCGGAAAACGCGCAGCAGATTGCCACCCAGAATCTTCTTGCAGTCCTCGGCCGAATATCCGCGAGCCATCAGCGCCGCGGTGATCTTGGGCAAATCGGCCGGGGAGTCGATCCCTTGCGGCAGTTGCCCGTTGATTCCGTCGAAGTCCGATCCCAGGCCCACATGATCCACTCCCGCCACTTTCGCGATGTGGTCGATGTGGTCAATGAGCAATGAGAACGGCGGGCGCGGAATGCGGTCGGCTGCGGCGCGCTGAAGCTTGTCGATCTCGGTCTGCGTGGTCTCCTTGCCCTCGGCCTTGTTACTCGCCTTCAGCGCGTCGATCTGCTTCTGCACCTCCGGCTCCATCGCCTTCAGCGCTTTCCGGTAGTCCTCGGAAAGAAACGCGGAGTAGAAGTTCACCATGACTACGCCGCCCTTCGAATTTGGGCCTCCGTAGGTGGCGATCGCGCGCAGCATGTTGTCGCTCATATTACGCGGCGCGTCGTCGAGCGCCCGAGCCGACGAGTGCGACGCAATCACCGGCGCCCGCGAGATGTTCAGCGTCCGGAAAAATGTGCGGTCCGAGACGTGGGACACGTCCACAATCATGCCCAGCCGGTTCATCTCGTAAACCACATCCTTGCCGAACTCGTTCAGCCCTTGCTCGGTGTGCGGCACGCTCTTGTCGTCGATGTCGCCGGAGCTGTCGGCCCAGCCATTGGAGTTCGCCCACGTCAGCGTCATGTAGCGCACGCCAAGCGCATAATATTGGCGCAGCAGCCCCAGCGAGTCCTCAATGGAATGGCCCCCCTCGATCCCCATCAGCGCCGCAATCTTGTGATCGCGGTGCGCGCGCTCGATTCCATCGGGCGAAGTTACCAGCTCCATCTGATCGGAGTGCTTCGCCACCTGCTGCTTGACGGCATCGATCAATTCCAGCGTGCGGTGAGCGTACTGGCCCTTGAATCGAGAGGGATCGACCCAAATCGAAAAGAACTCCGCGCCCAGGTTTCCCTCGCGCGCCGTGTCCAGGTTCCAGTTGCCGCCTTTCAGCGGATCGCCGAGATCGAAATTCTCGTCGAGAAAGCGTTGCGGCGTGTCGGCATGAGTGTCAATGACGATGGCGGAGCGATGAACCGCTTCAGGCGTAAGCGCTTTGGGTTTGGTCATGGTTGACGATGGACTGGCTGAGTTCTGGCCCCAGGCCAGGACCGTAATTGCGGCGAAGAGAAGAGCATACACCGGTGCGCAGCGCATAGACTTGCGATGAGTCTATACCAACCGCGCAAGAGCCGGGACCCGGCGAGGGCTGCCGGCCCGCGCCCTCGGCAATTGTTATTCTGACTCCGGAGCGCGGTGCAATCGGAGGCCGATCTACCAAATATGTATTCACCCAAATTCAATCAGGTTCACGATCGCGGCATCCTGCTTGAAGCCATGCGGGCGTATTCGTTCGCGACGATATTCGGCCCTGCGTGCGGCGAGCAATCGGGCGCGAGCGCCACGGCAACCCATCTTCCGCTGGTCGTCAAGGATGAGGGAGAGCATGGCGTTCTTGAGGGCCACTTCGCCAAAGCCAACCCCCACTGGCAGGCGCTCGCCGGACGTGAAACTCTCGTCGTCTTCGCGGGGCCGCACAGTTACGTTTCTCCCTCGCTCTATGTTGAAGAACTCTCCGTGCCCACCTGGAACTACATCGCCGTCCACGCCCACGGCACGCTCTCGCTGGTCGACGACGCTCCCGGTAAAGAGGCCCTTCTCGCCGATCTCGTCGCCGCAAATGAGCCTGCATTCATGGATCGCTGGCGCGCGATGCCCGACGGTTTTCGCCGCACCTTGCTCGCGGGAATCATCGGCTTTCGCATTCCCATCGCGGGCATCGAAGGTAAATTCAAGCTCAGCCAGAACCGCTCCCCCCAGGAGCGCGGAAACGTGCGCGCCGCCCAGTCCGCAGGCTCACCTGACGAGCAGGCTCTGGCGCAGTGGATGGAGCGCTTGCTGGGATCGAATCTCCAATCCTGACAGTGGCGCACAGGCATCCCCGCGAATCCAGCATTTGTTATACTTGCAGAGGTAGCAACCCTGCGGAAGTGGTGAAATTGGCAGACACACCATCTTGAGGGGGTGGCGCCCAAAAGGCATAGGGGTTCAAGTCCCCTCTTCCGCACCAAAAGATCTTCGCGTCCGGGCCAATCACTTCGGGCACGCATGGAAAGCAGCTTAAGAAATGCAGATTTTCTTTTACTTTGTTGTCGCCCTGCACATACTCGTGTGCTTCTTCCTGATCGGTGTCGTCCTGCTGCAGCAGGGCCGCTCGGCCGACTTGGCCGGCGCTTTCGGCGGCCAGGGTTCGCAAACCGCATTCGGTCCCCGCGCCGCAGCTAACGTGCTCACCCGCCTCACCACCTGGTCGGCGATCATCTTCATGTGCACGTCTATCAGCCTGGTGGTTCTGTTTGTGCGCTCCAGCGGCTCACGCTCGGTGCTCGAAGGTACTCACACGGCCCCGGCCAGCGCTCCCGCCAAGCCCGGCAAGTAAACCGGGCAGCAGCGCACCGGCGCCGGAGGGGAATTTGTTTGCTCCGTGCCTTACAGCATCATAAAAAGCGGTCTAGTTGTCGGAACGCTGCACGGTGCCGGTCGACGTGCTGTCTTGCCCGGCGAAGGCAGCCTTCAATTTGACTGCGGTACGATTAAGCGCATCTTCATACGCGGCGGGATTGTAGTTTCTTCCTCCCTTGATGAAGTCGTGATCGGCTCCGGGGTAGGTAATGAGCTCGAAGGGCGCGTTGCTGGCCTTGGCGCTGGTTTCAATGGCACGCGCTGTCTCGATCAGGCAGCAATTCTCAAAATGGTCTGATTCTCCGGCGAACATCAGCACCGGGACGGACATGCGCCTGACAAAACCGGGTTGCCTGGCGGCGAAACCAGTTGCGGGGTACCAAACGATGTCCACCGCGACAAGGTCGGGCCATTCCGAGCCGAGGGCCAGCGAGAACCCGCCGCCGAGAGAAATGCCAACCAGCGCAACTTTACCGGGCAGGGCATGCGGCGATCGCTGAGCGGCCTGAATGGCAGCACGCAGATTGCCACCCAGCATTTTTGCGATTTGCCTGCCATCACAAACGTAGACATCGTAACCCAGCGCGGCGATGGCCTCAGAAAGGGCCTTGTCGTGCTTGGGGCCCATGATTCCGGAGACGAAGACAACCACGTGACCCTTGCCCTGGGGGGGAGCAATTTCCTCCTGCGCGAAACCGCATGCGGTAAATAGAAGCGCTGCGAGCAGGGAAGCGGCGAGCGGGAGCAGTCGGAGCGATGATTTCGTCATGAATTTCCTTTCCTGGGCCGGGCGCGCTACTGGTAGTTGCCAATGAGGACGAAAGGCGCCCAGTAGTATGGATGGGCGTAGCCGAGGCTGGAAGTCTGCGTCGATGATTGGTCGACGGGTTCCAAGCCGCGGCCGGTATTGGCGCCGGTTGTAGGGGAGGCGCCGTGCAGGAAGGCAAGCTGGGCCTGGCGTAGCGCCTCAGCCTTGCCCTTGCCGGGATTCTTGGCCCAGCGATCGTAGAAGTCGCTCATGATGTGGCTGGTGCTGAGGTCGTTCACATCCCACAGGGTGGCGAGAACGGCTTCAGCGCCCTTTTGCTGCGCAACCATGCCCAGGCTGTCCATCTCGAAGCCGTTCCGGGATTTGTAATCCTTCGCCGTGCTACAAGCCGAGAGGGTCAGCAGCCGCGTTCCGTGGAAGGCGACGGGCGAGTTTTCCATATCGGAGAGGTTCCACTCGAAACCCTTCGCGTCGCCCGCATCGTTGCCGCCCATCAGCAGGAAGGGTTCATCGCCCGTGCCGGCAATCAGGACGAAGTGGCTGGCGATGTGAACCACGGGGAATCCGCTGCCGGAGCCGAGTGCGGTTTTCAAAGCGGCCAGCGTGAACTGTTCGTCGGGCATGATTTTGCCCGGCATTGGGCCGTGCGAGTCGAGGATGGAAGGATCGTGTGCGACGGAGTTGAGCTCGGGAATGACGCCCGGCAGCGCCGGCATTCCGTCGTAGCTCTTCGATAGGCCCATGACCAGCGCCTTGGGCGGATCGCCCCCCGGGGTGGGCGCATCCGCGATGTGGCCGTAGCTTTCGGGCGTGAAGAGGACGTTGTGGAAGCGCTCGACCAGGTAATGGTTGCCGTCGTAAAGCGCGCCCATAGGCACGTAGCGCAATGCGTCGTCGAGCGACCATAACAGCGTAGGGACGTTATCCTGCGCACCATTTGCCGCGTCGATGGTCTTCAACTCGTATTCAAGCGGCGCCACGATTATGGTGTAGAGCTGGTTCAGTTGCGGCCGGGGATCGGTGGAAGGCGAGCCAATGGCTTTAAGCGCCTCGAAAGCTTTGCTGCGAATTTCTGCCGAGGAGGCGGGAAGTTCAAACTTCTGGCGTGACTTCCCCGTAACGACGAT
Source organism: Acidobacteriaceae bacterium (assembly GCA_003138515.1). Taxonomy (GTDB): domain Bacteria; phylum Acidobacteriota; class Terriglobia; order Terriglobales; family Acidobacteriaceae; genus Telmatobacter. The sequence goes on along the minus strand of PLGG01000046.1, from coordinate 12,445 downwards.
CGCGTAAGCGTGATCTTCGCCGAGCAGAATGCGGATGCCGATCACGTTTGGGCCGAGTTTTGCGAGCGAGTCTTGCAGATAGCTTTGCGTGGAGTCGCCAATGGGCTCGCCTGGGTCGGACTGCTTGTCGAGTTCGGGAATAATCGTATTGTTGAAGCCATCGCGGATTGTCAATTGCGCTTGCTCCAGGTTCGCGGCCAGCGTTTTCAACTGCTCATCGTCGGCGGTGGTGCGCGCAGGAATGGCCTCCAGCTGAGCGGCTTGGAGATTCCATTCTTCAATGTCGCGCGCCTTCTTTTCGAAATCGGGCAGCAAAGATTCGATCTTCTGCTGGACGGGCGAGGGCTTGAGCGGTTCAATGGCGGCAGCGGCGCCCGGAGCCGAGCCGGGGACGAGGTCTTTAAGCTCCTGCTCCTTGAGGAGGTCGAGAATCCGCTCCGCGTCGCCCAGGCGCCCGGCTTCGACCAGCAGCTCAGCCAGAGTACGATATGTACCGGATTTGGATTGCGCAAAGCCCGCTTGGAGACTCTTGTCCATTCCAACGATATTCTTGCGGATCGACTGATAGGAGTTAACCGCTTCGAAGCCGAAGAAGATGGCCTCTTCAACGCGATGCTGTTTGCGGAACCCCATCATCAAGGAGGTCTCGATGGCGCCCTCGACCTCCGGATCACCCACAGCTTTTGCCAGGCCTAAGGCGGCGAGAGCGCTGGCCAGGGAACTGTCGGGCTGCTGAAGCGCCGAGTACGACCAGGCGATGGTCATCAGGTCCTGGGCTTCGTTGCGCTCGTCTTTCACCTCACGCCAGATTGCAAGCGCCTGCAGCTCAAGCTTCATCGCCTCGGCCGGCTCTCCCAGATCCGTGTGATCCCTGCCCATGTTGTTCAGGGTCATGGCTTCGCCGCGGCGGCTGCCGGTTTCACGAAAGATGGGCAATGCCTGATTGGCGTAGTCGAGCGCCTTGCGCGGCTGACCCAGATCGGCGTAGGCCCGGCCGATGTCGCTCAGCGCCAGCGCCTCACCGTTTCGGTTGCCCACCTCGCGCCAGATGGGCAGCGCCTGGTTGTAATAATCCATTGCGCTCTGTTGTTGGCCGAGGTCGCGGTAGACGCGGCCGATGTTGTTGAGCGTGAGCGCTTCGCCCTCGCGGCTGCCGATTTCGCGCCAGATGGCGAGGGCCTTGTTGAGGGATTCGAGTGCCTTCTGCTTTTGGCCTATCTCGGCGTAGGCCGGACCCATGTCGTTCAGAACCAGAGCTTCACCAGCGCGCTCGCCACTCTGCTGGAAGACTGGAAGCGCCTTCTCGAAGTACTTGAGCGCTTCACGGCCCTGGCCTTCATCGGCGTATGTTCTACCCAGGCCGTCGACCGTTCCCGCCTCGCCAATGGCGCTGGCGTTGACGATGTTGATGTTGGCCGCCGCAGTAAACTTTTCTCGCGCGGCTTCCATTCTTCGTGCGAACCGGCCCGAAGGCCCGCTCGGCGCGGATTCGGCGGCGATGGAGGTATCAGGGTTGTCGATGTCGTGCCAGATCCCCATGGCATCGTTCAAATTCTTGAGCGCTTCTTCATGCTGGCCAAGGCCCTCGTACACCCGGCCGATAAAGGTGAGCGCGTTAGCTTCGCCAGCGCGCTTGCCGACTGATTGCCACAGTGGCAGAGCCTGATTGAGATACGACAGGGCCTTTTCTTCCTGCCCCAGATCGGTGTAGACCTGCCCGAAGGTATTGAAGGTCATGGCCTGGCCCAGCGCACTGTTCGACGTCTGCTCGATGGGAAGCGCTTCATTCAGGCAGTCGAGTGCCTTTTGCAATTGGCCGGATTCACGATAGACCGATGCGAGAAGATTGAGATAGAGGAGCAACTCACGCGTTTTGTGACCGGACCTTGCCTTCGCGACCTCTTGCTCGTACTGCGCGATGGAATCCTTGAGGCTTGGAGCTTGAGCGCTGGCGACCGCCAGCAGGCACATTCCGGCTGCGAGGACCGTCACGAATCCGCTCTTGCGATTCATGTCTGATCCACGGCGCCCGCCGTCAGGGCTGCGCAGGCGCAGATGAGCCGGCAGGCGCCGCTGACGGCTCACCCTTCCCCTTGACGGTTGGCTGCTCGACAGGTTTGGAGAGATGCAGCTTGCTCATCTCCCTGGCTCCAACCGCGGGGTCCATCTGCGTGACTTTGATGCCCGTGGCCATCGTCGACGCTGTCCATTTCAGATAGTAGGTCTTACCCGCCACCGCCTCGAACCGAATCCTCTCATTCTCCTTCCTTGTGGCGTCGTTGACCGCAGCGCCCGCTGCCGTGAAAATGTCGACGGTGTACATCTCCGGTAATCCGGTCACCACGACTTTGCCTGGACCCACCTCCATTCCCGCATATTCGCCGTTTTTCAGATAGGCCAGATAGACGCCATTGACGTAGATGTGGTCATGGGAGGCGGAACCGGTAAACCTTCCCACGCGATAGATGAAGACGAGAGCCTTGCCCGCCGATGGAGCCGTCGGCGGGGGAGGTGTCTCCTTGGCAGGCGAAGCGGTTTGCTGCTGATCCTGGGCGGCTGGGGCGGTTGGTTGCTGATCCTGCGCGGCCGCAACAAAAGAACTGCAGAAAAGCAGAAGCGCGCAGCAGGCCAGCGGGAAGGCTGCAGGTTTGCGGAAAGCGCTCTTTCCGCGGCGAGTGCCGGCGGCGACGCAGACGGTTCTTTTCATGGCAAGTCTCCTCAATCAGACGAACTCCTCGGGGGGGTGAGGAATTGAATCGGGGACCCGGATTGAATCAAGCGAAGGATAGTCTTCTGCGCGGCCGCGTCAGTGCGCGCAGTCACCTAAGCGCGTGACGAGTTCTGAGGGGTTTTGCGGCGAATGAGCAGGGAAGAATTGAGCATCGGAATCCCGAACGGCTTTTCTAGTCCCCGGTCCCTGTCCCTACACTGGCGGCAGCGCGTCCACCACCGGCACGCCCGCTGGCGGCGTAAAGTGAAAAGTCTCCGCCGGAATCTCCGCCCCTGGTTGCTCGGCCGTGAACGTGAATCGCGTGATCGCTCCGTCGGCCTCTTCCACTTCAATCGCGTTGATCGCTCCAGCAACCGTCACCGTTAGCGCCAGCCGCGTTACGCGCTTTTCCTGGCCCTTGGGCACGCCGGTCAGCATAAAGCAGCCGTCGGGCGCCTCAGCCACTGTCAGGCCCGTCAGTTCCTTTTCGAGCTGCGTGTGGCCCAGCAGAAAACGCAGCGGCGAGCGCAAATCGTCCAGCTCACCAGCCGGGATGCGTTGCACCTGCGCGTCTCCCTGCGAGTAAAACCACGCATATTTGCCGTCGAGAAGGAAGATCTTCCCCGGCGGAGTGCTGTACTGCCACATCATGCGGCCCGGCTTGCGCAGGAACAGAGTGCCGCTTTCAGTCCGCGTCATGTCCAGCCCCGCATAGCTTTCGCGGAACCCGGCCTTCAGCGATTGCAACTGATCGTAGCGGCGGTCGACGCGCTGCGCCAGCTCATGCGCCGAAGGAAAATTCTGCTGTGCAGGAATGGTTGTCGCGGAAAACAAAACGGCGGCCACAACAAGGCCGCCGGTCAGCATAAACACTCGTCTCTTCATTGGCCAAGCGTCTGCGTGCAGTTTACGCCGCCCGCGGGGTCAAATTTAATTTGCCCAGATTCGTCGGTGCAGTAACCTCGATCGCCCGTCTTTCCCACGCTCTGCGGCTTGGCCATCACGGTGAAACTGTTGAAGCGGTCGACGTTGTTGGCCGTCACTTTGTCTCCGCACGCAATCGTGAACTCGTATCCCTGCTTGAATCCTGAAGCCAGGTCCGATGGCAGCAGTTGCGAGCTCGCCGGGGTCGGCGCCCCGGAGTGCGGATCGCCACCCAGCGCCTCCAGAGTGCAGGCATATCCCGTTGCAGGGTATGACTCTGCATACATCATCTGGGCTTGAACGATCTTCTGCAGGGAGTTCACCGCTGACAAGGAGTTCGCTCGTTTCGTATAGACGCCGATACTCGCGATCGCCAGCAGAGAAAGAATCGCGATGATCGCCATCACGATGAGCAACTCCATCAGAGTGAATCCATTGGTCGTGGTAAGACGGCGCGCGCGATTGCGGCAAAAGAGCGATGACTTGCAGTTCATGGAATTCCCAAAGCCTCGTAAAACAGGCCGGCTTTCACCGGCCATCTCTAAAGATGCTACACCTACAGACGCAAATGGGAAATGGATCGCTCGTAAAGCAGCTACTAGCCACTAGCTTCTAGCCGTTAGCTCTCCTTGCCTGGCGAGCCGCCTTGATGAAACGCGGGGAGGTTGCGACGAGACAATCTGCGAGGTCCGGCACGCTTGCGAATCGAGCACGCAATCAGCTAGGAGCTAGAAGCTAGCAGCTAAAAGCTGTTCTTCAGCACACCAGCCGTGCTCGGGTCAGCTTCACGCCGTCCAGCCGGCCCAGCAGCGTCACGGCGATGTTCTCCGGCTCAAAGAGCCTCTGCGCCATCGTCTGCACCTCGCCCGCATCCACCGCTTCAATCCGCGCAATCACTTCGTCGGCCGAAAAGAACTGGTGGAAGTACATCTCCTGCCGGGCCAGGTTGGCCATGCGCGCGCTCGAGCTCTCCAGCCCCAACAGAATATTGCCCTTCAGTTGGTCCTTGGCGCGGGTCAGTTCCTCAGCCCCAATCGGGACTTCCTTCAGGTTGCGGAACTCCGCCAGAATCAGGTCCACCACTTCCAGCGCTTTGCCTGCGGATGTGCCGGCGTAGACGCAAAGGTTTCCCGTGTCGCGGTAGGGGCTCATGTCGGAGTAAACCGAGTAGGCCAGTCCCCGCTCTTCGCGGATGTTCTGAAACAGCCTTGAGCTCATGCCGCCGCCCAGCACTGTGTTCAGGATCGATGTCGCAAAGCGGCTCTCGTCCGTCACTCGCGGCGCGGGAACACCCAGGCATATCTGCACCTGCTCCAGCGCCTTCTTGTTGCGCAGGATGATGCGCGCGCTCGGTTCGGGGGCCGACAGTTCGCTGAGCGTTTGGCCGCCGGCGAGCGTGGAGAACTTCTCCGCCACAGCCTCCACAAACCGGTCGTGGTCGAGATTCCCCGCCGCGGAGAACACCATATTCCCGCCGTGAAACCGGTCGCCGTGGTAGCCAAAAAGCTGCTGCTGGCCCAGCCGTCCCACCGTCTCGGTGGTTCCCAAAATCGGCTTGCCCAGCGGATGCCCCTTCCAGAAGCTCTGAGTGAACAACTCGTGCACCAGAACGTCTGGATTGTCCTCGTCGATCTTGATCTCTTCCAGAATCACGCCGCGCTCCCGCTCGATGTCGGGCGGGGCAAACGTCGGATTCAGAACCATGTCCGTAAGCACATCCAGCGCGATGGGTACGTGATCTGAAAGCGACTTCACGTTGAAGCAAATGGTTTCCTTGCTCGTGAACGCGTCAAGGTTGCCGCCAATCGAATCCATCTCGCGGGCAATTCTCTGCGCCGAACGCGACTTGGTGCCTTTGAAGAGCATGTGCTCCACAAAGTGCGAAATGCCGTTCATCTCCGCGCTTTCGCACCGCGAGCCCGACTTGATCCAAACCCCCATGGCCACCGAATGCAGGTGGTCCATGCGCTCGGTCAGCACAATCAGGCCGTTCGGCAGTTCGGTGCGGCGAAGATTTCGCTCTGTGTTCATTGGCATTCAGTCGAACCTCGATTGTAGGCCATCCGCTACTGCTCCGCGCCGGCTCGGGATTCGATCCGGGTTGCAGCATAGCACCGCGCGAGCAGATATGATGCTCAGAGTTGTGCCCGAGGATTCCGACCAACTCGTTCCTTTAGACCGTGCCGTCCCCGGCAATGAAAGCCCCGGTCTTCTATCTGGTCCTCTATTTGGATTGGATGCGGCAGCCCTCGCTGGGGTTCTGGCAGAGGAAGGGGAACCGTCCTGGCGCGCCGATCAGATCGTTGAAGCTATTTATCATCAGTATATTAGAGAAATTTCCTCTATTACTACATTGTCTTTGGATTTACGCCGGAAACTGGCCGCCCGCGGACGGCAAATCGGCCGTCCGGAGATCACGAAGGCCTTTCAATCCGCCGACGGAACCGAGCGCTATCTGGTCCAGTGTAGCCCCGGCGATCCCACGACCCCCGGAGGCCCCGCAACTGTGGAAACCGTCTGGATGCCCGACGGTGACGATGGCGAGGCTGGCGACGGATCCAGCGACGAAACAAAGGACTGGCGCCGCGCCACAATCTGCGTCTCCTCGCAGGTCGGCTGCGCCGTCAATTGCCAGTTCTGCCTCACCGCCAAACTTGGGCTTCAACGCAACCTCACCGCGGGTGAGATCGCCGGCCAGATTGTCGCCGTTCTCGATCGCCACGGCGTCCGCGTGGGCCGCGACCGGGTGAACCTGGTTTTCATGGGGATGGGCGAGCCGTTCCTCAATTACGACAACTTCATGGCTGCCGTCCGCCTGCTTGTGCATGAAGTCGGCTTGAGCCCACAGCGCATGACGGTCTCAACCTCCGGAGTCGTTCCCGGCATCGAGCGATTCGCCAACGAACCGCCCGATATCCGGCCTAAGCTGGCCATCAGCCTCAACGCGCCCAACGACGAAATCCGCGCCGAAATTATGCCCATCAACCGCAAGTGGCCGATCTCATCCGTCATCGACGCCGTGCGCCGCGTCCGCCTCCGCCCGCACGAGCGCATCACCTTTGAATACGTTCTGCTCGGCGGCGTCACAGACTGGCCTGAGCACGCCCTGGAAGTCGCTCGCCTCGTGCGCCGCACTGGCCTGCCCGCCAAGGTAAATCTAATTGCCTGGAATCCGGGACCGCAGTTGCACTACACCTCTCCGAAGCCAGAAACTGCGGAGCAGTTCCAGAAGGCCCTGACCGCTGAAGGCATTCCCGCCTACATCCGCCAGCCGCGCGGACGCGACATCTTTGCCGCCTGCGGCCAGCTCAAGCGCACGGTGGAAGCGTAGGCCCGGCGACAAACCGGGTCCGTCTACTGGCTCGGCGGCATCGCGAGCGGCTTCACGCTCCCGCAGTCCGGGCCTTTGTAGGTCGAAGTCGACTGCGTCGTCATGTCAATCGGGCTGGTGGTCGATCCCGTCTGCATGGTTCCCGTCATGTGCACGGTCGTCTTGGTCGTATTTGCGTCAACGAAAGTCGTCTGCACCGTCCCGGTCGCGTTCATCTGTCCCGTACAGACCATATTCGCGGTCATGCCGGTCGGCGTCATCACGACATTGGTCATCGTGCAGTTTCCCTTGGACGGGCGGGAGTACGGGCCGCCGTATTTGTCGATCATCGCTTGGGTCACGCACACCTGCATCGTTTGCGGCGGGATCTGCGGCATCAGCATCCCCGGCGGCAATTGCACTCCCGGAGGCAACTGCGGCGCGCTGGCCCCGCCCATGCTCATGGTGACCGTCTCCTCCCACAGACCCGGCTTCTGCTTTGCCTGGCCCTGTCCAACTGCCGAAAATGCAATAAGACAAACAGCCAACATCAACGAAACTTGCATCTTGCTCATACATCCTCCTCGTCGCGCAGGTGAAGGCAGCGCGCACTTCGACTCTATCCCATGCCGTCTTCGAGTGAAAAGAACTTCTTAGTGAGGATTTCGAGTCTGACGGGTGCGTTTCCCGGCCAACTCAAGGACCGCATCGGCCAAGCGGTTCGCGGTGTGGCGCACCACGTTCTCCTCGCTGGCAAAGTTGCCAGCGACACAGCGCACGCCCAGCGCTTCAATGCGCTTTACGTCAGGTTCGATCGGCGTGGCGCCCTCTGCCGCGTACCGCGCCACCGTTTCCGGCGAAAACTGCCCGGTATTCACAATGGCGTAATCGAAGATCTGCGTCCGTGTGTGCTCGTAGATGCGCTCAATGTGCTCTGATGCGGTCAGGCTCAGGCTCTCGTTGGCTTGCGTCATCAGATTGCAGATGTAAACACGCACGCCGCGCGCCGCGCCCAGCGCCGAAGGGATTCCGTCCACCAGCAAATTGGTGATCAGCGAAGTGTATAGCGATCCCGGCCCCACCGTGATCAGGTCTGCGCGCTCGATCGCCACCAGCGTCTCCGGCAACGGCGCAGGACGGGGCGGATCGAGAGTCAACTCCACGATGCGCCGCTTGCTCGCCGTGATATTGGTCTCACCGCGCACCTCTGTGCCGTCATCCATGCTCGCCACCAGCGTGGCATTCGCGGTTGTCGCCGGATAAATCCTGCCCCGCGTCGCCAGAATCTTTGAAGCCAGTTGCACGGCCTGCGCAAAGTCGCCTGTGATCTCTGTCAGTGCAGCCACAAACAGGTTGCCGAAGTTGTGCCCCTTCAGCCCATTTCCGCCCCGAAAACGATGCGTAAACAGTTTCGCCAGCAGATCTTCTTCTTCACTCAGCGCCACCATGCAGTTGCGCAGATCGCCCGGCGGCAACATGTTGAAATCCTGGCGCAGCCGGCCCGAAGACCCTCCGTCGTCGGTCACCGTGACCACAGCTGCCAGGTCGGCGATCGCGCCTGCGGCATCCAGGCTCTGGCCCGGTGCGGAAACATGCCCGCGCAGTCCGCGCAGCAGCGTTGAAAGGCCCGTTCCGCCGCCCATGGCCACAACGCGTAGCCCCGGCGCGACAGACCGGGCCGCATAGTCGGGCTTTGGCGCCCCTGCGCGCTCACCTTTTATTTTGGGAGAGTTCAATGCACGACCTACGGAACTTCAGGATAAAGCAACTCGGTGAAGCGCGGATCGTCCACCATGTTCTGGAAGTCGTTATCGACGCGTGCCTGCAACCGGCTCTTCGGATTCAGCTCAATCGCCCGGGCCAGGTTGTTCAGGCAGTCCTGCACATGCCCGGTAATGGCTTCCAGCACTGCCAACCCGTAAAACGCATAATCCGCCGCGGGATGACCGGTCAGAATGTTGTTGAACTGCTCGCGCGCTTCCTCGTAGTAGCCGGTGTTGAGCTGCGATATGGCGTAGTCGTAGTGCTCCTCGGGCGACAGGAACGTGAGGCTGCCTTTCTCCATCTGCCGCCGGCAGGTGACGATATACACCCGGCAGCGGTCCTGCAGTTCTGCAGGCGCTTCAGGCAGCAACTTCTCCAGCGCGGCGAGCGCCTTCTCGTACTTGCCTTGCTGCAGCAATTGCACCGCAGCCTGGTAGTGCTGAACGGCGGCCTCATTGCCCGTCCGGCCTCGGCGATCGGACTTGCCGGCCACTTCTGAAGTCTTCTTGCGGCTGGGGGCCGCGGATCGTGCCTCTTGCGTCATGAGTTTTCCCGAACCTGTTTCGTTTGCCGCGGAACCTGCGCATCGTTCGGCAGGGAACCTTTTCTGAGAGACAATGCTGCTTAGGCCATGTTTATACGCAGAACCCCGCCATCCGTCAATGGGGCATCTCGGATCGCTGCTCAGCCGCGCCCGGAGCCGGCCGATTGGCTATAGATCGCCGGGTTCAGCGTGGGATCGTTATACATCTTGAATTGCCGGTAAAGTTTGAAGCGCCGTGTGCCGCCAAGTGTCTCCTGCCACAGTGTATCGAGGCACCCGGCAAGGTCTGAGCGCTGCTCTTCGAGAATCCTGAGCCGCTCGCGATTGCGCTCCGCATGACCCGGCGGCGAATCCTTCCTCTCCGCCTCTTCTTGCGTGTGGTATATCTTCAGCGCCAGGATCGAAAGCCGGTCGATCATCAATCCCGGCGACTCGGAATGGAGCGCGGCAGACTGATTGGGCAGTCCGCGCTCTTCCAGCCAGCTCTGCGTTGTTCGGTCCAATTCCTCCACCAAATCGTTGCGCAGTTGGTTGGTCCGGTCGATCCGCCGCTTCACGTCCGCAATCTCCGCGTCGCTTGCGCCGGGCGCGCGTGCCTCGTCCTCAATGTGCCACAGATCGAAGTTCGCCCGGTGCTGCCGCGCCACGAGCCCCAGCCAGTCGCCGTCCGAAACTGACGGCGATCCGCCCGCACCGCCCAGCTTGCTGTCTGGCGCGGAAGGGGCGGGGAACGGCCCATCGCGTTCCGCATCCGCCGGCCCGTGCCACTCCCGCGTCAGCCCATCCTGCAGCCGAACAATCTCCGTCGCCGAAACCATCGCTCGCTGTCCTCTTTCTGTCTTGTCCGGCGCTCGCACCAGCAGACCCCATCCTAGAACGGCAGTCGGCGCCTCTCCAAGCCTCGGCTTATAATTTCAGCTATCCGGGGAATGTCATATTGACGGAAATGGACTCGACCAACGGCGTTCACGGGGTTCTCTCATGAGCCTTGCGAAGTTGACGGCTGCAGTGTGCCTGCTGCCACTCTTGGCTGTAGGTCAGATCGCGCGGCCTGGATCACCCAGCGTTCCACCGCTTAATGAGCAAGGCATGGAACTGGTAATGTACGGTCTCGTAGACGATATGGAGGCTTCCGTGCGAGGTGGGGACACCTTGCTGAAACCGGAAGAGACGCTACGGCTTACTGAAATCGATCTTTGGACAACGGCAGAGCAATACGACGCGGATTATGACGCGAACGAAGTTGCTGCCGATCAGAAGTACGAGGGCAAGAAAATCCTGCTCACTGGCGTGATCGAAAGCATCAACGAGGATTTTAAGGGCGATGCCTACCTTGTCCTCAAGACCAGCAACCCATTTATGGGGGTTCACGCTGAATTAAACGCGCGCGGAAAAGCTGGGGCGTCCGCAATGGCGAAGGGTACCACCATTTATCTGGTGTGCGATTCGGGGACTCGAATTATGGGTTCGGCGACCGCGCGCAACTGCCAGCAGTTTAGCCAGTACGTGGACCAGATCAAACCTTCGCTCAAATCGACTGTTGAGAAGTACCTTCAGAAAAAATCGTCCACGCCGACAAAGCTGATGCAAGGCTTACGAGCGATGTACGTGGTGGGCACGCAACTACCACCAGACTCCCCGTGCTTCGCCGGGATGGACGATGCCTGTAAGGCATCACTGGCGGCCATAGAGGAAGATAAGGCTAAGACGCAAGCTATGGCCGAACAAATCAAATGGGCTTTTCCCGCCGGTGCATCCTCTAACTCACCACCAGAAGACGTTGCTCGACTGATGGCCCAAGAAGAAGCACTAAACGATAAATGTAGAGGTGGTTCTGGCGGGAATGAGGCGACGCTAGAAGCATGTAACGAGCGGGATGTGATTCTGGGAAGAATTCAAGCAAACAATTGGTGCTGGGGGCATGATGGACAAATCGCCGCTGATCGAACCTGGGAGCCTTGTCACCACGATAATTCGGTGAAGCAAGCGAATCCAGGGTTCCAGACATATACGAACAGCAGGTACGGCTTCCGGGTTGACTATCCGGAATCGTTCATACCACAACAGCCGCCGGAAAATGGAGATGGGTTACGCTTCAAGTCACAAGATGGAAAGGCTACGTTGGTTGTTTCGGGAGGGAATAACCAGGGATTCACACCAAAGGAGGAATTTGATAGTGCAATTAAGAATGTTCAAGGCCAATTGGGCTACAACAAGATCGGAGGGAGCTAGTTCGTCGTGACTTGGACGGATGGTACCAACATGGGTTATACGAAGGAATTTGTAGGACCAGGCTCTCAAAACTCCTTCACGATCACCTTTCCTGTTGAGCAGAGGCCTCGGTATGACAGCGTCGTTACCACGATCGAGAAGTCGTTCAAGCCGGGCGACGTTGACAATTCGCACTAGTGGCGGCGGCGTTTTCCCCGACTCGGACAGAACCGCAGGCCGGCTCTGCGTTGGCGCATGTGAAACCGAGAAAAGCGAAGTAGCTTAATAGGAAAAGGACCCCTCGATGGAGCAAGAGACAGTTACGATCGTTGTCGCCAGCCTTGGTGCCGTAACAACTCTTGGCGGTATTGTTTTCGGGCATTTTCTGTCGCGATCATCGCAGAGGGAACAGTGGATGCTTGATCGCAGGCACCAAGAATTCCAAGAGCTTTTAGGAGCTCTTGCTGCGTCCATGCATGCAGAGGTCGAAGCAATGTATCAGAGCGAATTGACCTCAGAGGAGCTAAAAGACAAAACGCGCAGAACGGCAGATTTCTTCCAGATCGTCCAAACACGAATCTTCACCTTCACCGATGTCAAGCGTTTGGACCTTAAACGTGAATGGCTTGCGGCGGTGAATGCCCATCTAACGAGCAGACCCCATGATCTCGAAACTTTCGAGAAAACGTACCAGACGCTAACGCAAAGGCTAGTTAACGCCGCAACCGCGCAGAGGGCACATGAAAAGCGCAGCCAAAAATAGGCCAACCCATATCGTGAAGGGAAATGTCTTCGACGCCCTGGGTTTCTCTGCGTCGGAAGCGAGCGCGCTGAAAATCAAGGCGTCCATTGTGGAGGCGATCCTGGCGGAAATCGACCGGCGCGGCTTTACTCAGCGGCAGCTTGTGGACGTGCTGGATGAGTACCAGCCGAATGTCAGCAATCTCCTCCACGGCAGGATCAGCAAAGTCAGCATCGAGAA
>PLGG01000080.1 GCA_003138515.1 Acidobacteriaceae bacterium | reverse complement strand
TGCACCTCGATCTCCTTGGCCAGCAGTTTGTTCAACTGCTCCAGCCGCTCGGCGATGCCGGACGTCTCGAGCAACTGCTGCTTGTCGTCCGTGGTCAGGAAGGGCAGCGACGACGCTACGAAATCCACCAGCCTGGCCGGTTCCTCGATGTTCGCCGCAATCGTCCTCAATTCGTCCGAGAGAGTCGGCGACTCTGAAACAATCTGCTGGAACTGGCCCACCACGTTGCGCACCAGCGCCTCAAACTCAGGCGCAGCCGCCAGCTCGGTCTCCTCCAGCGTCTCCACCTCCGCCACCATGAACGGCTCCGACTGGACGAACCTCAGCAGCCGAACCCGGCTTACGCCCTCGGTGAACACAAACCGGCTCTGGTTGGGCATGCGCACNNGTGGCCAGCGTTCCCACCGTGTGCAGGTCAGCCGGCTTGGGGGCGTCCAGGCGCGGGTCCAGTTGCGCCGCCACCACAATCGCCCGCTCCTCGCCTAGAGACTCGATGAGTTGGATCGAGCTTTCCCGGCCCACCGTCAGAGGCAGTACCGCATGGGGAAACAGCACCGTGTCGCGTACCGGCAGCACGGCAATCCTCCGGGGGCCCGGAACTTTCTGGGGTGTTTCGTCATTCACTGGAGTCGTTGGCTCTTTCGGCATTGAGTGTCCTCGTATCAACTTTCCTTCATTAGATAAATCAGAAAGGCAAAAGTTGCAACTTCCGCCCCTCAGCCATCTCCCTTAGTCACTTGCGCTTCGTTCTACGCGCCAGCCCCCGCCAAGGTTCCACCCGGCCCCAAATCATCCCAAAAGGCTCCTGCCAGTGCCAGGTGAAGTGCACGACGGCACCCGCTCCTGACGACCTTTAGCGCTGATTTCTCCAAGGTTACCTCCAGTTGGGCCGGACACGCACAGCCGTTCGTGGGGTCTATCGGCGGAATCAGCCGGAATGTGAGGGTAACCGGCCTTCGCTGCGGAAATGGCGTCGGCTCGCTGGCAGCCCCTCGATCCAGCCTTCATTTTCCTTCCCGCTGGATGGCCGACTCGATCTGCGTCCAGACCTCGTCCGGGGGTTCCACGCTCGGAAACAGTTGGCGGGCAGCCTCGGCGATCGTCTCCAGCTCGGCCAGCAAGGCGCGGCATCGATCGCAGCCCAGGACATGAGGATGGCTGGCTACGTCCTCCCCTGACCCGATCAACTCGGGCAATTGGGCCTGAAACTCGGCACAGCTCAACTTGCCGGGATCGCCAGTCATGACCGTTCCTCCGGACTCGTCTGGGCTCGCAGCGCATCGCGCAGCTTCAGGCGCGCCTTGTGCAATTGCGACTTGCTGTTGCCAATCGAGCAGTCCAGCATCGAAGCAATTTCATTATGCTCAAAACCCTCCACATCGTGAAGGATAAAAATCAGCCTATATCCCGCCGGCAGATCGGCAACGGCCCGCTCCAGCGCCAGGCGGTCGATAGCTCCCGTCAGCGTCAGGTCGGGGGCGCCAAAGCTGCGGCTCGGCCCCTCGTCCGGCGTCGGCTCCATGGCCTCGTCCAGCGAGATCAGCGAAAGCCCCTTCTTGCGCAGTTGCATCAGCACCACGTTGATCGCCAGCCGGTGCAGCCAAGTCGAAAATGCCGAGTCGCCCCTGAAGGTCGCAATCTTCCGGTGCAGTTGGAGAAACGCCTCCTGGGTCAGGTCTTCCGCTTCCGCGACGTTGCCCACCATGCGCAGGCACAGCGAATAAATGCGCCGCTTATGCAGCGCATACAGTTGCGCATAGGCCTGATGATCGCCTGCCTGCGCGCGAGCTAGAACATCCCCATCGCGCGAATCCGGCCGCGCGGCGCTCGAAGACCGATCTGCCCCGCCGGCGCGTTTTGGCTCATTGCCGCCTTTCGGCGGGATCGGTCTGGGCGCCTGCGCGGAGGATGATGAATTGGGCATCCGCTTCCTTTCAGGTCGTCTTTGCAAAGGCGGTGACCCTTTGGCGATTCGAAGCGTTTCCACCACAACCGCGCTCTTGAGTCGGGGTCCCATACGACAGGCCATCCTCCGGCGTTCGAATCGAGCGCCTGCCCTCATAGGAGCGAAATGGAGCACACTTTCTCTGGTTTTGTCGCAGCTTCCCTCCTCGTTAGTATAAGGTTAGGCAGCTTGGGTTGGCTGAAATTGAATAAAATCCGGGAAGCCGGCGCCCTTCGAGAGCGCCTGTCGAGCCGCTTCCGTCTTCCACTGGGATGCTGAGGTTCCACCGCACTTCTTAATCTATGGTCTCGCGCACAAAGCCGGCAGCACGATGCGGCGCTCCTTATGGCCTCCGTCAACAGGCTTTCGCCAATGGGGTTGTCCAGCCTTGCGCGCAAAGAGAACGTCCCTCATCCCGGCCTTCTTTCGCGCCTTCTTTCGCCCCTTCTTTCGGTTTGAATGAGCTTGCAGGACGCCGGTCCCTCAAAGCACATCGCACGGCTTTCTTCGCTCCCGCCGTATTCACATCGATTCTTCTATGCGCGGCAATCTCCGCCTGGTGCCAGAAGCCGGCCGGCGCTCCCGCGACCGCCGTCACCGCCCCAACCGCAGCCGCCCCGCTCGAAGCCGCGACCCCAGACTCAGCCCCAGGCCCGGCGCATGACGCGGTTCTCCAATGGGAAGGCTTGCCGGTGCTGCACATTTCCTTCGAAGGCATCCCGGCCGACCGCCTTACCCCGCTTCCCGGCCATCTCGCTCAGGCCGAAGGCGCCCCGCTCACCGCAGAAAATCTCAAGCGGAGCATCCGCCAACTCTATGAAACCGGCCTCTATGACACTGTCGAAGTCGAGGCCTCGCGCCAGGCAGACGGAGTGTCGCTGGTCTTTGCCGGAACCCCGCGCACGTTTATCGGCACAGTCAGCGTAAACGGAGCCTCCGGGCCGACCATGAACGCGCTCCTCCAGCGCGCCTCTCAGCTCCGGGCCGGAACACGCCTGACCCAGGCCAAAATCCTTCGCGCCCTCGCCCAGATGCGCTCCACCCTCGAAGTTAACGGCTATCACGAATCGTCCGTCACACAGGCCGTGACGCCCCACCCCGAACAGCAACTCGCCGATGTCGCCTTTCGCGTGGTCTCGGGTCCGAGAGCCCGTGTGGGAACGATCGCCGTCACCGGCGACTCCGGCATGAGCCTCGAGAATTTTCGCCGCCATGCCGGTCTGCGCAACGGCGCGCATGTCGATCGCGATACCGTCAACCACGCGCTCGATGGCGTGCTCCGCAACTATCAAAAGCAGGGCCGCCTGGAGGCCGACGTCAAGCTTGAATCCGCGCAATACAATACCGCCACCAAGTCGGTCGACTATCGCTTCTCCGCCAACCGCGGCCCTCAAGTCAAGGTCGAAGTCCAGGGCGCCGCCGTCGACTCGGAGCACGTCAAGCGCCTCGTCCCCATCTTTCAGGAAGGCAGCGTCGACGAGGACCTGCTCAACGAAGGCAACCGCCGCTTGCGCGACAACTTTCAACGCCTCGGCTACTTCGATGCCAAGGTCGATCACAAATCCCAGTCACCGGCGAGCGATCAGGTCGACATCCTCTATACCGTCCAACTCGGCCCGCGCCGCCGCGTCCAGAAAGTCTCCATCGCAGGCAATCGTTACTTCGATACCGCGACTCTCATGGATCTGCTGAGCGTTCATCCCGCCGGCGTTCTCGACAGCCACGGCGTCTACAGCCAGGCGCTGGTCTCGGTCGATGTCAGCGCCCTCGAAGCTGTGTATCGGAACAATGGATTCTCCCAGGTGAAGGTCACGCCTGAAACCAGTACTCCTGAGACGGTGGTGGCCGACAACCCGGCTCCCGCCGCCGCGGCCGGACCGCGAACCGCACCCCTCGTGGTTACCTACCACATTGCCGAGGGCCCGCAACTGCGCGTGGGCACACTGACATTCGATGGCAACGATCACATCGCGACCGCCAAGCTCACCGCGCTCCTCAACACCACGCCGGGCCAGATGCTTTCACCCCGCAACCTGGCCGGAGACCACGACGCGATCGTGACCGACTACTACACCCGCGGCTTCGATCAGGCAGCGGTCACAATCATCCAGCAGCCCGAAGCCTCCGATTCCGGCAAGGTCGACGTCGTCTTCCACGTTGTTGAAGGCGAACAGATCTTTGTTCGCAACGTCTACTTGACAGGACTCGAATTCACTCACCCGCAGACTGTGGCCCGAGCCATTACTCTCCACGCCGGCGATCCGCTCAACCAGACCGCGCTCACCGATACGCAGCGCAATCTTTATAACTTCGCGCTCTTCAACGAAGCGAATGCCGCCGTGGTCAATCCAGACGGCGGCGCGACCCAAAAGACGGTTCTGCTGCAGGCCGTCGAAGCGCGCCGTTGGACGCTCACCTACGGCTTCGGCTTCGAGGCCCAAACCGGCCAGCCGCAAAACAACTGCGCCGGCGCCACCGCCGGAGGTGTCCGCTGCAATCCCAACGGCAAAACCGGTGTCAGCCCCCGCGTGCTTGCCGACATCACGCGCATCGGCCTTTTCGGCCGCGATCAATCGATCTCGCTGCGCGGCACATATGGCTTGCTTGAGCAAAGTGTCGGCATCCAATACCAGGTCCCGCACCTTGAAGGGAATCCCAACTTCGGCTTCACCTTTTCCGGCGGCTATGCCAACAGTCTGGATGTCTCAACCTACGTGGCTTCCCGGCTCGAGGGCGCATTCCGCGGGACCGAAAACTTCAACCATCCCGGATCGTGGCTCTCCCGCGCCAACACCTTCGTCTACGAAATCGATTTCCGCCGCGTCAAAGTGTCCGCCAGCAGCTTGCAGGTCTTTCCCGGAGAAATTTCCCTGCTGTCGACCGCAACCCGCGTCGGCGGCCCGGCATTCACATGGATTCGCGACACGCGCGACGTGCCCATGGATGCCCGCCGCGGCACCTACACCAGCTTTCAGGAGTTTCTCTCCGACCGCATCTTTGGCGCGGAGGCCGAATTCAACCGCATCGACACCTCCAATTCCAGCTATTACAGCTTCGACAAAGGCCGCTTCGTGGTAGCCCGCAACACGCGCTACGGACAGCTTCGCGCCTTCGGCAGTGGCTCAAGCTCGCTCATTCCGCTCCCTGAGCGCTTCTACGCCGGCGGTGCAGTTTCCTTGCGCGGTTTTTCCCAGAACGCCGCGGGCCCGCGCGATCCTGAGACCGGTTTCCAGATCGGCGGCGCAGGGACGCTCACTAATAGCACCGAGTTGCGCCTGCCCCCGCCCACGCTGCCCTGGGTTGGCAACACAATCAGCTTCGTCATCTTTCACGACATGGGCAATGTCTTCACCAACGTCGGCGATGCCTGGGCCAGCGCTCTGCGCGTTCGCCAGCCGGACAGCGCCGCCTGCAGGAATGCAGTCGTAACAAACCCGAGTGGCTATCCTGCCGGATACGATCCCACCCACACCGGCCCCGTTACCTCCACCGGTCAGCAGGGTCCATGCAGCTTCAACGATTTCTCGCACGCGCTGGGCCTGGGCTTGCGCTATCACACGCCCGTCGGGCCGATCCGTTTCGACGTAAGCTATAACCTGAATCCGCCCATCTATCCGGTGAATATCAACTACTCCATTCCCACCCCGGCCATCAATCCGAGCGGAGTCCCCGGTTTCGCTTCGGATCCATACCTGGGCCAAGCCCCGCACATCAACTTCTTCTTCAGTCTTGGGCAGGCCTTCTGATGAACAAGCGCGCCCCAATCCGGATTCCCATCTTTTCTGGCCGCGCCCCCTTGTGGCTTCTGGCCTTGTGTCTCGCGGCAACAGCGGCCGATTCGTGCCCGGCTCAGTCGGACCAGCCCGCCTCTCCCGTCGTCCTCGATCACGTCGTCGCCGTGGTCAACAAGCACGCCATTCTGGCCAGCGATCTTGACGACGAGATCCGCCTCTCGGTTCTCGATCCGAATTTCCTCGGTCAGGGCGAGCTAACCAGTCAGCGTGCGCTCGAGCAACTCATCAGCCGCAGCCTCATCGAGCAGCAGATTCGCCAGGAAGACATGCAGGCCATCGAGCCGTCGCAGGATGAAGTCGACGCTCGCCTCGACCAGATTCGCAAGCAGCTACCCGCCTGCATCCGTCAAAACTGCGCCACCGGCGCCGGATGGAATGCATTTCTCTCTGCCCACGGCCTCACCTCGGAACGCGTCGACTCCTATCTTCGCTACCGGCTTGAGATTCTGAGCTTCATCGAGCAACGATTCCGCCAGGGAATCCAAATCTCGCCGCAGCAGATCGATAGCTATTACCATGAGATTCTGCTTCCGCAGTACGCGCCCGGCGAAACCGTTCCGCCGTTGGATCAAGTCGCTCCGCGCATTCAGGAAATTCTGCTGGAGCAGCAAGTGAATATGCTCTTCGACGCGTGGCTCACCAATCTGCGCGGCCAGGGTGACGTCGAGGTCCTCGACCCGGCTCTGGAGCCCGCCCCAAACCAGGGCGGCAGCCCAGTTGCGAGTCCAGCCGCGAGCCCTGTTGCGAGTCCAGCCGCGAGTCCTGTTGCGAGTCCTGTTGCGAGTCCAGTTGCGACCCCGGTTGCGAATCCAGGTATAGCCCCATGAGCGATCGCGAGCCCACGTCCATCTCCCCCGACCAGGCCCTCCCGCCGCAGCCTCCTTCGCGCGGCCCACGCTCCCGCTTGCGCCGTTTCTTTCTCCGCCATCTTCCGCTCTCGATCGCGGCCGCAGCGGTTCTGCTCATCCTCACGGCGGTCGCCGCGTATTTCATCGCCAGCTCTGCCGCGTTCGAGAATCTGGTTCGCAAGCGCCTCATCGCGCAAATTGAAAACGCCACCGGCGGACGCGCGGAGATCGGGTCTTTTCATTGGCGCATCCTCCATCTCGAAGCTGAGGCAGATGGAGTCGTCATTCATGGCACCGAGGAACCCAACGAAACGCCCTACGCCGAGATCGATCGCCTCCGCGTTCAGGTCAGCATCTTTGGCTTTCTCACTCCGCATATTTCCCTGCGCGATCTCGAGATTGTGCGGCCCGAACTGCACCTCATTGTCTATCGCGACGGCTCGACCAACCAGCCTCGTCCGCGCAGGCCAGAGAAGCCCGGCAAAGCCGCTGTCGACACGTTCTTCGATCTTCGCGCCAGCCAAATCACGGTTGAGCATGGAACTCTGGATTACGACGATCGCGCCGCTGTCTTCGACAATCGGCATCGCTACCTGCCGCTGGACTTCAAAGCCGACGACGTAGCCCTTCAAATGACCTACACCCCTGGGTCGTTCGCCGTGCCCGGAGGTTATCGCCCCGAAAGTTACCGCATCGATGGCGCTGCCACTGACCTCGTGCTCACTCGCGATCTGCCGCGAATACAAACTCCGCCCGTGCACGGCAAGCTGCAGCTCGATCTCGACCTCGAACGCAATCGCGCCGTCCTGCACAACCTTCAGCTCACGGCCCACAGCCGCGGGGCTCAAGACCGCACGCTCCAGGTTTCCGGAGTCCTGGACAATTTCACGCACCCGCGCTGGCAGGGCAAACTTGCGGGCGATCTCGATATGCGGCTTCTCGATCCAATCACTGGCTATCCCGACGCGCCCGAAGGCATCGCCCACCTCGATCTCGCCGCCTACGGCATCGCGCCCGCGTTTCACATCGCCGGCAGCGTCCACATCGACGGTGGCTCTTACACCGGCGCCAATATTCACGCCGTCGGCGTCAACCTCGATGCGCGCATTGACGCCGATTCCGGAAAACTGCTGATCACCCAGATCGTTGCCCACCCCCGCCAGGGCGGCCAAATCGAAGGCACGGTCGCGCTCGAGCCTTGGCTTCCCGGCCCCGGCGTTGTGCCCGCGCAACTCACTGCTCCCATCACCGCTCCTGATTCTGAGGAATCGCGGGCCGCCCGCAACGTCCTGGTGCGGGCCGCGGTCGGCCCTCTCCCGATGAACGGCAATGTCACAGCCGCTTTCAAGGGCGTTGCCCTCGACATGATTCTCGATACAGTCTGCCCGCCCGAATACCGCCGCCTCGGTTTCGACGCTCGCGTGAATGGCCCGGCGACAGCAACCTGGTCGAACGGCGATGTGCGCACGATCTCCGTCTCCTCAACTCTCGCCCTCAGTCCCTCCGCGCAAACCCCCGCCGGCGAAGCACCGGCCAGCGGCGTCGTCGATGCCACCTATACGCAGCGCAATGGCGGCGTGGACCTTCGCAATCTCGAGCTGCACCTGCCCGCAAGCGATTTGGAAGTGCGAGGCGCGCTTGGCGCTTACCCGGCCAGCGGTGCTTCGACTCTCAACGTCGACTTCCGTTCCCATGATTTGTCTGAGTTCGATACCGCGCTGCGCTCGCTCGGCCTCAGTCGCAATGGCAAGACCGGAACCTCGGCTCTGCCTGTGTCCCTTTTCGGCCACGCCGATTTTCTTGGGATCTGGACCGGCTCGCTGATCAAGCCGCACATCGCGGGCACGCTCAAAGCCACGCAGTTCGCCGTCGAATTGCCATCGGCGCCTGGCAATTCCGGCCAGCCGCAGCGGGTGCATTTGGATTCAGCAGACGTCGAAGGTAGCTATTCGTCCACTCAGATTTCTATTCAGCACGCTCTGTTGCTTCACGGCAATTCCAGGCTTGCGCTCAGTGGAACACTCGACGCCTCGCCGGGCCTCGGGCTCGCAACGACGGCCCCTCGTCACTCCCGCGCCAGTCCGCAACCAACCTATGACGGGAACTCCGTTCTCCACGCGCGCGTCGACGCCAGCAATCTCGACGTCGCCGACTTCCAGCCGTTTCTTGTTGCCAGCCCCCAAAGCCTGCCGATTACTGGCGCATTCAATGCGCAGATCGACGCAAGCGGCCCGCTCCGCGATCTGGAAGGCTCTGGCTCCGTCGCGATGGACCGCGGCGTTATCTACGGCGAACCCGTTGCAAGCCTCCGGGTTGAAGGATCGCTGGCCCATAACGTCCTCAAGGTGTCTTCGGCCCATGTCGCCGAAGCAGGCGGAGATCTTTCCGCCTCCGGCAGCTACGACTTCAACGCCAAGAAATTCACTCTCGACGCCCACGAGCTTGGAATCGACATCTCTCAAATCGGCTGGATCAGCCGCCGCAATCTTGAAGTTGCCGGCAAGCTCTCGCTCTCCGTATCCGGCTCCGGCTCGCTCGACGATCCGAGCCTCAAAGCAACCGCCACCGCCAGCGCGCTTACTTTGGGCGGGCAACACTTCGGCATCCTCGAAATCTCCGCGCACACCGCCAGTCACAACCTGGTTTACACCGCAACCACCCAGTTGCAGGGAGCCGAACTCAACCTCGATGGCCAGACGGCGATGCGGACCGGCTACGCAACGCAGGCCCGCCTCGAATTCTCTCGCTTCAACATTGGCGCCCTATTCCGCATGGCGCACGTTGAAGCCTTCAGCGCCGACTCTGCGCTAGCCGGAACGGTCTCGATCGATGGTCCGCTCTCGGACCTTAAGCAGCTTCGCGGCGATGCCAACCTCCGCCAGTTGGCGGTAACCATCGCCGGTGTGCCTCTCCAAAGTGAAGGCGACGCGCACGCCACGCTGGCCGGCGGCAAAATTCATCTCGATCCCCTCCACGTCACCGGTGAAAACACCGACCTCCGCGCGCAGGGGAGCCTTTCACTGGAAGGCACGCAACAACTCGATCTCTCCGCCAACGGCTCCATCAACCTCAAGCTGGCCGAGACTCTCGATCCCGATCTGACCGCCAGCGGCGAGACCACCTTCCAGGTTGAAGCGCACGGCCCTCTGCAGCATCCCGGCTTGCAAGGCCGTGTCGACTTCCAGAACGGCGCGCTCTCCCTTGAAGATTTGCCCAACGGTCTTAGCCAATTGCGAGGCACGCTCGAGTTCAATCAGAACCGCCTTGAGGTCAAGTCCCTTACCGCCATGACCGGGGGCGGCCAGCTCTCCCTCGGCGGTTACCTCGCCTATCAGCACGGAATTTTTGCCGACCTCACGGTCACCGGCAAAGGCGTTCACATTCGCTACCCTGAGGGCGTCAGCTCTCTGGCCGACCTCACGCTGCAACTTCAAGGCCCGCAGAATAACCTCCTCCTCAGCGGCGATGTCCTCATCACGCGTTTTACCGTCAGCCCCGATCTCGACCTGGCAGCCCTCGCCGCCCAGGCCAATTCCTCTGTCCAAACCATTGCGCCGCCCAACGCGCCCTCGAACCACGTTCGTCTCGACGTGCACATCGCCTCCTCGCCGCAGTTGAACTTCCAGAACGCATTTGCCAAGCTGGCCGGCGACGTGAATCTTCGCCTCCGCGGCACCCTGGCCTCGCCTTCGCTCCTCGGCGCCGTCTCCATCACCGAGGGCAGCGCGCTCATCGCCGGAACCCGTTACGATCTCGAACGCGGCGACATCACCTTTACCAACCCGGTCCGCATCGAGCCGGTCATCGATCTCAGCGCCACGGCACATGTCGAGGACTACGACATCTCTCTCGGCCTGCACGGATCTCCGCAGAAGCTCAGCGTCTCCTACCGAAGCGATCCTCCGCTCCCCGAGGCCGACGTTGTCGCATTGCTCGCGCTCGGCCACACCGCCAACCAGCAGCGCCTCTATACCCAGCAGCAGGAGCAGGCCATCAGCAATCCCACCACCGATGCGCTGCTCGGCGGCGCACTCAACGCCACCGTCAGCAGCCGCATCCAGAAGCTCTTTGGCGCCGGTTCCGTCAAAGTCGATCCCAACTACCTCGGCGCCTTCGGCAACTCCACCTCCCGCATCACTGTCGTCGAGCAGCTCGGCCGCACCGTCACCCTCACCTACGCCACCGACGTCAACACCACCAGCCAGCAGTTGCTTCAGGCTGAAGTGGCCATCAATCGCCACGTCTCCCTCGTCGTCGCGCGCGACGAGTCCGGCGTCTTCTCCATGGTCGTCAAGGCCACCCGCCGCTACCGCTAACCCTTTTGCCCTGCCATTTCCAGCTACATCCGCGCAACCAATCGCACCCCATCTGTGTCTAAACAGACCGGCAGAGTCGTCGGCCGCCGGTTCATCGTCAGGGGCCGGCGCACAGTATGGCCAACTGCTCTAGAAATCCTGATGATGGAGGTTTTTCCCATGACACGAAGCATGATTCGTAGCAACTCTCTTCTCTTGGCCGCGGCTCTTTTCGCTGCGACCTTAGTCGTTCCCCAGTTTTCGCACGCCGCCGACACGCAGGATGTGGCTGGCGCAGTGCGATCCAAGCTCAATAAATCGCAATTCAAGGATATTCAGGTCAATGTGGACGCGAATGGCGTCGCCACCTTGTCCGGCACGGTCAGCCTCTATGAGAACAAGGCCGACGCCGACAAGATCGTTCACAAGGTGAAGGGTGTCGCCGCGGTCCGCAACGAGATTCAGGTCGCCGGCCCCGACGTCTCTGACGCGCAATTAAAGAAAACCCTTCTCGATAAGCTCACCTACGTCAGCATGGGCTACGGCAGCGTGTTTGACGCCATTACCCTCGAAGTCCAAAACGGCGTCGTAACTTTGGGTGGTCATTCCCACGACTACCCCAACCGCGACTCTGCTCTGGCTGTCGTTTCCACGCAACCCGGCGTCAAAGATGTCGTCGACAACATTGAAGTCGATCCCGTCTCGCCGATGGATGACGGCATCCGCGTTGCCGTAGCGCGTGCCGTCTACGGCTTCTCGTCGCTGAACCGGTATGCAATCGATCCTGCCAAGCCCATTCGCATCTCGGTGCAGAATGGCCATGTGGAGCTGTACGGCGTGGTCGACTCGCAAGCTGACAAGAACGTGGCTGGCATCCAAGCCAACTCCGTTCCTGGAGTCTTCAGCGTAGAAAACCACCTCGAGGTTGCCGGTCAGCCTGGAGAAAAATAACCCGTTGTCTTAATCCTCCCGGCCCTGGCCGCTCATTCGCAGCCGGGGCCGCCGCATTCAGCCTAAAAACCGTATAAGCTGGTGTGTGCCTTTTCGTCCGCTATCACGGGACGAAAAGATTTTCGTGCGCGCTCGGGAGTGTGGATGCAGCCGGACTTAGACCCCGCAGTCGAAGAATCGCCGCCGGCCACGCCCCCGGACCTTGTCTCCAGCGCGCCGCAACCCGCGCCGCACCCTTCCCCGCAACAGCCCCGCGACTTCGACTGGGGCTTCATCGGGCCGCACGGTTTACGTGCCGGCTGGTCCATCCTCCTCTTCGCTGGGTTGTATTACCTCTTCTGTGAGGTCATCGGAACTCTCTTCTTCGCCGCGGGCTTCGTTAGCGACACGCCCATCGATTCCGCGGGCGCCGTTTTGGTCGGAGAATTAGTCCCGTTTCTTTCGCTTGTCGCCGCCCTTCTCATCATGACTCTCATCGAGGACCGCCGAATCCTCAGCTACAACCTCGCCGGCGCTCACCGTGTACACCATTTCGTCTCCGGCCTGGCCGTTGGCTTCGCCGCGCTCTCCCTGCTCATCGCTGCCCTGGCCTGGGGCGGCTGGTTGCGTTTTGGCGCCGCCTCGCACTCCGTCGCGCAGGCAGCGGCCACCGGCGCGTTCTGGGCCATCGCATTCCTCCTCGTCGGCTCGGTTGAAGAAGGCCTCTTCCGCTGCTACGCGCTCTCCACGCTCACCCGCGGCATCAATTTCTGGTGGGCGCTCGCCGCACAAATCGCCATCTGCCTTTACCTTGCTTTCACTGGCGGCGGCAACGGAGCATGGGGAGTCTACGCTGCCGCGGCGCTCGGCCTCATCCCCTGCTTCGTTCTCCACCAAAAGTCCGCCCCACGCAGTGACGCATTCTGGCAGGCCGCATGGGTCACCTCCACTTTCTTCGGCTTCTATCACACCTCCAACAGCGGCGAAAACTGGATCGGAATCTTCGCTGCCGCCTTTATGGGTTTTGTCTTTTGCCTGAGCGTCCGCCTCACCGGATCGGCC
This sequence comes from Acidobacteriaceae bacterium, assembly GCA_003138515.1. GTDB lineage: Bacteria > Acidobacteriota > Terriglobia > Terriglobales > Acidobacteriaceae > Telmatobacter. The sequence continues at coordinate 10,542 of PLGG01000080.1, read as the reverse complement.
TGGTGGGCCATCGGCTGCCACGCGGCATGGGATTGGGCTGAGACCTTCTTCTACGGCGCTGCCGACAGCGGCCTTCAGGGCCAGGGCCACTTCCTCTCCGCCAGCCCCGCCGGCAATCCCCTCTGGAGCGGTGGCGCCGACGGCCCCGAAGGCAGCCTTCTGGTTTTCGGCGTTATTCTGCTTCTGCTCCTTCTCTTGCTCGGTCTCTACGCCCGCAACGCAGCAGCACCCGCCGCGCAGCCGGCAGATTGACCGCACGAGCCGCCGTGGCGGCGAAGTCTCCGCATGAACCCGTTGAGCGCCTCCGGCCCGTCGTATCCTGAATCCAGCCGATGCCCGATTCGCACTCACCAACTCCCTCGCCATCGCAGCCGCCCGCGCCTCTCCAATCGCGCCGCAAACGCCGCTGGCCCCTAATCCTCCTCTGGTCGTGCGTCGGCCTCTTGGTGCTGCTTCTCTTCGCCCCGCTGGCCGGAGTGCTCTGGCTTCGCTCCGCCGCCAAAGCCGCGCTGCCCCAGCTTGACGGCGATGTCCATCTTGCCGGCCTCTCCGCTCCCGTAACCGTCCGCCGCGACGCACACGGCGTGCCGCACATCGACGCCGCCACTCTCGACGATCTCCTCGTCGCCCAGGGCTTCATAACCGCTCAAGACCGCCTCTGGCAAATGGACGCCTCGCGCCGCAACGCCAACGGCGAGCTGGCTGAAGTCATGGGACCCTCGCTCATCTGGCACGACAAAACGCAGCGCGTTCTCCAGATTCGCCTCACCGCCCAGCGCTTCTACGACAATCTGTCCGCCGACGATCGCCGCCGCCTCGACGACTACGCTCGCGGCGTCAATCTCTTCATTGCGCAATGCGACCAGTCCAATCGGCTTCCCGTCGAATTCCGCCTGCTCCACTACCGCCCGCGACCCTGGACCGGCGTGGACTCGATCAGCGTCGGCCTATCGATGGTGCAGACCCTCGACACGCACATCGCCGCCAAGCTCTCGCGCGGCCACGTTTCAGGCCGCCTCAACAACCCCGCACTCGAAGCCGACCTCTACCCCGTCGGCTCCTGGCGCGATCGTCCGCCCACCGGCATCCGCGTCGACCTCACCGAGCCGCAGCCAATTCCCCCGCCCTTGAAAAACACTGACGACGATGACGAGAACACCGAATCCCGCGCGGTGCCCCTTGTAGCGCCGGCGTCCTCGCCCGCACTCGCCGCTCCTGTCGATACGCACGCGGACTCGGTGAGCACCCACGCGCTCCTCGCCCTCCTCGGCCAGCCCAACTGCGACGGTTGCGCGTCAGGCTCGAACAACTGGGTCATCGCCGGCACGCACACCGCCAGCGGAAAGCCGCTCCTCTCGAACGACATGCACCTCACCCTCCGCGAGCCCGACACCTGGTACATGGCCGATCTATATTCGTCTGGTTCTCACGGCGCGCCCGGCTTTCACGCCGTTGGCGTCACTCTTCCCGGCCTCCCGCTCGTCATCGCCGGTCACAACGAGCATGTCGCCTGGGGATTTACCGCGCTCTATGGCGACGTGCAAGACCTATACGTCGAGAAACTCGACGGCAAAGGCAACTACGAAGGTCCCGAATCTGCGGGAATGGGTGCGCAATGGCATCCGCTCGATCTCGATCGCGAAGTCATTCATGTCCGCGGCGGCAAAGATGTCACCCTTATAGTGCAAGGCACCGCGCATGGTCCGCTCTTGAATCCGCTGCTCCCCGCCGGCGATCCGCCCACCGCTCTCAAGTGGACCCTCTACGATCCAACGCTCGACACTCTTCCGCTCTACGAAATGAACACGGCGTCGAATTGGACCGAGTTCTCCGCCGCTCTTGTCCATTGGTGCTGGCCCACGCAGAACATCGTCTACGCCGACGATCAGGGTCACATCGCCTACCGCGCCATTGGACAAATCCCCATCCGTCCGGCAGGAATTTCCGACGGTCCCGTTCGCGACCAGACACACGAATGGCAGGGTTACATCCCCTTCGATCAAATGCCCAGCGTGGTCGATCCGCCTTCGGGCTTTCTCGCTACCGCCAATGCGCGCGTGACCACAGACAAATCGCCTTACCCGCTCACGGACGAGTGGGGCGATCCCTATCGCATTGAGCGCATCTATAAATCGCTCGACAGCCGCGACAATCTAAAGCCCGCGGACATGCTCGCCGTCCAAACCGACATCTATAGCGAAGTCGATCAGGAGATGGGCCGCCGCTTCGCCTACGCAATCGACCACACTCCCGGCCCCGAAGGCAACGGCGATGCGCGCATGCGTCAGGCGGCCGACCTCATGCGCAGTTGGGATGGCCGCCTCACCACCGATTCCGCCGCCGCGTCCATCGTCACCGAAACTCGCGCTGCGCTCTGGCCCATGATCCTCGAGCCCAAACTCGGCAACCTCAGCCGCGACTACCACTGGAGCGAATCCGCGTTTGCTGAAGAAGAAATCGTGATGAACGCGAAGCCTGCGTGGCTTCCGCCCGTCTACAAGGACTGGAGCGCCCTCCTGACCGCCGCGGTGCGCAAGGGAATGCACGACGGAAGAGCGCCTCTCGATGTCACTCGCTGGACCTACGGCCGTTGGCACGTCGTCGACATCGAACATCCGCTGGCCGTCTTTCTACCCCTCATCGGCCGCATCGCCGGAACCGGCCGCCAGCCGCAAAGCGGCGATGAAACGACCGTCAAGCAAGTGGGCCGCGACTTCGGCCCCTCGCAACGCTTCACCATGGATTGGAGCAACATCGACGGCTCAACCGAAAACATCGTCCTCGGCGAAAGCAGCAACCCGCTCAGTCCCTACTTCCGCGACCAGTGGAACGACTGGTACAACGGAACCACCTTTGCGCTGCCCTTCACGCCGGCCGCCGTCGCCGCGCAAACCACGCACACGCTCCACCTGCTTCCATGAAAAGCACCGACACGAAACACAAACGCCTCTGCTTCACCGGCCCAGCGCTCATCCTCTTCGCCGCCTTCGTCGCCATCGTTCCCCAACTCATTCGCGGCAACTCATGCGGCCACGACTTCGACGTTCATCTCGTCTCCTGGCTCGACTGCCTCAACGCGTGGCGTCACGGCATTCCTTATCCCCATTGGACGCCCAGCCCCAACTACGGCGCTGGCGAGCCTCGCTTCGTCTTCTATCCCCCGCTCACCTGGATGCTCGGCGCGGCAATCGGCGCAGTCCTTCCCTGGAATCTCGCGCCCATCGTGCTCACCTTCCTCATCCTCGCGGCAACCGGCCTGGCCACGCGCGCCCTCGCGCTCGAAGCATTAAGTCTCGACGCACACGGTCTCGACGCGCTCGACGATCTTCCCGCCACGCTCGCCGGCTGCGTCTCCATCTTCTCTGGCTTCACGCTCTTCACGGGCTATGAGCGCTGCGCCTTCCCCGAATTCGCCGGCGGATTCTGGCTCCCCCTCATCATTCTTTTTGCGCTCCGCGATCGCCCAACATCTGGGTGCCCCACACTTTCGCGTTTTGCGCGAAAGGGTGGGAAGCCACGAATGCCCGATAGCCGGGTGCCCCATGTCCCTCGCATTTGGGGACATGGGAGCGATCCCGAATTAACCTCCGATCCTTCGCGATCGCTCCCGCGCCGGGCCTCGCTTGCGGCGCGCATTTTTGACGGTTCCACCGTCCCGCTCGCCCTCGCGCTCGCCGGAGCCTGGCTTTCGAACCTCCCGCTCGGCGTCATCGCCGGATACCTGCTCGCGGGTGTCGCGCTCACTTGGGCCATCGTCAACAAGACCTGGGCCCCGCTTCTCCGCGCCGCCGTCGCCACGGTCCTCGGCCTCGGTCTCGCCGCCATCTACTGGCTCCCCGCCGCCCTCGAGCGCCATTGGGTCGACATTCGCCAGGCCACCGAAGACCCGGGCTACAACTTCGAAAACAACTGGCTCTTCGCCCGAAACGCCAATCCGCTGCTCGCGTTGCACGACGTGATCCTGCGCCAGGTTTCCTGGATCGCCATCTCCATGATCGCCGTCGCTCTCGCCGCTATCGTCGTCTGCTGGTTCCGCAACGCGCTGCCCACACCCAAGAGTCCCAACTCGACTCGCTGGTGGATTCCTCTCGCCGCCATTCCCGTCGTCGTTCTGTTTCTGCTCTTTCCCATTTCGCGGCCCGTCTGGCACGCGCTCCCTCAAATGTCCTTTCTGCAATATCCCTGGCGTTGGCTCGAAGCCGTTGAGGCGCCCATGTCCATCTTTTTCGTCGCCGCCATCTGGCCCTTGAATCGCGATTCCCGCAACCCCCGCCACTCCCGCCTCGGCCGAATCCTCGCCCTCGCCGCCTGCGCCGCGCTTTTCATCGCCGCCACCATCTACGCCGGAACCACCTTCTTCCAGGTCTGCTACCCCGAAGACACCGTCGCATCCATGCTCGTCGGCTATCGCGCCGGAGCCGGCTCTGAAGGCATGTACGAGTACGAGCCGCCCAACGGCGACGACTCCGAGATCGCCACCGGCCTTCCCGACGCCTGCCTCGTCAGCGATCCCACCATCGTCCTCGGCAAGCCTGACCCCGACGATCCCGACGCGAACCCCGCATGGGCTCCCGATCAAAACACTTGCCAGGCCACATTCACTCAAGTCGGCGGATTCCAGACCAACCCCGAACACCGCAGCTTCGTCGCCACCATCCCGCACCCCGGCTACCTGGTGCTGCGTCTCCTTCGCTATCCCGCGTGGGTCATTCACCTCAACGGCCAGCCACTTACTGCGGCCCTGACTGCGACCCCGACTGCGGATCAACTCACCGCTTTGCCGCAACGTGCAGACGGCCTCATCGCCGTGCCCGTCCCGTCAGGCCCAATCCACCTCACCATCGACTGGACCATCACCCCCGACGTTCTTGCCGGCCGCTGGCTCTGCGGCATCAGCGCGCTCCTGCTCGCAGGCCTTTGGCTATATGAGCTGCGGCGCGTCCGCACTCGTCTAATAAAATGAAAGCGATGATTTCCGACGTCAAAACGCTGATTCAGGAAGGCGCCGACCTCACCGACAAGGCGCTCGAAAAGCTGCTGCCCTCAGCGGACACTATTCCTGTTTCGATCCACGGCGCCATGCGCCACTCCGTTTTTGCCGGCGGCAAGCGTCTCCGCCCGGTGCTCGCCATGCAGGCCGGCGTCGCCATCGCAGGCCGTCTGCCGAAGGGAATCGAGCGTCTCGGCGCGGCCATCGAGATGATTCACACCTACTCGCTCATCCACGACGACCTGCCCGCTCTCGACAACGACGATCTCCGCCGCGGCAAGCCCACCTGCCACGTTGCCTTCGGCGAAGCCATCGCCATCCTCGCCGGCGACGCGCTCCAGACCCGCGCCTTCGAGATCCTATCTGGCCTGTCCTGCCCGCCCGACGCCAGCACGCAGATCATCGGCCTTATCGCCAACGCCATCGGCACGGTCGACGGCATGATCGGCGGCCAGGTACTCGACCTCGAAAGCGAGCACCTCAAGCCCACGCCCGAGCTCGTTGAAGCCATCCATCGCGCCAAGACCGGCGCACTCATCCGCGTGAGCGTTGTAACCGGCGGCGTCTATGCCGGCGCCACCGCGGAAGACGTCGCGCGCCTCAACCGCTTCGGCCGCAAGGCCGGTCTCGCCTTTCAGATCGTCGACGATGTGCTCGACATGACTGTCGACTCAGCGCACCTTGGCAAGACGGCGGGCAAAGACGCGGCGACTGAAAAAGCCACCTGGCCGGCCGTCTATGGCGTCGAGCAAAGCCTTCGCGATGCCGCGCAACTCGTCGAAGAGGCCTTCGCCGCCCTCGATCCCTATGGCAGCCGCGCCTTCGGCCTCAAGGCCGTCGCTCGCTATCTCATCGAGCGCAAGAATTAGAAATTGTATTCGGATTCTGCGTCGCAGGCCCACGTCGCGCGCCTCGCCGCCCGCACGCACTTCAGATCGCACGCCGCCGCGCTACCTGCTCAGCACCTGCCGCAGCTTCTGGCTTTGGCTTGAAACATCCTCCACGGCCGCTTGCGTTTTGCTCAGCAGTCCCTGCAGGTCTTCAAGGAATTCGGGAAGCTTGTCCCAGCACTTGCGCACGGCATCCTGCTGATCGATCAGCGCCAGTGCCGCGCCAGAGAGAGCCGTCACCAGGCCGAGGCGCCGCTGGCCGGTCACCAGCAGCACACCGCTTGCGGCCAGTGTGCCCGCCGCTGCATATCGGATCCAGTTCGTGTCTTCGGCCCTATCGTCGCGCGTCCCAACACCCGCTTCGTATTCTCCCCTTGTTAACGGCACAACCACCATGACCCCTCCTGACATTCGCGCGCCAATTGGCTCGGAAACCCAATTGCCTTTTAAGTATCGCTTGAAAACCTGGCGTCGGGCGACTTTAATCGCGCTACCGCCCGCAAAAAACTCCTGTACCGTGACCAGCGCGCCCAGAGCAATCCAGCGCTCTAATCCAGCCAGCGCCCGAATCCAGCCGGCGCTCTAATCCAAATCGATCTCGCGCAGCGGCTTGCCCTCCGGAGCGTCCTTCGCCTTGCGCATCGCCTCGGCAAATTTCTTCTCCAGCAGATCTTCCTTGTTCTTCTCCGCGTCCACGCTCTGCCTGAAAATCGACTCAGTCCGCTCCCCGTGTTCGCGCATCGCCTGCGCCGCGGTCTCCAGGTCCTCGAACATTCGCTTGCGCGGCGCAGACGTGTGGCTCACCAGCACCCCCGTCGCCGCGTCGATCTTCAGCATCGCCCCGCAATCCGGGCACGCTACTTCAAACGTCTTGTGCTTGTCCTTGCTCATTTCCCTGTTCTTGCTCATTCCAACTCGTATTCTATGCGCTCGCCTCCGCTTTTGGCAGCGCTTTTCCTCCTAGCGCAGTCCCAGTAGTCCCACAGCTCCGTGGTCCCGCAGCCGATCAAGTCAGCCATCGCACATCGAGCTAATAGCTAAAATCTAAGAGCTGAAAGCTCATCTCCTTGACACCCCCGCGCCCTTCAGCGAAAGATGAATGGGTCGGATGCCCTGCCTTGTGCAGCGCAGCAAAGTCGCAGTAACAATCTACCGCCTTAGGAAATTCTCTACACGTCAGGAACCCGCAAATGAAAACGATCTCGACCAATCCACTGCGCCTCTTCGCGCCCGCTACCTTTGCGCTTCTCAGCCTTTTTCTCGCCGCCCCCACTCCCGCGCAAACAACCGCCACTCCCGCCCAACCCACGCCGCCAACCCGCATCACCTCCACGCCCCTTCAAGTCGACCGGGCCGATCCCGCGAGCGCCCGCATCATCCCGGCCAACGCCAAGCTCGATCGCATCGCCACCGGCTTCACCTGGGTCGAAGGCCCCGTCTGGGTCAACGGCAGCCTCTTCTTTGCCGACATTCCCTCCAACACCATTCGCCGCTGGACGCCCGGCAAGGGCGTCAGCATCTTTCTTCAGCCCAGCGGCTACAAGGGTTCCGCTCCCTACGGCGGCTACGAGCCGGGCTCGAACGGCATGACCCTCGACGCCAACGGCCGCCTCACCGTCGCCGGCCACGCCCAGCGCGATGTCTACAGATTTGACACGCTCAATCCTGAAGCCCCCGAGACCGTCCTCGCCGATCGCTACCAGAGCCTGCGCCTCAACAGCCCCAACGATCTCGTCTATCGCTCCGACGGCTCCATCTACTTCACCGATCCGCCCTACGGCCTGCGCAAGCAGAACGACTCCGACCCCGACAAAGACCTCCAGGTCAACGGCGTCTATCGCATTCCGGGCGCTCTCGCCCAAAAGCCCGGCGCCGCGCCCGCCCGCGCAGATCTTCAACTCCTCATCTCCGACCTGCCCCGCCCGAACGGCATCGCATTCTCGCCCGGCGAAAAATTTCTCTACGTCGACAACTCCGAGCCCAAGAAAATCTGGATGCGCTATCGCGTTCTCCCCGACGGCACGCTCGCCGATCCCACGCTCCTCTATGACGGAACCGCCGATCCGCGCCCCAACGGTCCTGATGGCATGAAGGTCGATGTCCAGGGAAACATCTACAGCGCCGGCCCCGGCGGTGTCGTCATTCTCTCGCCCGAAGGCAAGCGCCTCGCAACGCTTCTCATTCCGGAACCCGTCGCCAACGTAGCCTGGGGCGGGTCAGATCGAAAAACTCTCTACATCTGCGCCAGCTCCAGCGTCTATCGCGTGAAGCTGTCGATCGCGGGCGAACCGGTGACACAGTCCATGCCCCAATCGAAGTAACAACCTTCGCCCAGCAAAATGATCTGTCACCCTGAGCGGAATCCGCGGTAAGCGGACGGAGCCGAAGGATCTGCAGTTGCTCTTCGCGACCCTTGCTAAGCTCGAAGGATGGGGCACCCTCAGTTGCAGGAGGTCAAGGGTGCGCCACCCACCGTGACACAAATCCGTCTTTATGGTGTGTTGTAATTCCGGCCAATGACCATTGATGAGCAGTTCCGAATCGCCACCGAAGAGCGCATCGCGCGCTATGTGGTAGGGATAGCTGTCGAGAAAAACGCCGGCATTGGAACTGGAACCCTCGTGCTTGTGGGCGGGCAAAGGTACATTCTCACGGCAGAGCATGTGATAGGCGAATCAAAGCAAGATGACATTCGGTTCTGGTTACGGCCTCCCGCGGCGATTAGACAGAAAGCCGCCGCCGATGCAGAAATCTCTGAGATCGGCGAGGGCACGTTTGGAGATCGACTGCCGATTGTTGAAATTTGGAAAGACAAAACCATTGACATCGCAGCTATGAGGCTGGATTCATCATGGGTTCCTCCAGAAGCGGTAGAGGTTTACGACGTTCGCAAGTCACTGGAGTTTATGCGATGGGACGATGCGAAGCTGGACGGATTATCGCTCGTGCTGTTCGGGTTTCCGGAAGGGAACTCAAAAGAGTTATTTACAGAGGGAAATAGGTCTTTTCGCTTTCTGGGTTGCGCTTCATATTTGACTGAATATTCTGTAGAACTCAACAAAACTGCATGGTCCAACTTTTCTTCTGAGCGCTCGCCAGCGAAAGAGTTCGTGTTTAAGTATCACAGTATTTTGAGCGACATTGAGCCTCACGGCTTCAGTGGAGGGGCGGTATGGGTGTTGGGGGATAACCCAAACCGAAAGATTTGGCAGCCTGACCCAATCTTAATCGGCGTTGTGCATCACTATATGCGACGGTCAGGTGTGCTTGTCGCGGCGAAGCTGCCTACCTTTATCGCCGCTGAATTGATGCCTGCCGTCGGCTCTGGCAAAGTCGATTCAGGCTCGCCAGTATCTAGTGAGACTGATTAGGTGGATGGCCCACCCTTCCGTTCTCCCCATCATGAGGCTGCCCCATCCTTCGCTTTTTTCTCGCGAAGGGTGGGACTGCACGCCCCTATTTATCCCCCGACCACCACCGTCGATCCCGGCGGCGTCGCCGCCGTCTTCACGTTCACCACGTGATAAATCGCCGGCTCCGTCCCCACATTCCTGAATCCATGCATTTGGTTCGACCCGTTGAAGATCACGCTCCCCGGCCCCACGCAGATCCACTCCTCGTTCGAGAGCGTCTCCACCGTTCCCTGCCGCACAATGATCAACTCCTCGTTCGGATGTTTGTGCGGCGGATGCGACATCAGCCCGGGGTTCAGCGTCGAGATGTGAATCTCGAGATTTTCGAGCGTCGCCGTCGGCGTGCTGCAAACCGTCCGCACCGAACCGGTCTTGTTTGGCTTGTCGACCAGAGAGTTCCAGTCGAACACCTTCGATCCCATCACCGGCGCGGCGGCAGGTGTGGCGTCGGCGGCGGGCGCGGCGGCGGGTGTTGTGCCGGGGCTATTCTGAGCGAACGCCAGCGCATCGCCGGCAACGGCAGTAGCGGCCAAAGCCGCGAACATTTCTCTGCGATTCATCGTTGTTTTTCCTTTGTTCCTCTTCAATATTTCGAGCGCCGGCACGAACAAGTCCGCCCTGCTCCCGGTTCGCTTGCGCTTATTGCTCGCTGTTACTTATAGTGGACCGCGCTGGCGCATGCAACCTCGTTCGGTCGCCCCCTCTCTCTTCCGGTCCCAGCTTCTTTGTCAAGTGCGCCGTCTGCAATCGAGAGCCTCAACCCATTGAAAACACGCCCAAGAAACTTCCCCCAAGTTTGCCGATTATTTCCGCGGTTTGGCGCACAATGGTCCCATGATGTTCGCGCTGACGATCGCCGAGCAGAGATCGAGGACCAAACCGGAATTGCTCCTTACACCACCGGCTCTTCGCTGCCTTGCTCCCCTGCTCTTCAATTCCCTACTGGCTACTCCGTATTCCCCGCCTTTCCGTTCCCTTGTTCCCTCGGTCCCTCTGTTCCCCCGTTCCCTCGCTTCCTGCTCTCTTCCCTCTCGCTCCCTGTTCACAGTTCACTCATTCACTCATTCACTTCTTCACTTCTTCACTTCTTCACTCGTTCCTTTGTTCCCTCGTTCACTTGTTCCCTCACTCTCTGCATTTCTAACCACTAACCACTACCCACGAATCACTGTTTCTACCCCACCCCCCTGCCTCCGGCACCCCACCCCCCATACAAATTCCTACCCACCCCCCCATGCCCTTTTGTGAA
>PLGG01000049.1 GCA_003138515.1 Acidobacteriaceae bacterium | reverse complement strand
CTGTGAAACTGTGGAGCCTTCCGAATCAACAACTTGCAGCCACAGTTTCACAGTTTCACAGTTTCGCTTTTGAGTTTTTCGTTTTTCGCGCTCCGACCCAATCGCGAAGATCAAAAAGTTAAAACTTATTTCCGATTTTTGAGGGTTTTGTATTCGGCGGAGTTTCTCGCTTTTCTCACAGCGAATCGAGCGGAAACCTGAAACCTGAAAGCTGTCTTACCGCCGCGGCGAAGGGCCTCGTTAACTCCGCTTGCTCCGCTAACACCGCTAACTCCGCTGCCTTACACGTCGTTTTTCTTCACCAGATATTCCTCGACCAGCACGCTCACCAGAACCGCCGTCGGGATCGCTACCATCGCGCCTGCAATGCCACCGAGCGCCGAGCCGAGCAGCAGCGCCACGAAGATCGCGAGCGCGGGCAGTTGCACGCGGCTCCTCATGATGCGCGGAGTCAGCAAGGAGTTTTCAATCTGCAGGTACACGAGAAAGAAGATGGCGACGCCGGCCACGCGGCCCCAACTGTCGATGGCAGCCACGAGCATCGCCAACACCAGCGAAACTGCCGCGCCCAGAACCGGGATCAGGTTCAGCAGTCCAGTCAGCACTCCAAGCACGTAGGCGTAGCGCACGCCCAGCACGAGGTAGACGATCGTGCTCGATGTTCCCAGAATCAGCATCAGGCTCAGTTGGCCCAGCAGCCATTTCTCCATGCGGCCGGCTGCGCGCCGCAGCGTAGCGTCCAGCCGTTGCCGCGCCGTTGCTGGCACGAACGAAAGGAACCAGCGGTACGCGCCTTCGCCCTCGAGAATGAAGTAGAGCGTGAGCACGAAGCCGGCAATCACTTCAACCAGCACGCCTGCCCAGGCCCGGAACGAGAACAGCAGGTACGCTGCCCCGCTCGAGAGCCACCGCTGAATCCAGGAGATCATGTCGGCGGCGTCGAGGCGATCGGCGTAGGGAACCTCTCTGACCTTGGCAAGGATTGCGGGAATGCGGGCGGGTAACTCGCCCGTCAGAGCCTGCAGGTCGTTGATGACCGGTGGCAAGGCGAAAAATCCGAACACCGCGAACGCGCCGGCCACCGCGAGCAGAAGAATGAGAATGGCCGTTGATCCGTGGAACGGCTTCCAGCGGCCGATCTGGATCCGCGACGTAGCCCGCACAATCGGCGAGAGCACCACGGCAAACAGCGCCGAGACGTAGAACAGCACCAGCATGCCGCGGATCAGCCACGCCACGTAGAGGGCCAGCGCCACGGCGAAGAAGAACACGATGTGTCCGCGAACGTTTTGCTTGCTCTGCGCGGATTGATTCATACGAGGCAATCCTTACATGCCAGGCTCATGTGCAGCGATGATTGTCGGCTGCGCACTGTCCATTGCTCTCGATCCACGACTCACGGCCACTGCCCACCGACAACCGGCAACTGACAACTGACAACTGACAACTGAGAACTGGTTCTTGTTCACTGTCCACTGATGATTCCCCCAACGATTCCGCCAAGTAGTCCCGCGCCGGTAGCGGCCTGCGGGGTCGCTTCCGGATGCGGCAGATACTCGTAGATCTGACTCGCCAGCCGCGAGATGGGCAGCGTTTGCAGCCAGATCGTGCCTGGACCGACCATCCGCGCCAGAAAGATTCCGTCACCTCCGAAGATCATGTTCTTGATCCCCGGAACCGTGGTGATCTGGAAACCGACCGTCGATTGGAACGCGCCCACGTGGCCTGGATGCACAAACAAAATCTCGCCGGGCGCGAGATCCTTCTGGATCAGCTCTCCCGAAAGCTCAATCCACGCCGTGCCTACGCCGCCGACCTTCTGCAGCAGGAATCCGTTGCCGCCGAAGATGCCCGCCCCGAGCGACTGCTGGAAACCAACCCCGATCGTCACCTGAGGCGTGGCGCACAGGAATCCGTGCCGGTGCACCATGTACTCCGGCCCCTGGCCAAGCTGCACCGGCACAATGTGGCCCGGCACCCTGGTGGCAAACGAGACGCTCCCCTGGTACTGAATGGCGCGGTACTCGGTCATGAAGATGCTGCCGCCGCCGGCCACGCGCTTGATCACTCCGAACAATCCCCCACCCCCGCCCGCCTGCGTATGCGTCGTCATCTGGATCGACGCAGTCATCCACGAGAGCTCGCCGCTCTCTGAAAACACGCTCTCGTTGGGGTCGAGCAGCACTTCGAGCACCGGCATGGTGGTACCCAGAATCCGGGTTTGCATGGCGATAGCCTCCTGTCACTGACCAGTGTAAAGGCCGCAACGCACGGACGAAGAGAATGTTTGTGGATTTGGAGAAAGCGGATCGCCGCTGTGAATTCAAGGCCGGATTTGACTAGCTGGCCGAAGACTATTGCTCATCGCGATGAGCAATGATGTAGTCCTTGATACTGTCGTAGACATCGCTCGGGAGCACGCCGTGATCCAGCAGATCCTGCTTGGTTCGATAGGGGCGAAAGCGAACGATGCGGCCGGCCCAGCTCGGCGTCAAACCGGGAACCTTGGCGAGTTCCTCGGCGCTGGCATGGTTGATGTCGACGCGAGCCTCGGGCGGCGGAGTGGCTTTTGTCTTCGTTGCCGATTGCGCTGAATTCGATTGCGAAGCAACCGCAACAATCCGCGTAGCGCCGGCCAGAAAGACGGCTAGAAGGGCGATGGGCATCACCGTGAGTCGTATGAGGTTTTGCATGGCCCGGTTCTCCATCTCCAGTCTATTCATCGCCAGAGATTGAAGGCGAAGAATTGAATCCATATACCATGCAATTTGGCGGCCAACCTGCCAAAATAGATGTGTGGCGACTTCCCCTGTCGTTCCTCCCGCCGACGGTTCATCTGGCGCTCGCCTCTTAGGCAAGACCAGGCTTCTGATTCTCTGCTCTTTGCTCGCACTGCTGATCGTGTGCGTCGTGTTTTCGTGGACCACGCGCGGCGCGATGAACGTTCTGCGCGGCAAGGGCGGAGCATCGAACTCAGCCGGTGAACCATCACTCGTGGATTTGCATCCCTGGCAGACCGCTCAGGCTCTGGCGCCGCTGGCAGTTTCCGCTGAGGAGAATGAGTACGCGCGCGAGGCCGAACGCCTGGCCGACCATGAAGTGGATCAGGCATTTGCCGCTGCTCTGCGCCAGGCGCGCCTGGAAACGCAGCGCCGCACGCTCACGGGCGATGCGCTGGCGCTCTCGCAAAAGGTCACACAGCTCGAGCAACTCACAAAGCAGGACCAGGCGCTCGTCGATAGCCTGACGGCTCAGGCCGGGTTATCGAAAGGCTCGGCCAGCAACGGCCCGCAGCCCAGTTCAACGAATGACGACCTTGAAGTGGCCAAGGCACAGCTCGGACTCGACAATGACGAGCTGAGCGATGCCCAGCGCGAATTTGAGCGCGCATCGGGCGATCACAGCGCACAGATCCAGGACCAATTGGCCGCTCATGAAGCATCGATGCATGAGTACGACAGCCACGCCGTGAGCAGCGGCCAAATTGCGGTGCTTTCAGCTGGTCAGGACAGCACACTCGCGGCGCGGCTGAACACCTGGTTCAAGCAAATCCAGCGCCAGGGGTTGATCGAGCAGGCGCTCCAGGAGGCGCAGAACGAAGTGCGCAGCCTCACCGCCGAGCACACCGCCCTTGAAGCCAAGGCCAACGCGGCTGGCGCGGCAGGCGAGGGGCCGGATCGCGGGTCCCAACTCGCCATTCTTAAGAATCGCAGCATCGAGCGCCAGATCCTGAGCATCGACGACGACCGAATCCAAACCGAGCAGCAGCTTGCGACTGTCTACGCCAAGTGGTCCGACCAAGTGAAGCTCCAGCACCAGATCGTGATCCATCTGATTCTGCAATCACTCATGCTCATTCTTCTCATCCTGGTGGGAATGCTTTCGCTCGACGCGCTTGCGCGGCGATTGATGGACCGGCCTGCAGTCGATCGCAGGCAGATGGGCACCTTGCGCAGCATTCTTGGGCTCAGTATTCAGGTGCTGGGCATTGTGCTCATCCTGCTCGCGATCTTCGGCTCACCAAAGGAGACGCCGACCATTCTGGGCCTAGCCACAGCCGCGCTCACGATCGCGCTGCAGGACTATATCCTGGCGTTTCTGGGCTGGTTCGTGCTCATGGGCAAGAACGGCATTCATGTTGGCGATTGGGTGGAAATCAACGGCGTTGGCGGCGAGGTAACGGAGATCGGGCTGATGACCACGACCTTGATTGAAACCGGCGGGCTCGCCGATCAGGGACTTCCGACCGGCCGGCGCATCTCCTTTATGAACGGCTTTGCGATCAGGGGTCAGTACTTCAACTTCTCCACGTTCGGCCAGTGGATGTGGGACGAGATCGCGGTGAATGTACCGGCGGGCGCAGACGTTCATTCCTTGATGGAAAATGTCCAAAAGGCTGTGGCCGAAGAAACGAAGGATAACTCGCGCCTGGCCGAGCAGGAATGGAAACACGGAACACGAGATGCTGGATTGAGCCGATTCAGTGCCGCGCCGGCGGTGAACTTCAGGCCTTCCAGTTCCGGGATCGAGCTCCATATCCGGTATGTGGCACCTGCTTCAGAGCGATTCGACCTGCGCAATCGCATCTATCAACGCGTTGTCGAACTGCTTCGCGAACAAAATGCCGCCGCGAAGTAGCATCGGCGCGGACTGCGGATCGGTTTGCCGCGGGCCATGTCAATCCGCCACCGCGGACGGGATCAGGCCCCTTCCGCCATGCATTTGTCCAGGTGCGCCAGCACGTGCGGCCACGCATCCTCGTGCCGTTTCTTCGACTCTTCGTTGGGAAATCCAGCGTGCGTGAGGCGCAGCAGAGTGCCGCCGCCCTTCGCAATCAACTCTACCGTCACCTGGGTTTCCGCGCCTTTGGTCGCGGCGGTGAGCCATGTGAGTTCAACATGCCGGGGGCGCTCCAGGCGCAGAAAGCGGCCGTAATGCGGATGCCGCTGACCCTCGAATTCCGTCTCGAAGAAGAAGGCCGCTTCGACTTCGGGCCGCATCGAGACCGACCCGGGCGCGGCAAACCAGCGATCGAACTGCTCCGTCCAGGCGCGGAAGAGCACATCGGGAGAGGCCTTCATCAAGCGCTCGCAGGTAAAGGAGTGCGGCCTCTAGGATAGATCGGGTGTACGCATGGACGAAGATTCTCCTTTCCAGGATTCCCGCATCGAGGTTAACAAACCATTTGACATCAAAAGGGCTTTGCCCGTACCTTGAAAACAGATGCAGAGCCTCCGCCATCACGGCCACCACCATCATCATGGGACAACCATGCCGGCGGACTGCCATGGCCTGAGCTAATCGGCCAGAGAGATCGAAAAGAAACACCCAAGCCCGCCGGCGAATGACGCTGGTGGGTTTTTTCGTGTCTGGCGAAGAACTTCAACCCCAACCGGGGACAAAGACAGGATGAGAGATGAGCGACAAGACAACGGCAATCGATTTTGACAAGATGGATGGCCTCGTGCCGGGGATCGTGCAGGATGCGCGCTCGGGCGAGGTGCTGATGCTGGGCTTTCTGAATCAGGCCAGCTACGCCAAAACGCAGGAAAGCGGGTTTGTGACCTTCTGGAGCCGCACCCGCCAGAAGCTGTGGATGAAGGGCGAAACCAGCGGCAATCGGCTGCGCGTGGTTTCGGCCTCGACCGACTGCGACAACGACACGCTGCTGTTTCGCGTGGAGGTCGAAGGTGACGGCCTGGTTTGCCACGAGGGCACGGTGAGCTGCTTTACGCGGCCGATCACGGTGGGTGCGGAGGTGAGCCGTGGGTAGCAAGCTTCGACTCGGAATTCCCAAAGGCAGCCTGCAGGATGCGACCATCGCGCTCTTCAAGCGCGCGGGGTGGAATATTTACGCGGACGGCCGCTCCTACTTTCCTTCGATTGACGACGGTGACATTGAGTGCATGCTGATTCGCGCGCAGGAAATGGCGCGCTACGTCGATCATGGTGTGCTCGACGCCGGGCTGACCGGCATCGACTGGGTGGTCGAGAGCGGTTTGGAAGTCACCAGCGTGACGACGCTGACCTATGCTAAGCAAAGCCGTCGCAAGGTTCGCTGGGTGCTCGCCGTGCCCGAAGCGAGCGGCTATGAGAAGGCCGAGGATCTCGAAGGCAAAATCATCGCCACGGAGCTTGTCGAGGTGACCAAGCGCTACTTTGCCTCGAAGGGCGTGAACGTGAAGGTGGAGTTCAGTTGGGGAGCAACTGAAGTGAAGCCGCCGATGCTCGCCGACGCGATTGTCGAAGTGACGGAGACCGGCAGTTCGTTGAAGGCCAACCACCTGAAGATTATCGACACGGTGATGGAGAGCGAGACGCACCTGATCGCCAGCAAGGCCGCGCTGGCCGACGCGTGGAAGCGGCAAAAGATCGACCAGATTGCGCTTATGCTGCGCGGCGCGATTGACGCGCAGGCGCAGATCGGGCTGATGCTCAACGTGAAACGCGGAGACCTGGAGGGTGTGCTGGCCGTGCTGCCGTCGCTGAATTCGCCGACCATTTCGCAGTTGAGCGACTCGGAGTGGGTCGCGGTGAATACGATTCTGGAAGAGCGTGTGGCCCGCGACGTGATCCCGCGGCTCAAGGCGGCGCGCGCGGCGGGAATTGTGGAGTATCCGCTGAACAAAGTGGTGCTTTGACGAGATCCGAACGATGAAGCTGATCCGGACCACAGGACGAAATGCTCGGGAAGCGGCGGAGGCGCTGGCCGCCCTTGAACAGCGTGGCGGCACGGCGCTGGATGCAGTGCTGCCCGCGGTCGAGCGCATTGTGGCCGATGTGCGCAAGCGCGGTGACCGCGCACTGCTGCGCTACGCTGCGAAATTCGATGGGCTCGCCGGGCCGAATGCGATGCGCGTAACACGAAAAGAAATGGCGGCGGCTTGGAAGGCGCTCGATCCTGCGCTCCGCGATGCGCTCACAACGGCTGCTGCGCAGATTCGCAGATTTGCCGAGCGGCAGATGCCGGAATCGTGGAATGAATCGACGGTCGAGGGTCTGACGACGGGCCAGGTTGTGCGACCGCTGGGTTCCGTGGGCTGTTACGTGCCAAGCGGGCGGCATCCGCTGCCTTCAACGCTGCTGATGACGGCGATTCCCGCGCAAGTGGCAGGCGTGAAGCGGATTGTTGTGGTTTCGCCCAAGCCTGCTCAAGAGACACTGGCAGCGGCGCATCTGCTCGGAATCGAGGAATTCTATCGCCTCGGTGGCGCGCACGCCGTGGCGGCATTGGCCTACGGAACCCCGAGTCTACCGCGCGTCGTCAAGATTGTGGGACCGGGAAACCTCTACGTAACCGCGGCCAAGCGTCTCGTCGCATTCGACTGCGCGATCGATATGCTTGCGGGACCAACGGAAATTGTGGTAACAAGCGAGCGCGGCAGTGCTGCCGACATCGCGAGCGATCTCGTCGCGCAGGCGGAGCACGATCCGGAGGCGCTGGCGATCTTTGTAACGACGCGGGAAGAGTTGGCGCGAGCGGTGATGGCCGAAGCGAAGGAACGCAGTCGCAACAACGCTGTGGCACGCGAGGCGCTCAAGCGAAATGGCGTTGTCATTGTCGCTGGTTCGGTTCAGGAAGCGCGTGCAATCACGAATCGTCTTGCGCCAGAACACCTGACCGTGGACGCGGCGAAGGATCTGGAATGGGTTCAGAATGCAGGTTCAGTCTTCGTCGGCCGATGGTCGGCACAGCCCATGGGCGACTACATCTCCGGACCGAATCACACGCTACCAACGGGCGGCATGGCTCGGGTGCGCGGCGGATTGAGCGTGAACGACTTCGTCAAGCTCATCACCGTGCAGCAGTACACGGCGCAGGGCGCGGAGAAACTGGGACCGAAGGCAACGCTCCTTGCCGAAGCCGAAGGGCTTCTGGGCCATGCAGAGGCGATCCGCACTCGCATGAGGAGGAGGCCACGTGGCTGACGCATCGACAACACTAGCTCCCACGCCGCGTGCGCGCGTGCAGGAGATGAAGGAGTATCACCCTCCACTGGGCAGCCGCGCTGCGCTGCGGCTGGACTTCAACGAGAATACGCTTGAGTGCTCACCAAGAGTGCGCGAAACGCTGGCGCAAATCTCGGCCGGTGCGCTCACGCGGTATCCCGAGCGCGAACCGGTTGAGGCGATCGTTGCCGCGCATCTCGGATTGCACGCGGAACAGGTCGCGCTGACCAACGGCGTAGACGAAGCGATCCACGTCCTCTTCGAGACATTCCTCGATGCGGACGATGAAGTCTTGATGCCCGTGCCCACGTACACCATGTATGAGGTGTACGCCTCTGCGACAGACGCGCGCGTCGTGGCGGTGCAGGCCGGCGATGATCTCCAATTCCCCTTCGACCGGCTGATGGCGGCCATCACGTCGAAAACGAAGGTCATCGCGATTGCCAATCCGAACAGTCCGTCGGGCTCGGTAGCCACGCGCGAGCAACTGCTCTTGCTCGCGACGCGCGCACCACAAGCCGTCCTTCTCGTTGACGAGGCTTACTTTCATTTCTACGGCGAGACTTTGATGGATCTCGTGGGAACCCTGCCGAATCTCGTCGTCGCACGCACGTTTTCAAAAGCCTACGGCCTGGCTGGCCTGCGCCTCGGCCTGCTTGCCGGGCCGGTCGAGTTGATGCGCTGGGTGCGGCGCGTGCTCTCACCCTACAGCGTGAACTCGCTGGCGCTGGCCTGCTTGCCACCTGCTCTCGAGGATACGGCTTACCTCAACTGGTACGTTGCCGAAGTGCTCGCGGCGCGCACAGAATTCGAAGCGGCTCTCGATGCGGCAGGAGTTCGTCGTTGGCCGAGCCGGACAAATTTTGTTTTAGTCGAGATTGGTGCGCGGCATGCGGAGTTTGTATGCCTGATGCGCGATGCGGGAGTGTTGGTCCGTGACCGATCGAACGATCCCGGTTGCGACGGCCGCGTGCGCATCACCATCGGGACGCGCGCGCAAATGAAGCAGGCTGTTACTGCGCTGAACAACGCGCTGGCCATGTTGCGGGCGGAAGGTGGGAAACTATGACGGTAAAAATCAAATCGCGAAAGCCGGGTGCCCCCGGTCCCTCGCACTTGGGGACCGGGGAACGTACCAACACAAAAGAACGTTCGGCAACCGTCATCCGCAACACCAACGAAACGCGCATTGAGATCGAGCTGACGATCGAGGGCCAGGGCCAATACAAAATCTCCACCGGCATTCGTTTCTTCGATCACATGCTGGAGCTGTTCACGCGGCATGGCGCATTCGACCTCGACCTCGCCTGCAAAGGCGACCTGGATGTCGATCAGCACCACACGGTTGAGGACGTAGGTATCGCGCTAGGCGAGGCGTTTGACCGCGCACTCGGCGACAAGCGCGGCATTTTGCGCGCCGGCTACTTTGTAATGCCGATGGATGAGACGCTGGCAATTGCCGCTGTCGATTTGAGCGGAAGGGCTGCCTTTGCTGTCGACACGAAGGTGCGCACGCGGCTGGTTGGCGATCTGCAGGCCGAGCTGGTGACGGACTTCTTCGAGGGATTTGCTCGTGGCGCGCGGGCCAACGTGCACGTGAAGACGATGTACGGCCGCTCAAACCACCACAAGATCGAGGCCATCTTCAAGGCGTTCGCACGGGCGCTGCGCGTGGCCTGCTCGCGCGACAAGCAGCTCGGCAAAATGCTGCCGAGCACCAAAGGATTGCTCTAACTTCGCTCACTCGTTCACTTATTCACTCGTTCACCGTTTCACTTATTTACTCGCCAGCTCCGAGGCTTCGATGCAAGTTACTGTGATCGATTACAAAGCCGGCAACCTGACTTCAGTGCTCAAGACGCTGCGGCATCTGGGCGCGGAGACTGTCGTGACCGACGGCGATTTGTCGCTGGTCGAGTCTGCAGAGCGCATTGTGCTTCCCGGCGTCGGTCACTTCGCAGCAACGGAACGGCTGGACGCGACAGGGCTGACAGGCGCGATCCGAGCAGCGATTGCGCGCGGCGTGCCGTTCTTGGGCATCTGCGTGGGCATGCAGTGGCTTTACGCGGGATCGACGGAAGCGCCCGAGCAAGCGGGGCTCGGACATTTCCCGGAATCCTGCGCGCGCTTTGCCGAAAGCTCGGAAAAGGTTCCTCACGTCGGTTGGAACTCTCTCGAAGTACGCAGTGGGTCACAATTGCTCGAAGGCGTCGAGGCCGGCGAGTTTGTCTACTTCACGCATTCCTACAAAGGCCCGGTCACAAACGACACGGCGGCGGTGACGCACTATATTGAACCATTTGCCGCGGCTGTGGAACGCGGCAACGTGATGGGCGCGCAGTTTCACCCGGAGAAATCGGGCGAGACCGGACTGAAGATTCTGCGCAATTTTCTTGCATGGCAGGCGAAGGGAGCCACATGCTGACCAAGCGCATTATTGCCTGCCTCGATGTGCACGCGGGCCGCGTGGTCAAGGGCGTGCAGTTTGTCGATCTCGTGGACGCGGGCGATCCGGCAACGCAGGCGGCGAGGCACGCGCACGAGGGTGCGGACGAGATCGTACTGCTGGACATCACGGCGACGCACGAGGGCCGTCAGACGCTGCTCGACACGGTGCGCCGAACAGCGCGCGAGCTGTTTGTTCCATTTTGTGTGGGCGGAGGCATTCGTTCGGCGCGCGACGCGGAGCAGGTGTTCGAGGCGGGCGCTGACAAGGTGAGCATCAACTCCGCGGCCCTGGCCGACCCCACGCTCATCAGCCAGATCGGCGCGAGCTTTGGCGCGCAGGCTGTCGTAGTCGCCATCGACGCGCGTCGCGACCCTGCGGCCGCCGACCCGGTGCGCGATGCGCAGGTGTTCGTACAGGGGGGCCGACGCCCCGTTGGCCGGACAGTCGTCGAGTGGGCGCGCGAAGCCGAACAGCGCGGCGCGGGCGAGATTCTGCTCACTTCGATGGATTCGGACGGAACGCGCGCCGGCTTTGATTGTGAATTAACCGCGGCGGTAAGCGAGGCCGTCGGCATCCCCGTGATTGCCTCGGGCGGCGCGGGAACCGTGGCGCACTTTGCCGACGTTTTCGGGCGCGGCAAAGCCGATGCGGCGCTCGCAGCCAGCATCTTTCACTTTGGCGTGTCGACCTCACGCTCGCTCAAAGAGGAATTGGCACATGCGGGCGTTCCGGTGAGGCTGCCATGTTGATTCCTTCTATTGATCTGATGGGCGGGCGCATTGTGCAGCTTGTGCAGGGCGAGAAGTTACGCCTGGCGTTCGACGATTTTGAATACTGGATCGAAAAGTTTTCCAAGTTTCCATTAGTGCAGTTGATCGATCTGGATGCAGCGATGCGGCAGGGAGATAACTCCGCGCTGGTGGGGCAGATTGCAAAGCGGCTGCCTTGCCAGGCAGGTGGCGGAATCCACTCGATTGAACGCGCACGGCAAGTACTGGACGCTGGAGCGAAACGCGTGATCATCGGGTCTGCGCTTTTCTCGGCGGAAGGCGCGGTCAATACGGCTTTCGCTGCAGAGCTGGCCGACAGCGTGGGCGCGGAGCGCGTGGTGGCCGGCATCGACACGAAGAATGGCCGCATTGCCGTGAAGGGTTGGAAGGCGCAGGTTGAGCTCACGCCGGACGAGGCGATCCCGCAACTTGAGCCATACGCCGCAGCATTTCTCTACACGCATGTGGACGGCGAAGGAATGATGCAGGGCTTTCCCATCGAAACCGCGGCGCGTTTGCGGAAACTGACGCAGCGCGAGCTGATCGTGGCCGGCGGAATTCGCAGCCAGGAGGAAGTGGATGCGCTCGATGCGATTGGAGCCGACGCGGTGGTCGGGATGGCGGTATACACAGAGTTGCTGGCGGTTTGATCGTCGTCGCTTTCACGCACCTTTGCGCAAAAGACGCGTTAAAACTGCCAGCACGAAGCGGACTTGCCTCACGCGGAATCGACGGCTTTGCCGGCATCGCCGACCGCGCTGCTGGTTTCAATGCGCGTGGCGCGGAGCAAGCGTGCAATTTGCTTGAGGTGGAGCTGAACCGCATAGGCGCGCAGAAGCTCGGCCTGAGAAAATCCAATGCCTGTGTGGCGAACCTCGTCCATCCGCGCTTCCAGGTCGGCGATGTCCTGCTCCAGATTGATTCCCTGCGCCGGCTCGCGGAAGCGCCACTTGTGAATGCAGCCCCCCAGGTAATTGAAGCCGGTGCGAATGTCGGCGGCAAGATGCGAAAGCGCCGGCTCCAGTTGCTGCGCGAAGCGGTCTTCGTGGCTGTCTTTCACGGCAAGCTCGAGCGCAACAAGGGCGTCATAGAGAGATCGGCCAAACTGCGAGAGCATGCTCAGACCCTCGCGCCAGCCAGGGCCGCTCGGCTCGTTACGCGCGGCTTCGAGCAGCTGACTATTGCCGCGGAGCAGAGCCAGCACATCCTCGCGCAAGGCAGCTAGATTCTGAGACGGCGCGCCGCGAAAGCCCTCGAGAATCGCCTCGAAAAAACCGCCGAGCATCAGGAACTCCTGGGCCAGGCCGTCGCGCAGCCACAGGCGTGCGCGATCCGGGAAGACAAGCGTTGTGACCGCGAGCGCGACGACGATCCCAAGCAACACTTCGCCGACGCGGTCGAGCGCCAGTTCCCAGCGCGGGCCGGATTTGGAGACGAGCATGATGATGGTGATGGTGACTGCGGCAAGACGCGAGCTGTTGCGAAGACTAAGCAGGCCGCAGACAATGATTGCGAGAAGCAAAGCCAGAATGTAATTCCATGGCGGCGCGCCGAAGACCGAACATGCAAAGCCAAACGCCGCGCCCATGAATGTTCCAAGCAGGCGATCGCGCGAGGCCGTCACCGTTGCGCCGACATTCGATTGCAAAACGATGATGGCGCTGATGGAGCCCCAATAACCGTCGTGAAGACCGAAACGCAATGCCAGCCACCAGCAGAGAGCCGCAGCCAGCGCGGTCTTGGCCGCGTCGATCAACAGCCGACGGCGCTCGAAGGTCAACAGGCCCTGGCTTTCGCCGCCTTCCACGCGCAGCTTGGCGGAGAGCTGGTGCTGGGACCACGTCTTTTTGGCTTTCAGGCGCATCGATACAATCTGAGGTTGAAACTTCTCCCCATTTCAGAATAGATTGTGGCGCGCTGACGTGAACAGCTGTGCGTCCGGGACCGGCAAGCGCCAATGGGGTTGTGCCATGGAAAAGACAGCGCAACGGCTGCGATAGGATGGAATCGAGGAGCGAGCGCCGGTCGTGCGCAAGAAGCCGCATGCTGCGAGTCGGATACCCAGCTACATTACCCGCTGAGCTGTTTCGCGATTTCCCCGAGGGGATCGAGCTTATCCCTGTGTCGGACAAGATGGACCATGACGTCGAAATCGATGTCTGGATTCCCGACCCCTATTCCACCAAAGCCATACGCGCATGGCCGCGGTTGCATGGCGTAAAGCTGGTGCTTGCCATGATGGCGGGGACGGAGTGGATTCCAGGGACGGTGGGCCCGCACGTTACGATTTGCAATGCGCATGGCGCGCACAACATTTCGACCGCTGAATGGACTTTGTCGGCCATCCTGACCATGCTGAAGTACTTTCCGTTGTATCTCGACAGTCAACGGTCAGGCATTTGGAGGCGGCGGATCGAGGCCAGCACTCATTACGCCAAGATCACCGGTGAGGTGCTCGCAGTCTATCCGCCGGTGCTCGCGGAAGAGTTGACCGGCAAGACGATGCTCCTGGTGGGTTATGGGGCAATCGGCAAGGAAATCGAGCGCATGCTGGCGCCGTTTGCCGTCGAGATGATTCGCGTGGCGCGAAGCGCCCGTACCGGGCCCGAGGTTCACGCGGTAAGCGAATTGGACCGCCTGCTGCCGCGCGCCGAGGTGGTCGTGTTGATCCTCCCTTCGACAGCGGAATCGCGAGGGCTCATCGGCAGGCGGCAGCTCGGGCTGCTCCGGCAGGGGGCGCTGCTGGTGAATGCCGCGCGCGGACCGATCGTCGACACCGATGCGCTGGTTGAGGCGCTCAACTCGAGGCGCATTCGCGCCGCGCTCGACGTCACCGATCCCGAGCCTTTGCCGGATGGCCACCCGCTGTGGAGCTGCCCAAACCTGCTTCTGACCCCGCATATCGGCGGATCGACACCGCAATTTGCTCCGCGTTCGCTACGAACTGTGGCCGATGAGTTGCGGCGATATATGAAAGGTGAGCCCCTGCACAATGTTGTGCAGGAGGCGGTCTAAGCGTCGGCCGCCGCGCGGCGCCAGTCGCGCAGGCCAAGTACTGCGAGAGGCACAAAGGCCGCATAAAGCAGCGCCGTCGGCCACAGGTCCTTGTAGATGTATTCGCCGACGTAGACTGCGTCCACAAGAATCCAAAGCCACCAGTTCGCGATGTGCTTGCGCGCCTGCCACCAGGTGGCGACCAAGCTGTAGCTCATCAGCACGGCGTCGAGGTAGGGCAGCGCGGCGTGGAGACGTTTGGCCAGCGTTCCCAAGGCAATGCTCCCAACCGCGCCAATGACGAGCGCAACGAATAGATTTGGCGTCGGCAGCGGAACCACGCGCACTCTGCCATCTTCACGAACTCCGCGCCACCAGTGCCACCAGCCATAAAACGTGAAGACGACGAAGAAGACTTGCAGCAATGCGTCGGAGAAAAGCCCCGCGCGAAAGAAAACCACCATGTAGAGAAAGATGGAGACGAGAGTCACGGGCCAGCAGATGAGCAAACGCCGCGTGGTAAGCCAGATTCCGAAGGCCGCCGTGACGGCTCCGGTGAGTTCCAGGCCGTGCGCAGTGAGGTAGGCGGCGATGGCGCTCGAGATCATGGCTGAGCTGCTTTTTTCTCCGGTCGCGCGACGCGGAGCGAGTCCTTGCAGCCAGCGCGACGGCGCAGCGCGTCAAGCAGTTTGCGGCCCGCCCGGCTGTGGAACCATCGGGCGTGGCCAACGAGCCAGCCGTCGTAAGCCATGGCAGCTTTTTCTTCCGAGTGCAGAACGCCAAGAAAATAGTCGGCCTCAGAAAGCGCAAATTCCGCGTGGCAGAGAGCCGTCATGGGCGCGAGGGCGGCCGACTCCTCGCTCGAGAGCGCGCGGATCGATTCGTAACCGTCGAAAAACGCCGCGAGATGATCGAAATGAATGGGCACAGTGTCAGGGTTTGTAGGATCGTTCACGAGCGCGAGCCACCCGACAATGTTGCGTTCGATGGCGTGTGCGATATCGTGCACGGCGTTGGTGCGGTCGGCGAGGCCGAAGTCGATGATGGCGGTGGCGTGGGCATCGCGATCGGCATCGGGCCCCGCATTGCTCCAGAAGAGGTTGGAGGCGTGGAAATCGTTGTGAGTCCACAGCGGTTTGAGCGCGGGCAGATGCGGTGCAAGCTCGGCGTGAAAGGGCACGAGGAATTCGAGAGCTTGTTCCGCGCTTGCGTGGACGGATTCACTCGCGGAGAGCGACGGACGCGCGGCGAGGTAGCGTTGCATCGCGGCGGAAGGATCGGCGGCGGCGAAGATCGTAAAACTGGCAACGAGTGGGCGCGGCTGGCGGGGCGGGGCGTTGAAGTCTTGCGCGGCGAGATGGAGACGCGCCAGCGCAGCTCCAGCTGAATGCGCGTGACCGGCGCTGCGGAACGGCGTCCAGGAGATGGCGTCTTCGTAGAGGTCGATGCCCGGCGGAATCTCGTGCACCTCGTAGGTCCAGTTGCCGGATTCGATCGCCGTTTCGCCCGTCACGGTGGCAAAGACACGCGGAACGGACGCGGCCTGCGTGAGCAGATGGGAAAGAAAGCGGTGTTCCTCGAGGAGTCCCTCACGATCGCGCACCGAGCGATGATGCCGCTTGATGAAGACGCGGCTAGTTTGCATGGCGACAACGCCCGCAGCGGAAAATGGGCGCGGACTTGCGGAAAGGATCTGCGTTGGTTCGCCGAGATTGGGGAATTGGGCGAGAAGCGGGCGCAGCTCATCGAGCGTGAGCGGAGGCCAGTCGGGCTCGACCAGCGAGCCGTCCATGCCGTGGGCTTTGATTGCTGAACTCATTGATCCATGTCGAGCTTCATGCCTTTAGCTCTTAGCCTTCAGCTCCTTAACTCATTCTGTTTGCATCTGCCGGATACACTCAATCTGTCGCGGCTCAAGCTAAGGGCTAAAGGCTAATAGCTAGCGGCCTAAAACGTGTAGTGGGCGTCGAGACGCACGGTCGGTGGCGCGCCCAGCCAGACAAATGTATCGCCGTAACTGGCGCCAGTGTCGGACCAGTAGCGCTTGTTGGCGATATTGTCGGCGTAAATGTGGAAAGTGACGCGCCCCTGCTCGCCGCCGGGCGTGTAGCGCGCGCCGAGGTTGAAGAGGTTGTAGCTGGGCACGAACACCGCATCGTCGCGAGTGGCTTCCTTGCGCGAGGTATAGCTCCAGCCGGGCATCAGGTGAAGATTTCGCAGGTGAGGCACAGTCAGATCGGCAAACACATTTGTGTGAAGATGCGGAATGTTGATGACCTGCTTGTTGTCGAACGAGGGCGTGCCAGTGCCTGCGGAGACGGCGTTCATGGCCGCTGCCGATCCATTCAGGCGAAGCCAATTCGCGGCTTTGCCTTCTGCGTTGATCTCGATGCCGTCGTGGGTTTCGCGGCCCTGTTGCTCGAAGCAGAGATCGCCCGCGGCGCCGGCGGGGCAGTAGTCGTCGGGGCCGCCAATGATTTTCGGGTAGAAGGATGGCGCGCGCATCCGGAAGAGCGCGGTAGTAAGCAGAATGCGTTGCCCGGGTTCGTACTTCGCGCCGATCTCAGCCTGGCGCGTGAAGAACGGCGCGAGAAACTGGCTGCCGTTATCGGTCCAGAAAGGCCCCTGCGGACCGAGTGAAAGCATCACTCCGTAATTCGAATAGAGCGTGAGGTTCTCTAGAGGGCTGTAGGTCACGGCGAATTGCGGCAGCCAGACGGGCTCGTCCTTTATCTTCGGCGCGCAGGGATCTGGGTATGACACCGTCGTGGGATCAAGTTCAGCAGCAATCGCGCATGAGGCATAAGGCGAGTAGTTGTGGTCGCGCAGCGAATCGTAGCGGCCGGCGGCGATGAGCTGGATACGCGCGGGAAGATGAATGCGGTCCTGAATGACGCTGGAGGATTGGCGGCTGTCTACCCACAGGCGGCGAGGGCCGGCGGATTCGTACTTAGGTTCGAGCGAATTTGGATCGCCGGGCGTGGGCAGCGGAGCGATCGACTGGTAGATGTTTTCCGAACCGACATACGCGTAAACCGCGCCATCCTGGACAACGCCGTCGGGCGAGTAGGGATTCGCTGTCGAATAATAGCCAGGCTCGTGCACGCTGCGCAGGAAGAGTTCGCCGCCGCCAGTGATGTCTTGCGTGACCCGTCCAGTTTTGATGTGACCGTTGAGGATCGCTTCGCCCTCGGCATCGATGCGCAGCTCACGGGGATTACGGTAGTCGTAGATGTCATAGGTTCCATCGGGAGCGAAGAAATAATCAGGTGCGGTCCCACCATTGCCCTGGCAGTCGGCTTCGTAGTAGCAGCCATACGCGTAGATCACGTTGTCCTGGATGAGTGAATGGCTCAAGCTGGCGGCCACGTAGCCAATCCACGAGGGCGAGAAAGTGTGGTCGAGGCGAGCGTTGGTATTGAACGTGTCGTACGTGTCAGGAGGGCTCCACGGCTGATCGCCGAGCATGGTCGAACGGTAGATGCGATTGATATCTGGCAGGATTGTGCCGCCGAGAAGTTGATAGCCGCTGCCGTCGCGTTCTGTCTTGTGCTGATATTCAAAGTCGCCTTTGAGAATAGTGGCCGGATTCAGCTTCCAGTCGGCCGCGCCTGCTCCAACCGCCCGCCAGCCGTTGGTGTCATTCATGTAGGGAACGATTCTTTCGCCTGCGAGATTGACGCGCGCGCCCACCTGCTTGCGGCTGCCAAAGAGATGGCCGAGATCGACCGCGCCATAGGCCGTGCCGCGATGATCGGTGGCCAGATCGAAGGCCTGAATGCTGGCCGGGCGCTTGGTCACGTAGTCGATGAAGCCGCCCGCCGAAGCCACGCCGCTTTCGGCGCCGGCAATTCCTTTAAGAAACTCGACAGCCTCCTTGTTTTCGAGCGGCACATCCTGTTCGCCGGCGATGGTCATGCCGTTGACCTCAAGCCCCGTGGCGAGATCGATGGGAAAGCCGCGAATCTGATAGTCGCCGTAGTAGCCCACGGGCACGTAGTCGTCGCTGACGGAGGCGTCGTTCTGGGTCACGTCGGAGAGCAGTCGCGAAACCTGGTCGTTGAGCAGGTCTCGCGTCACCACGGAAATCGCGAGCGGCACGTTCTTGATCGGAATGTTGGTGAGAGTGCCGGCGGTAACCGATTCGGGAAGGTAGTTATCCTCCACTTCGCCGTGGACGATGACAGTGGTGGTGACAGGCGCAGGTTTCTGCTGCGCGGGGGCGGGGTTCTGTGCGTTCGTTTGTGTCGCCGAAGAGGAACTGGGCGAAGGAGGCGCGGTAGTTTGCGCGTAGAGAGGCAACGCGAGGATGCAGACCAGAAAGAAGATCGGCGCGAACGAGCGACGGGCGTAGTTGAACGGCGACGGCAGGGTGCGCAAGATGGCAGCGGAGATGGCTTCGTGCATGGGGACCCTTCGTTTCAGTGCTCACATGAAACAAAGGAGCTTGCGCCGCGAAGGGAGGTGAAGAAGAACGCCGCTCGGTTGGAGAAAACTTCCCACGCCGGTATTATCCGGATCGGGTTCGAGGGTATCTCTCAGCCCCACAAGAAGTGGAGCACCCCTGTTTCAATAAGCCGATTGAAACACCCCGGACGCGCGCTTGGCAAATTGGACGAGCGATTGGCAAATCGGAAGCACGGCCCGGCGGAGGTTTATCGACGTGCCGCTCTCGCGGGCATGTGGAGTGCATGTGCGACGCCAATTTGGTGGACCGGTCTTGCCGGCCGCGCCTCAGCGGCCATGGCGGCGATCGAGGAGCCGGAAAGAACCTGCAACATCGCCTGCTGGGCCCTGACCCAGACCGGGTGCGCGGGGCAGCGTGCTTTTCTCGGGCAGGACCGGCCGTGCATGAGGCAGACGTTGAGGCAAATCGCGCCGTCGATCGCTTCAATGACTTCGCGCATCGAGGTCTGGCGGCCGCGGCTCGTGATGCGAAATCCGCCCGACTGCCCGCGCTGGGAAGAGATAAATCCGGCGCGGGCAAGAGCCTGCAGCACCTTGGACAGAAAGCTTTCCGGAGCACCCGTAGCCTGGGCGAGGGAGAGGAGCGAGACGCGCCCGGCGGAGGGAAGCGCAGCCAAATGGATCATAACGCGAACGGCATAATCGGCGGCGCGCGTGAGCTGCATGGATGAGTTGGGTCGCTTCATAACGTTGTCCGCCGCATCAACGTTGCCTGAATCCGAACACCTCAGCAAAAGACGGTTTCCGGGACGGTAACGACGATTGCGGTCAAATCGGCAGCGTAGTTGAAACCGTCACAAGCCGATGTGCTTTCCATCACAGACCCGAGGTCGCGGCGAACTATAGATTCACTTTTTCCAAGTCAAATTGGAGGAAAACAGTCCAAAATGTACCGCGCCAGCCCCACCGCCTTTTCCCGCCCGCCTTCTCGGCGCGAAGGTGCGGCTTGGGCTGTGCGCATTTGCTCATGGCGGCTCGCATGAAGCATCCGGCGAGAGCTGAAGAGTGAAAGGAACGATCAGAACCTTATGAATGCCTATCCTGCAGTGGATCCGATTCCTTTGCCGGCGCCTGTGTGGCTGCTGAAGCTGCTGCATATCGTGACGCTGTCGCTGCATTTTGTAGCCGTGGAGATGCTGCTGGGCGGGCTGCTGCTGGCGATTTTGCTCAGCCTGTTCGGCAAATCGGCAAACTCGCTGGTGACTGCGCGAGCGCTGGCGCGGCGGCTGACGGTGGTGATGACGTTCGTGATCAATCTGGCCGTGCCGCCACTCCTATTCGCGCAAGTGCTCTACGGGCGCGCGCTCTACACCAGCAGCGTGCTGATCGGGCTTTACTGGATCGCGATCGTTCCGACGCTGATGCTTGTCTATTGGCTGCTTTACAAGTTCACTGCCAGGCTTGAAGCGGGGAAATCGGCGTGGTGGGTGGGTTTGATGGCGTGGCTGCTGGCGGGCGGTGTGGCGCGGATGCTTTCGACAAATATGACGCTGATGCTGCGGCCTGAGTCGTGGCGCGGGATGTATTCGGCGTCGGCGATGGGCGCGTATCTTCCCACGGGCGATCCCACGCTGGAGCCGCGCTGGCTGCTCATGATGGCGGGTGGCCTCGTGATCGGCGGATTGTGGCTGGTATATCTGGCAGGACGCAGCACATTCACCGCGGAAGAGAAGAAATTTGTAGCGGGAGTGGGCGGTAAAGTGGCGGCCGGATTCGGGATTGTGTATCTGGCCGCGGGACTTTGGGCGGCGAGCGTGCAGCCGGAAGCGGTGAAGGCGGGGCTTGCCGGTCATGCCGTGTATCCGGCGTATAAGTTTGCAGGGTTCGCCGGCTACGGATGGATCGCGTTAGTCGTCGTGGCTGTCGTGGTCGGCGCGATCGCTGGATTCGGCAAGATCAGCGCCGGATGGCTGGGCTGGGCCGGAGTGCTGGTTGCGGTGCTGGTTGAGATCATGCTGACGGTTTATCGCGATGGCGTGCGCGATGTGACGCTGCTGAGCAAGGGCTACGACGTGTGGGACCGGGCCGTGGTGACTAACTGGAGCGTGGTGGGATTGTTCCTCGTGCTCTTTGTGGCCAGCCTGGGAGTCGTCGGGTGGCTCGTGTCGGTGGTGGCGCGCGCACAGAAAACCATGGAGGGCGCGGCATAGGTTATGAGTCATTCGGCGATTTCAGAAAACATTGTTGAGGAACACGCGGAGAACGGCGACGTGAAGGCGCGGCGCGCGTTTCTGGCGGCTGCGGGCGCTGCAGGCGTTTGCTACGCCGCGGCGCTGGCATACCCCGTGTACCGTTACCTGGCGTCACCGAGCGAGATGGCGCTGAGCGCATCGGCTGTGACCGAGGTGACGCTGAAGGACGCGCAAAAGCTGCCAACGGGGTCGGTGCTGATGTTCAAGTTCGGGCCCTCACCGGCGATGCTCATCCATCACGAGAACGGGCAATGGGTAGCGTTGACCGCAGTCTGCACGCACCTTGGCTGCACGGTGCAGTACGAGCCGCAGATGGACCGCATTCACTGCGCGTGCCACGGCGGCGTGTACAACCCGTATACCGGCGCGAACGTGAGCGGGCCTCCGCCGAAGCCGCTCAAGCTCTTCAAGGTTGCGGTGAACGACGCGGGCGTCGAAGTGTCGCGGGCATGAGACGTGGGTCGTGATTCGTGGTTCGTGAACCGTTGAAGGCGACATGTTATTGGCGTGTCGAGGACAAGAAGCATGACGACAAAGACGATGGCGACGAATGTTTACGGATGGATGAACGAGCGGCTGGGCCTTTCGGAGCTGGCCGCCTTCGCGCGCAAGAAGACGGTCCCGGTCCACGCGCAATCCTTCTGGTACTACTGGGGTGGCATCACACTCTTCCTGTTTATGCTGCAGTGCTTCACGGGCGTGCTGCTGCTGGTTTACTACCGGCCAGGCGTTGAGGCGTATGAATCCGTCCGGCAGATCACGTTTGTGATGCATTTTGGTTGGCTGATCCGGTCGGCGCACGCATGGGCCGCCAACTTGATGCTGTTCGCGATTCTCGTGCACATGTTCTCGGTCTTCTTTATGAAGGCCTACCGCAAGCCGCGGGAGTTTGGCTGGCTAAGCGGCATGGTGCTGCTGGCGCTGGCCGCATGCTTCGGCTTCTCCGGCTATCTGCTGCCGATGGATGAACTCAGCTACTTCGCCACCAAGGTGGGCTTGCAGATTCCTGTGGCGATTCCATGGATCGGGCCAGTGATTGCCAACATACTCCGCGGCGGCCCGGACGTGACCGAGTTTACCGTGCAACGGTTCTTTGCGCTGCACGTTGTAGTTTTGCCTGCACTGTTCATTCCCCTGCTCGCGTTCCATCTTTGGCTGGTGCAGCGCCATGGAAACGCGATGCCTGAGAGCGAGGAAGCCAAGCCGGCGGCGGAACGCAAGTCCATGCCGTTCATGCCGAACTTCCTGCGCAAGGACATCGCGATGTGGATCATCTCGCTCAATGTGCTGGCGCTGCTGGCTTCGGTGTTTCCGTGGGCGCTGGGCAAATCGTATGATTCGCTGGCGCCGGCGCCGATGGGCATTCATCCCGAGTGGTACTTCATGAGCCCGTTCGAGATGCTCAAGATGCTGGGCTCCGTGCTGCCCGGCGAGGCGGGTGAAATCGCCGGAATGCTCTTGTTCACGCTGGGAATCGTGCTCTGGATTC
The DNA here is from genome assembly GCA_003138515.1 of Acidobacteriaceae bacterium. Taxonomy (GTDB): domain Bacteria; phylum Acidobacteriota; class Terriglobia; order Terriglobales; family Acidobacteriaceae; genus Telmatobacter. The sequence goes on along the minus strand of PLGG01000049.1, from coordinate 1,722 downwards.
TGATTCCGTTCTACGACACGAGCAAGGAATCGGGACGGCGTGGGCGCGCGGCGCACTATTTCGGATTGCTTGCGGTGTTCGCACTGTTGGCAACGACGGTGATTGGTTACTGGACGATTCGGTAAGGACTGAGGACGATGAACTATCCATTTTGGGACATTCCCTATCTCGGGTCGGGCTGGGTGATTGGCATCATCGCTATCTTCCACGTCATGATCTCGCAGTTTGCCGTGGGCGGCGGGTTGTATTTGCCGCTGGCCGAGCGCAAGGCCTTGCGCGAGGCGCGCAACGACTGGCTCGCCGAACTGGTGGGCTACTCGAAGTTCTTCCTCATCCTGACCGGCGTGTTCGGCACCATCTCCGGCGTGGGAATCTGGTTTGCGATTGGGCTGACGAATCCTGAAGCGACCAGCACGCTGATCCACAACTTCGTCTTCGGCTGGGCCATCGAGTGGGTGTTCTTCATGGTCGAGCTCGCGACGGCGATGGTCTACTACTACACGTGGAACAAGATCGACGCGAAATTACACCTCGTAGTCGGCTGGGTGTATGCGGGCGCGTCGGTATGCACGCTCGTCATCATCAACGGCATTCTGACCTTTATGCTGACGCCGGGCGACACGTGGCTTGGTGTTGCGGGAACCGGGCACGAAGCGAGCAAGTTCTGGAACGCGTTCTTCAATCCGACGTACTGGCCGAGCCTGCTGCTGCGCACCTGTGTTTGCGCTTCGCTGGCCGGCATCTGGGCGCTCATCAGCGCCAGCCGCATCGACGGCCACAAACATGCCGCGCTCAAATCGTCGCTGGTGAAGTGGAGCGTGAAGTGGCTGGTGCCGTCGTTCGTGGCCATGCCGTTCCTTTTCATCTGGTACCTGTTCATGGTGCCCGCGTCGCAGCGCGCGCTGCTCACGCTGGGCATCGATACCATGGGCACCGGCACATTTTCGACCGTCACGCGCATGGCGCTCGTGATCGTCATGACCTCGGCAACGATCATCGGCGTTGCGTATTACCTGGCTTACCGGAACCCGACGGACTTCAACACCGCGCACGCGGTGGCAATTCTGTTGCTGGCGCTAGTGGCGACGGGCGCCGGCGAGTACTCGCGCGAGATGCTCCGCAAGCCATACGTGATCGGGCGCTGGATGTACTCGAACGGAGTGCGCGTGCCCTATGCGACCCAGATCGACCAACAGGGTTACTTGGCGCATTCCAATTGGGTGTGGAACGGCGCGGATACAAGCTACTCGCGCGGCGAGGCGATTTTCCGCGGCGAGTGCGGCGCGTGCCACACGCTGAACGGCTACAGGCCGCTGGCGAAGCTGCTCGCCGGTCGCGACCGCGCCAACATCGAGAGCTTCATCACAATGCTGCATGAGTACAAGCCCGACTCGCCGTATCACCACTTCATGCCTCCGATGGTCGGGACGCAGCAGGACGTGGACGACCTGGCAAATTTCCTGAACGCGCAGGTGAACCCTCCGGCCGCGAGCGGGCAGAAACCGGTGCAGACGGCGGAGAAATAACGGCAGCGGAGTTAGCGGAGTCAGCGCGTCAATCCGCCGCGGCGGACAAATCTCGGGAAAAAGCCTCTCGACACGAGAGCTCAAAATCAAGAACGACCAAAAAACGAAAACTGTGAAACTGTGAGACTGTGAAGCTGTGAAACTGTGGCTGCAAGCCGTTGATTCGGCTCGCCCCACAGTTTCACAGATTCACAGT
>PLGG01000018.1 GCA_003138515.1 Acidobacteriaceae bacterium | reverse complement strand
GAGCCGCCTTCCTCAATGTTGCGTGCCGCGCCGAAGAAACGCTTTGGCCGCTGCAGAGCGTTGGAGTCGACGCCGCCGGAGAGGACTTTGCCTGAGGGCGGAACGATGGTGTTATAGGCGCGGGCGAGACGGGTGATGGAGTCGAGGAGAATGACCACGTCGCGCTTGTGCTCGACCAGGCGCTTGGCCTTCTCTATGACCATTTCGGCCACCTGGACATGGCGCGCGGCCGGCTCGTCGAATGTGGAGCTGATGACTTCGCCCTTGACCGAGCGCTGCATGTCGGTGACTTCTTCAGGGCGCTCGTCAATAAGCAAAACGATAAGCACGACCTCTGGGTGGTTCGTTGTAACGGAGTTGGCGATGGACTGCAGCAACATGGTTTTGCCGGTGCGGGGCGGAGCGACGATGAGACCGCGCTGGCCCTTGCCGACGGGCGTCAAGAGATCCATGACGCGGCCGCTGACGCCTTCACGCACCGTCTCCATCTTGATGCGCTCCTGCGGATAGAGAGGCGTGAGGTTGTCAAAGAGGATTTTGTTGCGCGTCTCTTCGGGCGACTCGAAGTTGATGGCTTCGATCTTAACGAGTGCGAAATACTTCTCGCCTTCGTGAGGCGGGCGGACGTTGCCGCTAATGGAGTCGCCGGTTTTGAGATCGAATTTGCGAATCTGCGAGGGCGAGACGTAAATATCGTCGGGGCCGGGCAGATAGTTGTAATCGGGCGAGCGGAGGAAGCCGTAGCCGTCAGGGAGAATTTCGAGAACTCCCTCGGCGAAGATGTGGCCTTCTTTTTCGCTCTGCGCCTGGAGGATCTTGAAAATGAGATCCTGCTTGCGAAGGCCGCTGGTCCCCGGAATTTCCAGGGTACGCGCGATGCGGCTCAGTTCAGTGATGTTCTTTTCTTTCAGTTCTGCGATGGTCATGTTTACCTGCGAGTAGATGGGATGTGTTGGAGGGAATGCGGAGCGGGAAGTGCTCCAGAGGAAACAACCGTGCGGATTACCACAAGTTCAGCCGGCGCAACCCTGCTCTTGAATCGTCCCCAAACTCATCTGGAGTGCGGAGCGCCGGGAAAGAGATGGCCCCATTTCGACGGGGAGCTGTATTGAAACCCTTGATTGACTGAATGCACAATGCGGCGAGGGACGCCGTTAAGCCGCACGGCGCCTTTCTACCGGATGAGCCGCGGGCGCCTCTTCGGGCGTCTCAGCTTCAGGACTGGCTACTTCAAAACGGCACAAAACTTCGTTCGTGGTATCTTGCAGCCGTGTGTTCGGCTTGTGAAGCTTACGGGTTGCCTTGCTTGCCAGTGTACAGAGCTGGTAGCGATTGGACACATGAGAAAGTGCCTTAAAAACGAGATCGGAACGCATGGTGTATCTCCTTCTTTTTCAAATGACCGCACCGGAATGAGCCATAAAGCCGCCGGTGCAGCAGAGGGAAGCCAATACAAACGAAGGGCCGCCCCAAATTGCAACTTCCACATCTTAGACGCGCTATGAATGCCCACAGTTCAAAAACTTTTGCAGGCATTGCACGCTATGAAATGGATGCCATACCGTATCGGATCTGCAGTTTGCGCGCCAGAAATTCGGGCCCGTCTGGCCCTTCCCAGTGCTGCTCTAGAACGCAGCCAAGGCATCAACGGAGACTTCTCTCAAAGGTTTGATGCTGGAAGTGGCTGATGGGCACACCCGGCCGCAATGCGCAACCTGCCCTCAATGGATGGCTAGTGTGAGATTATATAAAACCTTTAGCCCGGTCAATAGTTATTTAGAGTCAATTTGGTTCATTTGTCGAACGTTTACCTGGGTGGCTCGGAGCACGGTGGCGTTCTCGGCGTAGCGCTGTAAGTGACTTATTATGAGTCAGATTCGAGAATGAAGCGGCTGAACGGGTGGCGCTGCCGGACCTTGCGGTGGATTCACGGGAAATGGGCTCTAGCCGGGCTGGGCGATTTCAGTGACTTGTGGTTCAGTGGCTTGTGGTTCAGTCGCGTGTGGCTGTGGACGCCGGGTCGCTTGCGTCGGCCCAGGGCCGTCCATCGGGGTCGCTCAAGAGCAGCCGGCCGTTCTCGTCGTTGCCGGTGAGCCTGGGCCGCCGGCCGCGTTGTCGCTTTGGGCTGGCAGCGATTTCATCGAGGCGAAATACACCCACAAGAACCATGCCCACAAATGGGGCTGCCAGAAGAAAAGTCTCCCAGCCGGATTGAAGGGCGATGTCCTGCAAGAGCGCCTCCCCGCGTTTCGACCGCGGACGTGAGATGAATCTTACCCGGAATATCGGCTGGGCTGGCGCAGATTAGAACGGAATCAGAAACAAAGGTAATCCCACCTATTGGTGAGTGAGTGAACAGTTTGCGGACACCTACAGAATTGAAATGAAGTGGGTTGCGAGCGATCGAGGCCGACGAACAAGCGTCACGCCCAATAGCTGCGGTCGAGGGTGCGGTATTGGATGGCTTCGGCCAGGTGTGCAACGGAGAGGCCTTCGACGCCTTCAAGGTCGGCGATGGTGCGGGCGACTTTGAGGATGCGATCGTGGGCGCGGGCGGTGAGGCCCTGCTGCTGCATGGCACGCTCGAGAAGGCGCTCAGCGTCGGCACTCAGCTCGCAATAGGCGCGAATCTGGCGCGTGGTCATTTGCGCATTGGCGTAGATTTTTTCGCCGTGCTTTTTGAAACGCTGGCGCTGGCGCTCGCGGGAGACCATAACTCGGGCGCGAATCTGGGCTGAGCCCTCGATGGCCGCGCTACCCCGCAGTTCCTTGTATTGAACGGCGGGAACTTCGATGTGGATGTCGATGCGGTCGAGCAATGGGCCGGAGATTTTGGCCACGTAGCGCTGGATCATGGGCAGAGTACAAGTGCACTCGCGCGACTTGTCGTTGAAGTAGCCGCACGGACAAGGGTTCATGGCAGCGGCGAGCATGAAGCGCGCGGGAAACGTGAGCGACATGGAGGCGCGCGCGATGGTTACGGTGTGATCCTCAAGCGGCTGGCGCATGACCTCGAGGACGTTGCGGGGAAACTCGGGGAGCTCGTCAAGAAAGAGGAGTCCGTTGTGCGCGAGCGAGACCTCGCCGGGGCGGGGCACCATGCCGCCACCGATGAGGCCGGCGTCAGAGATGGTGTGGTGCGGCGAACGAAAGGGCCGCTGCGTGACCAGGCCTGCGCCGGCTTCGAGAACTCCGGCGACGGAGTGAATCTTGGTGGTTTCGAGCGCCTCCTCGAAGGTGAGGGGGGCGAGAATCGAAGGCAGGCGCTTGGCGAGCATGGTTTTGCCGGAGCCGGGAGGCCCGATCATGAGAATGTTGTGGCTGCCGGCCGCAGCCACTTCCAGGGCGCGCTTGGCGGTTTGCTGGCCGCGGACATCGTGAAAGTCGACGGTGAACTGCTCAAGCTTTCCGAGGAGCTCCTGGGTGACGACGGTGTAGGGTTCGCGCTGGATGACGCCGACAACCGAGGTGTTGAGCAGATCGAGCACATCGAGGAGCGAGGAGACCGGATAGACGTTGACGCCCTCGACAACCGCGGCTTCAGCGGCGTTGGCGGCGGGCAGGATCAGGTTGGCAATTCCCTTTTCGCGGGCCAGGATGGCCACGGGCAGCATGCCGGGGATGGGGCGGACGCCGCCGTCGAGGCCGAGCTCGCCGACCATGAGAAAGCGGCTGAGGTCGGTGGTCCGCAGGGCGCCGTAAGCTCCAAGAATGCCGACGGCGATGGGAAGATCGAAGCCGGAGCCTTCTTTCTTGATGTCGGCAGGGGCGAGGTTGATGGTGATGAAGGTGGGCGGGATGGTGTAGCCGGAGTTCTTGATGGCGGCACGGACGCGGTCGCGGCTTTCGCGCACCGCGGCGTCGGGCAGGCCGACGGTGTGAAAGTGATCCTGGTCCATGACCACACCGCTGTAGTCCACCTCGACTTCGATGAGGTTGGCGTCGATTCCGTAGACGGCCGCACTGAGGGCTTTGAAGAGCATGGCGGAGGGCTGAACCGCGAGTGTACCAGAAGAAAGGGGACAGTGGTCAGTGATCTGCGAACACCGGTCGACGAACAGAAGGAGGATTCCGTAGGGGTTAGATCAGTTGAAATCCATTCAGGCGTTTAGCAGCGTTTTGGTCAAAGGTCAAAGTTGCCGAGCAACCTCTCCAGACACCGAGTCCGCCGATCAAAGCGTCTTCAAAGGTCCCGGTTCCATTTCTGAGCGCAACTACAGCCTCATAGACTTCCTGCTCGTTCTGCACTTCGAGGATATCGGCCGCCAAGATCATTTCGACGTGGTCGGCGATTTCCAAACGCGAGCGCTTGTACAGAGTTCCAAGGACCCAGACGATTTCGAGGATCGAGACAAGGCTGACAAAGCCGGGATCCCGCCTGGTCAGACGGCGTTCGATGATTTCGGTTGCTCGAAATGACTGCGCCGGATCGTCCTGGACGAGATAGCGCAGAAGAACATTCGTGTCTAATCCGATCATTGCATTCGCCACCGATCATTGCATTCGCCGCCGATCATTGCGTTCGAGACCGATCATTTCGAGGCCGATTGTTTCTTGCGCCGGAATCTCGCCGTGGCGCCTGCCTCAATTGCTTTGTCAATTTCTTTGAGAGAGACCGAACGCGGCAGCTTGGGGACGCTGCCTTTGAGACGCCTGGTTGGAATCCTGGGCAGAATGATCACACCGTCCGGATGGAAGAAGAACTTGAACCGATCCCCAGGCTTGATCTGCAATCGTTCACGAACGACCTTGGGAATCGTGGCCTGACATTTGCTGCTGAGCGTGGCTTCCATCGGATATCACCCCTCCTTTACATTTTAGCAGAAGTAAAGGAGGTTTTGTAGACGGCCCGGCAGGTCACCCCGGAAGTTATCTGCAATCGCGGTGGACCACAATTCGCTTCCTTTACGCGGTGTCGGCGGGGAAGCTGCCGACGGATGCGCCGGGGGCGACGTTCTGGCCCGCGAGCACGATAGCGTGGCTGGCGATGTGGGCGCCGTTGCCGATGACTGTGGGCTGAAGGCGGATCTTTTCGTAGTCCGCGGCATCGTGCCAGAAGGAAAAGATACGCGAGTAGGAACCGACGATGGCGTTCTTGCCGATGGTGATGCCGCCGCGATCGTTGAGCAGCGCGCGCTGGCGGATGACGGCCCCATCGCCAATGGAGAGGTTGTAGCCGTAGGTGAGGTCGACGCCATGGTGAATCTTGACGCCTGAGCCGAGGTGCTCAAAGATGTGGCGGCCCAACATGCAGCGAAAACGCAGTCCCAGCCAGTGATTGAGACCCAACGGCGAGCGGTCGAACATCTGCCAGAACCAGAGCAGAGGCTTGCGGCGCGAAAAGCGCTCGCGATCGACTTCAGGGAAGTGCTCCGCTTCCAGGGTTACGTTCATCGGGTCGAGGGAGAGACTGACGACGTTTCCGGGCAGCTCCGAGGTGAGCGAGAGGTTGAGTTTGCCGCTGTGGGGCCGGCCCAGATAAATCTGCGTCAACTGGTCGCGCACAATTTCGCTGCGGCGCTCCATCGAGCAGTGACGCAGAAACTCCTCGTCGAGAAAGCGAATCCAGCGGCGGTAGATCTCTTCCGCTTCGGCGGCGGGGTGGGGAACGACGATCTCCGAGGTGGCCATATGCCTTTGACGATAAATCAAGAAACAGAGAGTAGGGAATAGGGACTCGGGACTAATGGACTTAGTCCCGGCTTCTTTCTCCCCAGCCCCCTACTTCCTGCCTCACCGTTCCCTGCTGTTCAGTTCGCTGTTCGCTGGTCCTGGTCCCTGCCTTTTACCCTCTATGCCCTTTTGCGAAACGGTGAAACTGTGGACCGTTCCAAATCAATCACTTACAACGGCATAAATATACTTGGCACACCACATGGAATCAATAACTTACCTAACCTCTTCGCTTGCTATTAAATAGCCAAAACGGGTGTTTTTGAAAACTCCGTAGTATGCTACATCGTGGAAAATTGTGCTCAAAATGCTGAAATCTGGCCTCCGGCTCTTAGCGTAGCCGAGGAGATTTTCTTTGTTAGTGCGCTGCAAGCATGTACTAGCGAGGCGGAAATAGATCGGCGAGTGCTCGTTGAACGGCAACGTCGTCTCCAGCGGCCAAATTTTCCTCCAGGCTTCGGCGAGTCCCTTCAAATTGAGTTTTGTGCGCCGCAATCGCCTCTTTGTAAAGACGCGCATACTCAAGAGCCGGGCCGGGCTTCGTTTTTGCAGCCCGGCTCACCATTGTGCCGTAAGAGCGGTTCTCAATCTCAGCCTCAAAGTGCCGATCCAGTATCCGTCGAAGAACGCTGCGATCGATCAGAAAATCCGCCACAAGACACCTCCCCCGATACTCGTATTCATAGTCAGCCATGATAACCGCTCTTATTGAATCTCCAACTACCGCCCTCACAGGCTTTGACCGTCTTGTGCGCCTTGTTCGCGCTAGACTGGTGGGCATGTTTGAAATCTACTGCGACGAATCCGGCGGCGCGGATCACGGCTTTATTGCTGTGTGCGGTTGGCTAGCATCTGTCGAGCGGTGGAGGAGATTCGAGACAGAGTGGAAGGTGATGCTGGCGGCCTACGATGTGCCGTACCTGCACATGAAGGAGTTTGCCCAATTCAAAGGCCCATTCGATAAGTTCCAACAAGTGAACCGCAGTCCACGCATAGATTTTGTGAAAGACGCCACTCGCATCATTCGAGAGGCCGTGGAGTTTGGCTTTGTGTGCGTGGTGAACTACGAGGACTTCCGCAAGGTTAATAGCAGATTCCAACTCAAGGAGTCCGTGCGGAGTCCTTACGCGCTGGCCGGACGTTTCTGCATTGCCAGGTCGAATGTCTGGGTGAAGCAAAACGGATATTCCCTGCGCGATGTGGCGTATGTGTTCGAGGATGGTGGCCCGGACATGGGAGGCTTGGTGGAAGTGACCAAGCAGGCCGGCCTACACATCCCCACCTTCAGCCCGAGCCGTGACACTGAGAACCAATTGGGGATAGTGCAATTGCAGGCCGCGGATTTTCTGGCCTATGAAATGCGGAAGGCGGTAGTCGATCACCGAGATCCATTCACAAAGCCAGAGTTTTTCCGAAAGTCGTTTCAGGAGTTCTTTAGTTGCGATGTGGAGCAGGGAAATTATCGAGAAGAGCAGCTAGTCGATTTGTGCGAGACCGCCAAGATTCCGATACGTGAAATTTAGGGCATCCACCGGGGCAAGTGGCGAGACAGAATCGTCATAGCCGCAAGGTAGAGAATCACAGCTAAAGCCATGATGCCGAACAGAGCGGCAGCGCCAAGGTGATTCTTGAGGTGCCATTTTGCCAACTGTGGGCGCGTTGGTTGCCAAAATTCGGGCTTAGCGTCGGTCTCGCTTTTTCCTGCCAGGGACATTGAGCGATCCGCCTTTATCTTAGCCACATATTACCATGTGGCGGAAAGGCGGATGTGCGCCCATCTGAGACTGACAGCCCGTTTTCCATACGCCATGATTTTCTCTATCTAGGGAAGCACCTGCATTTCCAAGGATGCGGAGTAGAATCCCAAAATATGACCGCGCTTGTTTCGGTTTATACAGACGAAGGATTTGTGTTTGGCGCGGATGGGAGGCGTCTCGATCCGGATAGAAAGTTAGAGCGGGATGACACTCAAAAAATCTTTGGCTGCCATGCAGCCAATTTGCGGGCATTGTTTGGATGGTCAGGACACCCAATCCTCGGTACTTCACAGCACAGTTTTGATTTTCGCTTGAACACTCTTGCGACTATTTCAGCCTACGAGAAAGAGCATTTTAAGAATCTTATTGAATATGCTGAAACGATTGCAGACGCGATGAATATTTTGATTCAAACGTTCATGACTCGGACCAAGGCGGGACTGGACCCGAGGTGTGAGGAGTTAGCTCGACTGGCGATGGTTGGATATGTAAATGGAAAGCCGCAATCTGTTCGCATGATTCTATCGGCCAACAAAGGCACATTGAATCCGTCGCGGCTTGACCAGGCACATAATCCCCCTGTACCAGCGATTGAAGTGACGAGTGGGCATAAGAGCGTTTATGACTCGATGGTTGAATCTGGACAAATGCTGCCCTGCTCTACATTGGTCGATGGGTGTGATCTGATTCGGAAATACATACATGGATGCACCGAGGTGCCAACAGAAGATATAAACACGATTGGCGGCCATATTCACATCGCAGCCGTTACTCCCGCAGGCTCTCAATGGATGGTTCCGCCAAAGCCTTAGTTTTGCGTTATTATAGCCGCATGAAGACGCCGCCCGACAATCCAGAATTCCGCCGCTTCACGAGCGCCATGCGAACGATCATGAGCGTGTCGAAGACGACGCTCAAGAAGCGCGAGACGAAAGAAAAAAAGAGGAAGCGAGCTAAACGCGCCGCTTCCCCCGGTTCTGTCTCTTCAACCCCTGCGGTAAATTAGGCGGTCGTTTCTCCCACCTTGCCGGTCAGTTCCCGATAAGTCAGCCGTTTTCCGGCGATCTGTGAAACAGCCAGCATGAAGCGATCAAGGTCAGTCAGCGGATTGTTTTTGGTAGCGCGGTTGTTGTAGCGGAACACTTGCTCATCGACGTAACGGTCAAGGTGGAACGGTTCTACAGCGACGTATGTGCCGTTAAGACCCCGCTTGAGTAGGCTCCAAAAGTTGTCGATCCCTTGAGTGTGAACCTGGCCCCGCACGTATTCGTTCATATGGTTCACGGTCTCGTGAATGTAGTTCTTCGCGACCAGACTGTCATAGGACGCATAGCCGTCGGTGTAGACGGTTGAGCCCTTCTCGATCCCGTTGATAATCTCTCGCTGCAACACGTCCCGCTTTACGTCTGGAATCACCTTAGCGCGAACCTCGCGGCTCTCCCGGTCCAACATCCCCATGACGATCGCCTTGGAAAAGTCCTTCGCACCCCTCTTCATTTTCATGCGTCTGTCCGCGTGCATTTTCTGCGGTTTTGGTCCCAAGAAAGTTTCATCGACTTCAACCGGGCCGCCATCCTCCCCGCCCAGCTTGCCCCAGTTGCCGCTCCTGAGCGCTAGCCGGATGCGATGAAGCATGAACCACGCTGTCTTTTGGGTGACGCCTACGCCTCGGTGAATCTCCCAACTGCTCACGCCGTTCTTGCAGTTGACCACGAGCCACACAGCGGTCAGCCACTTGTCCAAGGGAATAGGCGAGTCTTCGAAGACACTCTGGGTCTTGACGCTGAATTGCTTGTGGCAGGTCTTCGCCATGCACTTCCAAATGCGACGGCTGGACAAGTAGGAAACGCGCATGCCGTTGCAATGCGGACACTCCACCCCGCCCGGCCAGCGCATCGCGGCTACGAAGTCCACGCAAACGTCAGGATCGGCGAAGTACCGAGTCGCTGCCATTAGGTTAGTTGGAAGCTTCTTGCTGCTCATTGCATAACCTCACAGTAAGCCATAGTAGCTTATAGTTCATGGTGTGTCAAGTGCAAAAGTAAGTGAGTCTATGCGTGGATTGGGGCGAATTGGAGAAGGGATTGGAGAACGGCCTCGGCGATCTGGGCGTCGGGTACCAGTCGTCGTGTCGTGCGGTCCACCCACACCGTTGAGTCATTGCCGTCAACCGGCAGCGCCTTCAGTTCAATCTCTCTCGCACTTGTGTCTGCCGATGGTTCCGAGCAATTCACCCGGTGGAGCGCGGAATTGTATTGCACTTGGATGGCAATACCATCTTCCCGTTCGATCCTGAGTCTGGTGCCTGGCGAATTCTCCACCCGCAGCAGTGCTCGTCCCGCCTCTGTGTTCACTGTGAGGATCGCCGCACGAAACTGGCCTATGAGGTCGATCCAGCGCCCTTGAGCCTGCGTCTGCACCATTCTTGATCGCAACAGAAGATGCTCATCTCTATCAGCCGACCGCAGCCGCCGCGCTTCGTAAGCCCGTAATGCCTCGTGCAGACACATGCCCAATATCTTAACCACAATCGTCACGGCCACAGGGACTTTGCGTTGTCTTTCTTTCCCGCGTCTCGCCGCTTCGCTTTCTTCCGACTCTTCCGCGCCCTTGCGTATCTCGCACGCCTTAAACACCTACCCATGCCCTTATTTGTCGCTTGTCGCCCTATCGCCGCTCACCTCCTCATAGCCACAATGCGCGGCGCTCCATAACATTGGCGCGGTTGCAAGCGTGGTGCGGGAAGTATGTTGCTGCCCTTACAACGACAGTTTCACAGTTTCGTTTTGCGCGGATTTGTTCCGAGACTTGTTGACTCTTCGGCCGCTGACTTGCTAGTTTCGCTGGCTCCGCCGATGGGTCTCGTTACGCGTCCACAACTCGGATTCGGGCCGCAAAGTTGATGCTCGCCCATTCCATCGGCGACAGCAACCGTCTTCCGCCGCTGCCAAGCCACGGGTCGCGAACAATCACCTGCTGGATTTCAAATTGCGACGTGACCGTATCCACTTCAGAAGTGATTGCGGTCAGAACCGTCGCGTGGCCGAGCGCGCCAATGATGAGCGGGTGGTCGTCGATCAGGTCCTCGACGGCCGTGTTCACGTTCACTGAGTACACGTCGCCCCGGCACTGGAAGGCGTGTCCTGCGTCGTCCGTCCATCTCTTGTTGAGGTCGCGAAGAATGTCGCGGGGTTGGCCGGGCATGTTCGCAACCGTTCCCCACGTCTCCTTCACAATGCGTTCCTGATCGACGGCGTGCTTATAGTATTCGAAAACCATGCTGATGCACGCTGCCCAGCACCATTCGTTCTGCTGCTGAAACGCCTGTTTGAATGTGATCGAGGAGACGCCGGTCGTGCACAACTCGACGGGATGAACGCCCATCGGCGTTATCGTAGTTGCTGGCGCTCCGCATTGCTTGGCTCCAAACAGCGTCCGCGACGCAGCAATAAACCCGGCACCGGCTAAAGCGGTACGGAGAAAGGCACGGCGTTCCATATTCAACCTCCGGATCTTCTCGGCGGGAGAAAGTTTCGGGGGGACACAATTTGTATACGAATGATCAGGCGAAATCGTTTCACGCCTGTCAAGCGCAATATTGAGGATCCGCCACGCCATTGGCCTGGCTTTCATAATGGCATAATTGTAGTTACAATATTGTTGTGTCCGGAATCCGGTTCGAGTGGGATGAGGCGAAGAACCTCTCCAACCAGCGTAAGCACGGCGTCAATTTCAAGGAAGCCAGCCAGGTATTTCTTGATCCGCTCTTCGTTTCCGTGAAGGATCGAGTCGTGGATGGCGAGCAGCGCTGGCAAACGTTTGGAGAGGTCGAGGGCTGCCTGCTCCTGATGGTAGCGCACACCGCAAGAGAGGCGGACGGGCACGGTGCAACGATCGAGGTGATGCGCATTATCTCGGCCCGACACGCATCTCGAAAAGAGAGACAACGTTATGAAGACGAAAATCGTTAGCTACACGCCGGATACGCTGCCTCCCTTAACGGAGGCGCAGATCGCCAATTTGAAGAAGCTCGCTGCGCGGCCAGACAGTGAGATTGATTTCAGCGATATTCCTGAATTGACCGATGAGCAGTGGAAGAATGCCGAGCGCGGACGTTTCTACCGCCCAGTGAAGCGGCAGATCACTGCGCGCGTGGATGCCGATGTGCTAGAGTGGCTGAAGTCGCACGGCAAGGGCTATCAGTCGCGCATCAATGCCATTCTGCGGCGCGAGATGCTGGCGGCGCATCGAACCGCAAAATAGCCGGCAAGAATTCGCGACGCAATTCCCCGCCGGGGCAGCCTATGCAGTCGCTGTTTTGGCGACGTCCTGAAGCCCGCGCGCCTCAATCTCGAACTGGCGCATCTTGTACTTCTGGATCTTCCCTGAGAGCGTGGCCGGGAACTCGTCAACGAAGCGGACGTGCTCGGGAACTTTGTAATACGCGATCTGGCCCTGGCAGAAGTCCCTGATCTCCTGTTCGGTCGCGTCGACATCGGGTTTGAGGCCGGGCCGCAGCCGAATCCACGCCACCACGATCTCGCCCAGTCGCGCGTTGGGAATCCCGATTACCTGCACCTCGCCGACTTTCGGGCAGGTGTAGAGAAACTCCTCCACCTCGCGTGGATAGATGTTCTCGCCGCCGCGGATAATCACGTCGCGCGAGCGGCCGGTGATGTGAATGCATCCGTCCTCGCGCATCACTCCCAAATCTCCGGTGCAAAGCCAACCGTCCGGCTGGATCACCAGCGCTGTGCCTTCCGGATCGCCATCGTAGCCCTTCATCAGCGCATAACCGCGCACGCACACTTCGCCTTGCTGGCCAATGAGCAGCGTCTCGTGACTCTCGAGCGAGGCGACCTTGATGTCGGTTTGAGGCATGGCGCGGCCGACCGTGTTTACGCGGATGTCAAGCGAATCACCGGCATCGCTCATCGTCACAACCGGAGAGGTCTCCGTCTGCCCGTACGCGATCACGAGCTCACGGCAGTGCATCTCTTCGAGAACGCGCTTCATCAGCTCGACGGGGCACGGTGCGCCGCTCATCATGCCGGTGCGCAGGCTCGTGGTGTCGTAGCTCGCGAAGTCGGGCAAACCAAACTCCGCCACATACATCGCCGGAACGCCGTAAACGCTCGTCGCGCGCTCCTCGTGTATCGCCTTCAGCGTGGCCCGCGCGTCGAACGTCCAGTTGGGCAGGATAATTGCCGCGCCCGAGTTCACCGCGCTCATCGTCCCAATCACGCAGCCGTAGCAGTGGAAGAGCGGCACCGGAACCACGATCTTGTCCTGCTCGGTGTAGTGAAACCCCTGCGCCAGGAACTGCCCGTTGTTCACCACGTTGTGGTGCGTGAGCATCACGCCTTTGGGCCGGCCGGTGGTGCCGCTTGTGTACTGGATGTTGGCCACATCGTCGATGGCCACGTGTTCCGGCAGCCGTCCATCCGCGTCCAGCAGTGCAGGCCACTCCGGCGCGTCGAAGAAGATCGTGTGTTCGAGCGCCAGGTCGAGCCCGTGCCGCGCGCGGCCCAGAATCTCCTCGTAGTCGGCGTGCCTGTCTTTGTGCCAAAGGAAGAGCGCCTTCATCCGCGAACGCGTCAGGGTGAACTGCAGCTCGTGCGAACGGTAAGCGGGATTCACATTCACCAGCGCCGCCCCGGCCCGCGCGCAACCCATATGCATCATCACCCACTCGATGCAGTTGGTCGACCACAAGCCCACGCGGTCGCCACGCCGAATGCCCAGCGCCCAAAGCCCCCGGGCCACGCGATCAGCCGCGGCGCTCAGCTCCGCCCACGTCAGCCGCTTCTCCTGGTGGCGCGAAGCCACCGCCAGCCGGTCCGGGAAGCGATCCGCCGTGCGCTCGAGCAAGTCGCCAATCGTCAGTTCCAGCAGCGGCGTTGCTGGGCCACGCGCATAGCTCTCGGTCGAAATCTGCTCGGCAAAATTCGCGGAAATTACGGGATTCATGGAAATTGTGGGCATGGTTCTGCCTTTGTTTCAACGATGAAGGGGCAGTGTACGCCGCCCGATTGGCCCGAACAAGTGATCCGGACCACACCACAGGGCCGCCCGAACAGCGGTGAGCCAACTCACCCCGGACTTCGGTATCATCAATGCATGGCCGTCCAGGCAATGAAAACCCGTGATCAATCAGCCGCTCCGGCTCATGCCTTTCGGACTTATGACCCGCGCCTCGAGCCTATCGCCGCCAAGGTGATGGCCCAGCAACGCCTTAGCGCTAACGACGGGCTTGCGCTTTACGCCTCGTCGGACGTGCTTGCAGTGGGCTGGCTCGCCAACCATGTTCGTGAGCGGATGCACGGCGATCTCACCTACTTCAACGTGAATCGCCATATCAACCCCACCAACGTCTGCGTGGCTGCCTGCAAGCTCTGCGCCTTTGGCCGCAAGAAGGGCGACCCCGCCGGCTACACCATGGCCCTCGATGAGGCCTGGGAAACGGCTGCCTCCGGCTATTCGGAAGCGGTCACCGAGTTCCACATTGTCGGCGGCCTGCACCCCGACCTTCCCCTCGAGTTTTTCCTGGATCTGGTCCAAGGGTTAAAGAAACGCTTTCCGAAGGTGCACATCAAGGCCTTCACTATGGTGGAGATCGCATTTCTGGCACGCCGTGCCAAGCTTAGCGTCGAAGAGACTTTGCTCAAGCTGCGCGAGGCCGGCGTCGACTCCATGCCCGGCGGCGGCGCCGAAATCTTTGCCGCTCGCGTCCGCTCCATCATCTGCGACCACAAGATCGACGGCGAAGAATGGCTCGAGACAGCGCGGACTGCGCACAGGTTAGGCTTCAAATCCAATGCCACAATGTTGTACGGCCACATCGAGAACGACGCCGACCGCGTGGATCATCTCCTTAAGCTGCGCGCATTGCAGGACGAAACGGGCGGCTTCCAGACCTTCATTCCCCTCGCATTTCATCCCGAGAACACGCCTCTCGACCACCTGCCGGTGACGACCGGCCTCACCGACATTCGCCAGATCGCCGTCAGTCGCCTGCTTCTCGACAACTTCCCGCACATCAAGGCCTACTGGCAGATGATGACTCCCAAGATCGCCCAGATCGCGCTCCGCTTCGGCGCTGACGACCTCGACGGAACGGTGATCGAGGAAAAGATTTACCACGATGCAGGGGCCACCACCCCCCAGGGCCTTACGCGCAAGGAGCTTTGCCGCCTCATCACCGAGGCCGGCCGCGTCCCCATCGAGCGCGACACGCTTTACCGCTCCGTCACCCGCAGTGAGGAAAGCTTCACCGTCGCGGTATAACATGGATTTGGTTTAGGGAACTTCGCTCCATCCCCCGAAAGAAAGCCAAAAAATCGACCGGCGTTGCGTGCCTTTCGCACGCTCCTCCGTCAATCCAGGAGCTTCATTGCGCACATGATGAATTCCTTGCTTCGCTCCGGCCGTTGGATCTTCTCGCTTGCCATCATCGCTCTCGGCGCCGAAAACATCGTGTGCGCCTGCGGTTGGTTCCCATCGCCCGGTCCGAACTCCCACTCCATGCCCGTACTTCCTTTCTTGCCGTCGATTCCATGGCTCGTCATTCTTTTTGGCATCCTCTGGGTCGCCTGCGGCGCAGGCCTATTAACGCATCGCTGGCTTCGCGCATCCGCTTACACGCTCGGAGTAACCTACATCTTCTGGACACTGGTCCACGTCCTGCCGAAATACATCGCTGCGCCCGGCGACATGGGATTGCGCACCATCGTCTTTGAGCCGCTGTCGCTCGCCTGCATCGCGCTCCTGCTGCCCGGCTCGGCAGCCACGCCGAAGGGCCTCTCGATCACCTGCCGCGCCGTCATCGCCATCGCCATGATCGTTTTCGGCGTCGATCACTTTATCGGAATCAAGTTCATCGGCTCGCTCATTCCCGACTGGATTCCATGGCACGAGCCCTGGGTGGCCCTCTTCGGCTTTGTGTTCATCGTGGGCGGCGCGGCAATCGCCGTCGGCGGCGAGGTCGGACGCTGGGGCTGGATCGCGATCGGGACAATGTTCGCAATCTGGGTGATCACGCTTCACATCCCGCGCACCCTCGGCCTGTACCATATTCCCGGCGCCATCACTGATCCCGACGAGTGGTCGAGTCTCTTCATCGCCATCGGATTGTGGGGCGGTCCGTGGGCGATTGCGAGCAGACTGGCGGACAAAACACGCTGACAGCGTAAATCAATTCGAGCGAGCTACTGCTTCACCACCACGCCGTTCTTCATCACAAAACTCACATGCTCCACCACGCTGATGTCGTCGAGCGGATTGCCCGGAACAGCCACGATGTCCGCGTAGTATCCAGGCTTGAGCTCGCCGATCTGCCCCTCCCAGCGCAGCAGTTTTGCGCCGTTGATCACATCGGCTTGCAGCACGGCGAGCGGCGTCATGCCGAATTTGACCATCAACGTCAGCTCGTGCGCCTGAGTGCCATGCGGAAAGGGTCCCACGTCGGATCCCACCGCGAAAGGAACGCCCGCGGCAATCTGCTTCTTGAATTCCGCGATCTTGTAGTCAAGCATTGCGGCTTCATGCGCCGCTTGGTCCTGCGAATCACTATGATGCGCGAAATAGTCGAAGATGGTGAAAGTCGGAACGGCGAAAATCCCCTTCTCCTTCATCAGCCGCATCGTTTCATCGCTCAACTGCGTCGCGTGGTCGATCGACGCCACTCCAGCCTCGGCCGCGTACAGCGTGCCCGGCTCGCCCATCGCGTGAACGCCAACAAATGTGCCCAGCCGGTTCGCTTCCTCAACAGCGGCAGCCAGTTGTGCTTCGGTGTATTGGTAGGGCGTGTGCAGCACGCCATCAATCATTTTGTCCGGACCGGTCTCGTAAATCTTCGCAAAGTCCGAGCCTTCTTTGTGCTGCTCCCGAATCACCTGGACAAGTTGGTCGGCACTGTTGGCGTAGTCGGCGTTCGAGAGCACATGCTGCGCGGGGTTGAAACCAGTAGCGTCTTCATGCCCGCCGAGAATGTCGATCGCATTCCCGCTGATGCGCAGCCTTGGGCCCGGAATGATCCCGTCGTTGATCGCGTTGCGCACAGCGGTGTCAGCCGAGCCTGCGCCCTCAGTGCCCATGTCGCGTTCGGCTATGAACCCGGCCATCAGGTCCGCCTTCGCCGCCTGTTCGGCGAGAATCGTCCGCCAAGGCACGGACTCCTCGACCGTCTGCAGGTCCTCAGCGCCGGGATGCAGAAACAGATGCACATGCGCGTCAATCAGGCCGGGCAAGAGCGTCGTGTCGCCGAGGTCGATCACCTTCGCGCCCTGTGGATGTTCGACCGAAACGCCCACCGCTTTGATGCGTTCGCCCTCGACCAGAATCTCGCCGGGCTGGAGAATGCTTCCGGTGTCTACCTCGAGCAGCCGCGCAGCGTGCAGCACGATGGGCGCGCTCGCCGATTGCTGGGCAGGAGAGCCAACACCCGCGACAACAAAGGTCACCGCTACGAAAGTGAGGGCCAAACGAAACTGCGTAGGGAATCTCCGCATGGATACGACTATGCCGCCATCGGCCCCGACTTGTCGATGAAGAACTTCAGCTGGTCCGGCTCCACTCCGGGCCGCCTTAGTACGCTCCGATCCCCGTCAAGTTCTGTCCCAGAATCAGCGTATGAATGTCGTGCGTGCCCTCGTAGGTCTTCACTGATTCCAAATTCATGCTGTGCCGCATGATCGGATAGTCCTCGGTGACTCCGTTAGCGCCGAGAATGTCGCGGGCCAGCCGTGCGCATTCGAGGGCCATCCAAACGTTGTTCCTTTTGGCCATCGAAATGTGCTGGTGCCCGGATTTGCCCGAATCCTTCAGCCGGCCCACGTGCAGTGAAAGCAACTGCGCCTTGGAGATCTCGCTCGCCATCCACACCAGCTTTTCCTGCACAAGCTGATGGCTGGCGATGGGCTGATCGTGGAATTGCTTTCTGGTCTTTGAGTAGTTGAGTGCCGTCGAATAGCAATCCATCGCGGCGCCAATCGCGCCCCAGCTGATCCCGTAGCGCGCCTGGTTCAGGCACATCAGTGCGGCTTTCAGGCTATCGGCGCCTGGCAGCAGATTCGCCGAGGGCACATGCACATCTTCAAGTGAAAGGCTGCTGGTGACCGAGGCGCGCAGCGACCACTTGCCGTGTATGTCGCTGGACTTGAACCCCGGACGGTCGGCCTCGACGAGGAATCCGCGAACGCTGTCGGCCCCTTCTTCGTTCTTGTCGCCCACGCCTTCGAGCTTTGCCCACACTACGGCCACATCGGCAATCGATCCCGACGTGATCCACATCTTTTCGCCATTCAGGATGTACTCGTCGCCCGACTTTCGCGCGCGCGTAGTCATGCCCGCCGGGTTCGACCCAAAGCCCGGCTCAGTGAGCCCAAAGCAGCCGAGCTTTTCGCCCGTGGCCAGCGCGGGCAGCCACTTGTTCTTCTGTTCTTCTGATCCAAAGGTGAAGATCGGGTACATCACCAGCGCCGATTGCACGCTGACAAAACTGCGCAGTCCCGAGTCGCCGCGCTCCAGCTCCTGCAGCACCAGGCCGTACTCAACATTCGACATGCCGGCGCAGCCGTAGCCTTCCAGGTTGGCGCCGTAGAATCCCATCTCGCCCATCAATGGCACGATCTCGCGCGGAAACCGCCCCTCACGAAAGCACTCCTCGATGATCGGTGTCACGTTCGAGTCAACAAAGTCGCGCGCGGTCTTGCGGACGAGGAGTTCCTCTTCCGTCAGGCTCGCATCGAGCCCGAGAAAATCAAAACCCTGAAATTTGAAGGCCATAGTCGTACCTGCCGTCTCGGCGCTTCACCGGGACAGATGAGAGTAGCAGCCCGTAGCCTTCTTTTCAATGCGGCCTAAGACGACGTACTAGATAGGCCGCTGCATCGGCTTCTCGTGAATGGCCATCCAATTCACGCCGAACTTGTCGCGCAATTGGCCGAACCGATGCGCGAAAAACGTCTCGTCCATCTTCACGTTATGCACCGCCTGCCGCTGGTGAGCTTCACTCAACCGGCCTCTCGTGATGAAATGGCAGAGTCACTGGAGGCCGCGAATGAGCAGCCGGCGAGAATTCGTGAAGGGATCGGCACTTGTAGCAACAGGATGTTTCTTGCCGGCGGGTAAGGCAAAGGACGTCCTCGTGATGGGCGAGGCGGTCGAAGCGGCACAACCTCAAGGCGATGCAGGCGACTGGTACAACCGGCCCATGCGTTGGGCGCAGCTTGCGTTTGTTGAGGACGATCCGGGCAACTACGACCAGCAGTTTTGGCTCGATTACTTTCGCGGCGTACATGCCGACGCGGCCTGCCTGAGCGCGGGCGGCGTGGTCGCGTTTTACCCCACTCAGATTCCGCTGCAGCAGCGCAGCGCATGGCTCGGCGGCCACGACACGTTCGGCGACTTGCTCGCCGGATGCCGCGCCCTCGGCATGAACGTGGTGGCGCGCACAGACTCGCACGCATGCTGGCAGAAGGTGTATGACGCGCACCCTGACTGGATCAGGGTGGACGCAAGCGGCCAGCCCGTTCGCCACCCCTCCGATCCGCGTTACTGGGAAACCTGCGCACTCGGCCCCTACAACTTCGAGTTCATGACCGCAGTGCATGAAGAGATCATGCGGATGTATCAGCCGGATGGAATCTTCACCAACCGCTGGGCGGGCAGCGGCATGTGCTACTGCGAGCATTGCCGGCAGGATTTTCGCGCGGCTTCGGGACTCGAGTTGCCGCGCGCCAACGACCCGCAGGATCCGGCGCGAAAGCAATATATTGTCTGGCGGCAGCAGCGGCTCTTCGACTTGTGGCGCCTTTGGAACAAAAAGATCAGGGCTATCAATCCGGATGCTAGCTACATTGCCAACGCCGGAGGCGGCGCGCTTAGTGATCTGGATATGAAGACCGTCGGCGAGCTTTCACCCACGCTGTTTGCCGACCGCCAAAGCCGGCGAGGTCTCATGGCTCCGTGGGCCAATGGTAAGAACGGCAAGGAGTATCGCTCAACAATGGGAGGCAAGGCCATCGCGGGCATGTTCAGCGTGGGCATTGACGACGAGCATCGATGGAAGGACTCGGTACAGAATGGCGATGAAATTCGCCTGTGGGTTGCCGACGGCATGGCTCAGGGCCTTCGTCCATGGTTCGTCAAGTTCAATGCGAAACCGATCGACAAACGATGGATGCCGGTGGTGAAAGAAATCTTCGAGTGGCACTATGCTAACGAGAAATACTTGAAGAATCTTCGGCCCTTGGCGCGAGTTGGCCTCGTTTACTCGCAGCAGAGCGCGTGGTTTTACGGCGGAGATGAAGCGCGCGAGAAAATCGACGAACCGGCGTTGGGGTTCTACGAGGCGCTCGTCGAGGCGCGGATCCCGTTCGAGATGGTTCACGATCGCTGTCTCGATGCGGAACATCTTGCGCCGTTCCGCACGCTGATCCTTCCGAACATTGCAGCATTATCCGGCGATCAGTGCGCCAGCCTGCGCGGATTCGTTGAGCGCGGAGGCGGCTTGGTCGCCACCTACGAGACTTCGCTCTACGACGAGTGGGGTGTGCAGCGAAAGGACTTCGGCCTAGCCCCGCTCTTTGGAGCTTCTTACGCAGGCAACGCCGAGAAAAACATGCTCAATTCCTACCTGAGCCTGGAGCAGGATCCCTCAGCCAATTTCCCCCATCCGCTTCTCCGCGGATTTGCCGACTCCGGGCGCATTATCAATGCCGTGAACCAGGTGGATGTAACTCCAGCCGATGCCGGCCAGTTCACGCCGCTGCGCATTGTTCCTTCCTACCCGGATTTGCCCATGGAGTCGGTGTTCACTCGGCCCGGCGCCACGCATCGCCCCGGCGTCTACCTGCAGCAGATCGGCAGCGGCCGCGTGGTTTATTTCCCGGGTGACATCGATCGCACCTTCTGGCA
Source organism: Acidobacteriaceae bacterium (assembly GCA_003138515.1). GTDB lineage: Bacteria > Acidobacteriota > Terriglobia > Terriglobales > Acidobacteriaceae > Telmatobacter. Next base: position 9,053 of record PLGG01000018.1, on the reverse strand, counting down.
GGTGCTCAGCACCGACCACGCAAAGCTTCTGCGCAACGCGGTCGAATGGGCCGCAAACGAAGCTCCCTCGGTAACGGTGGAGGGGAAAGGCATTCTCGATGTGGCTCTGTGGGAGCAGAAGAACTCAATGACTCTGCACCTCGTCAATCTCACCAATCCTATGATGATGAAAGGTCCAGTGCGCGAGATCATTCCCGTCGCGGGACAAAGGATCTCGTTGCAGATTCCGGCGGGCAGGCGGGTCGGTCGCGTTCATCTACTGGTCGCTTCCAGAGATGTTCCGTACCGCGCGGAGTGCGACACCATTTTCCTTGAAACGCCGCCGATCGGGCTTCATGAAGTGGTCGCAGTGGATTTCTCAGCTTAGCCGCCAATCAGCCCAACTGGGGGCGCAGGAATCTTTGAAGGCAATGCAAAACAGGCGACAATCCAGCCCGCGCAAGTTTCGCCTCTGTTATCCTGATTGGTTTACTTGGGCGAGGAGGGAGCCATGCCGGAGCACAGAGCAAGGAAGCATCATCAAGACCGGGTGGCGGAGACGCTGAAGGAAGAAATTGGCGCCATGATTGAAGGCGAGCTCTCCGACCCTCGGATCGATCTCTGCCACGTGAGCGAAGTGGCTCTGAATCCTGGCGGAAAATCGGCGCGCGTGTACGTGGCTGTCGACAGTACGACGAAGGATATCGCCAAGTCCGAAGCAGAGACCGTTGCCGGGCTTGAGGCGGCAAAGGGCTATATTCGACGCGAGTTGAAGGACCGAATGGGTGTGCGCCATGTGCCGGAATTGAGTTTTCTCGCCGACCGGTCGGGTCGCTTCCAGGCGCGCATCGAGGAATTGATGAGCCGGGGGCGCAAATCCAGTGGATCGGGCAAGTCCGCCGGGTCCGGTCGCGCCGGGCTGCAAACGGGTGCTGTAGACGCGAATCCATCGCCGGAGAAAGAAGCACCGCTTCGCTGAACCGATGAATCGTAGTTTCCGAATGTCCGGCGGCCACGAAAACGCCGCCGGTTTTACGCTCGATGGCCCGCTGCGTCCCGCCATTCAGCGGATCCTGGGTGAGTTGCGCGGCGCCCTGGCCGGTTTCACCGCCGTTTCCGCCTGACTGCCCTTGAGATTCAGACTGAATCTGTTAGCCTTGACCCTGTCGCACCACTGAAGGAACTCCGCGCCTCTGCGCGGCGCGGAAGGCGGCCAGGCGCGGCCTGATTCGCCCCTCGCCCTGCATGAAAACCAAGGCCTTCGCACCGCGCGAAGCACGCAGCCTCGCGATTTTTGGAGTATTGCCGGAGATGGAGAATCCCGTGGAACCGCTGGTTCCGGATCAAGCGGCACGCCGGCCGTGGCGCATGCCTCGCTGGGCCGTCATCTCCGAGGCGGCCGTCTTTCTCGCATTCAGCATCTTCTTCCTCGTGTATGGCGTTACGCCCATCCTGGGCGGTGACGGCCTCGGTCTGGTGGGCGCCGACGAACCGCGCTATGCGCAGATCGCGCACGAGATGCTGGTGCGCTTCGACGCCGCGCCTACGCTCAAAGACCGGCTGAGCGCCTGCGTGACCCCCTACCTCTACGGGCGCCCATGGCTGGAGAAACCCGCGCTCTACTACTGGCGCGCGATGTTCATCTTCCAGGACTTTGGCGTTCACGATTGGGCCGCTCGCCTGCCCTCGGCCACCTTCGCCTTCATTATGGTGGCGCTCATCTACCTGCATATGAAGCGATTCCGGCCCGGCGGCCATCTTGACGCGGCGCTCATTACGGTGTCTTGCGCCGGCATCATGGCCTTCGCTCACGGAGCATCTACTGACATGCAGATGGCCGCGCCGCTGGCCATCGGGTTGCTCGGCTGGTATGCCTGGTACGAAACCGATTCCAAGTTTTGGCTCTACGACATCTACTTCTTCACCGGACTGGCAACGCTGGCCAAGGGGCCGGTGGCGCCTTTACTCGCATTTCTCATCATCGCCGCGTTTGCTTTTCTGCGCCGTGAGTGGCACATCCTTCGCCGCTCGTTTTGGTGGCCGGGCGTGGTTCTCTACTTTGCCATGGTGCTGCCCTGGTTCATTGCAGTGCAGCATCAAAATCCAACCTTTTTCCGGGAATTTTTCCTCGAGCACAACCTGCAACGCTTCGCCACTGACCGCTACCAGCACAATCAGCCGTTCTGGTACTACCTGGTGGTCATGGTGCTCGGGCTCATGCCGTGGGCTGTGATCGCGGTCCGCGCTCTCATCGACGGCATTCTCACCTCAGTGGCCGAGTGGCGGCTGCGCCGTTCCCGTGTTGGCAAGCCGTTGCCAACGCGCCCCGGCGACGCATTTCCCGAGTTTCTTGTGCTCTGGGCCCTTATTCCTGTCGTCTTCTTCTCTTTCTCGCAATCCAAACTTCCCGGCTACATTCTTCCCGCTATTCCGCCCATCACGATTCTCACCGGAGACTACCTGTATCGCCGCCGGCAGCCCGGATTGAACCGATGGATTCTCATCGGTCATGCCCTGGTGTGCGGCGCCATGACCATGGCGGCGCTGCTTCTGCCCTGGTTTGTTGTTCATGGCTTTGTCGTTCATGGCGCAGCCATGCCGCCCGCTCACGCGATTGCCGCGGCCTCTCTGGCTGCCTTTGGGGCAGCTCTTCTCATCCTGGTTGTCACCAAAGGTTTTGGCGTGGCCCAGCTCCGCCCCGCAACGTGCTGGATCCTGGTCGTGCTGGTTCTGTTCCTGTATGGCGTCGGCCCATTCTTCGGCATCCCGGGCGTCGACTCAACTAAGCGCGTCATTCACTTACTCGATCGCTCCTACTCCGCGCGGCCGCTGGCCGAGCGAATCGGCGAGCAGGTGCCTGCAACCGAGACCATCGCTGTGTTCCGTGTCCGCCGCGACGCGGAGTTCGGGCTCTCGTTCTATCGCAACCGCGAAGTGGTGAACTACGACGAGAGCGGCGTGCCCGATGAACAGCACGTTCTCGTGGCGCGGATCCAGGGACGCCACGGCGTGGATTTGGATACCCAGCTCGCGTTGAGCGAGCTGCTTGAAGGCCGGCAGTACGAACAGCTCTTCGCGTGGCCGGAGCAGGGCTTGGAAGTTTATCTCGTGGGCAGCAAGTAGGTGCCCCTCAACTTGCGGCGGAACGCGAACTCGTGTCAAAGTTGCCGGGAGGGCCTTTCCGCGCGCGCAGCCAGCTGAGTGAGAATCTGCTCAACGTCTCTTTTGATTCGAATTCACTCAGCAGCGAACCGCGCAACTCACCCACGCATCGGTCGTGAGCCAACGCAACCCGGCGCCATATAGAGGGCGAATGCAGACTTCAGGTGGTTCCATCGAGATCCTTGACCTGCGGCACTTCGCGGCCCCTGTCTTGCGGCCTGTGCTGGAGGCGGAAGGCGAGTTGTGGGAGCGGCGCCTCCACTGGGACTACCAAGCCTCGGCGCGCCTGCTCATGCAATATCTTGACAACCATATGCTTCCCGGTTACGCGGCGCTCGCGTCCGGCCGCGTGATGGGTTACGTTTTCTGCGTGTACGAGGAGACGAAGGCCGTCATCGGCGATGTCTTCGCTTTGCCGTGCGAACCGAATGGCGCAGGTGGAGCGCCGGGAGCAACACCGGCCATCGAAGAAACTTTGCTCCGCCATCTTCTTGAGTTGCTGCTCAACTCTCCGCACGTCGAGCGCATCGAAGCACAACTGCTTCTGCATCCCTCCGGTACCTACGGCGCGATCTTCGGCAACGCCGGATTCGAGATCTTCCGCAGGCTCTTTCTGGTGCAGCCGTTGCAGGGACATTCGAAACCGCCCCAGGCAATTCTGCCCGCCAACCTGGAGCTTCGGCCATGGCGCGAGGCAGACCTTTCGGCGGCCGCGCGGCTCATCTGCGAAGCCTACCGCGACCATCCAGACAGCTTGATCAACGACCAGTACCGCTCCGTTCACGGCTCCATGCGCTTCTTGAACAACATCGTGCATTATGCCGGCTGCGGCAGTTTTTCTCAGCAGGCGTCGTACGTGGTGGTGGAGCGCACGAGCCGCGAGCTTGCGGCACTCGTGCTCGGTTCACGCATCAGCGGGCAGAGCGGGCACCTGACCCAGGTTTGCGTTCATCCCGCTTTCCGGCGCCGCGGCATTGCCCGGATGCTGCTCGCGCAGGCCGCCCACAGCTTCACGCGTCTTGGCGCCACGGAGATTTCTCTCACCGTGACCGAAGCCAACGCCGAAGCCATCCAGCTATACACGGACGAAGGCTATACGTGCGCGCACAGCTTCGATGCCGCAGTGTGGCTGCGGGACGCAACGACCTGACTCCTATTTCGCCCTCAGAATGCGGTCCCCTCCTTCAATTCGGCTTAAACTCCTGCCTCGACGGCGGCTATATTCGAGAACGTTGCTGGTGAACAAAGAGACGGCCCGCTTCTCGTGGTGAGGAGCGGGCCGCATTCTTTTGGTGCTGGATAAGTTCTATGCCTTCGCTGACGTCAGAGCGCCCAAATCGGCGGCCAGCTTTTCCGTGCTGAACGCCTCTATGGTGTCGCCTTCCTTCACGTCGGTGAAGTTGGCGATGCCGATGCCGCACTCCATGCCGTTGGTCACTTCGCGGGCATCGTCCTTGAAGCGTTTGAGCGAAGCGATCTTGCCCTTGAAGACCTGCGCTCCGTCGCGCATCACCCTCACCTCTGCGTCGCGGCGAATCACGCCGTCCTGCACGCGGCAGCCGGCAATGGTGCCCACCTTGGGAATGCGGAAAACATTGATGACTTCCGCGCGGCCAACGTAGTTTTCCTTGAAGGCAGGTTCGAGCAGGCCCAACATGGCCAGGCGAATCTCGTCCTGCAACTCGTAAATGATGGAATGCAGGCGAATCTCGACGTTCTCCTGTTGCGCCAGCTCGGCCGCCTTGCGTTCCGGACGCACGTTGAAGCCGATGATGATGGCATTCGAAGCCGTGGCCAGCAGCACGTCGCTCTCGGTGATGGAGCCGACGCCGGAATGCAGCACCTTGACGCGCACCTTCTCCGTAGACATCTTCACCAGCGAGTCGGCAAGCACTTCCACGGAGCCCGTCACGTCGCCCTTGATGATCAGCGGCAGATCTTTGACGCCCGACTGGCGAACCTGCTCCGCCAATCCTTCCAGCGACACACGCGAGCTCTTGGCCAGCTGTGAGTCGCGCTCCTTCATCTTCCGGTACTGGGCAATTCCCTTGGCCTTGTCGCGGTCGGCCACCACCAGAAAGGTGTCGCCGGAATCGGGCATGCTTTCAAGCCCCAGCACTTCCACCGGCGTCGACGGTCCGGCTTCCTCGAGAGGGCGGCCGCGGTCGTCGAACATGGCGCGAACTTTGCCGAAGGTGTTGCCCACAATGTAGCTGTCGTTCAAGTGCAGCGTTCCATCCTGCACCAGGACTGTGGCCACAGCGCCGCGCCCGCGATCCAGCTTGGCCTCGAGAACGCTGCCCACTGCCTTGCGTCCGGGCGTGGCCTTCGGCGCCTTGATGTCGCTCACCAGGCAAATCATTTCAAGCAGCAGATCGAGGTTGATGCGCTTCTTGGCGGAGACTTCGACAAACACCGTGCCCTGCTGGCCAGCGCCGGCCCATTCTTCGGGGATCAGGCCGCGGTCCGCGAGTTGCTTCTTCACGCGGTCGGGATTGGCCTCCGGCTTGTCGATCTTGTTCACGGCGACGATGATTGGAACCTCAGCAGCCTTGGCGTGGTCGATGGCTTCAAGAGTCTGCGGCATCACGCCGTCATCGGCGGCAACAACGATCACGACAATATCCGTCACCTTGGCGCCGCGGGCACGCATCCGCGTGAAGGCCTCGTGGCCCGGCGTGTCGAGGAAGACGATCTCGCGGCCCGAAGCAGGCGAGCCTTCCTTGGCAAACTTCACTTTGTACGCGCCGATGTGCTGCGTAATTCCACCCGCTTCACCCGCCGCAACATGCGTCTCGCGAATGGCATCGAGGAGCGAAGTCTTGCCGTGATCGACATGGCCCATGACCGTGACCACCGGCGAACGCGGCACCTCCAACTCATCGGAGTTCTCGGCTTCGAGCACCTCTTCGATAGCCTGGTTGGCGATCTCCTCCTCGTAGCTGATGACGGTGGCAGCGGCGCCGAATTTGGCCGCTACATCTTTCACCATCTCGGCGTCGAGTGACTGATTCACCGTGACAAATACGCCTCCCATCAAAAGCGTCGCGATCAAATCTTTGGCGCGGACATCGAGCTTCTCGGCCAGGTCCTTTACGCTGATGCCTTCTGTGACTGTGATTTCGCGGGTGATGGGCACGGGCTCGGTGCTGTATTGTGCGCCGCCATAGCGTGGCGGCGGCACAAAGCCCTTCATGGGGCCTTCTTTGGTCTTGGGGTACTGTTGCTTGCCTCGGCCGCGGCCTCGGGAACTGGCGCGCTGCGGGCGCGGGGCTTCACCGGTCGGAGGTGCGCCGCCTGCGCCTGGACGTGCTCCGAATCCTGGGCGCGCTCCGAAACCGGGACGTGCGCCAAAACCCGGCCGTGCGCCGGGTGCTGTAGCGCCACCAGGCCCAGCGAATCCGCCCGCGCCTGCGCGAGTGGGATGTTTGGGGCGGGGGCCTCCTGCGAATTGGCCGGGAGCTGCTGTTCCGCCAGGGAAGCGCTGCCCAGAGCCTGGCGGTCCGGCTGCCGGCCTGCGATCGAAAATCGGTTTTCCACGCTGCAGCCCGGTTCCTGTCGCCGGACCGGGGGTTGAAGGAACGATGGACGCCTTGTACACAGGCCTGGGCCCGGTTTGCGGCATCACCATGCGGCGCGGTACGGGCACGACGACCTTTGCGATTTTCGCGGGAGCGGTTGTGGACTCGGCGGCGATCGCGGAAACCGCGCCCGGCGCTCCACTCGTGGGAGCAGAAACTTCAGCGGTGCGCGGTGCTGCGGCGGCTTGCCCCGCCACAGATGCGGACGCTGCCAGCACATCGGTAACCGGAGGAACAACGGCGGCCGGTGCCTTAACGGCAATCTTTTCTTCGCGCGCTGCCGGAGCCGCGGGCGATTTAACAGTTACCCCAGCCGGAGGCGGCGCCACAACAACAACCGGGCGCGCGGCCACAGCGCCTGCGGGAGGTTTGGCGACAATCGCGCCAGCGGGAGGACGCGACGCAATGGCAGGAGCGGCCGGCGGAGGAGCAACGATCGGAGGCGCGGAGCGCGGCTGCGGAACGATCCTGCGTGGTTCCGGCTTGGCCGGCGCAGCCACAGCGGGCTTCGCGGCAACGGGAGCAACAGCAGCGGGCGCGGCAGGTTTGGCTGGTGCAACCGCAGTCGGCTTTGCCGGAACACGCGCGTGGCGCGCCTCTTCTTCCTCTTCCTTCTTCTTGGCCTGAATAGCCTTCAGCACGTCTCCAGGTTTGGAGATGTGCGAGAGATCGATCTTGGGAGCAACGGGTTCAGCGCCATGGCGAGTGTGCGCGCCGCCCGCATGCGACGACGTCTTCGCCTCATGCGCAAAGTGCGCACGAACCTTCTCAGCCTCATCCAGCTCCAGCGAACTGGAGTGCGTCTTGCCGGCAGCAACGCCGACTTCCGGAAGAACGTCGAGAATCGCTCGAGACTTTACTTCCAGCTCTTTCGCGAGATCGTTGATACGAACCTTACTCATCCGCCTCTTTTCAATGTGTGCCGCCAAAAGGCCTTAGTCGTTTATAACTACCTCATGGCACTGGCCGCTTTCAAAAATTCTGTTGTTGTCCGCGTGGCCTCGCAGTACATTGCGCATCTTACGCGCCGTTCTCTTTGGCCGGTTGCTTTTCCTCTATTTCGCTTTCAGTTTCGCTGGCGTCAGGCTCTGGGACATCTTCGGCGCCGATCGTTTCAATCTCACCTTGGTCGGCTTGCTCGGACTCCTCTTCGGCGACCGCGTCCTTTACGCTTACTGCCTCTTCAATCACTTCGGCGGAGTTTTCCGCCTCGGCTTCTTCGGTCGAGTTTTCTTCGGTAGGATTGCCCTCCTCCGGGGGTTCAGCGGCATCCAACGATCCTTCCGCCAGCACCGCGCCGGCCAGAGCCGTTTCGCCCACCGCTTGTTCTGCCTCAGCCGCTTGTTCCGCCTCGGCCGCCTGCGCAGCTTCTGCCTCCGCCGCCTGCGCAGCTTCAGCCTCAGCCTCAAAGCGGCTGAAATAGTTGCGGACGGCAACGCTGATCTTCTCCAGCGTCTTTTCGCCGATGCCGGGAATCTCTTCGAGCTGCTCAGGAGTCATATCGGCAAGGCCCTCAACGGTCGTGATTCCCGCCGTAATCAGCTTCTGAATAATGCCATCGCCCAGCTCCGTCACCTGCTCGATTGGCGTCGTCGGAGCGCCTGCCAGGGCCTGCATCTGCTGCTCCACCTCCTGGCGCTTCTCCTCTTCGCTCTTGATGTCGATCTTCCAACCCAGCAGCTTCGCCGCCAGGCGCACGTTCTGGCCCTTCTTGCCGATGGCCAGCGAAAGCTGCGTGTCATCGACGATCACTTCCAGTTGCTTCTCAGTCAGGTCCGTGATGGAAACGCGGCTCACTTTGGCCGGCTGCAGAGCCTTCTCCGCGAACGTAGTGATCTCATCGCTGAACTCGATGATGTCGATCTTCTCGCCTCGCAACTCGCGGATAATCGACTGCACGCGCATGCCTTTCATGCCCACGCACGCGCCCACGGGGTCCACGTCCTTGTCGCGGCTCTGCACGGCAATCTTGGTCCGCTCGCCGGCTTCGCGCGCAATGGCACGAATCACCACTGTGTTGTCGTAGATCTCGGGAACCTCCGACTGGAACAGGTTCGAAACCAGCTCCGGCGCGGCGCGGCTCACAATCACTTGCGGCCCCTTGGCTGCGCGGTCCACCTTGATCAGCACCACGCGAATGCGCTCGCCCACGCTGAATTGTTCAAGCCGCGACTGTTCTCGCTTGGGGCAGCGTGCCTCGGCCTTGCCCAGGTCGAAGATGATGTCCTGTCCCTCAAGGCGCTTTACCGTCGCATTCAGCACTTCCTTTTCGCGGTGCGCATACTCCTGGAAGACCGTATCGCGCTCGGCCTCGCGCACCTTCTGGAAGAT
>PLGG01000026.1 GCA_003138515.1 Acidobacteriaceae bacterium | reverse complement strand
TTGAAAGGTCACACCTATTCCCTACTCACAATTCCCTGTCTCGTTCGCGCCTCGCGCTCCAGTTGTCCCGTCCACGCCAGAAAACGCAACAACTCCCAGCGCTCGGCCCACATGAATCCCATCACGCTCTTCGCCGTCAGCGTCTCGGCCTTCTTGCCCGAGTAGGTCTCCACACGCCAACGCAGAAACTCGCTCCGCCACGGAGCCAGCCGGTGGCCCCGCGTCGCATTCCACAAGAAACGCAGCGCAGCAAACATTCGCGAACCTTCCCCACGAGCATATCAACTCGACTGGGGGCTCACATCGTCGAAACGCCCTCACGTACCACTGGATCGAGCGCGGGCTATCAGACCCTCTGGCCTTTCGCCGCTATCAGCACCGCTCGCAGCCGTGCAAGGCCGCACATCGAATGCCCCGGCAAGCAAATTTGTGCGGATTATTGCGGCAGTTCTTCGCTCACCCGAGCCTGCTCGGGTTGAGCCGGGGTGACCTCGCGCACGCGCCCGCGGATCTTTGCGAAAAGACTTGCGTATCCGGGATCGTTTGAAAGCTCTCTGACCCACGCGTAATCTTCGAAAGCCATAAGCTGGAGGAGTCGGTCGTCATGCCGGTCAAAAGAGGCCCTGAAGTACATGAGAGCCTCCTGGCGGCGTCCGAGCAACAGCAGGTTTTCGCCAAGCAGAAAGCCTGACCCTGTGCCTCTGTCGAAGGCCGCCTTGAGCGCCTCGGCCCTGGCTTCAAGCAGACCGGTTCGGCCAGCCCGGGCCCACCCCTGTGCAACCCCATTGGCCAAATCAACAGCGTCCGGGGCATGGGTGATGGAAGCAAAACGACGGGCCTCCTCAATATATGCGGGGAAGTCGCCCGTAGCGAAATCCAGGTCACTAAGAAACTCGGCGGGAGATGAAAGCGTTGGCTGCGTCTGCTCGATCTCTTTTAGAGCCTTGACGCCAGATTTCAAGTCGCCGAAATCGGCGTGCAGGAGCGCCGCGTCGGTGGCGATCGCCGGCGAGGTCGGATCGAGTCGAAGCGCCTCGTCGATTTCCAGAATGGCCTTCGCACCTTCTGATCTGCATTCGAGCGTTCCGGCATACCACTGGTGCGTCTGCGCCGAATTCGGATCCAACGCCAGCGCCCGCTTGAACTCGGCGTCTGACCCGGCAATGTCCCAGTCCCAGTAGTAAAGGGCAAATGCCTTGGCGCGATGGGCGGCGGCAAGATTCGGATTCAGTGCGATGGCCCGGTCGGCTGCACTCTCTGCCCGTGTAAGCGAATCTCCAAGATCCGCATGGGCAAACTGGGGCAGCAAGTCGTAGGATTCGGCAAGTCCAGCGTAGGCTTCAGCATAGGTAGGATCGGTCACAATCGCTTGCGTGTAGGAGTCAATTGCCTTAGCGAGTCCGTCGGCTGTGCGAAGGTTCCAGTAATACCGGCCGCGAAGAAACAGCTCCACGGCGCCGGGAGCAGGGATGTGCGGCTTTCCATCCAACGAGGCCGATTGAGAGAAAGTGGTTGCTGCGGCCGACTGACGATTCCCCACCTTCCAGAACTGCGCTGCGGCAAAAACGAAAAGCACGGAAGCCCCAAGGGCCCATATTCGCCGCCCTGGAAACGAAGATTGCTTTGCCCGATGCTCGTCGAGAGAGGCTGGCGGAGGCAGGGTTGTGGCCACCGATTTTGAATGATTCTGCGCGACATCGGATTTGGGAATCAATATGCCGCTCGTCGACAGGGGCGAATCCAGCGTTTGCTCGCTTTCCCACGATTTCAACCAGGCGTCGAGCTCGGAGGCATACGCAAAGACTGTGCTGCCCTTCTTTCCTGGCGCGCGGCGCACCGGCAGCCCGCGCCCTTGCTCCCACCGCTTTGCCGTGCGGACGTTGCATCCGAAATAGGCCGCGATGCCCTTCCAGGACGCCAGCACACCCTGGTTTTCCAGGTCAGGCTCCGTGTTGGTTGTGAAGGTTGCCATGTCACGAACAGCTTTCGCCTCTGAATTGTTGCGGCACCGATGGCCAGAACGAGGGAGAACGCCATTATACGATCAGCGGAATCCTTTCAAAAACAATAAGGGAACGAGAGCCGCCCCGAGATGCCCTCCGTTCCACCCTGATTTGTCCCACCACAAGCCGGCCGCGACCGGCTATGCTTCGTATCCGAGTTCTCAACCGGATAACACCCTGGGCCTAAATTTAACTCTTTGTAAATCTGGAGGTTAGCCTGCGCAGTCGAGTCGGCGGCGCAGCTGCGGCCACGACCGGCCTAAGCAGCACTTCCAGCCTGAAGAGGCATGGGCGGGATCATCGACCGGATGTTTCAAGCTTGCGGATCGGACACTTCAGTCGTAAGGGAGAAGACCATGTTCAAGGAAATACAGATACCAAGTCTCCGGCTCAAACTCGTGGCTGGACTCATTGTGGCAACTGCGGTCGGTCTGGCCTCGGCTGGCGCATCCGCGCAGACCGGCTTCACCACCATCAATGCCACCGGCGCAGGTACCGGTGCGGAGCAAGGAACCGCCGTCACCGCCGTTAACGCGGCGGGCGACATCACGGGTGTCTATATCGACACGAACAACGCGCTGCATTGCTTCGTGCTGCCTGCTGGCGGTTCGATTTCAAACTGCGACGTTACAGGCGCCGGAACCAGCTTGGGGGAAGGAACCTTTCCCGCGACCATCAATACCTCCGGTGTGGTCGCGGGATCCTATATTGACGCGAGCCAGATTTCTCACGGCTTTGTACGCGCCGTCAATGGCACGATCACGCCGTTCGACGCTCCGCTCGCAAGCCAATCCAAGAACCGCGGAACCACGGTTCTGAGCATCAATGACTCCGGTGTGATCATCGGAACCTATACAACTGGGACCTATTCGACGACTTCCATTTACCGCGGATTTATGCGTTCCGCCGATGGGTCGACATTCACTGCCATTGACGACCCAAATGCGGGAACCAGCGAGGGCACGAATAGCAAGAAACAGGGTACGACACCCGTTGCCGTGAATGCTTCCGGAGCGATTATCGGCTACTACATCGATTCCAGTACCGTGCAACATGGTTTCGTGCGCTCGGCCAGCGGCACGTATACCGCGATTGACCCCACGGGTGTGGCCACATGCGTCAACCAAAGCAATAGCTCGAAATTCGGTGGCACCACTGCTTCGGGCATCGACGCGGCGGGCGATGTGGCGGGAACTTATCTCGACTCAAGCTGCGCACAGCATGGCTTCATCCGCAGCGCGAATGGAACCATTACTCCATTCGATGTGCCTGGAGCAGGCACAAGCCCGTGTACCACGAGTGGGGGGAGCGGCGAAAAAATCTGCGGCACGTTTCTCGTTCTCTCGGACGCGGCGGGCGACCTGACCGGCAGTTACATTGACGCAGACGGAACAATCCACGGCTTTCTGCGCCCCGCTGCAACTGGGACGTTTACCTCCTTTCAGGATCCCAACGCATATACCAGCGGCACCTTGAACGGGACCATTGGCATCGCCATCAACTCGCCGACCAGCGGAATCGAAATCGCCGGAAGCTACTTCGACGCCAATTCCGTATTGCACGGCTTTGACTACATCCCGGCTCTGGCCGCAACAACGACGACTCTAACGCCGGTTCCCACGCCGAATCCATCGGTCTATCAGGAACCCGTGACTTTGACTGCATCCGTCTCTTCCGGCAGCAGCACGCCTCCGAACGGCGAAAACGTCACGTTCATGAGCGGCACAAGCTCGCTGGGAACGGCGCAGTTAACCAGCGGTACTGCCAGCTTGACGACAACCGATCTGCCCACGGGAACCGATTCAATCACTGCGGTCTACAACGGCGATTCCGACTTCGCCGGCAGCACATCGACGGGCGTCAGCCAGACGGTAAACAAGGCCAGCTCTTCTACAACATTGAAGTCGTCTCTCAATCCTTCTACATTCGGGCAGTCCGTGACCCTCACCGCCAATATCTCGGGGCAGTTCAGTGGCGCCGCAACGGGCACCGTGACATTCAGCAATGGCAATTCAAGCCTGGGCAGCGCCTCGGTGAGCAGCAACGTGGCCACATTGGCAACCACGGCTCTGCCCGTTGGCACGGACTCGATTACCGCTGCCTATAGCGGCGACTCTAACTTCACTGGCAGCTCTTCGATTGCGCTGAGTCAAGTCGTGAATGCTGTTCCACAGGCTGCGACGCCAACTTTCCTGCCCGTTGCCGGAACCTACACGGCCGCGCAATCAGTGACGATCTCCGACACCACACCCGGCGCGACGATCTACTACACGACCAACGGAACCACGCCGACAACCGGCTCAACGGTCTTTTCCAGTTCGAGCCCCATCGCGGTTTCCTCCTCAGAGACCATTGAGGCTCTCGCGGCGGCTACCGGCTACACCAACAGCGCGGTTGCCACGGCGGCGTACACCATCAACCTTCCGGGCTTCGGGCCTCCCAGCGGCTCCTCGCCTGGATCGATTTCTATTCAACCCGGAGCCACGACGGGGAATACGGCGACGATCAGTGTCGTCGGCACCAACGGGTTCTCGGGAACGGTGAACCTGACCTGTTCCATCGCTCCCGTTGCGGCCAATGATCCGCCAACGTGTTCGCTTTCTCCGTCGTCCGTGACGTTAAGTGGAACAACTGCGCAGACTTCCACGCTCACTGTTACCACGACCGCCGCAACAAGCGCTCTGATCCGTCCCATGTGGCGTCCTGTGGAAGGAACAGCGCTTGCGGTAATACTGATGCTCGCAATTCCGCGCAAACGGCGCAGTTGGTTGGCAATGCTGGTCTTGCTGGCGATCGCCGTTTGCGGAAGCGCTGTGGGTTGCGGAGGCAAAAGTAGCAGTAAGGGGAACTCCGGCACAAGCGCCGGGACCTACACCATCACCGTAACCGGAACCTCGGGCGCCATCTCGGCCACAATTACCACTGTGTCTTTGACCGTCCAATGATCGTCCTTCCAACCCGAACGATCGCTGGATTTTGAAACTCCCTTGCCGGTGCGCGCCTCAATGCGCGATTCGACGCGCACCGGCTCATAGTCCGCACGAAACAAATCTTCGCGTCTCGAAGATCAAACAAAAAGCTCTATCCCTGCAGCTTGCTGAACAGGCTGTTCGACGTCGAATCCAGTTGCGCAATCACGTCTTCCAGAGCCGTCTGCTGCGTCTCCGCCAGCGAAAGCTGCGTGGAGATGGTTGGAAGATCGGCCTGCATCAGAGCGGTCTGCGCTGCTGTTAATTGCGTCTTCTCGGTCGTCACCGCGCCCGATGCCGCGCTCAATTGCGTGATCGAGCTGTCGATCGTCACGCGCTGTTGTGAAACGTAACTCAGGGCCGTACTGAGCGCAGTTGTGTCGCTCGCCGCCTGTGCGATGTTCACCTCGCCGCTCGAATAGTCGGCCACCAGCGCATTCAGCGCGCCGAAGACGCTGCTGGTCCCAGCGCCTAGAAAAACCTGATCGCCCGGCACGTTCAACTGAATCTTCTGTCCGTTGGGCAACTCGAGAAGGTTCACGTTTTCGTCACCGTTGTAGCTCGTCACCGGAGGCGATGTTGCCGTCGCAGTCGAGAACGGCGCCGCGGTCGTCTTTCCGCCCGCAAAAATGAATTGACCCTGATAGCTTGTATTCGCCAGCGACTGCACTTCGTCTACAATTCCCGAGATCTGATTGGCCACCGATTTCACATCGCTTGAGTTCATGGTCCCGTTGTTGGCGCTCGTGGCCAGCGAGATCGCCTGCGTCAGTTCCGTTACCACGCTGCCCAGCGCCGAATCCGCCACCTGTAGTTGTCCTGTCACCAGGTTCGAGCTCGCGGTAAACGAATCGTCCTGCTGAATCTGGCTTAGCAGAAGCACATTCTCGCCCGCGCCCACCGGGTTCTGGCTCAGCGACGTGATACTCGCGCCGCTTGAAAGCTCCGAGCTCAACTGCTGCTCGCTGGCCTGTGTCTGGTCCAGCGAGCCCACCAGATTCGTAATGTACGTCGGATCAACCCGCATTCCCCAAGCTCCCAGCTTCTACCCACTAACTTCTAGCTACAGCTTCCAGCTCTTCGGCTTCACCCGCTTGTATCGAAACTCCGGACTCCTTGGTTCTTAGAAACATGAAGCAAGTCTCGCACCTGCCGGATGCAGCTGGTAGCTAGAAGCTAGAGGCGGCCGTTACGCCACCGCCGTCTGCTGGCCTAGGTTCAGCGCCGAGGCCATGATGGTGTTCAGAATCGTGAACACCTGCGAAGCCGCCTGGTAGCTCTTCTCCAGAGTGGCCATTGCCGCCGCTTCATCGTTCAGGTTCACGCTCGACAGCGCGTTGTTCTGCGTTTGCAACTGCGTCACCGAAGCGTTCTGCGCTGTGTTCTCTGTCTGCACCTCTGAAACCGTCGAGCCCAGCGTCGAAACAAAGTTGGAGTAATAGTTGATCGGCGTCTGGTTACCCGCAATCCCGTTCTGGATTTGTCCGGTCTGGGCCGAGGCCAATGCCGTCTGGTTGATGATGGATGTGCAGTTGGCGGCGAGCAGGTCCCAGCCGATGTCCAGATTCGCGGCGCCATCGGCCAGTCCGTTAAAACTGAGCGGAATCGAAGAGACGTCGCCCGGCGCGGTTCCTACTGTTTCCGGATTGGCCGCGCCAGTAGGCTGTATCTGGATCAGGTTGCCCGCTCCATTAAAAGTCATTGTTCCCGTTACCGGCGTTGACAACCCTGAGGCGAAAGCCGATGCGGGGAGGGCAACCGAGTAGCCCCAGGTGTTGGCGCCCTCCTTGGTATAGGTCACTGTGGCCTGGTGACTGTGACCAAGCGTGTCGTACACCTGAACATTCCCCGTCGTAGTGCCGTTCACCAGAGTGGTCGAATCCAGGTTTTGCGTGAGGCTAAAACTCGTCGTCGGTGCTCCGAGCGGTTCTTTGCCGAGGTTCGCCATCACCACGGCATTGGAATTGTCTCCGGTCCCGCTTCCCGCGGCCGCCGCGGCAATCTGGCTGGGATCCTTCATGATCACGCTCATCCCCGCCGCGCTCCCCGCCACCTGCGCCGGCTCATTGAAGATATAGAGAGGATTCGCCTGTGTTCCCGTCACGCCGTTCAGATCCGTGCCTGTATTGTTCTGCGCATTTACCGAGGTCGAAACGTCATACGCCAGTTGGTCGAGCGAACTCACCGCGCCGGGAATGTCCACGTCCCGCGCCGTTAAATACCCTCCCAGTTGCCCGCCGCCAGATGCCAATTGCGAAGTAATGTCGGTTCCGCCCTGAAAGAAGTCCGTAACTCCGTTTACTGTTCCTGTCGTCAGTTGGAAGTTCTGCCCCTCCGAAACCAGCAACTGCCCCAAGGTTGTCGTCACCGACAATCCGTTGTTCTCCGTCGTCACCTGGTTGATTCCGACCAATTGCGAGAGCTGGCTCAGGTCCTGCTGCCGCTGATCCTCCAGCGTTCCCGCATCCGCATTGGGAGAGGAAGACTCGATCGCAAGGTTCAGTTGCGCAATTGCGCCAGTCAGCGAATTCACCTGGCTCACCACCCCCGACGCTTCCTGGTCGATGGCCGCGCTCTGTCCGTTCAGGCTGCTCGCCGCACTGGAAATGTCGCCGGCCAGCGTCGACGCCGACGACAACACCTGCTCGCGCAGCGCGTTGTCCGTCGGATCGCTTTCCAGCGATGAGAAGGAGTCGAAGAAGCTCGTGATGTCGCTGCCAATGTCCCCCGCCGTCGCGCTCGACGAACCCGAATCCGGCGTAAACAACGCCTGCATGTTGTTCAAGGCCGTCAGCCGCGTGCTCGATGCCGATGCCATTTGTTGCTGCTGGTCCAGCCGCGCCCCCAGCACCCGGTCGCGCTCCGACGTTGCCCCGGTCTCCGTCACGCCGTCGCCTACGAGCACGCCACCAACCGAGATCGGCGCGTTTTCCTTCCAGTCAGGCGTCTCCTCCGTGTACCCCTTCGTGTTGGCGTTGGCGACATTGTTCGCCACCACGTTCAGAGCTTCCTGGTCGGCGTCCAGAGCTCCCGTCATCACGCTCAATACGGAGTTAATCGTCCCCATCGACCGCCTCCGCTTCCGCACCGGCCTCCGGGGCGCCGCGAATCTGCCGCTCGCTGTACTCCAGACGCCGCTCGCGCATCTCCCTGAGCCGCCGCATCACGTTTTGGTTGGCTCGCGTTACTGCCAGCACCCGGCCGAGCACCGCCATGTCCGGCGCCGCCTCCCGCGCCTGCCGCGCCAGTTCACTCTTTTCTCCCGCGTCCATCGAGTCCGGGTGACGGTTCAGTGCCTCGCACGAGAGCGCCAGTTCCTCGAGCCGTGGCGCATCCACCATGCCGCTCACCCGCACCAGGGCCAGCGTCATCGCACTCAGAAAGTTGCTCCACTCGCTCATTGCCGGCACCGTCTCCGGTCTTGCTTGCTATTCCCTGTTGCCTATTCCCTGTTCCTTGCTTCTTCATCCCAGATAGCGGTGAAAGTCCCCCAGCAGCAGCCGCGTATACGCCGCCATGCGCTCCAGAAACCACGGCATTCCAACGAGCAGGATCAGCGCAATCGCCGCCAGCCGCGGCACCGTGGTCAGCGACTGGTCCTGCAGGCTGGTCAGGGTCTGCACCAAGCTCAGCACAAAACTCAGCGCCGCAGCCGCAATCAGCAGCGGCGCGGCCAGAACGATGGCCTCCCGCACCAGCTGGCGCATTAGCTCGGCAACCAGATCCGGCGTCATCGATGTCCTTTCAGAAACTCTTCAACAGCGAGTTGGCCAGCAGATTCCATCCGTCCACCATCACGAAAAGCAGAATCTTCAATGGCGTCGACACCACCACCGGCGGCAACTGGAACATGCCGATCGAAGTCGTAATCGCGGCCGTCACCATGTCAATCAGCAAAAACGGCAGAAACAAAACAGCGCCAATGGCGAAGCCGGCCTTCAGCTCCGACAGAATGTAGGCCGGGGCCACCACGCGCATGGGCAGATCGTCAGGCGTGTTGGGCCGCGGAATTTGTCCAGCCGCCGCAAACAAGGCCAGGTCCTTTTCGCGCGCGTACCTGAGCAGAAAATGCTTCACCGGCTGCGTGCCGCGATCGATCGCTTCCATTCCCGAAATCTGTCCGGCGCGGTAGGGCTCCACGGCCTGTTGGTCCACTTGGTTGAGCACCGGCGTCATCAGGAACCACGTCATCATCAGCGCCAGCCCCATCAGCGTGGGATTCGAAGGCGCTGTCTGCGTGCCCAGCGCCTGGCGCAGGAAATGAAACACCACCAGCAGGCGCACCAGCGGCGTCATGCACATCAGAATTGCTGGCAGCAGCGTGATCAGCGTCAGAACAAAGAGAATCGTCCACGGCGTCGAATCCGAAGGATGCAGCTTGGCATTCAAATCGGGGAGCAGCGGCACACTTGCCGGAGCAGCCGCAGCCAGAGCACCCAGCCACGCCGTCACCATGAGACCCTCGATTGGCTCTCAGCGGCCCCGGTCCGCGAACGACGCCCGCCCACTCGCAGTCCCGCTCTCGCGGCCATTCCATGTTTCTCATCGAGCGGATAAAACGCCGCCCTCCCCGCAGCCGACGTCGCCACCAGAATCCTTCGCCCTTCGGCCTCGACCAGCGCCAGCGACTGCCGCGGCGCCAGCGCAATCCGTTCGAGCAGCGCCAGACGCCGCTCGGCGCGCGGCCTCGGGCGAAGCTTCGCAATCAACCACCCCGCCAGTCCGCCGATTCGCTCGGTCATTCCGCTGGTTCTACTCACGACTCCCTATTCCCGGGCCCTTTTTCTTGGTCCCTCGTTCGCTTGGTCCCTGTTTTTTCACGCCAGCCACGTCACCCGCACCGCCAGCTTCGTGTCCAGAACCTCGAACTCGGTCCAAGCCAGTTGCACGTCTCCGGCGGCCAGCGGCAAGTCGATCCCGTGGTTCCACTGCGACGCGATCGTTTCTCCCGGCGCCAACGCCAGCAGATGCCGCACGCGAAACTCGCGCACCGGCACAGCCACGTCCAGCTCCACCGGCAATCGCGCCACCAATGGCCCGAACCCGGGCTCGCTTTCGTCTTCCCCCGGTTGTCGCGGCGATGGAACCAGCGCCTGCCCCGCACTTGTCCCAGCCGCATCTGCCGTTTGACCTGCTCCACCCGCAGTCGCCGCAACTGGACGCGCTCCTGCTGCGATTGCTTGCACGCCTGCCGCAACCGCTTGCCCTCCAGCCGGAACTCGTTGAGTGGAAGCCATCTCGCAGAAAACCCTGCAGCAAGGGGACCAGAGGGGGTGTGGTGAGATTGTAATGGCTTAAGAAATGCGCACAGACCCCGCAGCCACGCGCCCCCGCCGCAACATTCAACTCACTTCGCTGCTACACTTGAAGTTGGAAAGACTTTGCGGCTTCTCATCCTGCCCGGATCGGGTCCGGCCGCCTTCCGAGGTCGAAAACCATGCCTGAACCCACTGAAAACGAGAGTTTCACCGGAACCAGCCTGCGCCTCAAGGTCGGCCTCGCCGAAATGCTCAAGGGTGGGGTCATCATGGATGTCATGTCCGTCGAGCAGGCGCGCATTGCCGAAGAATCCGGCGCAACCTCCGTCATGGCGCTCGAGCGCGTCCCCGCCATGATCCGCGCCGAGGGTGGAGTGGCCCGCATGGCCCGCCCCAGCCTCATCAAGCAGATCATTCAGGCCGTCTCCATCCCCGTCATGGCCAAGGCGCGCATCGGCCACACTGCTGAAGCGCAGATCCTTCAGGAGCTCGGCGTTGATTATATCGACGAGAGCGAGGTCCTCACTCCCGCCGACGAGGCGCACCACATCGACAAGCACGCCTTTACCACTCCTTTCGTCTGCGGCGCGCGAAACCTGGGCGAAGCCCTGCGGCGCATTGCCGAAGGCGCGGCCATGATCCGGACAAAAGGAGAGGCAGGAACAGGCGATGTCGTTCACGCCGTCCAGCACATGCGCCAGATCACCCGCGAAATGCGCACCCTCACCGTGCTTTCCGAGCAGGAGCTCTACGCCGCCGCAAAGGACCTGCAAGCACCTTATGAACTTGTCCGCATGGTCGCCCGCGCCGGCAAACTTCCCGTGCCCAACTTCTCCGCCGGCGGCATCGCGACACCCGCCGACGCCGCGCTCATGATGCAGCTCGGCGCCGAAGCCATCTTCGTCGGCTCGGGAATCTTCATGAAGGAGCGCGCCACTCCGCTCGATGTCGAAAACTCACCCAAGGAGCGCGAAGAAGCCATGTCCCGCGCCAAGGCCATCGTCGTCGCGACTACCCACTGGAACGATCCCAAGATTCTCGCTGAAGTCGCTGAGCAGGTCACGGGCACAATGAAGGGCCTCGCGGCCGCGTCCATTGAAGAGTCGCAGCTTCTCCAGACCCGCGGCTGGTAACCACTTGCGGTGGGGCAGCCGCTCGCTCTCCGCACGCATGAGCTTCCCCGACTCACGGACTGTGGCCTTGAGTTTTTCTAATATTGTTTTCCAGATTTGAGTTGCGGTCGCATGTACCGCAAACATCGGAATTCAGGCGGGATGAATTGCTTCAATGATTGAAGCGATCTGCTTTTCTTTTCCAGCACCCACAGGCACCTCTTCCGATTTTCGGTGCGTCCAAGCAAAAGGTGAGGTAAATTCATCCTCACAGGGTTCCCCATGCCCCCTATCTTCACTCCCATTCCGTCTGAGGTCGAACGCAAAGCTCCCGGCACCGGGGGCAAGCCGCCTGTTGATCGTCGGCCCACTGGCGGTGGAGGCGGCGGAGGCGACGACGATTGGAGGAGTCCGCGCCGCGGTCCGCGCGAAGCCCTGCACCGCACCCGCGCCTTCGTCTTCTGCGCCCTGGCCGGCGACATGATGTTCTTCTTTGCTCTCGTCGCGGTGTTTTACGCGCGCCAGGCCGCCACCCACATGGACCCGCGAACCCTTCAGCAGATCGGCGACTGGCATCCGGTTCTCTTGCCGCGCATTCTCTACTTCAATACCGCGATCCTGGCCCTCAGCTCCATCACCATGGAGCTGGCGCGCCGCCACATCTTCCGCGAGTTCGATGTGCTCGAGGAATGGCTCGGTCTGGGAAAACCGGCACTCCGCCGCACGCTGCCCTGGCTCGGCGCTACGCTTGCGCTGGGATTGATGTTCCTCGCCGGACAGGTCATCGCCTGGCGCCAACTCACTGCGCAGGGATTCGCCTTCAATCGCTGGGCCACGCCAGCCAGCTACTTCTTCTACCTCATCACCGGCCTGCACGCCGCCCACCTTCTCGTCGGCGTAATCATTCTGGTCATCTGCCTCTCCTCGCTCGCGCTCCTCAAGCGCGTCGAATCCCGCCAGATCGCCGTCGACGCGGCCGCATGGTTCTGGCACACGATGGGCCTCGCGTGGCTGATCCTTTTCGGCGTTTTGATTTTTGGGCAATAAGACAGGGATTATGGATTAGGTGTGACCTTTCAATA
>PLGG01000063.1 GCA_003138515.1 Acidobacteriaceae bacterium | reverse complement strand
TCGAAAGTGCGCTAGCTGTACCCATTCTGGAGTCGATCGTACCCGAAAAGGATACAGAAAGCAATTGCCTGGGTCCATTTCGGGGCGATTCTGGCATCTGAGAGGGTGCAATTCTCAGTGGTCGGTGTCTGAGAAACGTTTTTTCCCGGGCATCGGATTGAGTTGACCCTGGCCGACATTTCAATACTGATCCTTGGCCAAGTTCATAAACAGCAAAACCGAAGGCAGTTTCCCATCAATTTCGAATTGCTTTTTTCAGAAACCCTTGCTGAGAAGTTGATCGCAAGGGCACTTGTCCGATAAGCCGACTATACGTCCAACTGACGACATCGGCGTTTTTCGGGACTGATTCAGAGACTTCAGCGATCACTCCTTGGTTTGTCGCGGGTTCATGCAGGCCAAGGGGATTTATCAACTGTTGACTCAAGATTTGATTGGCCAGCGACTGTGGAATCACCTCATTACCGGACCCAGGGATACGTATGGACGCAATACACGTTTAAGCGAGAGCCCGTCGCAGCCGAGAGTGGTTCACCGCACTTGATACACGGTCATCGATTCCGGCGGCTCTTCGATATCCAACTTCCCACTGCGAATTACCGGCGCACTTCCTGTCGCCGGAGCCAGAGCCTGAAACACCGTACACCCAGCAAGCGCTGTCCCTTCCACTGGCAGCTCCAGGAGTTCACTTCGATCTGCCTTGTTTACGATAATGAGTAGTCGTTCCTTCGATGGATCTGCGGAATGACTGGACGAACAGCTAGCTGCCTCTGCTGTGCGAATAAATGCGAAGACACCATCGTCCGCGAAGAGATCTTGCTGGAGGCCCGTTTTGAGCGCTGGATGTACGGCGCGCAGCGCCAATATCCCGGAGGTCCATGCAAAAATACTCTGCTCAGTGACCGTACGGCCCTCCATAGTAAAGGCGCTGTGCGTGTCCCCTGGAAAGCCGCCGGGAAAATCTCGCCGGTTGTCGGGATCATTGCCGCCCTCCATGCCAATCTCGTCTCCAGAGTAGATTTGCGGCATTCCGCGCAACATGGCCAACAAGCCCAGCGCGAGCTTTAGCCGGGGAACAGAACCTCCAGCCTCCGTAAGAAAGCGCGTGGTATCGTGATTGCCGATAAACGGGACCAGCCGCTCGGGGTGCGGATAGAGCGCGTCCTGACGCAGAACGGCTGCCAGTTCGGTCATCGGTTTGTCGTGGGCCAGATCGTCGCGCAGCGCAAAGTAGACGGGGAAGTCGAAGGGTGTGTCGAGTCCTGTGTCGATGCCCTCGTGCGCTTGGCCTCCCGCAAAATAGGAGGTGACCTCCGGATCGCCATGAAAGATCTCGCCCACGGTTGTGAGGTGCGGATACACGCTGTGCAACGTGGCGTGAAAATCATGCCAGAAGGCGCGGTCCACGTAGGGAAACGTATCCAATCGGATGCCGTCGAGGTTTGCCGTTTCAACCCACCACAGCGCGTTTTGAATCAAGTAGCTCGCTACCAGCGGATTTTCCTGGTTCAAGTCAGGCATGTCGTCCGTGAACCAGCCGTCGGTGATGTTGCGCCATGCCTGGGGCGGAGCGTGTGGGTCCAGTAACTGATAAAAGTCGCTCTTCACAGCGCCATGATGCTCGAGAGTCCCGTGCAACCAGTCGGGCGTGGGAGGATCGAGCACCCACGGATGCTTGACCCCGATATGGTTGGGCACCAAGTCGATTATCAGCTTCATGCCACGCGCGTGCAGCGCATCGGATAGATGCTGGTAGTCCGCGAGCATGCCAAAGTGCGGGTCTACCGTGTAGAGGTCGGTAGCGGCATAGCCGTGATAGGCCACTGGCATTGCGCCGTTGGAAGCGACGGGCGTGGTCCACACCGCTGTTACGCCCAGTTGCTTGAGGTAATCCAGATGTTGCTCGATGCCGGAAAGATCCCCGCCATGCCAGCCGCGCGCGGCGGCGCGATCGTCGCCGGTAGGATCGTTGGCCGCGTTTCCTTCGGCGAAGCGATCGGTCATGATCAGATACAGCGCATCCGCGGAAGAAAACCCGCGATGCGCCTTGGGATCGTCGTCGCGTGCCTTGAGGGCAAACGCGCTCCGTGCCCGGCCCTGAGCATTGCTGGCAGTGACCCAAAGCATTTGCGGCGCGGCATCCTTTGTGCGCAGCCACAGGAATGCCCAGTGACCGTTGTCCGAAGCCTGCGTATGCAGGATCGCGACGCCTTTGCCCGCAACGGTGAAATGTGCTTGCTTCAGGTTCTCGCCGTGCACCAGTAACATGGGGTCTGGAAATCCACTCCACCAGTCCGGCGGATCGATTTTATCGACACATGGAGCGCTGTCCCGCTTCGCATCGCATCGACCCTGTTGACCCTGCGCCGGCGCTGCGAAAACAGATCCACCGCAGATCATCAACAGCGTTGCGAGACAAAGCTGCCTCCCGTGGCCCTTCATGACGTAGCCTTTCGCAGGTTCAGATATCGGGTTGTAATGGTTCCTGAAAAGCCGCGCCACGGCAGGAACCCAAGCCGTGGCGCGTCAGAGCTGCAGATCAGAACGAGACGCGAAGCGCCAGCTCGAGCTCGCGCTGAGTAGGCGACATGCGAGTGCTCGTCAACTGGCCGAAGTCGCCGTTGCCGTAATTGGTATCCGGAATCTGGAACTGGGGCGTATTCGTCAGGTTGTAAAGCTGCGCGCGGAATTCCGCCTTTGCCCGCTCCGTGATGTTAATGCTCTTGACCAGGGAAGAGTCCCAGGTATGAGTTCCCGGCCCGGCAAAGAAGTTACGCGGCAGGTCGCCGACCAGCCCAGCCGGAGCCGTGAATGCGCCCGCGGGGCAGGTGATCCATGTGTGCCAGTTGACGTTCGTCTTGCATCCGCCGTGGTAGTCCGGACGGCCGTTGGGGCTGTTCGGCGCACCCTGGATGTCCATGGGTGAGCCGGTAGCCAGTTGAATTATGTTGTTCCATTGCCAGCCGCCAACTATGTAGTCGAGCGCGACCGGCATGTTTTGACCCAGCATCCTGCCACGGCCGAAGGGCAAATCGTATATCGCGGCGGCGGCAAAAAGCTGGCGCTGATCGTTGTCCGAGCTGCCGCGCTGGTACTTCAGCAACGGTGCTCCGCCGGTCCCGACGAGAATTCCGTTGGGCCCAGTCGACAGTACGTCAGAGGTATTGTCGAATGCGTGCCCCCACGAGTACGTAACGTTCGCCTGGAGCCCCGTGGCCATTCTGCGAGTCAGCTTGGCCTGCAGGCCGTTGTAGCTTCCGCTGCCGATCATTTCATACGCGTTGATCGTGCCCACGCCGCTGGGGTTGACGGATCCTCCAACCGGGAACCAGTTGGTTGAGCCTCCAAGCACCGTTTGGTTGGCATTGAATTGCGCTGCGAGGTTTCCTGTCGATGTCCCAACGTAGCCCACGTCCAGAGAGGTGTGGCTGTCCAGTTGTTGTTCGATCTGAAAGTTCCACTGGTCGATATGGGAGTTCGGGCTGTTCTTCGGATAGTAGACAACGCTATCCGTCGAGTTGATGGCAGTGGGGCTAACGCCAATCTTCGACGGCAGAGTCCCGGTCGCGGCGGTGGGATTGTTGCTACCATTCGGAGCCTCGCCGCTGAGCGTGATGCGATAGCCGGTTCCGCATGTCGCAGCCGTCGGGCATGCGTAGTAGCTTTCGATGCCGTTCCAGTCCGGGTTCTCAGAGAGTTCCTCGGCGACGCCGCCGCGATTCACGAAGTAGAACAGGCCGTAGCCGCCGCGGAGCACCGTCTTGCCATTCCCAAACAGATCGTAGGCTGCTCCGATGCGTGGGCCAATGTCGCCGTGGGGCGTGTTGACCAAAGCAGCGGGCCATCCTGAGGTTCCAGCCTCGACCAGTTCGCCCGTCGCCGGATTGAAATTGGACATGTGGTTATGAGCTTCGGTTGGCGGGCTCAGAGTGTCGTAGCGCACGCCGAGATTCAGAGTGAGTTTCCGGCTGATCCGCCAGTCATCCTGTGCAAAGTAGCCGTTCTCCCAGCTGCGCGTCTCGTAGTACCCCGAAAAGGCGCCAACCTGGTAGCCACCCATGAAGCCACCCAGCAATTCTGACTCTTCATACCCGGTAAATGTTCCGTGGGCCGAAGTCGGAGCCGGCATTCCGCCGTAGTTGCCGTCGTCGATCCAGAAGTACCCCTTGGCATCGTTGCCCTGATCCCAGTTCACATCGCGATGAATAATGCTGGCGCCGAACTTGAAGGCGTGTTTTCCCTTGTTCCAGCTCAGAGCATCTGAGAATTCGTTGGTCGGCTCGACGATTAAATACGGACCACCATCGCCCACGTAGCTCAGGTTCCCGTACCATCCCCCGATGATGGGCATACCGCCGAGCAACGGAGAGGTGTTCGCATTGGCGATGCCCAGATTCGCGGCCAGCGGAATGCTCGCGTCCGGTTGCTCGTATCCGGAAAGATCCCGGATCCAGCCGTAGTGGAATTCGTTGATGACGGTGGGGCTGAAGATGTGCGTGTAGCCCGTGGCAACCTGACGTGGATGTGACGGGTTGAAGCCATTCCCGGAGGGCAGAGCGTGAGTGGCATCGATCAGAGACAGGGTGTTGTGCAGGAAGTCATCGCCCGTGGTGAAACGCGCGAAGACAGTATCCTTGGCGGTGAGATTCCAATCCAGGCGTGCGTCGTAATCGTTCAATGTCTCAACGTTGGACTGCGAATACGCGAAGTTCGAAGAGTTTGTCGCGAGATTGGCGCCGGAAATATTCGGATTGGGAAACGCATTCAGGTATTTCGCGCCGACGGTGATCTGGTCGGCAGTTGGAATGATGTTGAGTGCCGCGTTTCCAGTTTGCGAGGCACCGACGCCGCCCACCCAGCCAAAGGGCAAGCAGGTTTGCGGGTTATAAACGTAGCCGTAATCGGCGGCAAACTGGGGCATGAGAGCCGGCGTGGAGCCTGTTGTGTACAGGTTCGGGCAAATGGCCGCGATGGGCACGCTGGTTGCTGTTCCCGCCCCGGCCGAGCTGAGCAGTTCTGTGAAATTGCCCGTGCGCATCAAAGCCGAAGGCACATGCGTGGTATTGGTCCCTGCCGGAATGTTCTCGCGCCAGCCCTGGTAATCCGCGAAGGCGAACAGCTTGTTCTTCCAGAGCGGTCCGCCCGCGGAGCCGCCGAACTGGTTGCGGCTCAGCTCCGGAAGCGTTTGCGGGGTCGACGTGTAGTTGAAGACGTCCGCGGCGCCAATCTTGGAACGGTTGAACCAATACAGAGCACCGTGAAGATCGTTGGTGCCGGATTTGGTAGCGACCTGTACTACGCCGCCGCCGGAGCGGCCAAACTCGGCCGGAGGAGTGCTGGTGGTCGTCTTGAACTCGGCGATATCCTCGATGGCCGGGAAAATCACGAGCGTGTTGACCAGCGACTCGTTGTTGTCAATGCCATCGATCTGGAAGTTATTCGACTGCGGGGGCAGGCCGTCGACGGCCAGCGCCGCGGCGCCGGAATCGGCATTCCGCCAGGTTTCCGCATTATTGGCCGGAGCGCTCGCATTGTCGGAGTACTGGCCGCGGCCCACGCCGGGAGTGAGCAGAGCCAGCGTGGTGAAGTTGCGGCCGTTGAGCGGCAGATCGACGACCTGGTTTCCTTCGATGACTTCGCCGGCCGATGAAGTGGACGTGTCGATCAGCTGGCTTGCGCTAGTTACCTCCACCGTCTGGCTGGTGGTCCCCACCTTCAATTTGAAGTTGAGAACTTTCACTTCGGAGATTTGCAGGGAAAACGTCGTGGCCTCACCTTGGAAGTTCGGCTTGGTTGCTTCCGCCTTGTAATTACCAATGGGCAAAGCATTGACGGCGAAGCTTCCATCGGCCTGGCTCTGGACAGAGACCACGCGGTTGGTCGCGAGCTCGGTCACGGTGATGGTGACATCGGGGACAACGGCACCCGACGGATCGGTCACCGTCCCGATAATGCTACCTGTGTCCGACTGTGCGAAAAGACCGGTGGCGCCCAGAGACATGAGGAACAACGCCAACGCCATCAGCGTAAAGCGCATGCGGCGATGCCCATTCGGTTCCAAGCTGCTTTTTTTCAACATCACGACGTCCTCCAAAGGAACTGCGTTGACAAGCGTTGACTGCTTCGAGAGAAATTCGGCTGGGTTGAAACCCCTGCTTCTTAACCACGAATGAGAAAACGCTCCTTTATAGACGCCGGTCAATCCACAAGTCGCCAATTCACAGTCAACTGCGCATCATTAGATAAGTTGCTTATTCAAAACGGCTTCTCTTGTCACATCTCCCGGCTATTTCGTTGGTATTGCGCCTTCCCTCTTGCGATTTGTACCCTTTGGGTGCGATTCTTCTACACTATTCCCGTTAGCCTGGGTCGCTGGTGCGGGCATGAACACGGAAGCAGCGAGGAACGGCGCCACGCGGGTGCAGTTCGGCATCTTTGAAGCCGATCTGGAAGCAGGGGAGTTGCGTCGCTCCGGGGCTCTGGTGCGCCTGCAGAGTCAACCCTTCAAGCTGCTGGCGGCGCTGTTGGTGCATCCCGGCGAGGTAGTCTCGCGCGAGGCGCTGCAGCGGGAGCTCTGGGGCGCGGACACTACCGTCGATTTCGACCACAGCCTCGGGATCGCCGTGAACAAGCTGCGCGAGGCCTTGAGCGACTCCGCTGAGAACCCGCGCTTCGTTGAAACGCTGGCCAAGCGCGGCTACCGCTTCATCGCTCCGGTTAAAGTGGTCGATCCGCACGCCTCTGCGGCAGTTGCGGATTCCTCCGCAGCAAAGGCGCGAGCAGGTAGCCCCCTCGGGTGGTGGCTGGCAGGATGTCTGGCTTTCCTTTGCCTGCTGCTGGGCTTGTTTCTGATCCTCCGCCAGCCTGTTCGCCGGCCGTTCCGCGTCGCTCAAGTCACTTTTTCGGGCCATGTGCTCACCAACGATTTGGATGTTGAGAGTTTCTCCAGCTCGGCCAGTGATGGGACGCGCATCTACTTTTCCCACATGGACAACGGCAATCCCGTGCTGGCCGTCGCATTGGCCGCGAACGGCGAAATCAGCAACTTTCCCTTGCCGTCTGAGATTGGCGCGCCGCTCATCGGCGCACTCTCGCCCGACGGTTCAAAGCTCGTCGTGCGTGGCCATTTGCAGGCGGAGCCAGAGCAACCGTTATGGATTGTGCCAACCTTGGGTGGAGATGCCCGCCGAGTTCCCAATGTTCTGGCGCACGATGCCACATGGATGCCGGACGGTCAGCGCCTGCTGGTAGCCAGCGGAAACGAGCTCACCATCGCTGGAGCAGACGGAAGTGATCCGCACCGGCTGCTGACTGTCCAGGGTATGGCTTTTTGGCTACGCTGGTCAGCTGACGGCAGTCGGCTGTGCTTCACGGTGCGAGATTCCAAGCGTCAGACCTCGGAGCTCTGGGAGGTTTCGGCGGATGGTTCCAACCCCCATCCTCTGTTTCCCGGTTGGAGCCAGCCTTCTTCGGAGTGTTGCGGAAACTGGACTCCTGACGGCCAGTATTTCGTGTTTCAGTCCTCGCACAGCGACAGTGCCCATAGCGAAATCTGGGTGCGGCGCGAACGGCCCTGGTACCTGGCCGATCGTGAGCCGCGGCAGGTCACGAACGGGCCGCTCGATTACCAAGCCCCCAGCACCGCGCCGGGCGGTGATCGCGTCTATTTCATCGGCGCCACCTCGCAATATGAACTGCTCCGCGCCATGCCTAAATCTTCCACCTTCACTACGCTCGACCAGAATCTGAGCGCGGCTTCGCTGGCGCAGTATTCGCCCGACGGCAAATGGATTGCATGGCTCAACGCCTCCGACAACTCGCTTTGGCGGAGCCGGGTGGATGGCAGCGAGCGCATCCAACTCACCACCCCGCTCCAGAGAATCTTCACAATGAAGTGGTCTCCCGACGACCGGCGCCTGGCCGTCATGGGCCTGGAGCCGGGAAAGCCGTGGAAGATTTATCTCATTGACGCAGAGGGCGGAAAGCTGACACCAGTGCTCAATGAGGATCGAAACGAGGCCGATCCGGCGTGGTCTCCCGACGGGCAATCAATCGTCTTTGGCCGGCTGCCCGATCGCATGGACAATGGCCAGCCGAAAGCAATCTATCTGGTCAATCTGCAAACAAATAAAGTGACCGAGATTCCCGGCTCAACCGGACTCTTCAGCCCGCGTCTCTCGCCTGACGGCCGCTTTATCGCTGCCATGCCGCTCGATCAACGGGCGCTGCTTCTCTTCGACCGCACCACGAGCCGCTGGGCCACTCTTACCGCCCAGGGCGTGGGCGACCCCACCTGGTCGCACGATAGCCGGTCCATTTATTTCCAGGATTTCCTCGACACGGGCAAGCCCATTTACCGCATCGGCGTGCCCACCGGCAAGCCGCAACTGGTGGCGACGATCGACAATTTGCGTCCCATTGCGGCCACCGATTTTCGCCTCATCGGTCTTGCCCCCGGCGATCTTCCTGTCGTCACTGCCGACACTCCTGCAGTCAACCTCTATGAAGTCGACCTGAACGAACGCTAAAAGAGCATCGAGGGATGTCCGGGCTCAGCCCCAAGCTTGACCGGGTAACTTTGGCCAGCGTATGTTTGCGAAGCGTGAAACTCCCACGAATGAGCGGTGTTTTGTTGCACTGTACTTCTTTGCCTGGCCGCTTTGGCATCGGCGATTTTCCTCTACCAATGCTTCTCCGCATTTGCCGGCAACCCGCTTTTGCTGAGCCTCGAGCGCCGGCGGGATCAGGGACTGCTCCGGGAATAGGACCTGACTCAGGCGTCGCCCTTTCCGGAGAACTCTATCGACTTCGCTGACCGCGCTGTACGATCGCTAGGTAGATTCTCTAAAGAAAAGCTGGAGAGCCGAATTCATGGACAAACCACCACGCAGTTTCTGGCAGATATGGAACCTGAGCTTCGGCTTTTTCGGCATCCAGTTTGGTTGGGGATTACAGATGGCGAACATGAGCGCCATCTACGAATACCTGGGCGCGCGGGCCGACCAGATTCCGATTCTGTGGCTGGCCGCGCCGCTTACAGGATTGCTGATCCAGCCAATTGTCGGCCAGGCCAGCGACAGCACCTGGGGGCCCCTGGGCCGGCGCAGGCCTTACTTCCTGGCCGGCGCGATTCTGAGTTCGACGGCCCTGATCCTCATGCCTCGATGTTCCGCTTTGTGGATGGCCGCGGGGCTACTCTGGATTCTTGATGCCAGCATCAACATCAGCATGCAGCCGTTTCGCGCGTTCGTGGCCGACTTGCTGCCCGAATCCCAGTGCACTCAAGGCTTCGCCATGCAGAGCCTTCTCATTGGCCTCAGTACTGTGATTGCCTCGGCGCTGCCTTTCCTGCTGACCAATGTGTTTCACATGGCCCAGACTCGCGTCGCGGGCACGATTCCCTTCACGGTGCGCTTTTCTTTTTACATAGGCGCCGCGGCTTTTTTGTGCGCCGTATTGTGGACCGTTTTCACAACCAAAGAGTATCCACCGGAAAACATGGCGGAGTTTCGCAAGCAAAAAGCCGAGCGGGCAGGCATCGCGGCTGGAGCTCGCGAAATTCTGGTTTCGATCCGCAAGATGCCGCGCACGATGCGGCAACTCGCCTGGGTGCAAATCTCCACGTGGCTGGGGCTGTTCTGCATGTGGCTCTACTTTCCCGTTGCCGTGCCGCGCAATGTCTTCGGCGCCCCCGACACAAACTCTCTCCTATATTCCGCGGGAGCCGAATGGGCGGGCGTCTGCTTCGGAATGTACTCGCTGGTGTGCTTCGCGTTTTCCTTTGCGCTGCCCGCGATTGCCCTCAAACTTGGCCGCAAGTCAACACATAGCTTGTGTCTGATTTTCGGCGGCCTTGGACTGCTGTCCGTAGCCGTGATTCGCAGCAAGTATCCGCTGTTGCTCTCGATGACCGGCGTCGGGATTGCCTGGGCCAGTACGCTCTCCATGCCCTATTCCATTCTTTCCGGATCATTGCCTCCGGGAAAGACTGGTGTCTACATGGGAATCTTCAACTCCTTCGTGGTGATTCCGGAGATCGTGGCTTCGCTCGGGTTCGGCTGGGTGATGGATCATTTGCTGAACAACAATCGCCTTGCCGCGGTGGTTGCGGGCGGAGTCTTCTTCATGTTGGCGGCGTTGCTGACACAGAAAGTTGAAGACCTCGACGACCCGCATCTTCTCCGGAAATCCGCGCCGGTTGACGCCGACGCAGCGCGCCTGTCCGCATAGCGACACAAACTACTCAGAGGTGAATTCGCCGCGCTGCTTATCTCGCCGGCAAAGCTCCCGGTCGCTTCACTTGAACGGCCGGCCTTTCACCTGCCCCGCGCCTTCACGCAAGGTAAGCAGTTGGTTGGCGGCTGCGCCGTGGATGTGCTCGACGAGTCCGGAGGGCCAGCGGACTTCGATGTCCCCAGTGGTTGCCGCGCCCAGGCCGAAGTGCAGGCGCGGATCGTTGGACGAGAGAAAGCTGCACCCACTCACGGCCTCCTGGACCTGCACCTTGCCCGCGTAACGCACCACCACGCGCGCGCCAATGGCGCTGCGATTGCTCTTGGTACCTTCCAAGCGAACCTTGATCCAGTGATTGCCAGAGGGAGCGTCGTTACGGAGCAGCGTGGGTGGCTCGTTAACGTTCATGATGAGCACATCCATGTCGCCGTCATTATCGAAGTCGCCAAAGGCAGCGCCGCGGCTGCAATGGGGAGCGTCGATGCCCGGACCGGCATCGGGGCCCATCTCAACAAAAGTGCCATCGCTCTGATTGCGAAACAGAATTCGCGGACTACGTTCCGGAAATCGCGGAGAAACACGCGCAACTTCCGGGTAGACCGTGCCGGACGTGAGCAGAATGTCGGGATAGCCGTCGTTGTCGAAGTCCACGATGCCGGCGCCAAAGCAGACAAAGCGGGTTTCCTTATTAAGGCCTGCTTCCACCGTGACGTCGTCGAAGTTGCCTTTGCCGTCGTTGCGGTAGAGGCCGTTGGCCTGGTTGTAATAGTGCGTTTTGACGATGTCGGTATGGCCGTCGAGGTTGTAGTCGCCCACGCCTGCGCCCATGCCGCCCATCTCCCGGCCCTCGCCGCTCACTGCGATGCCGCGCAGCAAAGCCTCCTCGCGGAATGTGCCGTCGTGGTTGTTCATCAGCAGCAGTGAGGGAGTCATATCGCAGGCGACGAAGATATCAGGCCAACCGTCCTCGTCGGCATCGATGCTGAGCGCCGTCAGGCCGTAGGAGCCGCGCAATGCGGCGATACCGGACTCGCGCGAGACGTCGGTGAAGGTGCCGTCGCCATTGTTGCGATAAAGGTAGTGCTGAGCCTTGGGCAGGCCCAGCGGGCCACACATGGTCGCCACGCCCTCGTAGTTGCAGTTGGACACGGCCAGCGAGGGTCGGGGAGCGGTGGCCAGATCGATTTCGAGGTAGTTGGAGACAAAGAGATCGAGATGGCCGTCGCGATTGTAGTCGACGAAGGTGCAACCTGTGCTGTAGCGCGTCTTTGGATGCGACAGCCCGGCCTCAGCGGTCACATTTGTGAAGGTGCCATTGCCGTTATTGCGATACAGCCGGTTTTGCCCGTAATAGGTGAGAAAGAGATCCTCCCAACCGTCGTTGTTGTAATCGCCCACGCAAACGCCCTGCGCCCAGCCGGGATCAGCCAGCCCGGATCGCGCGGTGACATCGGTAAACGTGCCGTCGCGATTGTTGTGATACATCCGGTTGCCGGAGCCGGGAGGAGTTCCGGCGAGTGTGCGCCCTCCGAGGATGAAGATATCCATCCAGCCGTCGTTGTCATAGTCGAAGAAGGCGCAGCCGGTGGCCATGGATTCGATGATGTAAGTGAAGCTGTCGGGCTCGCCGTAGATGATGGTGTCCCGCAGGCCGGCAGACTGGGCAACATCGACGAACCGGGAGAACGGCGCGGCGGGTTTGCGTCCCTCGTCCGCCGATAAGAGCCGGGCCGAGATCAGCCCCGGAGCCAAAAGAGCGGGAGCAGTGCTGAGCAATCGGCGGCGGGTCCAGTGATCGGCGTTCTTGCGATTCGTCACAGCGAGAAATCCTCTCCAAACCTCAAATGACGGCCTTCAGTGGTAGCGTCTCAGTTTCAAGCCGCTATGAAAGGGCACGACACCTTCAGTGCTGATCCTGCGCCTCAGCCAGTTTCTTGCTCAATTCGCGCGCAGCCGCGTTGTCGGGCTGCAATTGCAAAGCCCGGGCTACCGCGGCGCGCGCCTCGTCCAAGCGCATTTCAGCGCGCAGCGAGGCGGCCAGTGAAATCCAGGCCTCCGCATTGTCCGGCAGCGCCTCGACGGTCGCGCGGAACTCCCGCTCCGCCGCGGCGTTGTCACCGGCCTGGAAATCCATGTAGCCAAGCCGGTATTGCGCCGGAGCAAAATGCGGATTGGCCTTGACCGCCTGCCCGAGCGCCGTGCGTTCGCCATTCGCGTCGCCCATGCTGTCCAGGACCATGGCCAGCCGGTAAGCCAGACCGGCATTCCCGGGTAGCGCGGCGCAGGCCTGGCGATACAGATCGGCGGCCTTCGCGTTGTCTCCGGACTTGACCGCCTCCGCTGCTTCGGTTGCCTTGGATACAGCGACGGCCAGGTCCGATTTCTCCTTCAGTTTTTGCTGGTAAAGCGTGAGTTGCCCCTGAGCTGCCTGCATATCGCCCAGCGAGCGTAGAACCTTGGCCAGCTCAAAGTGGACCTGCGGCTCATCGGTGCCAAGTTCGATGGCCTTCTCGAACTGTCTCCGCGCGCCCGCGGCATCCTTAAGCTCGGCAAGCACCACGCCCAGGTTCACTCGCGGATTGTAGTCATTGGGACTCAACGCTACCGCTTCTTCCAAGTGTTTGCGCGCCGCCGCAAAGTCACCAGCCTTTTGCTCGAGCAGGCCGTTCAGGTTGAGAAGGTCGGCGTCATGCGGGGCCAGAGCCAGGAGGCTGCGCGCCAACGGCGCCGCCGCTTCGTTGTTTCCCGTGATGACCAGCGCGCGCAGATAGATGCGCTGCGCTTCCAGGTCGTTGGGCTTCCTGCGGGCAATCTGCTCGGCCAGCAAGGTTGCATCCTGAAAATGAGACTCGTCGACATTGAGAGTGACAAGGGCCGCAGTAAGGGCGACGGAGTCCGGGAACGATTCCAGGCCCTGGTTCAGCGCCTGCGCGGCTTCATCGTACATGCCCGCCTGTTTGTAGGCAGTGGCTAAATCAAAGGTCAGTTTCTCGTCGAGCAGGGTAGAACGTAGGGCCTGAATTGCCGTGTCGTAATCCCCTGCGGCAGTCAGGCTCCGTGCTAACCCATCCAGCGCCTCCTTTGAGGAAGGATCGATATCGAGCGCCGCCCGCCATTCTCCAAGAGCATCTCGATTATCGCCCAGGCGGGACAGCGCGGCACCGAGCAACACATGCGGCTGCAGCACGTCGGGATCAATGTGAACGGCTTGCCGGAGTGGCGCGATTGCCTCCTGTGCTTGTCCTGACGAGTAGAGGCCGAGCCCCAAGAGATAGTTGAGACGTGCGGAGTCCGGCGCAATCTTCAACCCTGACCGGACTGTCTGATCGGCGCATTCCCACTGCTGATGTCGATCGAACCAGACGCTCAGTGCGGCATAAGCATTGGCATCAGGATGCGCGCGAATCCGCGCTTCAAGAGAGTCGGGCCCCGTGCACGCCGCTCGAGCGCCAGCGCATATGCTCAGACCACCCGCTCCCACACAGGCAGCAACGATGAATCCGATCCTCACGAGATTCCGATGCCTGAACATCCCTTCGGCCGCTCTCCGCAAAACCCCATACTGCATGATTCGTCACCGCGCTTCCAATTCTCTTCCTATCGGAGTTCGTGCGTTCAAACGGCCTCAGTCTTAGGAAGAATTCCGCCGCGCTCCGGCTTGATCTGTGTCACAGACCTTGAAAGCTATCGACGAGATTAATCGAGCCGCTTTGCAGTCCGCAAGCATAAGAGATCAGTAACGAGAAGTCGGCTTGTGTTTACCGACCCCATCGACCTGGCCGTAAAACCGGCTACCTAGAGAAGTGACTTCCGAAGCTGAATACGGGCTGAGCGCGCCGCGGCGCTTGAAGCGCCTATCTATCTTCATCCCGCCAATCCAGTGGATCACCCGGCAGTGTATGCCGGGCATACGGAATTTTGGGGTCCGGTTTGCAGTTGGGCATTCGAGACTGCGACGCACGCACTGCGGCTCGTGTTTGGTGGTGTATTCGAGCGCTATCCGAAAGCAAGGCTGGTGCTGGGCCACATGGGCGAGACTCTTCCTCTCAATCTTTGGCGCTTTGACAGCCGATGGCAGGTGGCGAATCGGGGTTCGCGTACGCTTCCGGAGCCGCCGTCTTTCTACATCAAACGAAACATTGCGATCACAACGTCCGGTGTATGTTCCGACACTTCCCTCCGTTGCGCGATGGAAGCGATGGGAGAAGACAGTGTGATGTTCTCGGTCGACTATCCGTTTGAAAAGACGGACGTGGCGGTTCACTTCATTGATCATGCGAACATCTCGGAGACACAACGGAACAAAGTGGCACGAGCAAACGCGAATGCATCTTTCATCTCGATCGGCGCATAGGGTAGAGAGCCCGCCCAGGATCTACGCACGGATAGACGGTAACAAGAAATTCATTTCGGGGGTGCGCAAAATGCGAGAACAATCCTGTTGACATCGTTATCCAATGAGCCCTACCATTGGGGCCACCAGTCGTTATCGGGTCTTCCCCTTTTCATCAACGATCGGGTCCAATTCTCAGTTAACTTCCGAAATCAATCACTGGACGCAGGCCCTCGGCCTGCAGGAGGTTCGTGTGAACAAGCTTTTGAAATTGCTTTCTGTCCCATCTCTGTCAATGAAGTCGAAACCAGTTTTCAAACTCCTGAGCGTTTCTGCGGCGATCTTTACAATCGCTGTCTTGCTGGTGCTGTTCCGGACGTCTCGCGTGAGCGCGGGATCGGAATCTGATCGCGACCAGGATGAGAGCAAGGTGAGGATAGGTTTAAGCATCGCGCCGGTTCCCCTCAACTTCGAACACAGGGATCGAAGGTTGGTTGGATTGGGCAGCTACATCGTGAACGCGCACGCGGACTGCAACGGGTGTCATAGCCAGGGTCCGGCGACCGAGTACATTGGCCCTGGGAACCCCTACCTCCTGTCTCCTCCGAATGGTCCATATACAGGGATGCAAGAGGTGAATCCAGCCACCTACCTGGGCGGCGGCCGGGACTTCGGGCCGTTCGGCAGCAAAGGAGAGTTACTGCACCTTTACTCCCGCAACTTGACCCCAGACAAGACGGGGCGGCCGGCGGGAGGACGCACGTTTGAGGAGTTCCTCACCATTCTGCGTACTGGAAAAGACTACGATCTAGTTCATCCAAACTGTGCGGGAACCCCAGATGGCAATTGCCTTTTGCCTCCGTTCAACGGAGACGTGCTGCAGGTGATGCCGTGGCCCGTTCATCAACACATGACGGACGAGGACATTCGCGCCATCTACGAGTATCTGAGCGCCATTCCCTGCATCGATACTGACATTCCCGGCGCGCCGGTATTACGAAACGACTGCAAATAAACGCGTGCGGACACGCCTGTCTTCAAATAGGTCAAATAGCAATGGCCTGATTTGCCCGGCGAGCGTAGATTGTTTGGGAAAAGGGCCACGCGTTGCTCGTAAGAACGAGGCGTCTGGCCCCCAAATCGCGGAAGAAACTACGCCTATTTCGGGTGTATTGTCGCCCACCCGTAAGTTATATCTCAGTAAGACAGTTCTTGGAGAGATGTCAGGAATGTCGGCCATAGTTTACGAATCCAGTCCACCTGGCCGTAAAACCGGCTACCGAGAGAAGTGACCTCCGAAGCTGAGCACGGGTTGAGAGTCACATGGACGCGTAGCCGACTTTACAGACAAGTGGATCATTGACCTCCTCAGTGACAAGGCACCGCCAGGGCCAAAACCATGCGCGGCTGTTGCTCAACTTGTTATTGACGAGCGGGCGGTCATCCGACCGGAACCGGCCCTAAATCTTGTGAAGGACCACCGACATTGTTGAGGGTGACGGGGGCCGGGTAACGTCTGTCTCCGTGATCGTCGTGCCGTCCTCGCCAAGCACAAACGTGTTCTCACGTCGCACCTTCCCGTCGTCGTCTTTGTAGGTCACTTTCAGCGTATGGGGATCGGCAAGCTTCACCGACATCGATCCTCCGCCGGGAAACTTCGTTTCGGTACCATCGAGCTTGCAGGTCATCGGCTTCGGGCTGTCCGTCTCCTTGAAGTCCACAGTGTCGCCGTTGACTGCGATGGAGAGAATCCCGCTGTCTTGAGACGAGGAAAACTTGACCTCTCTCCATTCGCCGGCCATTCCCGGTCCGCCCGAAACCCGCTCCGAAATCGCCGTCATTGTGAACGGCTCCCCGTCCGCTGGGAAGATTTCAGATTTACTGGTTCGCGTTCTGCCATCGTCTGAGATCGAAATTGTCGTTTTCCGCGTCGGCTTGCCATCCTTGCTCGCGGCAATTACATATCCATCAGCCAACTTGGTGCAAGTCAATGTCGTGCCGTCAGTCGACTTCTGCTCCGTTCCGTCGCACACAACCTTTGGTTGCGCGTGGCCTCCGCGCGTAACGGTGAAACCGTCTGCGTCGGTAGCCACGGAAAAGGTTGCACCCTCATATTTGAGCGAGGACGGATCGAGTTTCCATGAGCCGTTCCAGGCATTCGACTGTGCTAAGCACGTCCGATTCAGGGCAAAGAAACACACCACAGCGCAAACGCTTACGCAGAGACGTTTCATCATTGTTTCTCCTTCACGAGCGGTTTGATTATGAAGCCTTGAATATGGAAAGAACGTCAGGGAAGGATCGAGCCTGCCTAAGAGGAAGGCCTGGGAAGCTGGTTGATTATCATCTGCCGGTCTGGGAGTGTCAAGGAATTGCTTTTGGCCCACCGTCGAATTCTCAGATTGCCTATTCCGATCGCCGCGAGTGCCCCTCTGCTGCTTGGGCGGTCATCGCGCAGCCGGGATCTTCTGCCGTTCGGTGCGATGCTTGCCTCTATTCCGCTACTCGACCCGCTGTAGTATCGGCTGCGGGCTGCAGCACTTCAGGCAAGAGGCTTTTTCGCTCATTGAGAAGTTCTATCGATCCCTTCTTGCGGGTTACGGTAAGATGGTCGGCCATCCGGGAGTTTCTTCTTTGACAGCACCTCGCGGCGGATGTTGTTCAAGTAGTAATTTCCGCATAGCCGGTTATCCGCCCGAAATTTTGGATTGCGGCCTCCAGGCGCTCAAAGAGCGCATTGGCGATTTACCATGAACCGACACGGCAGCCACGCGCACAAACCGGCATGACTCGCGGGAGTTGAAGGATAGGTGTTTGAGAGCTTGCTTCAGAACGGTGCACGGCGAGGTGGAGATCCCGGTCGAGTTGCGGCTAGAGCATGATTGAATAGCTCAATAGCGGTTCAGTCCCTGTGGTGGTGTAAATGTGAACGTCCCATCTCTGGCTCGATTCTTCCGGCAGCAAGTCTTTTACATTGCGATCGCCGCAGTCATAGCCGCAATTGTCTGGGCTATCGGGCAGAAGACCAATCCCGCATCAGTTTTGGTGTACTCTCTCTGCATCGGGAATCTTCTCTCGCCCGCCATAGGTTGGTTGGGTTTCCTTTATGAGGAGAGGCCTTTTCCCTACAATATCCTGATTTTTGTGCCTCTCCTGATTGTGCTGACGGTCCCTATCTACCTGATTACGAGCGTAGTCGTTTGGTTGGTTGCTCCACCTTTTCCGCTGGCACTTTCCGACCTAATTATGTCGCAATGGAAGTTTTCGTTTGTGGTCACTTTTGCCTTCGGTGTTCCCTCGTTTCTGTACCACAGCACGAAGGAGCATCTGGAGCGGCGCAACGTCGAGCTCCAGAAAACCGTCGAGCGGGGCAGTGCCCGGCTCGAAATGCAAGAGGCGGAATTGGAGCGTGCCAGCGAGATCCAGCAGTCTCTGTTGCCGAGAAACATTCCCCAGCTTCGAGGCTTCGAGGTCGCAGGAGCGTGGCAGCCCGCCAGCACTGTGAGCGGAGATTACTACGACGTGCTCCGGCTTGACGATCACCGACTTGGGATCTGTATCGCCGACGTCGTTGGGAAGGGTGTGTCCGCCGCTCTGCTGATGGCCAATGTGCAGGCCGCGGTGCGCGCGTTTGCGAGCGACGGAGAAAGCCCGGCGCGAGTATGCGCCAAGGTCAACCGTTTGTTGCACGAGAATATCGCAACCGGAAAGTTCGTGACCTTCCTTTATGGAATTCTCGATGGCGAAGCGCATACGTTCCAGTATTGCAATGCCGGGCATCTTTACCCAATCCTCCTATCTCGCGGTGCGGTCCGAATGCTTGAGCAAGGCGGTGCGGTGCTCGGAGTTTTCGCGGACTGGACATACGAGGACTTCAAGATCGAGTTGAGGGAAGGAGACCGGTTGCTCTTGTTTACCGATGGCATCACAGAGGCGTCGGATGCGAATGGGCAGGAGTTTGAAGAAAGCCGCATAGCAGCATTTGCACTAGCCAACGGCACGCTCTCCGCAAAGGAGTTGAATAGGCGGTTGCTGGCGCAGGTCACTTCCTTTTGCAACGCGCAATTTCGGGACGATGCGACCCTGCTCGTAATTGCTGCATATTGAGCTTCCCAATTCCTCCCAGCACAGTGTGCACCTCGATCTTGGCCAACCTGCCTGGCTCAAGCGCATGGAGGCCAACACCCTGGCTAAGTGGACGAGACCTGCGCCAGCCCTTCGTTCGCCAATTATCTAAAGATCCTGGGCCGATGCATTGCGGCGATGGTATTCAAAATGCTGAGTTCTTGCCGAAAGCCCAAACCGTGTTTCCAGCTCTCAATCTCGCGGTTCCGGGTGGTTTGTCGGCAATCGGTACATTTCTCATTTTCGGGTTCTGTCCTGATTGGCGGTCAACCGACCGCATTACGCGCGTCGTTGGCCGACAATGAGGCTTCTCAGTCGCGATAACGCGTTACCAAAACCTCGGAAGCAGGAAACCCGTGTGCCGGCGATGCTCTTGGAATGCTTCCCCAAACTGCGCGGTCAGCATGGACTCTTCCTTGTTCGCCTTGATCCAATAGCCCAGGATGATCAAGCCAACTCCCAAGACGCATCGCCACTCGTCAATCGCCAACGCTCCGCCTACCGCGGCCAGGTCTAATCCGGAATAAATGGGATGCCGAAAATAAGCATAAGGCCCACTGCGGATGAGCTTGTGGTCCTCTTTGAGCGTGGCCCTGGCGCTCCAATACTGTCCCAGGTGCCAGCGAGCCCACAGAGCGATTGCGATGCCGATCCACGTGAGTGCGACGCCCACAACGGCAAGACCGTACGTCTGAGGGACGACGCGATGACCAAGAACTCCGATCCCCGCTGCGTCGCTGAAGAGCAGGACGAAGCCAAGAATTTCTAGA
The DNA here is from genome assembly GCA_003138515.1 of Acidobacteriaceae bacterium. Taxonomy (GTDB): domain Bacteria; phylum Acidobacteriota; class Terriglobia; order Terriglobales; family Acidobacteriaceae; genus Telmatobacter. The sequence goes on along the minus strand of PLGG01000063.1, from coordinate 6,794 downwards.
AAGAGTATGGGGTAACGTGAGGCGGAGGATTCCTGGTTTACGGTCCTCCGCGTCTTCAATGCGCCCACCGCCCAGCATGCAACAAAGACGACCCACGGACCTTCAATGAGATAACGCCAAATCATGTTTCGAGGACCGTCAGCACGTTGACGGCAATTCCCGCAGCTAAGGGTAAAGCAATCGCTAGAATCCCCGCCACAATCATGAGCACGCTGAGCCCGATAGACCATCCGACCGACTTCTTCACAAATGTTGCTGCTGATGTAGCGCTCATACGTTTCTCCTTTCATCGTTCGATTTTCTCTTGGTCCCGAGGTTGCCGCCAGAGGTCAACATCGTGCTGCCCCATCCTGCGAATTCGGTAGTCAATTACTTCGGAGGCGCTGTCGCAGCATCAGGAGCAGCAGCGGTTGGGGCTGGAGCAGCTTCCAGATCGGCCGAGACATCCACCTTGCCGGAGGTGACCTTTATCTTGCGTTCCCACGTCGTGTAACCGCTCTTGTGGAGGTCAATCGTATGGTCTCCTGCAGAAACACCAATGGTCGAGGGCGTGTTTCCGACAAAAGCACCGTCCAGTTCGATGTCTGCGCTCGACGGGTTGGAAGTGACTGAGATTTCGGCATTCGTGGCTTCCGATGGCGCGACTTGAGCCTGAGCCGTTGACGCGGCCTGTTGAACGCGAATTTCCTCAAGGAACGGCTGGGCTTCGGCTGGAACCGGCACTTCACCTAACAGCAACGCCCGGGTTGTGACCTCAGGGCCGTACATCGCGTGCCGGGAATCATTGTCTTCGCGGACCGAAGCACCTGTCACGGTGAGCCCAGCAAACGCACCCTTGGCACGGGAGTAGGTCAGGATTTCTGTATCCAACTTCCAATCCGTACCGGCTGCCGCGGAAGCGTCCGCTCCAATTTGGAAATTACTCGAGAGCAGCCTTCGCATGGCTTTGTCATTCTGAAAGATCGCTACCACGTCCACAGCTTCCACTCCGATCTGCAGCCCCCAGGTTCCACCCGAAACCGTGAAAAACGCCGGCGCACTCCAGCCATTCCCGGTGCGGCAGGTGGCTACGCCTTTGCCTCCCATAGCTCCGAAGACAAAACCGCCTTTGATCACGTGCGGGACCACGGCCACGCACTTTGCATGCTTCAACACTTCTTCCGGGATTCCCTTGTCAGGCATCCCCATAATTGCGTGCATCACATCGGTCGCGTTGTCCAGCCGATCGATGGCAACGTCACGTGCCGACCCGGCCCAGCACAACGTGCTGAGACTCAACCTCGCAAGCACGAACATCATTTTTTTCATGGCACACCTCCGGACTGCGCATGCCTAACTAACCCGCCATTTCCGATGAAGTAGAGCTAAGGCTGCGCCACCCGCCGTTGATGGAAGACGGCGGGGGCCGGTTCCTGCCCGACCCCAGCCGTCATGAAACGCTACGGTCCCTACTTCTCGAGATCCGCAGCCGCCTTTCGAAGCTGCGCGGCAGCCAAACCCTTCAAGCGTTTCGAACGTTCTTCGTATTCTCCGCGGATCTGATCGATGCGCGCATTAATCGCCTTCTTCGCATCACTGTGAGCCTTCGCCGCCTTTTGTTGCAGTGCTTGCACCTTTGCGTCGGTCTCGGCTTTGATCTGCTCCGACCTCTGTTTCGCTTGGTCGAGTTTTTCCTGCAGCTTGGCGTTGAGGGCGTCAATCTTGGCCTGTAGCTTCGCTTTGTGCTCCGCCCGCGACTGAGCTTGTTCAGCCTTCAACTGGGCAATTTCCTCTTTAAGCTCGGCCACGTCTCTGGCTCTTTGATCGTCTTCAACCGTGGTCCTCAACGAGCGAAATACCACGCCGCCCGCAGCCTCCATCCTTGAGTCCACGGGAGTGACCCATTCCTCGCTGACGTCAGCCACCACGGCGCACTTGCCGGGCGTAAGCAGCGCAGAAACATTATCAAGAAAATCCGCATTGACTCCCGCAACGTACAGGTCACCAATGCTACCTGCCAGCGCGCCGGCGACCGCGCCGATGCCGAGGCCAACCGGTCCTCCCAGCAGACCGATGAGGCTGCCGATCGCTGTTCCGCTCACCGTTCGAACAGGGAAATCGTCCTCGCCCCGTTTCACACTGACCGTCCCATCACTGTTTTTGCTGATGACGGCTTTGGCGTGAATCGTGATGGTTCCCTCGAAATCGAGTTGGTTGAGCGCTCGCGATCCCTCGTACGCTTTGGTTTCATTGTCAAAAACGACTACAAGCATTTTTTCCATGACATTCTCCTTTTAAAATCCCGCATTGAGCGAGCGACTTGTTGGGTTAGATTCAGGCGACCCTCTCGAGTGCGCCCCCGGTGAGTTTGTGGAGGGCCGTAGCAAAACTGATCATCGAGGCCCCGTCGAAGATCAGGTCCACGCCAATGGCGAAACCGATGAACCAGGCGCTCGAAATGGGCATTTGCGCCAGCAGCATGATCCCCAGCCCCAGCGAAACAATTCCTGAAAACACAGCCCAGCCCCAGCTCGGGAACTTCAACATTCCTGCCCCAATGGCGCGAAAGAGACCGCCGACAATGAATAAGGAAGCAAGGACCAGAGTGAGTGTAGCTGCCCCAGCGAGCGGATACCGGATCAGCAGATATCCCGCGAAGCCCCGGAACAGTGCGCTGAGCAGAGACAGTAGAAAGCCCTGCCAGCTGTGAGTGCGAAAGGCATGCACCAAACCGAAGATGCCGCTGAACAGTAGTATCCATCCGAAGACCAGAACCGTGGCGAAGGTAGCGCCCACATCGCCGATCACGCATACCGCGCCGAAAAGCATGAACAAAATTCCGAGGGCGAGAAACCATCCCCAGGAACTGCGAATTTCCTCAATCCCCGCTGCGAGCGGGTTGTATCCTAACCGCATTTCATTTCTCCTTTTCTGAAAATTGATCTTGAACCCCATCATTCCTGCCAGACACATGGATCTGGGCTGATTCGTTTCCCTCGTGTTTCATGAGCGCTGGATGCCCCATTCGAATCCATTCGCGAATAAATAGCGGACAGTTTCGAAGTTCTGTACCGGCTGCTTCTACCACGGCGAGGAATCGCACAGCGTCAGCATCCACCAGCGTCACCTCACCGAGTTCAAGAGCGATCGGCGACGGATAAATTTGCATTTGCACCTTCAGCTCCGCAAGGTTTTCCGCGTCGATACGCCCACTCACCCGGAGAAGGTGTGAGTCGCGACTTCTTTCAAGTCTCAACATCTGGACCAGAACTCACGAGCAACTACGCCCGCAATAGGTGCAAGTCGGATGCCAATCGCAAATGACTGAGACTATTGAGGATGATGAGAGTTTCCTGTGGCGAGATCTCGGGAATTGTCGGGTTTTCGGCAAGGAGGGCCGTCTTGCTGCCTGCGGAGGGAAGGAGTCTGAAAGGTCAGCTAGGAAGACCGAAACCGATACTTGTTAATGTTCAAACTCTTGATTCGCGATTCAAGAGTGGAGCGGGGAATGCCCAGGCGGGCCGCTGCACCTAGGGGGCCGGATACCTGTCCGCGGCTCTGTGTGAGCGCGTTTTCGATCATTTCCTTTTCCTGGTCGGCAAGAGAGGCGAGACCAATTCCGCCCGGCGCAGATGTAGGCGAGGCACGCACCACCCAGCTCTCATCCACAGCGAGCGTTGCTCCTTCGCACAGAATGACGGCTCGTTCGAGCACATTTTGCAGCTCCCGTACATTCCCAGGCCAATGATAGGTCTGAAACAGCTCCAAGGTTCTCTTGTCGATCCCGCTGATCTTTTTTCCCATCTTGCTGGCATAGCGCTGAGCAAGGTATGCGACGAGCAGAGGAATATCTTCGACGCGCTCGCGCAGCGACGGCATGCGAATTGGGAACACGTTCAACCGATAAAACAAGTCGCTGCGGAATGAGCCCGCCTCCACAGCGGCCTCCAGGTCGCGGTTTGTGGCGGCAATCACCCGCACGTCAATTGCCACCTGCTGGGCGCCACCGACTCGCTCCAACTCACGCTCCTGCAGTACTCGCAGCAGAGCGATCTGAGTCTCAGCCGGGAGGTCGCCCACCTCATCCAGGAAAATTGTTCCGCCGTCGGCAAGTTCAAACCGCCCCAAGCGCCGTTGCGTAGCGCCTGTGAAGGCTCCTTTTTCATGGCCGAAGAGTTCGGAAGCGATGAGAGAAGAGGGAATGGCAGCACAGTTCACTGCGACAAACGCGTTCCGTTCGCGGCGCGAGCGTTTGTGGATTGCACGGGCTGCAAGTTCTTTCCCGGTTCCCGTTTCACCCGTGATCAGCACGGTGGAATCGGTTGGTGCAACCTTACACAGAAGGACGAGAACTCGCTTGATTGCATCCGATGCCCCCACAATCTCTTCGAACATGGATGTCTGATCAATCTCCTCCTTGAGAGCCAAGTTCTCCTTGTAGAGCTGGTCTTTTAGCGTTTGGATTTCGTCAAATGCTTTCTTGAGCGCTTCCTCTGCACGCTTCCGATCGTCGATCTCGATACTCGCTCCATACCACATTACGACGTTCCCTTGATCATCCCACTGGGGAACGTTTCGATGCAGAAACCAGAGATATTGTCCGTCGGCACGCCGCACGCGGGTTTCGTACTGGAACACTTCTCCGCTGGCACGGCAAGCCTGCCACCTTGTCAACATTCCATCTAAATCTTCAGGATAAATGAAAGCAGTCCAAGCCCAGCCCTGCAGATCTTCTTCACTGACGCCGAGGTATTCAAGCCAGCGGTGATTGAAAAAACCGAGATTGCCGTCAGGGTCAGAACTGTACAGAAACGCAGGAGTAGTATCAATGACGCGCCGCAGTAGATCTTCGGCGGGAGTTGTTGGCCAAAGCTTACCTGTATCGCGTGTCGCCGTAGCGGCCTCGTTTCAGACGGACTCTTGGCAAGTAATTCTAGGACACGGGGACCATGGGTCAAGCGAAACCTATGTGTCACTGGTTTCCTGGGAGGAGTTTAGCCCAGTGCCTGGATTGTCGCCAATCCGTCAGTAACGAAGGAGTAACTGACGGTTAGCCGGTCATCCGCCCGCAATCGTCTGCAGGCTCCAAACTCATAGCGGTTGGTCGCGTACCACCGTCTCATGCGCGACCATCAGCCACTTGCCATTCACTTTCCTCAGCACGATTAGGATGCGCCCATCGACCGTCACACCGGCGTTGGTCGCCTGGTAGGTTCCTGCACAATAGGCGAGGTCACCTGTGTAGTAGAGTGTCAGCGGCTTGATGAAATCGATGTGGCCGCCCGCCTTGATGCCGCGTTCCCAATAAGCCTCGATCGCCTGCCTCCCGTGCGCCAGGATGTGTGCCGAGAGATAGTAGCCGTCGTCAGTGTACAAAGCCGCGACCTTTGTCGCATCCCCGGCGTTGTAGAACCTGATCCAGTCCTCCGAGACTTGCCGGATGGCCGCCTCCTCGGCGCTCATCGGCTGCTCGTGCACTTCGGACTTTGGTGAGGCCGTTTGCGGAGCGGCGAAGGGCAAGGCGATGCACAATACAGCAAACAATACGAAGGCTATTTTCATGGTCCGTACGATAGCACAGGAAGCCAGAGGTGTTTCTTGGGCGTGGAATCCCTGGGATAGATGTTGAGACAGGCTCCCTATTTGCGGATCGGCTAGTCAGTTGGCGGCTGGTGGCCTACCCTTCAGTGGGCAAGCGGGAAAGTGGGCAAGCGGGAAATTACCACTTTGATAACAGTTCCTTCCGCCTATTGCTCAAGTAGTAATTTCCCCATGGGCGGTTTCCCCATGGGCGGTGATTCGTCCTGAACGATGACAAGCTCTCGGAAGAGCGTCGCGCACGCACAACTGGGGGAAGAAGCGCACGTGACCAGCATCCTTCCATACCCCTATGAGCCACGATTCAGGAGGAGTATGATGAGGCGCGCCCGAGAAATTGTCCGGGCCGTCTCCGATCCTGCTGAATCACTTCTCATGAAAGCATCGCGCCCATGAAGAAAGTCTTCCTTGCGTTTGCCCTCTTGGCTCTTTCCGGTTTTCCGCAGGACACCCCTAAGAATTACGCCAATCCCCACAAGCCTGCGACGCAGCCCGCGTCGCCCGACCCATTGGCGCTCGAACGATGGTTCGTCGGAGATTGGATCTGCACCGGTATCCAGCATTCCTCGCAAACGGCGTCCGGGGTGAAGTTCACTGACCGCTTTCACTTTCGCATGGCGCTTGGCGGCTCATGGCAGATCTACAACCTCCACCAGCTCGAGGGACCACACAAGGGTCAACTCACGCTCATTGGTGCGATCACTTGGGACGCAAATGCCCGGCTGCACGTTCGTCGCGATATGAACATCGGCGGATCGCGGATGGACATGACCACCCCTGGATGGGATGGCGACACAATGGTCTCCACGGGCTATATGGTCAGGAACGACCAGAAGCTGCCTGCCAAGCAGAGCTTCCTCAAGAAAAACGATGACAGGTACGACAGCAGTCTTGAGATCGCGGGCGCAGACGGCAAACCCGTTGATTGGGAGGAAGAAGCCTGCAGAAGGGTCCGTTAATGCGACCTTCGCCCGACTCTCTGCAAACACAATTTCATGATTGGGCAAGGTAGAAAGTATGAAGCGCAAAGTTCCCAGTCGTTCCGTTGCAACCAGGCTGCTGGCGGTCATGGCCCTGCCCGGTCTGCTGTACGCCATTTATCTGCTTGCCATTCGGCCCGCTGCATTGCACTGGGGTGCGACAGCAGAAGAAGTGGCGCGCTCCATGCCGGGAGACGATCTCGTTCCCTCACCATCCTTCTGCGCGACGCGAGCCAT
>PLGG01000002.1 GCA_003138515.1 Acidobacteriaceae bacterium | reverse complement strand
AGTGAGTAGTGGTTAGTGGTTAGAAAAGCAGGGAATCCAGTGGTCAGTGAACAGTGGTCAGTGGTCGGAAAAAGGGCGGGCAGGGGACACGGTAGTGACTGCGGAGCGATCCTGGTCAGCACGTCGATCATGGAATGAGTATGCGCTCAAAGCGGAAAATGATCGGCAAAGTTGGGGGGAAAAGGTGAAGGAGTGAATAAGTGAATAAGTGAATGGGGAATCAGTGAGTTGGCGGGTCGGTGAGCGAGCAAGCCTGAGTACGGAGGGCTTGACATCGGCCAGGGCAGGGCGCCGGAGCAGCGTTGATTTTAGGATCGAGCCGGCTTCTCCAGCAGGTCTAACGCAAGCTGCAGGCCGTGTTATTCCTTTAGCGCGCTTCTCCAACGGTGGGCAACTGCAGCCTTCTGGTCGCCGGTCAACGTCTTCGACCTGAACTCATCGGCCAGCAAGGAGCAGGCCATGGGGTTCAGCGCCAAACGCGCTTTCAGCGATTGGACCTCGAGCTTGCGGATAATAGATTTCAATGGACCTCAAAGGTGCGCGCCGAGCCCGGCAGTCTTGTCGGATTTCACCCTGTCCGGGCAGTGGTTAGGGAAGCGCTTGGTTGAATTGTAGCCGTGGTCTGCTTTTGAGGATGTGATCCAGGTCACCGGGGTACACGCCGGTGAATGGGTCACGGTCTGGGCGGGCGGAGGTGCGGGAGGTATCGGCGTTTGTCATTACCGATCGGTGAACCTCGTCAGGACAGTACCGTTTCTGTGAGAGCTTTGCGGAGGACGGGGCTTCGGGCTGTTTCGCACGGCGTTTACCGGGCTGCGACGCCTTTCCTTTCCCGTCTCTCGAGCAGGTCGAGCATGAGCTGCAAAACCTGGCTTTCCTTCAGCATGTCGTCCCAAGGATAGGCGAGCCGCGCCTTCCGGTTAATCGTCAGGCGTTCGGTTTCGAACTCAACCGCGAGGGATTCGCAATGGAATTGGCGCAGTACCATTTGCGCTTTCAGACTTTGGATTCTGGGTTTGCTGATGATGAGTTCCATGGTTTGACCTCGGCTGGTGCGCGCCGAGCCCGGCAGTCTTCTCGGGTTTCACCCTGTCCGGGCAGTGCTTAGGGGGAGCGCTAGATTGAAGTATAGCTCTGTTTTTCTTTTGAGGATGTGATCTAGGTCACCGAGGGTGCGCGGCGGTGAATGGGCTAGGGTGTGAGCGGGCGGGGTTGCGGGTCCGTCGAGAATTCCTTAGAGACGTAGGGACCAGGGCAAGAACGACTTAGGGGCGAGGTGGACGGCTTTCGAGACGGCTGGCGGCCTTGACCTCAGGGGAAGAAAGGGGATCAAGGATCAGGGGTCAAGGAAGCTGGGACCGAAAGGCTTCGGACGGGGCGGGTTCCTCCCTGCGTCTTGAGAACGTGCTCTAGGTCAATCTCGCGTTGCCGTTCTCACCGGTGTGGTGTATTGTGGTGAAGAGCTGGGGAGTGTTCTGAATTGCAGTCAGCAAGGGAAAAGGTACGGAAAAAGACCCAAAGTGAGACAGCTGTCCGCGCATCGATAAGTTTTCCACCACAGGTTTACGAGGGTCTTGAGATCATCGCTAGGGAGAAGAAGGTTTCTCTGGCGTGGGTTGTTCGGGACGCTGTCGAGCGGTACATCGGTGATCGGTGGCCGTTGTTCGAACGCAAAACTGGGGCATAGGAATGAAACGGAAGGGTATTCAACTGAAATTGGTTCTCTCGCCGGATCGCGGGACTCCGACTCGGTTTGCGAAAACGCGCTCGGTATATCTGACGGCGGTTGATGTGTTTGAGTATGATTGCAAGCTGAATACAGAGGCTCGCTGTGATTGTTGAAAGTGAAAGCAGAGTCAATCCAAATTCGAATTGCCTGGAGGGCAAACGCTGCCCTACTTGCGGGTCCTATGGGCCGTTCGAGGTCGTGGTTAGGATGCGGGTTCTCCTGTGCGACAGCCGGATCGGCAGTGCACAGGACCCAGCGACCGAATACGACGACAACGCCTACACTACCTGTCGCTCGTGCGGGCGACAAGGAAGGTTCGGCGACTTCGCCGAGTGAGCTGTTGTGATCAATTGGGTGTATTTCCCGAAGTCGTCGCCTCCTCCTGAATTCGGCCTTTCTGTCGTCGCGCTCTTTGAGGAGGTCGACGACGCGATCGATTCAAGCAAAAGCGCGAGCCAGCCAAGCAACGCGGTCATGGCCCGGCTTCGGCCCGGGTTAGAAAGGCTTGGTTTCAGGGTTGAGCGCGGAAAGTCATCCGAGGAAAAGATTGTGGTCCCGGTTCTCTTCGGGCGAAAGGGCAAAATACTGAAGTGCTTTAATGCGGATGCGCACGCAGTGAGCGCGGGCTGGGTATTAGAAGTCGAGGCAGGTCGAGCTGTCGATAACAATCAGTTCCTTAAGGATATTTTTCAAGCTTGCATGATGCACGACGTGCTCCATCTCGCCGTTGCTGTCCGAAACACGTACCGCGGTTCTGACGATTTCGCCAAGGTCGAGAGCTTTCTCGAGACTCTTTTTGTCAGCGGACGTCTTCAGCTTCCCCTGAAGGGGATTCTGCTGATCGGTTATTGATCGATTCCGTCGGGCGTCTGTCCGGCTGCCCTGTGCGGCGGGCTTTGCCCAAACAAGCCTCGTGTCAGGGCACGGCTTCAGCCGTGCCGAATCTGCGTGGACGAAGATGCGGCTTTAGCCGCTGCGGGGATCTCGTTCAGGGGGGATTCGCCGGGGAACACCTGGATCTATTGCGCTTCGTCTCGCGCCTTGGAGTGAATCCGCTTGCTCTCCTTCAAACTGGCCGACCCGTAAGGGAACTCCTCTGGTGTATTTGCCAGGCCCGCTCTCACCGGGTTGTGGTTGATGTAGCGCCGGTGCTGCTGAAAGCTCTCCTCGTCTGAAACGCGCACGTCAGAGAATCCGCGCTGCCAGACTTCTCCGTGGAAGCTCAGCTCCCTTCCAACTCGAAATGAGAAACCGCCTTTGATGAGCTGCATGGCTTTCTCGATGCTCAGATCACCTGGGACAGTTATCAGGATGTGCACATGATCCGGCATGACAACGAAATCGTGTATCGTGAACCTTCGCGTTCGCACGCATGAGCGGAGAACGTCGATGAAGAGAGTCGCCATGCGCTCGGTTTGGAACAATCGCCTGCCGCTCGCCGTTCTCGTAGTCAGGAAGAATGTTCGTGGTTTTCCCGTGGCATGTTTCGGATCAGACGGCCTAGAGGGTTTCGACATGGCAGGGGCTAAAGCCCTCGTTCATTTTGCTGATCTTACGGCACGACTGAAGTCGTGCCCTGACACTTCGTGCTTCTGCGCGAGCGGTTTTTCCGCGAGCTCCAAGGTCGTGTCCTGACGCGCTTGCAAGGATAAACCAATCGTCGCATGGGCGGCGATGCGCCTCATTTGCCCGACGCCGGTTTATAAGAAAATCAGCGAACGTCTTGGTGGCAACCTGCGACCCTACCCAATTCAGCCCGGTTCGCTCACGATCATGTGGTATGACATTGGCGCTCCAGTGGATCGCGGCGAACTGCGAGAGCTTTTGAGCGTTGGAACGCTCACCACCACGATTGATCAGGTTGCGCTGGCGTTTACTTCTCCGAGCAATCTTCCGCCCGCGCTCGTATACGAAAATGCGATCCGTGCGGCGCTCAGCCACGGATAACGCTGGAGTGCAGACGGATGGACCGTAGCGCCAATATGCGTGCGATCCGCAGCACAAATATGAGGCCAGAACTGGCTATTCGGAGGCTGGTCCATAGTCTGGGCTACCGATTTCGTCTTCATCAGCAGGACCTTCCCGGTAGGCCGGATTTGGTATTTGCCTCACGCCGGAAGATCATCTTTGTGAATGGATGTTTTTGGCATTCGCACGACTGCAAGTCCGCACACATACCCAAATCCAACAGAACCTATTGGATCCCAAAGCTTAAGCGCAATCGGGCGCGCGACAGGAAGAACTTGCAGAAGCTACAGGAAATGGGATGAAAGACGCTGACAATCTGGGAATGCGAGATCGGGGATGCGCTGGTGATTAAGAAGCGTGTGAAGTTCTTCCTCGGCGCAAGGAAACTGTCACCATAAGCGCACTTAAGCCCGGGGAAGGCCGCTTGAGCGTGCGCAAACTCGTTCTTTGTGAAATTGCTTTTGACCTTTACCCTCGATATGTTCAATTCACCTTGAACCACATTGCCCCGACTTCGGGTAATTCTCCTGGCCACTACTCGGCGTTTCGGGAAAGAATCCTTGAACCTTTGCGGGGGGTATTGTTCAAGGTTCCTTGAACATTTCGTGGTGTCGAGGTCGCACAGAACCGAGCATTTCGTGAGGCTTGAGCCGTCTTCACCCGGCTCCGGAAAGGATGGGTAGTGGTGCAGTTTGAAGGAAGCACCGATGCAATGGCACGATGGAGCCGGGCAATAACACAATCGGGCCATTGAACAGGGAATTGCTACGGGTTTCAATCTCTATAGAAGTGTGTGTCACAAAGGGCCGAGGGCCGGTCTCCAATCCCGGCCCATTCTTCGTACATCTCTAAACGAAGGTGAGTAAATCAAATGAATGAGTTGTTCCTCAAGCTGTTCGTGAAGTTCCAGGGACTGAGGAGCAGCGAGGAAGGTCAGGACCTGGTTGAGTACGCGCTTCTGGTTTGCCTGGTCTCGCTCGCTGCGATCACTGGGGTTAAACATGTGGCGTCGGCGGTCATTGCGGTGTTCACGAACGTCAGTAGCTCGTTAGCGTAGACCCCCAGCGTGTTGGATTCGCGCAAATAGAAATCCCGCCTGCCAGGGCGGGGCGTGATGCTTCGAGGCGGGAGCCTCTAAGCGCATCCTACGCTTCAATCCCAATCGTCTCACCGTCTGACCAGCCGCGCTAGTCTGCGGAAATCCAAACTGCACTACTACCTGAGAGCACTCTCTTTGCGCCAAATCGCTCGTCGAGAAGCCGATTCGTCCCGATATGTCGGCTTGTGGCAATTTGCTCAAGCGATACGGTTCGGAAACGGACGAGAGCAGAAGCAGATCCCTCGGGTCCGCTTACCCCACTGACGCGGGGCACATAAGCGCGCTCCGCTCGGGATAACACTGCTGGTGGTGGTTGGGTTACTCGATTGAGCACGAGAAGGATCGGACTATACTGGGATTCTTCAGGCGAAGGAGAGAATGACTTTCGTTAGTTTGACACGCCTCAGAGTCCGCTCCTTTCGATTTGTTCCGCTCTTCGCGCTGCACACTTGGCGAACGCTGAGGCAGATAAGATGCGCGCGCGGATTTCGGACGGGCGTAATCCTGGCTGATCGAAGCTGGACTTTCTGGACCATCACAGCCTGGGACAGCGAGGAGAGCATGCGGCAGTTCATGGTCTCTGGGGCGCACAAGACCGCGATGCCGCATCTATTGGAATGGTGCGATGAGGCATCGGTAGCCCACTGGACGCAGACCGAGACCGAGGTTCCCTCCTGGATAGAAGCCGACAGGCGCATGCGCGAAAGTGGCCGTTCCTCGAAGGTCAAGAATCCAAGCCCGCAGCAGGCCACGCTTAGTTTCAAGGCTCCACGAACGACCGCCAGCGCGAAGATCGCTCGCGCCTAGTCCGCGATTGACAACGGCTGAAATCACGCTGCGGACTGCGTGGCTGCGAGCCCAGGAAGTGAGAAGGCGCGTCGGAGATTTCGCTTGCTCATCGTTCCTCCGGCGAATCAGTTGGGCGTTGAGTTTGTGCCCGGGACTCCCGTCGCGCGGCGCGTTTCGAGGAGGCTGTTGAGGGTTCTGGGGAAGCTACGCCGGTGAATCTACTTTGGCAGGCAAGGCGCGGCAAGGGTTTTCTAACTTGTGGGCAGATATCTGCGGGTCTGCGGGACCGGTGGCCCGGCTCATATAAACTGGAAAGAGCGAGCCGTGTTCTCTTCGCGCCCGTGGACGCTGTCAGGGGGTCCATTTTCGGCGGAGTGAGCAGCGGCCGCGCCGTTGAAGCCGCGTGCAGAGGTTGCACGTGCGAGCAGAGACACCCACAAAAGGAGACAATCTTCACTGATGGCCAAAATTGCCAAAACAGGCGACCGCAAGAAGGTGATGGACACGACGAAGTCGACCGACTGTCCGAAATGCAGCAAGCCCACGCGCATCGTCAAGCGCGTCAAAGACCGGGAGCGCGGCGTCCCGGGCGGAGTTTACATTTCGTGCTCCGCATGCGAGTTCTACGAAAAGCTTTAAGCGTTGCTTGAGGTTTGACAGGCAAGAGAGCCCGGTGAATAGAGTCTGTTACGAAACTCAAAATCGAGAGCACATAGGGGGTTTGCGATTCGCGCAAGGTCCTAGAGACTGTGGTCAAGGCTCAAGACTCTCTGGTTTCGTAACAGCCTGGAATAGCCGGGCTTCTTTCGTCGCGTACCTGGAAACCAGCGATCCCGCGCAAAAAGCTAATAGCTAATAACTCAGAGCTAGAACCTGACCCCCGACCCTGAAACCTCACCCCTGCTTCTCTAGCGCGCCGGCGCTGCCGTAGTCGGCTTCGCTCCCATCGCCGTCAGTTTGGTGCGCGCCGCCCGTGCCTCCGGCGTCTGCGGATGCCGCTGGATCAGCGAGCGCAACTCGTGAATGCCCTCCTCGCGCTTGTCCTGCGCAATCAGCGCGAACCCTTTGTGCAATTGCGCCGCTGGAACCTTGGCGTTGCCGCTGAAGCCCTCCAGCAGCGCGTTGTAGTCGTTGATCGCGGTGGCGTAATCCTTTTGCTGGTAGGCGATCTCGCCCAGATAAAACTGCGCCGTCCCGGCCATGTCGTCCAGCGGATAGTAGTGCACCACGTCCTGGAACTCTCCCTGCGCTACCTGGTAGCGTCCCGCGTTGTAGTCGCGCACGCCGGCCTGCAGAGTCTCCTGCAACGGCGGAGCTTGCTGCGCCGGAGATGCTCCCGCTGCCGTTCCTGGTCCGCCTGGCGCGGCGCCCGTCTCACCCGGCCCCTGGCCTTGTCCCGGATTCGCCGTCCCGCCCGGCCCTGTTGCGCCTGGCCCAGTTGTGCCCGGCTGCGCTTGTGCCTGCGCTGCCTGCATCGCCTGCAGTTGCGTCTGCAGGTCCTGCACCGTCTTGTCCAGCTTGGTGATTCGCGCCTTCAGTTCGTCGACAGAATCATTCAGCGACTGCACCTGCCCTGAAGCAGTGTCCAGTTTGCCGCTCACCGCATCGTTCTGCGCGCTGATCTTCTGCTGCAGCGCGGTCACTGTCGCGTTCACCTGGGTTACCTGGTCGGCGGACTGCTGCGCCAGGTGCTCCAGCACGCCCATGCGCGCATCCAGCGTGGATTGCAGACGCTGCACCGCATCCAGCAACTGCTGCACCTGCGTTTGCAACTCCACAATCTCCTTTGCGACCGCGTGCGCGGGCTTGGCTGCGGGACCAAACAGAAGAATCAGTGCTGCAATTGCGAGCAGACCTTGGCGAAGGTGACTTGATTTGTGCATGATTTTTTTGCCTTCCTGAATTACCTTCCTGCATCAAAGAACCCCTGAATTGAACATACGGCAGCCTGGCTTGTGGGCGAGGCTGCCGAGTGTGGATGCGAATGAATCGCCAGTTGAAAGCAGTTCGCTGAAAGCTGCCTTACTTGTCGATCGTGAACCCGTCTCTGCGGTTCAACTGCCAGCACTCCTCGGTCGAATCCGAGCAGAACGGCTTTTCCTTGCCGTAGCTGATCACGCGGATGCGATCCGCCGCGATGCCTGCCGTAACCAGCGCGGTTTTTGCCGCCTGCGCGCGGTTCTGCCCCAGCACCAGGTTGTACTCGTCCGATCCGCGCTCGTCGCAGTAACCGCCGATCACGACCTTGATGTCTGGATGCGCATTCAGGTAGTCGGCATTCTTCGCCAGGATCGCCTGCGCGTCGCCGCGAATATCGTAGGTATCATAATCGAAGAAGATCGGCTGCACGCGCGCGTTGAACTCTTCCTCCGCGCTCATGGATCTGCTGGGCACGCTGATTGCCGGCGGCGCATTCACGGTCACATAGGCTGAAGCGTCGGCAGACCCTCCGTCCCCGCGCGCCACCAGGTGGTAGGTGGTCGACTCTGCCGGAGTCACGGTCTTCACGCCCACTGAGGGAACAGCGCCGATGCCGTCAATCGAAACCGAGCGCGCGTTGGTCGTCTTCCAGCTCAACTCCACCTGGTCTCCGGCTGAAATCGCTGTTGGTGTCGCGGTCAATTGTGCCGTCGGCGCGCCTAAGCTCGCTGGCGGCGCCTCTTCGGACGACGGTAAGGGCGCGGTCTTCTTTTTGCAACCCGAGACGGCGGTCAGTGCGACCAGCAAAAGAGCAATCATAATTTTTTGTGTTTTCAAGGGAATTCTCCTTCTCAAAAAAGGTCAAGTCGCTCTTTCGGGCAACCGGGTTTTCTTGTCACCGCAGCGTGCCGGCTTCCGATTTCAGCACCCATAAAATGATAGTTCATTGATTCGCGTTCCCTGGTAAACGATTCCGGTTAAATTGCGGGAAGCTGCCGCGGCCGCCTATTTCCAAAGCTGTAGCGCCGGCGTCCCCGCCGGCTGTCTTGCGAGAGCCTGCCCTGAGCGGAGTCG
>PLGG01000020.1 GCA_003138515.1 Acidobacteriaceae bacterium | reverse complement strand
CGAAAAAGTCTGGACACTACCAGGCGCTCGGCTCAATACCCAAAACTAAGCTGGTAACAAGAATGAGCCATGCGACCGGTTATGCCGGAGGTATCCCATAGCACTTCCGCGAGCATGGTCCTATGAAACTTTCGCTACCAGGCTTTTTGAATCTTCTAGCCTTGGATTCGGAACGAGACAGCATACTGACTCGGCGGCTCGTCGGGCAACTGAATCTCGAGCCCCTGCCCTGTCCGCGTCCATTTCAATTCGGACTTCGCTCCAAGCAGCTCCACCTTTCGGATCTGGCGTGGGTAGTTTACGGAGTTTTCAGCAAGCGACTTGATCACCAGCTTTCCATCGGACGGCCAGCCAAGGGCGATCGCGTATAGGACATCACCCTTCGTGGTGAAGCGTATGTCTGTGGGTTGGAACTTGAGCCTCGACAACTGATACATCGGCAATTCCCTGGCCGCTTCAGTAGCGGGACCTTCCCCGTAGATGGTCCAGGGACGTGTCCCTTTAATCGCCTCTGAATTGACCTGTTGCCAATCGGCAAGTTCTCCCAGGAATGCAATCTCATCGCTGTCCGGCTCCCCATACCCGGGTAGCGGGATGCTAAGAAGAAGATTGCCATTCTTGCTGATGACGTCAACCATGAGAGGAATCATCAAAGAGGCCTTCTGATAAGTGTGGTTCTCAAAGACTTTGCGATCGTAGTGCCAATGCCCGATGCAAGCCTCCGTTTGCCATGGCTTTTCCTGCAGCGTATCTGCCAACGTCATTTCGAAATCGCGCGTGAGTGCTCCCCACACGGGCTCAGGAACCTCTTTCAGGTCGAGAACTCCCTCAAGCCGGCCTCCATGCACTCGCACATTCTTGTTGTAGTAGTAGGCCATGATTTCCGGCGCCAGGTCTGGAATCCCCAGCCAAACACCTAAATCCGGGGCTGCGGGTCCGCCACGATCGAAATTGAACTGCGCTCCATCGTCAAAAGTCAGGATGTCGGGAGCATAACTGTCAATCGCGTCCTGTACGCGCAGGAGAAACTGCCGTACAAATTCCGGGCATGGGCTGCCCTTCGCGTGGGGCTTCCCGTTGATCATTTGGGGATCCCTGCCCGCCCACCACTTGCCCTTCCCGTCGGCGATCGTCTGCATGCCATCGTAGGGCACCCCCGCGAGCGGCCCGGTGGTGTCACTCTTGTAGCGAACTGGAAGGAATTCGTCCCATACCCGATGTGGAGTCCCATGATAGCTCACGCCGAATCGCAGTCCGTTGGAACGTGCAACCCTGGCCCAGTTGCCCACGATGTCCTTCTTGGGACCTATGTTGACGCAGTTCCATGGCTGATGCTATGAATTCCAACAATCGAAATTATCGTGATGAGTTGCCAAGGCTACGAGGTACTCTGCGCCCGCGCGTTTGTATAACTTGACCAGCGCCTCTGGGTCCCATCTTTCCGCTTTCCATAGATGGCAAATGTCTTTGTATCCAAACTTCGATGGGTGTCCATAGGCCTTTACGTGGTACTCATATTGGGCTGATCCCTGGATATACATGTTCCGCGCATACCAATCCCCCTGCTCAGGTACACACTGCGGACTCCAATGGGCCCAAATTCCGAATTTTGCGTCCCGAAACCACTCAGGGCAACGATAGGACTTCAACGATTCCCAATAGGGAAGGAACGGACCATTGGGAACAGCTCCCTGAAAAAACGGCGAGTTTCCAAGCGCCTTCGCCATCCGCGACAGCGCGACCGTCGCGATCCCACTTGTTAGAAACATCCTGCGGTTCATCGATTTGATCTCTCCATAAACTGGATGCACATCGTTCGAATCAAGCTAACTCTCCGCCGAGGTCCGGTCCCGTGCACTTTCCATACCTGCCTGAACATCACAGGGCAGGATTTCGCCGCGGCGTCCGCGAGCGGCGCGCCCAAGGTATTCCAGCAAGGATCAGGCTATTCCTGGCTGGCTTGGGTCGCAATCAACTTACGCCGCTCAGTTCATCCACATCTCTTCAATGTCCCGGTTCGCCCACATGGACGGTTTCTGAATCGCCCGCGTAGGACACGGTTCGATCCGGCTGAGGCGTCGCATCCAATCCAGTGCCATGGCCCGGCTTTACAACGACAACCAAGAATTTCCGCTCTTTGCGCATACCCGGAAACTCGCCGCTACGCGCCCCAATTGTCAATGTTTGAGAAGAATCGTTCCACGTAATTGGTATCGTGGCGTACTGGCCCTTCTCGTAATCGTAATTGTCGTTTTCGTCCTCATAGAGAACAAACGATCCGTTTGCGCCGGGGTACACTCTCAGTTCAATCGGATCTTCGGGCTTCTGTGTCGCATATTCCATCGTGGGCCCAAGAGGAAGAATCGCTCCAGCGCGCACAAATAAAGGAATCTGTTCCAAAGGAGCTTCAACATTAAGATGCTGACTCCCGGCAACTCGCTCGCCTGTCCAGAAGTTGGTCCATCTTACCGCTCCCGGTAAATAGACTGACCGCCGATCAGCGGACGTCGTGACGGGAGCAACCAGAAACGCCGAGCCGAACATATATTGATCGCCGATGTTATCGACATTTCGATCGCCCTGGAAATCCATGACCAGCGGACGCATCATCGTATTATTTCCATTGGTCACTCGCCACGCTTCTGAATAAATGTAGGGCAACATGCGGTAGCGAAAGCTGTCGTACATGAGCAGGTACTTATACGACAGTGGCCATTTCCACATCTCCGTCTCTGTCTTAAATCCATGAATGCGAAGGATGGGACAGAAGGTGGAGTACTCAAACCAGCGAACCAGCAGATGGTTATAGTCTTCTGAGGTGTATTGATCATCAGGGCGAAAGAATCCGCCCGTGTCGGTGGTCCAGTAAGGCATACCGCCAACCGAAAGATTCAGGCCGGCTGGAATCTGCTGGCTGAATGCCTGCCAACTCCCGTGAACATCTCCTGACCATGTCACTGCGGCATACCGCTGAAATCCAATAGTTGCAGTTTTACCCAGTTGCACCACCCGTTTCGAAGGATCCGCCGCGCGCTGGCCTTCGTAGATCGACTGATTGGCAGCCTGGGGATAGTAGTAGGTGTAGGGGTTTCCGGAGACATAACCCAGGTTGTCAACATACACCTTATGATTCCTTACCTGCCCATTCACTTCTTCGCCATCTTGCCACCATGCATCGACACCGAGATCGAACATGTACCGCTTGAGATACCGCCAGCGGATGCTGCGCCCCTCAGAAGAAAGCTCGTTCACATAGCCGGTGTCTTCGATTTCGCCATGATGCTTGGCCAACTCATCGAGAACTTCGTTTTTGGGATCCGCCCACACCGAGATCATGTAGTGAAAATTCAGGTCGTGGAGTTTCTTGATCATCGCGGCGGGATCTGGGTAAGCCGTAGGATCGAACTGATAGGCTCCCCAGCCCCATTTCCCCCAGTACTGCCAATCCTGAACGATCAGATCCACAGGAATTTGACGGCTGCGGAATCCCTCGGCAGCATCGAGTGTTTCCTGTTGACTCCCATAATGCTCGCGGCATTGCCAGAATCCGTACGCCCATTTGGGGAACATCGGCGCAGTACCCGTGAGCGTTCGGTAGCCAGCTACGACTTTATCGAGGTTGGGGCCATAGATGAAGTAGTAGCTGATGTCGTTACCGACTTCTGACCGGAACACCGAAGTGTTTCCCATGAGCCGGCCATAGAGCTTCGCCGTCTTACCGCCGCCGAGCAGCTTCACGGGGTAGCTTTGGCCTGCGGTCAGGTGCGCTTTGACCACAGAAGTATATGGCACCCACATATTCGTATCGTCGTGGATCATGTGGTCGCCAACGGCGATGCCAATTTCACGGGCTCCATCTCCGCCTCTGGCGAAGAATACATAGTCTCCGGTGGTTCGAGCCGTAAACACTCCCGCCCGGCTCGAGGGATCTACGGAAATCTCCTCATCCTCAGTCACTGGATTGAACTCCGTGAGCGACTCGTTATCCCACACGAGCCCATAACCGCGGCTGGAAACCATGACAGGAAACGCACCGATAATATTCTGGCTAATCAGGTCGACGGGCATTCCCCGCCAGTTCCATACTCCATCCTGCCCTTCTGCCAGACCGTAAAGCGCTTCGTCGGGCGGGGAAAGAAACTCCTGCTGCAGATGGTAAGTGTCTTCCTCGTTCACCGTTGCCTTCTGCATCGCTTTTCCGCCGCTTTGCGGTTCCGCTAAAATCTTGGCGCCCGCTGGAGTCAGAAACGTCAGCGCTCCTGTGCTTCGATCCACGAGCACCGATAACTTGTCTCCGGAAAGGCTGATATCCTTCGGGGTCTCAACCAGCTTAAGAGGGAGATCGTATTGCTCCTCACATCCAATTACAGCGAGACTCTTGTCCGCAGAGGGTTCATTGCCTGGAGAGTAGGAGACGTGGACAATGTTGCCGCTGCAGAAGTGAACGGTCATCACTCCCGGCTGCATCATAAAAACGGCTCCTCCGGCGATCTTGTGAACCGATGAGATCGGGATGGGTGCTGCCGGCGTCATGGGTATAAGGTTGGTTTCTTTGTAATCCGCATCCTCCTGCTCCTCTGGATTGTTCGTCCAGGCAGGATTTGCAGTTGGCTTTTGAGACGACCCGGCGGAGGTCTGCCCTTCGCTTCTCAGACCGAGCCACTGAGCGCAGCAAACCGCTATGACCATGGCGAGGCAAAGGTTCCGCAGTCGCGCTGAATTGTTTTGATTTGTGGTTTTGCATTCGATGCCGTGAGTTGAGTTGATCTTGATCGTCCGCCGGATGCTTCGGATCGTCGCAAAGTGTTCATCTTTTATGTGGCGCATAAGCCCTAGTTTCACCCGGAGTTCCGGGATGATCGGTTTGGGTTCAGCAGCCTGCGATCCGCTGCGGCCGCGAAACGAAAATCCCCCCGGACTGAGTCATACGGGCCTCAGCACGGAGGGATTCAATGGTTTGAATTGACGCCCTTCCAATGACGATCGCGTTCACGCTTGAATCTGTGAACGCGATCGTCAGGTAGAGTGCAACTACGGTTCATTGCATAGATCGGCCCTAGTAAGTTATCTTGAGCACCCCCTGCATCTCTCTCGCTCCCTGCGTGGACGAACTCTCACCCATTGTTCCATCGCCGACGCCGGAGTCCGGTATGCCGAAATTGGGGTGATTGAAAGCGTTGAACATCTGGACAGCGAACTGTAGCCTGAACTTCTCCGTGAAATTGAACCACTTTGCCAACGTCAGATCTTCGTCCACGTATCCCGGCGCCCGCAGATTGGAATAGTAGCGTGGTCCAGTGCCGAAGGTGTATGCGGGCGGCGGCGTAAAGGCCGTCGGGTTGAAGAAGCAATACTTCGTTCCCACGGGAATGAACGGGTTACCGGTCGTGCCTTTGCCACAGGTGCCGGTCCTGAAAGGCTGCCCGGTCAGGTTTGCATGTTGACTGCCGCCAAAGACGGTTGAGCTGTTCCCGTTGGGGCCGATCGACATTGGGAATCCGCTCTGGACGGTAGTAATTCCATTCACCTGCCAGCCGCCCACGATTGCATCCGTGGCCTTGTTCATGCCGCCGCCAAACCTCTTGCCCTGGCCAAACGGCAGTTGATACACATAGTTCAAAACCAGGGAGTGAGGAATATCCTCGCCGTCGACCGACCAATCGCCTTTCAAGTCGTAGTAATTGCGGATGCCGGAGCCACCGGTATCGCCGTTGACCGATCCCCATTCCTCCGGTCCGGCTACGTCGGACAGGAACTTCGAGTAGGTGTAGGAGGCCGTAAAGACAAGGCCTGCCCCGAAACGATGCTTGAAATTTGCCTGCAAGGCGTTGTAGTTGTTGGTTCCAACCGGCTCGTCTGTGGCTGAGACGCCTCCGCAGAACTCCGGATACGGCTCCAGGGATTGCGCCACAGTCCACGGGCAAGCCATAGCAGTAAGTCCAAGGTTGCTCAACGCGGCGGCATACGGATTGGTGCCCGCCGAGCCGTTCAGCGCCGAACCCCTGGAAAGATATGTTGGATTCAGTTGGCCGTAATTCATGCCGCCGAGGGTAATGCGCGTTCCGCGGCCCCCCACATAGGCGACATCCAGCACGTCGTTGTTCGTGAATGCGTATTGGAAACCAAAGCTGAACTCCTTGGTTCGTGGATCGGGACGGAATGGATTCACCGCGCTGGGGCTTTGCCCGACGCTCGTCAGGCTTCCCAATGCGTTCCCCGTCACCGGCACAAGTCCCGTTTGGAATGCCTGCGCAAGGGGCGTCGACACCGTGACGCCGTCGGGCGAAGAAGTCCATGACGTTGAGGTCGAGTATCCCGGGTCCGGTCCGGAGCCGCCATACCAGTTTCTCGCATAATACACACCGAAGCCGCCGCGCATCACCAGCCTCGGGATGATGGCGTACGCAAAGCCAAGGCGGGGCTCCAGGTCGGCCAGGTTCTTTTCATAGAGGCCGCGGTTCCCCGGATTGTTGTAGACGAGTGCTCCATAAACTGGAATCCCCGTCGCCGCGCTGATCGGGTTGAGAGCGTTGAAATCGAAATACGCCTGTTGGTTATGCCGGGCAGTTGCCGGCATTTGGATTTCGTAGCGGAAGCCGAGGTTCAACGTCAACTTCTGGCTGGCTTTCCAGTCGTCCTGTACGTACATCCCGTGCAGGTAATTGGTCGTCGCCGCAAACGCAGTGTAACCAGTGGATCCAGCTGAGCCGATCCCGGAGTTCCCGGCGCCCGCCAGGAAGGATGCAAGCCCGTCTCCGTTTGTTGATGTCGCCGGGTTCGACGGGTCGGGACCTGCCGTCATGGCAACCGAGAAATTCAATACAGTTGGCGTCAACCTGCCGCCGTCCGTGGTTTGCCAAATGCCCAGGTACCCGACCGAAATGGAATGAGCTTTGAAGCTTTTGTTCACGTCGGCGTTCAGGCTGCCATTATTCTCAGGGAACGTGGCTTCGCCGGAGTTTTGCGTCGCTCCCAGGGGAGCATAGGATCCTTGGCCGCTAAAGGTGTTTCCAAATGAAATTTGTGGAAACTGCGGAGTCCAGGAGTCAAGAGTCCCAGGCAACCCG
This sequence comes from Acidobacteriaceae bacterium, assembly GCA_003138515.1. Classification (GTDB taxonomy): domain Bacteria; phylum Acidobacteriota; class Terriglobia; order Terriglobales; family Acidobacteriaceae; genus Telmatobacter. Next base: position 93,669 of record PLGG01000020.1, on the reverse strand, counting down.
AGCGACGAAGGTTTGAACGGATAGCCCTGGACGATGTTCCCCGCGGCAAAGCGCGTGAAAAACAGGTCGGTGGAGAGGACAAGGGTCGGCGTAAAGACGTGAGAATAGCCCAGAACCCCAAACAAGCGGTTGTTCGGGTCATCTACGTAGGGCCCCGCAATATCGTTTCCGTAAAAGGCCCCTGTTTGGACTTTTGCTTCGTGCTTATTCGAGTATTGCCCGTAGATCTTGTTATTTGCATTGATGTTTTCGTCAATGCGGATTCCCCATTCGTTGGAGGAGGTCGGCGCGCTCACCACGGTGTTGAAGTTGTAGCCTCCGCCCGGGTTCTTTGGCGCCGGCCAATAATTTCCAGTGGCGAATTTATTCGCCAGTGCGTCGATTGCGCCCACGCCGGTTGCGGGTATTATGTTTCCAGAATACGGGTCGCGGATTTCAACGGTTTGTCCAACGGTGTTATTGGCTGTGGCGCAGGTAGCCGTGACCGATCTGGAGGTGTAAGGGTTGTAGATCGCCCCTTGGTAGATCGGCCGGCACAGCGCATCGGTTCCGACCTGAGTGGTAGTGAGTTCCGATGAGAAGTTACCACCCAGCTCGGCAGTATCCGGCACATTGCCGCCAAAGGTGAGGCCGCCGTTGAGCCGCAGGCCCTCATAGTTGGCGAAAAAGAAGGTTTTGTCCTTCTGTTTATAGATGCCGGGGATATAGAGCGGACCGCCACCGGCGATTCCGAACTGGTTCCGGTGATCGGCAACCCTGGGCAGGTGGGCGAGCTTGTTGAAATAGAGGTTGGCGTCCAGGTCCTGGTTGCGCAAGTATTCGTCGGCCAGAAAATGGTAGCTGCTAGTGCCGGCCTTAGTCGTGATGCTGATCGCATTGCCAGTGCTGAATCCGTATTCGGCTGAAAATGAGTAGCTGGTTACTTTGACCTGATCTGTGTCTTCCGGAGCGGGCACATACTGGCTTCCTCCCCAGCCTTGGGCTACGTCGTATCCGCCCTCCAGAAGGAACAGGTTGGTTCCGAAATAACCGCCTCCGAAATTCAGGAACGAATAATCCTGGTCTGCGGTATCTTCACTGCCGCCCGCCGCCAATAACTGCCGGTAGCCTTGTGTGTTCACGGCGGAGTTCAATGTCGCAAAAGAGAGGTCGTTCCGGAGGTTCAGCGGAAGCTCCTGAAGTTGCTGGTTCGTGAGCTCGGTGCTCATGCTCGAGTCCTCTGTTTGAAGCAGCGGCCCAGTCGTGTTGACTGTGACTTGCTCGGTGGCGCCGATGGTCAGGCTCACCGACATGGTCACCGTGTCTCCCTGAGCGAGAACGATTCTGTTTTGCCGGGTCGTTTTGAATCCCGGCGCGCTCACCTCGAGAACATAGGTGCCCGACGGAAGCAGGGCGAAGGTGAAGTCTCCCTCCGGGCCGGATGTATCAACCCGGGTGATTCCAAGGTCTGGGTCGGAGAGTTTTAAAGTCGCTTTGGGCACCCTGGCCCCGGAAGGGTCGGTCACTGTCCCCGACAGCGAGGCGGTTATGCTTTTGCCTTGCGCATGCATTTTCGAAAGGAACGTCAGTCCGATGGCAGTCACCAGGACCGCCAAAACTACGAAACGTAACCTGGTCATTTTGCCTCCTAAGATTCTTCTCTGTTGATATCGCTTCCGATTCGCCCCAGGTCCTTCAGGAAAGACCCAAAGCCTCTGCAGACCGATTGAACGGGTGATTTGGCCCGGATAGACCCCCGAGGACACACCCTTTTCGAGCACGCAGGAAGTAAGCGCTAACTTTATGGTTATTGGCAAGGTACAGTACGGTACTGTTCGAGAGCGTTCTCCAACGAAATGTGGACTTTGTCATCGCCCATCCGTTGGAATACAGTACCGCGCTGAGGGGAACTAGAGTCGGGGTTCTGACGACATATGCCGTTGAATCCAACGATACCCTGCTAACACCGTGCAGAAATCAGCCCAGCATCCACTCGCAGGCTTGCAGAATTCTGCGACGGCTGATGATGCCATTCTCAAATCTGATTGAACGGACAGTTGTCTTCTTGAGCTACACAGAATGCCCGATAGCAATCGCTAACTTTAGCTTTATCGTGCAGCGTATAATCGGGGTGGCCGAGATGTTAAGAACAATGGAAACAGGACTTTCAGGTGCCGTACTTTGCCTGACCGGGCGGAATCGGCTCCCGGTTGCGAGATTGGAGGTATCGCTCGCAACATCAACAGACAGGCCTTTGTGCAAGCGTTCGTCGCAGGTCTTCACCGGATCCGCGAAAGTGTTCGCGTCCTCCCCAACGCGGGGATGGATTGCGTGATGAGTAGAAGGCGCGAGCCGGTGGATTCGAAGACGATGCGCTTTTGCGTTACGGTGCGGGTGTTCGAGAGGATCCATCTGATCCTTCTTCTTGTCGCTCTCGTCTTGATAGCGGCATCCGGATTATGCGCACAAGAATTGCCGCCCGCGGACAAGGCGACCTCGCAATCGAGCCCGGGAAACGCCGAGAAGCCGGCGCAACGAACCCAGGGCGGAATGGCGACTGCAGGTCCGCAAGAAGCCATTTTCGACAGTCAGCACCGTCCAATTACTGCCGGTGGGTTCGTCAAGAGTGGTCCCATCGTATTCCAGAATGTCGCGGCAGCGGCTGGGCTCACGCGGTGGCATCATACGGCCGGCACTCCCGAAAAACGATTGATCGTGGAGGCCAAGGGCCCCGGTGTTTGCCTCCTGGATTATGACAACGATGGCTGGCTCGATATCTACCTTGTGAATGGCTCGACCTACGACGCTCTCGCTGGGAAGGCCACTCCTCCGCATGCTGCTCTCTTTCACAACAATCATGACGGAACCTTCACCGATGTGACGCAAAAGGCGGGTGTGGCCAATGATCGCTGGGGATACGGGTGCGCGGTTGCGGACTACGACAACGATGGCTGGCCCGATCTCTACGTGACCAACTACGGAAAGAACCGGCTTTACCACAACAATCACGACGGAACTTTTACAGATGTTGCCGACCAGGCAGGGGTGGCGCTCGGAACTTGGTCAACAGGTGCAACCTTCGGCGACTACGACGGCGACGGCCGTCTTGACCTGTTTGTCGCTGGCTACCTGCAACTCGATCTTGCCAATTTATCCGAATCGGGAGGGAAGGCAGGCTCCTTGGTCTGCCAATTTCGTGGTGTGCCTGTGATGTGCGGCCCGCGCGGGCTGAAAGGCGAGCATGACCATTTGTTTCACAACAATGGCGACGGCACCTTTACCGACGTGAGCAAGAAGCTGGGAGTCGGCGATCCCAATGGCTATTACGGGCTGGGTGCCCTCTTCGCGGACGTCAACAACGACGGCAAGCCGGACCTGCTGGTAGCTAATGACTCCACGCCAAACTACCTCTACATCAACAAGGGCAATGGAACATTCGAAGACGACGCTTACATGAACGGCTATGCGCTGAATGGAGACGGACGGGAAGTCGCCAATATGGGTATCGCGGTTGGAGACTATGAGAACAACGGGCACCTGTCAGTGGTAAATACGACCTTTGCCGACGATTACGACGTGCTCTTCCAGAATGATGGAACCGGTTTTTTCGACGATGTCAGCTATCAGGCCGGAATCGCACAGCCAAGCATTCCGTTTGTCGGATTCGGAGATGGATTCCTCGATTACGACAACGACGGCTGGAAGGATCTGCTCATCATCAATGGCCACGTTTATCCGCAGGCGGACCAGCACCCGGATTGGGGCCAAAGCTATGCCCAGCGCCCCCTGCTCTATCACAACCTGAAGAACGGCAAGTTCGAACTGGTCCCGGCGGTGGAGGGCACCGGACTCGCGGAGTTGATGGTGGGCCGCGGTGCGGCGTTCGGCGATATCTTCAATGATGGCAAGATCGGCGTAATCGTCAACAATATGGACGGAGTCCCGGTGCTGCTGCGCAACGTAAACCCCGATCATCACCACTGGGTCGAGCTGAAGCTGATCGGGGGACCCAAGAGCCCACGCGATGCTGTTGGAGCGACTGTGTACCTCAACGCTGACGGACTCCGCCAGCGCGAGGATGTTCTGAGTGGCGGCAGCTATCTTTCTTCGAACGACATGCGTGTCCACTTCGGCCTGGGAGACGCCACGGATGCAGGAACGGCGGAGATTCACTGGCCGTCAGGTGCTAAAGAAAGTGTCAAGCTGCCCGCCATTGACCGCATCTTCACCATCGAGGAAGGCAAAGGGATCACTGGCGAACTCTGTACCGCGTGTGGCACTCCAGGTAAATAGAGAGCCGCATGCGACCGAATGAGTGTCTGGAAGATTGATGGAACGGTGTTGCTTGTGAGTATGCAGAGCAAATGTCGCGATTGCAACCAAGAGTCTTCCCAGCTTCCCCACAAGGCCAACCGCGAGAAGAGCCAAGTGGCGTCTCCGCACTGTCGCAGCAGGCGCGTCGAGCAGTTGGTCTAGGCATTCTCCGCCGTCCCTTCAGAGAAAAGCTAAGCTGCGGGTCCGATTACTTGCTCGTCGCCTGTATCGGTATCTCAAGCGATCCGGTCTTGATGCTCGCCGGATCGTACACAACGGTGCGCAGCACAACCGCGCTCGCAGGCAATTCCACCACAAGCCGCATTGGGACGCTGTTTCTGGCCGCGCGCATTCGCTCATACTGTTCGGTCTCAAGCTTCAAATCAAATCTGCGGCCAAGAGATTTCACGGCTTTGCCCTCGCTGTCGTAAGCTAAGAATGCACACTCCAACTGTGCGCGTCTTGCCCCGCCGGCATCCTCTGCAAATGTCAGATCCTGTAGGTCCACATTCAGGTCCACGACAAAGCTGTGCGTTCCCGCCGGAAGACTTGCAGGTTTCTCGGTTCCAGAGCCCTCATCGGGCACCGGACCCTGGATTTGCGGATCACCCTCCGGCAGCACCCGCTCCTGAAAAAGAATCTGCGTCGACGGCGGCGCGCCGAGCACCGCTGCCGCGGCCATGGCGCTGTTTGCTCCATCGGAGCCGCTCTCAGGCTTGCTTCCATCATCCGCGTAATAGCCGCCCCGGTAGGCAAGCTGATATTTGCCGCCACCCACCTTCACTTCGATCTTGTGGAATTCACCGCCTTTCCTGCCGCCCGTCTGTGGCGGCGGAACATAGCTCAGCGCGTAATAGCTCGATCCATTCGCGACGATCCTCTCCACGACCTCCTCGAGGCCGTTGCTGTTAGCGTATCCGCGCCCCCCCGTCTCCGTCGCAATCGCGTTTATCGTTCCCTGTTCCTGCGGCGTCTTTTCACCGAAAATGTTCGGCTGGGGGTCCGACGCATCCGCACCGGGCGCCTTCATCAGTCCGCGCACATCCACGGGATACACGGCAACGCGAGCCGCGGCGAGCAACCCGTCCGTCCGTTGCACTGCGTCGCGGTAGTCTCTCAGATTCTTGATAGGCGCACGCTCAAACGCATCGGGCCAGAGCCCCATCGGGAACGATCCCGAAAGCCAGATCAGGTTCTTCCTCCCGAGAATTGCCGCCAGGTATTGCGCCAATTGGCTCAGTGCATCCAGTGTCATCATCGTGCGCTGGTCCGAATTGGAAGTTCCCAAATCATCTTCGAGCTGGAGCTTCATGTCGGCGTCATTTCCCCCCCTGGTTTTGCTGGCTATCGCCAAGGCATCATGGAACTCTCTCGTGGACATACTGGCGTCGCTGCCCAGTCCAACTCCTGCCGATGCTCGCGGGTTGGTCTTCTGGTCTTGCATGGCTTTGCTCAGATGCGCAACATCGGTAGTAAATCCAGCTATCATCTGCAACCGCGATGAAAGCGAGAAAATCGCCAATGGCGTGCCCGTCTTGACCGTTCCCAGAAGTGCGATCACCTGCTTCCTTGCCTGCTCCTGGTCGCCCGCAGGTGTGTTTAGCGTGTCCAGCAGCAGAACATTCACAGCGGTGGACTCGGGATGCACCGGAATATTCGAGTAGGTATTGGGCGGCAATGCAGGAGGCTTCGCAATCTCCACGCTTGCCGGCGGCTCATTTTCTTCAAACGACGCAATCGGCTGCTCATGCCCATCCTCAGAAACATGGAACCGGCTGCGATCCAGCCCTTGCACCGGCCGGTCGTGGTCGGTGACTACTACATCGACGAGCACCAGGTTGGATTTGGCGTGAAGAACCGTCCCTGTCGTCACCGCGCCTGGCGTTGGGCTGCTTGGCGCAGGTGGTCCCAATGTTGCCTCGGCGGTCTTCGCGTTCTTCGTGGAGGCCGATTCTGACGCACCGTGAGCGGCCGCCTCCGCAGGCGTAGCAGAAGTCGAGTTCGGGGCCGGGGTCGCGGCCGTTTCTGCGGAGGGGGCAGAGGCCAGGTTGGACAAAGGTGCCACTTGCGCCACAGCGGCAGGGGTCTGCGCATCCGCCGCCACGGCCGCCGATGCATTCGCACTCGCCGACGCAGCTGCGTCTTTCGTCTCGGCCGCTTGCGTTCCACCGCTCTGGGCGGCGTTGGTGTCGTTTCTCGCGCTCTCATTCGGCACAATCCGCGCGTCCGATCTGAACAGGTGATACTGCGTAAATCTCACATCGTTCAACTGCGTCTGCACCATCGCAGCCGATTTCTGCACAGCCTGCCCGGCACCCTCAACCGGGACCCTCGAGTAAGCCACCCCGTGTGCTGGGCAAATATAGGTGCGATCTCCGATCGCCACCGATGCATACTCCACCAGAATCGCGTCCTCGATCGCCTGGTGCGGAGGCGCCATGTCCGCCACCGCGCTCAGGCGCAGAATGCTCCCCGTAGCCGGCTCGATTGCAATCTCGCCATGGTATCCGGGATAAACCATTTCCAGTTTTGTCCCATTCGGGATCCCCACCATCCAGTTCGAACGATCTTCAGGTACCGAATAATGGAAGACCGCCGCTGGATCGTTTTCGCCCTGTTCCCAATGGCTCCAGGTCACCTGTCCGCGACTCGCATCCTCTAGCACTGCTCCTAACATCGGGCCAAATTCGCCGTAGGTAGTTAAGCCGGCCGGTGACGCTTCGTTCTTTGAGTCTCTGCCCGCAGCATCCCGCACCTCCGAGCCGTCTCGAAAGGTCACCGTCACGCTGTACGTGCCCGCGACATGCAGAGGCTTGGCTTCGGGCCCGCCCATCGACAAACCAAACGGCCGCATGTTATGGCCTGGCAGCCTTTGCGCGTTTGTCACGGCTTGTTCCGCCGACGGCATATCTTCAAAGTGTGTCGTCGCGCGCGTCGCAAAGAAATTCGGCAGCTCCGAAAACATCTTCCTCACATACTCCATGGCCAGATCAAACATTCTTGTCTGTGTTTCGCCATCGGGAGCGGGGTCGCGGATCACGTCCTCCGCGGGAGGTTTGAGAAAGGCAGCGCTATCGGCCAGCTTCATTAGTTCCTCGGCTGTCTTCCTTCCATTGAAGTCCTTCTCCCATCGGGCGAGCCGCGCAAGGCTTACGCGCTCCGTCAGTTCCAATTCTGAAAGCTGCTGCGCAATATGGCCATCGGATTTGCCCTTATTCGCGGCCAGCAACTGCTCCAACTCTGCCACCGAAAGGCTCTTGGCCGCCATTGCCGGCAAGGCCGTTCCCGCAAAAAGAAGCAGCGTCGCCCATTTGACCATCCAGACCCGCCCTTATGACCACGGCAGAAGTATAGCGCCTTTTCTTTTTGCCCCCACGCGGCCAAGGAACCCGGCCGGTGCTCAACCGTCTTACACATAGCGATTTGCCGCGACGGTATACTGGTCGTGGCCCGCGACCTGGCCGGCGATGCTACCTTCGCCAATGGCATCTCTTTAGAGACGCCCAACATGAGGACCGGGCAGAGATTTCAGAATGAGCGAGCGGATTTGTCATTCAAGACCCGCTCCTCACCATCGGCTGGGACAATGGGAAATGTGACCTGCCCAATTCGAGCACACCCGTAATGGGACTTAACGCAGGCGGGTAGTGCGATTGTTAGAGCAGTGATAGAAAGCGAGGCAAGATGACCGCGCAATTTCCGCGAACGATGATCTGGCCCATTTTGGCGTTGGCTCCCTGTCTATGGGCTCAACAGACAAACTCCTGTGCCAATCTTCTGAATTTCAAAGCTCCAGGTGTCGAAATCACCAAAGCCGCTCCCATTGCCGCAGGAAGCACTGAGCCAATTCCTTTCGCCCCAGCGGGACAGTCCCTTGTGCTCCCTGCATACTGCCGCGTCGAGGGAGTCATCAATCGGCGCGCAGGAGTTGGTGAAGAAGAATTCGGCATCCATTTCGCGCTGGCCATACCGGACCAGTGGAACGGTGATTTCCTGATGCAGGGCGGCGGAGGCGGAAACGGAATCGTGTATCCGCCGCTCGGCCTCACCGCGTCGGGAGATACACCCGCGCTCATGCGCGGTTATGCCGTTGTCAGCACAGACACCGGCCACAAAAGCCATGACGGCGCATTCGATTTCGGATTCATGAAAGACCAGCAGGCTTATTTGGACTTCGCCTATCAGGCCAACGTCCAAGTCGCCGCGGTCTCCAAAAAGATCCTTGCGCAGCACTACGGCAAGTCTGCGGCCTTTTCGTATTTCGCCGGGTGCTCAACGGGCGGCCGCGAAGGAATGGTTCTCTCACAGCGGTACCCCACGGAATTCGACGGAATCATCGTCGGTGACCCGGCAATGCGCACCGGTCTTTCCAACCTCGCTATCGGCGAATGGATGCCTGCCGCGTTCAACCAGATTGCGCCTAAAGATGCCAACGGGAAACCGATGATTGAGGAGGCCATCACAGACAGTGATCGCAAGCTGGTCATGGATGCCCTGATGAAGCAGTGCGACGCGAAAGATGGAGTGGCAGATGGCATGATTTTCGATCCTCTTGCATGCGATTTTGATCCCCAGGTTTTAGCATGCAAAGACGCTGAGAACGAATCCTGCTTAGCCCCGAACAAAGTCGCCGCCATCAAGAAGGCCTTCGGCAGCCCAAGAACGTCGCGGGGAATCCAGGTCTATCCGGGATTCCTCTACGATTCCGGCATTGCAGCGACCACTGGGATCAGGGGAATTCTGGTTCCCGGCCCGGGCATCTTCGGTCCTGCGCCGGCAGCGACCGAAGTCGACGTCGACACGGAAGCGATCAACGACAGTCAGCCGCTTGTAGACTCAATGTCCACGAACCTGTCAACCTTCGCCGGTCATGGAGGAAAACTGATCTTCTACCACGGCGATAGCGATCCGTGGTTCTCGCCTCTCGATACGTTCAACTATTACAAGGACATGGCTGCCGCTAATAGCGGGCTCGAAGCAATTTCAAGCTGGAGCCAGTTTTATTTTATTCCGGGAATGAGTCACTGCGGTGGTGGCCCCGCGCTCGATCAGTTTGATCTCTTGAACGCTCTGTCCAACTGGGTGGAGAAGGGGGTCGCGCCGAAGTCGGTGATCGCTACCGGTAAGGCATTTCCAGGTCGGAGCCGTCCACTCTGTCCGTATCCGAAACATGCGCAATACAAAGGACAAGGCAACACAGAAGACGCGAACAACTTCGAATGCCGTTGATCTGAACAGGCCTTCCGGATCTCTCGTGGGCCCGATTCCTCGAGATACTGACAGGTTGGGAAGCTCTTCCGGAGGTGATGCGTTGAGCCGCAGGGATTCGCCGCGTGCAGTTTGAGTAGCAAAATTCAGTGAACGGCGAGTGTGCCAATTTCAAACTGTCTCAACCGAGGGATTCACCCCAGTTCGAGTCATTTGCGATTCCAATGCTTAACATTGCAAGCTGGGCTGTCCACTTCGGTTCGGAGCTGTTCTTAAGATGTCTTTGGCGCTGTCCTGACCCCAACAAAGCTAGTGAATGCCTCGATATCAAATGTGAGGCAGCTATTCTGAGCTGCATCCCTCCCTTTAGTCCAGCGGAAGTGAGAGTTCTCCGATAAATTGGGGCGATGAGGCCCTGAGGAGGAGGACTTCCGATGAAGAAGAGCCGGTACACAGAGGAGCAGATTGTAGGGATTCTGGAGGAGTCGGAAGCAGGTCTTCCGACGGCTGAGCTGTGCCGCAAGTACGGTATCAGCGAACAGACGCTTTACCGCTGGAAGGCGAAGTACGGCGGGCTGGAAGTGAGCGAGGCGCAGCGGCTGCGGCAACTGGAGGAAAAGAACCGCAAGCTGAAGCAACTGGTGGCCGAGCAGGCACTGGACATTGTCGGCTTCAAGGCGGTGCTATCAAAAAAGTGGTAGGCCCACAGGCTAGACGAGAAGCCGTCGGGGTGTTTCGCGCAGCTGCGGAGTGCTCGGAACGGCATGCCTGTGGGCAGCTGGAAGTGCTGCGAGCGATGTTACGATACCGGCCGCGAGGAACCCGTTTCGCGGAAGCGAACGAACATCTGCGTGTGCGACTTCGGGAGCTGGCTGAGGATCGGCGCCGCTGGGGCTACCGAAGGCTGCACGTTCTGCTGCAGCGTGAAGGCTGGGCGGTGAACAGCAAGCGAGTGTACCGGATCTATGTGGAAGAGAAGCTGATGGTGCGCAGGCGCAAGCGGAGACGCCGTATCTGCGCTCAGGCGCGGGTGTTGTTGGCAGCGCTGGCGAGGAAGAACGAGACCTGGACGATGGATTTTCTGCACGATGCGCTGGCATTTGGCCGCAAGGTGCGCACCCTGTCAGTCGAAGACGCATTTACGCGGGAAATGCTGGCTATCGAAGTGGACACCTCGCTGCCGGCGCTACGTGTGGTGCGGGTGCTGGAGGAACTTCGGACCGAACGCGGGTTTGCCGGTGCGAATCGTTATTGATCACGGCACTGAATTCACTTCCAAGGCGCTGGATCAGTGGGCTTACGAAAACAAGGTCACTCTGCACTTCATCACCCCGAGTCGGCCGATGGAGAACGGCTACATCGAGAGCTTCCATGGCAAGTTCCGCGAGGAGTGCCTCAACGAACACTGGTTTCTCACTCTGGACGATGCGCGAGACCATCGAAGACTGGCGGATCGATTACAACCAGGTGCGCCCACACAGCGCGTTGGGCTACCTGACACCGGAAGAATTCGCAACAGGCCATGCAAATGTGGAAAGCAAAAAACGCTTTCCACATTCGCACAGCCTCGACTGCTGCTGCGGGCTGAATTTGCAGTTAAACTCAAACCCGAGTGCTCTCACGTGCGCGGACTAAACGAAGGGGGCAGCTCACCGCTGAGAATTTGCCCCAAAAATCGATCTGGGCCTGGTAACAATGCTGGTAACATTTTATGCAACTTGCCGTAGTTTTCCGGCAATCGTCCGTCTTGTTCCCAATTTTCATTGGCTCGCTTGAGATGACTGAAGGGCTTTGAAAATACAGGCAAATACGGGATAATCGGGGCAATTCGGGAGACACCGGCGAATCGGTGCGGACCTGACTCTGGATCAGCATATCGGGGTTCGAATCCCTGGGGGGCAGCCAATTAAACCGACAACTTTCGCGGCTTTCCCCACTCACTCAATTTCGCCGGGTCCTTTTGCGGGAGCAGCGATTTGTCGTGACGTTGCCTGCAGCGGCCTCACGGTTTGCTCACGCCGTTGCCGCTTGTCGAATGATCGCTGAGGGAATTCTCGCCCGCAGGTTTGCTCCATCGCGTTGCAGCCCAGACGTGGTAGCTGTTGAAGAGAAATTGACTGCCAAGAATCAGCAGCCAGACCCAGAGCGCGAAGCGTAGAGGCCGCCGCGGAATGCGCTTGCTCAGCATCGTGCCGCCAATTGCCCCGGCCACGCCGCCAATGATGAGCTGCATCAACAACTCAGGATTGGAGGCGTGCGTAAACCAATGCGCGCCACTGCCGATGAGCGAAACAACAAAGCCGAAGACGATATCGGTTCCCACCACTTGCGCGGGCGCCAGCGGTGTCATGCTCAAAAGTGCGGCGCTGCCCAGCGCTCCTGCTCCCGCGGAAGAGAAACCCACCTCCGCTCCCACGGGGAACATGAGCCACGAAAGAATCGGACTGCGGTCGCGCGCACCGAAGTTGTCCTGCACTGGACGGAACGAATAAAAGAGCTGCCAGCTCGCCGTGGTGACCAGAATCGCCCCGAGGATCGCGTTCAGAAGATTCTCTGATCCCGCGTTGATCAGGTGCTTCAGAAAGAGCGACCCTACGAGAACGCCTGGCGCTCCGCCGAGCAGCATGTAGCCCAGTGTGCGCCAGGCAACGTTGCGGCGCGCGATCTGTGCTGGCACCAGGATTAACTTCACCGCCGTGGAAAACATCAGTCCGATTCCCACCGCGACTGGAGCAGGCACTCCGAGAAAGAGCACCAGAACAGGCACAGTGACAGTGCCGGCGCCCACTCCAGTGAGTGCGATGAACAGTGCGATGAGGAATCCGATAATGTACTGCATCTGCTGGCTCTCAGTCTCTCAGCGAACGCTTCACTTTGCCGGTGCTGCCTGAATGTGTATGCCGCACTCCACTTTGCGCCCCGCCCATCGGCCCGACCGCGGATCGTTGGGATCGAGAGGAAGCGAAGTGCATGGTTCGCAGCCGATCGAGGTATAGCCCCGCTCATACAGCGGCAACAAGGGAATGCCAAGCTGCTCGCACGCGTACCAAACGTCGCGCGTTGTCCACTCAGCCAGTGGCGCCAGTTTCAACACCTGTTTGCCTCCAGGCAGCGAAAACATCGCCGACTCTTCCAGTGCCGCGCGGCTTCTTGCCTGCTCGCAGCGCAGGCCGGTAAGCCACACGCGATACCCAGCCACTGCCTTGAACAACGGCTCGACCTTGCGCAGCCCGCAGCAGCGGTCAGGCGCGGTTTGATACAGCAAGCCGAACTCCGCCTCCTGCTCAGCCACTGTCTTTTCCGGCAGCAGATTGATTAAATTCAAATCCCACTCGCGCGCAATGCGATCGCGATATGTGTAGGTTTCGGCGAAATGATAGCCCGTATCGAGAAAAAGAACAGGAATGTGCGGATCAAGCGCGATTGCGAGTTTGGTCAGCAGCACGTCTTCGGCCTGGAAGCTGCACGTCAAGCACACATCTCCCTTACCTGTCACTTCGCGCGCTAACGTGGCCCGCACCGCGTCCAGCTTTGTATTCACTTCGGCGGCGATTTCCGCAACGCTCATTACAGGTCTGCCCCTTCTGAAGAAATGAAGATTCCCGCGCGCTCGAGAAGCTGGTGTACCGCCGCGACGGCGTGCATCCTGTTTTCGGCATCGAGCGTGATCTCAAAACCACCTGCGCTCGCCGTCAGCGCGCCCTCTTCGCCCGCGCGCGCCAGGATGGTGAGCAAACCCGATTGAGTTTGCAGGTCGGTAACAGCGTCGAGCAGCCCCAGTTGTTCGAGAGATGCTCGCTGGCCGGCATCGATGCGGCAGGTGGCTGCGCCAATGGCAAAAAGCGAGCGCTCGACGGCGTCGATCAGCTGCGAGGAGCCCGATAACTCGAGAACGCCGCCACGATGCCTCCAACGTGCTTCGCGCTCGCCTGCGGTTACGCGACCCCACGCAGCGGCCTCGTCTTCTTCTTCCGTGACAGACTGGCCTTCCGCAGCGGTTACCATGCCTGCTGCAACGGTCGCATTGGTCTCTGGATCGATCAGGATCAATGCGCCGGTACTGCGATTGTCCCGATAAAGATCGACAGCGATCGGCCGCAGCAGATGCAGCGAGACCGCGCCGATATCGTTCATGCGGAGCGTCAGCGCCGGCTCGTGCTTGAACGCGCTTAGATCCACACGGTGATCGACGAGTGAAATAAATGCGGGTACAGTGTGGCTGGTGTGCTTTAGCAGATAGCGGCGATTCAAATCCAGTGGGCGCTGATCCATCCACACTAGCGACGCCTTTACGCTACTGGCCACCACTGGTGTTGCTCCAATGCCGGCAATCAAGTCGCCCCGGCTGATGTCGAGTTCGCGATCGAGCACGAGTGTGACGGAGAGCGGCGCGATCGCCTCTTCAAGGTCGCCGCCGAATGTCACAATGCGCTCGATCTTCGCGCTTCGTCGCGAAGGAAAGACAGCAATCTCGTCGCCTCGATGAACTGTTCCCGAGGCAATCTGTCCCGCGAATCCGCGGAAAGTGTGGTCGGGCCGCAGCACGCGCTGCACGGGAAAGCGGAACGGGGCGCTGCTCGTCTCCTGCGCGGAGGGAAGCGCCTCCAGCAGTTCCAAAAGTGACGGCCCCGCATACCACGGCATCGCGTCCGTTGCATGGACCACGTTGTCGCCCTTCAAAGCACTGACGGGGACAAAGTGCACCTCGACAGGCGTTCCGGTGTCGGTGGCAATCTGCTCAAGGACGGCCTTAAAGTCTGATTCGATTGCGCGGAAAGTCGGCTCATCGTAGCCAATCAAATCCATCTTGTTCACGGCCACCAGCGCATGCCGCACACGTAACAGTGAAGCGATGTAGGCGTGGCGCCGCGACTGAATCTGCACGCCCTTGCTCGCGTCGATAAGCACAACGGCCGCGTCGGCCGTCGACGCGCCCGTGGCCATATTGCGCGTGTACTGTTCGTGGCCGGGCGTATCGGCAATGATGAACTTGCGCCGCGCCGTCGAGAAATAACGATAGGCCACGTCGATCGTGATGCCCTGCTCGCGCTCGGCTCGCAGCCCGTCCGTCAGCAGCGCGAAATCGATCTGCCCGGGCGCGGTCGTGCCCTTGCCCTCAATCGACTTCACCTGGTCTTCGTAGACCGATTGCGTGTCGTAGAGCAGCCGCCCGATGAGTGTCGACTTGCCGTCATCCACACTGCCTGCCGTGGAAAAGCGCAGCAGGTCCTTCCCGCGCTCCGCGAGCAGGAATTCCTCAATCGAAAATGCGGGAGCCGTAAGCGTCGCCACTTAGAAATAACCCTCCCGCTTCTTGATCTCCATCGACCCTTCCTGGTCGTGATCGATCACCCGATTCGCCCGCTCCGAAGAATAGAACCCGATCAACTCCGCAATGATGGCGGGCAGAGTATCGGCATCGGAGCGTATGGCGCCCGTGCACGGGCTGCATCCCAGCGAGCGCAACCGGCTCTTCACCATCTGCGGCTTCTCGCCCGGCCGTGCCACAAAATCCTGCTCAATCGGCAGCAGCGCTTCCTGACCCGCGCCGATTGGGCGCACGTACATCGGTCGCTCCTTGGCAAAGTAAAGATCGACGACCGGAATCTTTTCCTCGTGGATGTACTGCCACACGTCCATCTCCGTCCAGTTCGAAAGCGGAAATACCCGAATGCTCTCGCCGGGATGGATGCGCGCGTTGTATAGGTTCCAGAGTTCCGGACGCTGATTTTTCGGATCCCACTGCCCCGCCGTGTCGCGGAACGAGTAGATGCGTTCCTTGGCCCGTGATTTTTCCTCATCGCGGCGCGCGCCGCCGAAGGCCGCATCGAATTTGTAGTGGCGCAGCGCATCCAAAAGCGCTTGCGTCTTCAGCAGTCCGCAGCAGCGCTTGGTGTCGAGCACGATGGGATTCGTTCCCGCGGCGATGGCCGGCTCATTGCGCCAGACCAGCAACTCCGCTCCGACCCGGCGCGCCATTTCGTCGCGGAAGGTGAGCATCTCGGCAAATTTAAATCCGGTATCGATGTGCAGCAGCGGGAAGGGAATCGGTCCGGGGTAGAAGGCCTTCTGCGCCAGCCTCAGCATCACCGAGGAGTCCTTGCCGATGGAGTAGAGCATCACCGGCCGCTCGAACTCCGACGCCACCTCGCGCAGAATATGAATGCTCTCCGCCTCGAGCAGGCGCAGATGGTTCAGTCGCGGGGATGGGCCAGTTGGCGTTGGCGGCGACGTTTTGACTGATTCACTTTCTGCGACCGGCATTGCGACCTCTCACCATTGGGAACGCTGAAGGCCGGTGCGCGAAAAGACAAACCCGGCATTCAGCAACGGGTGCGTCTTCTGGATCGGTTGTGCAGGAGATCAGAGACTAGCAGGGACACCCGTCGAAGATGTTCGACAGGCGACAACAGGAGCGGTTTGGAGAAGCGCAAACCATGCGTAACCAGATGGTAACAAACCCCCCCGCCCGAAACAAGCGGCGGGGTTTCCTATGCGAAATATGCGCACATTTCGCAGGATTGACGTAGGATAGGGGCGTCTCATTCTCTCGCCCCTAAGTGAACGCGCACGCCAGACCATCCGGTGGCAGCCCGGCGGCCATGACCCGCTGTAGCGGGAGCCCGCATGCGTTCGCGACCCTGGCAACCCTCGGCGCACTTATTTTGTGTCTCCTCTCTGCAGGCTGGGCCGGCCGTCGCATCCTTCATTTCGGGCCGCGGGGTCGTGCCCAGGCAATCCCAACCGCGCTGGCCCATTCCCGGCCGGGCTTGGTCTGGGGCGACCGTTTCGGAGACGGCACGCCCGACTTTCTGCGCCTGACCGATCCGGCCGACCAGGCCGCCTTCCGCCGCTGGTTCACGCTCATCGCCGAGTATCAGGCCGTCCGCCCCCCGGCTGAAGTCCCTTCCGAAATCGCCGACTGCGCCAGTCTGCTTCGCTACTCCTATCGCGAGGCTCTCAAGCGCCACGATGAAGGCTGGTTCCAGACCAGCGGAATTCAGGTTCCGGCCCCGCCGGGCGAGATTCGCGCCTGGAGTTACCCCCATACGCCGCTCGGCACAGCGCTTTTCCGTGTGCGGCCTGGCGACTTTCAGCCAGACGACCTGTCAAACGGTTCCTTCGCCCAGTTTGCCGACGCGCGCACGCTGGTCGAGCGGAACGCATACTTTGTCGGCCGCGATGTGCGCGCGGCGCTGCCCGGCGACCTGCTCTTCTATCGCCAATTCGGCCAGTCTTCGCCGTGGCATTCCATGATCGTGATTAGATCCGGCGCCGCCGCTGAAGTCGTTTACGACACCGGGCCGGATCACAGCCGGCCGGGTGAACTTCGCCGCGTCCTTCTCTCTGAACTCCTTGACCATCCCCAGCCGCAATGGCGGCCGCTCGCCGGCAATCCGAACTTTCTCGGCATCTACCGCTGGAACATTCTGCGAGGAACTCCATGATCTACCGGAAACCGACCTACCGGAAATCGAGCCATCGGAAACCGACGCTTCCTACGCCGCTCCTGGCCGCTCTCCTTCTGCTTCTATTGGCTGCAGCCGCCGTCCCTAGCTCGGCAACAGATGCGCCGCGCTCCTTTTCGCTTTCCACCACGCGGACCTTCGCGCCCCGCGAGAGTGTCAAAATCCAGCTCATGGCCCACAACGTGCCGGAACTCGAATTCCGCGTCTACAAGGTGCGCGATGCGGAGAAATTCTTCGCCGGCCTGAAGGATTCGCATAGCTTCGGCATACAGAACTACGCGCCGGGGGAACAAATCGATCAAACCACCTTTGTCGAGCGGCTGCACGACTTCAAGGCCCACCTCTGGTTTCTGATGCGGCACTTCTTTCGCGGCCAGTTTACCGATGAGGCGCGCGACAGCTTCCGCGAGCAGCAAGGCAAGCTGGGCAAGCGCAGTCAGGTTGTTGGCGCAGCAAAGTTCGCGCAGATCCCTTTGCTCAACGCCAGCCAGTTAGTGGCGCGGTGGAAGCTCGAAACCCCGCCCGCCCTGGTCAGCGACACGCAGCAGTTGCCCATCGACGGGTTGGGCGCGGGCGTCTACTTGATCGAAGCCACTGACGGCACGTATAAGGCATACACTGTCGCCATCGTCACCTCCATCGCTGTGGTGGAGCGGACAGAGGACGCGCGGGCCGATCTTTATGTCGCCGATCGCAAGACCGGCGCCCCCATCGGCAATGCGGACGTCGTGCTCTGGGCGAACGGGCAGCTCCAGTCATCCAGCAAGACCGGCAACGACGGCATGGCCTCGCTCACAATGACGATTCGCGGCGGCGCGCAAGGTGCGGAGCCGGAAAACGTTTGGATTCTGGCTAACCACGGGGCCGACGCAGCGCTGGTCACGCCTTGGGGCTACAACTTCCAGGACAACGGAACGCAAACGGAACGTTCCTATCTCTACACCGACAGGCCCGTATACCGGCCTGGCGATGCCGTGCACATCAAGGGCATCGTGCGCCAGGAACAGAACGACACCCTCGAAATTCCCGGGCCACAGACAGTCACGCTGACCGTCCGCGGTCCCGATAACAAAGAGATCCTCAGAAAACAGTTGACCCTCTCGCCGCATGGAACGGCCGCTCTGGACCTCAATCTTGGATCCGATGCGGCGCTGGGCTACTACTACGTCGAGTTTGCCGAGCAAAATATCGGCGGCGCCGGTAATTTCTACGTCGAGGATTACAAGAAGCCCGAGTACCAGGTCACTGTGAAGCCCGCGGTGACGCGCGTGCTGCAGGGCAATTCGATCCAGGCCACGATTAACGCGCGCTACTTCTTTGGCGAGCCGGTTGCCGGCGCCAAGGTCACCTACGTCGTGCATACGTCCACTCACTATTGGTGGGATCAGGATGAGGGGGACGACAACGGCGCAGACGCCGACGCTGACTCCAGTAATTCGGACAATTCCGACGAGTCCGATGATACTTACGACCAGACCGAACAGCAGGAGCATCAGGGCTTGCTCGACGCGAACGGTCAGCTCACGGTCACGCTGCCGACTCGGGTTGATGGCAAGCACACCGATCAGGACTACCGCATCGAGGCACGCGTGACTGACGTGGCCAATCGCGAGGTCGCTGGCCACTCCTCCGTGTTAGCCACTTACGGCTCGTTCCGAGTGGGCGTGGAACCCACGAATTACGTCGTCCAGGCCGGCCAACCGGTGCGCGTCAAAGTGACAGCGCAGGATTACGACAACAAACCGGTGCTAACCCAGGTTCACATCGCCGTTGCGCTTGAGACATGGGATTCCGTAACCCATGAGCGTAAGGACACCGCTGCCGACGGCAAGGATGCCGTGACCGGAGCCGACGGAACGGTTCTCGTCGACTTGCCCATTAGCGGCAGCGGCGACTTCGCGGTGAAGGCCACCGCCCAGACGCCGGAGAGTCGCACGGTGGAAGACTCAACCTATGTCTGGGTTTGGAACGGTGCGGGCACGTGGTATCAGTCCAACGCGCAGGCGCAAATCGTCGCCGACAAGAAATCGTACACCGTTGGCGATACAGCGCACTTGCTGCTCGTAACCGGCTTGTCAGAATCGTGGGCCGTCGTCACGGCCGAGGGCGACAGCGTGCAGTCGCGGCAGCTCATTCACTTGACCGGTGCGAGCGCCGCCTTCGACGTTCCGATTACGCAAAAGGCTCAGCCAAACCTCGTCGTTACTGCCGTCGTCGTCCACGACGATCAGTTAATGACGGCGCAAAAGAGTCTCAAGGTCCCGCTTGTTGAGCGCACGCTCACCATCACAGCCACTCCGAGCAAGAGCCAATACGAGCCTGAAGAAGCAGCCAGCTTCGACGTGCTTGCTGTCGATTCCGCGGGCAAGCCGGTTCAGACCGACCTGAGCTTTGGCGTTGTCGATGAGGCTCTCTACTCTGTGCGGCCCGATACGACGCCCGACATTGTCGGCTCGTTCTACCCGCAGCGATATGTCTACCTCGAGCCGCAGACGTCCTTTGATTTCTATTTCTCAGGACAAGCAGGCGCCAAGAGCCCGCTGCTCGCTGACTTGGCCAACGGCCTCTACCATCCGCGCATGGCGCAGGTAAAGCCAGGCTCCGACCTGGTCGTTCCCAAGGTGCGCAAGGCTTTTCCCGATACGGCTTACTGGAACGCCAGTGTGCAAACTGGCGCCAACGGCCACGCACGTGTCGCATTCAACTTCCCTGACGCCCTCACCACGTGGCGAACCACTATCCGCGCCATGACCGACGATGGAAAAGCCGGCGGCGTGGTCACACGCGTGCTGGTGCGCAAGAACCTCATCGTGCGCCTCGCCTCGCCGCGTTTCTTCCGCCAGGGCGACGAGACCGTGCTCCGCGTTATCGCGCACAATTATTTGGCGACGGCCAAAGACGTGACCTTTGCCCTCGACGTGAGCGGCGTAGACGTCCTCAGCGGTCAAACCCGGAAAGTCACCATCCCCGCTAACGCCGAGAGCTACGTGGATTGGCGAGTGAAGGCGCGCGTCATTGGCAACGCTGTTCTCACCGCCAAAGCGCTCACCAATGAAGAATCGGACGCGCTGCAAACGACGCTGCCCATTCTTCCTTACGGCGTGCAGCAAAGTGCAGCCGGCACGGGAGTGGTCTTTTCGGGAGCGGGACAGAACCAGTGGCCGTTCAGCTATCCGGCCGCATCGGATCCCGGCTCGCGCTCGCTTACAGTCACGGTCTCTCCATCCGTCGCCGGAACCGTCTTCGATGCGCTCGACTACCTCACCAGCTATCCATGGGGTTGCACCGAGCAAACCATGTCGAGCTTCCTGCCCGACCTGATTGTTGCCCAGGCCGTCGACAGGCTGCATATCAAGTCGCCCATCGACCGCAAGACGTTGAACGACGAGGTCAGCGCAGGACTTGAACGGCTCTCCAGCTATCAGCACGACGATGGTGGTTGGGGCTGGTGGCAGGACGATCCCAGTCTCGTCTTCATGACCGCCTACGTTGTGAGTGGTCTGGGCCAGGCCAAACAGGCCGGCTACACGATCGACGATGACCGGCTCAACAACGCGCGCAACTGGCTGCTGAAGACGCTGGCCGCGCATCCCGATATGATCCCCGACCTGCGCGCCTACACCGTTTACGCGTTAGCCACCACGGGCGGCGCGCCAAAAGACGCGCTCGACCGAACATGGGCTAGCCAGGACAAACTCAGTGACGAGGGGCTTGCGCTGATCGGGCTTGCCCTCGATGCGGCGGGCGATGCGCGAGCGCACCAGGCCGCGGTGCTTCTCGAAAAGAAGGCCCACGCGACCGACGTCGATGCCTACTGGGAGGGCAAATACGACGGCATGATGGATTTCTGGGACGACACCTCTCCAGAAACCACGGCATTCGCGCTCAAGCTTCTCATCCGCCAGGACCGCTCCAGCAGCCTGATGCCCAAAGCCGCGCGCTGGCTCGCCGAACATCGCGAGGGCGACTACTGGTATTCCACCAAGCAGACCTCAATGGTCATCCAGGGGCTCACCGATTACCTCGCTCTCAGCGGCGAGCTAGCCAACACCTCCGACGTCGAGGTTCTCGTGAATGGCACAAGCATAGGCAAACGCCACTTTGGTCCCGACGATGTCTTCGCCGCGCCCTGGCAGATCAAGGTTCCCGCGGCCGAAGCCTCGAGTGGCGGCCAGGTTACAATCCGCAAGAGCGGCAACGGCATTACCTACTGGTCCACTGCGAACAGTTGGTACTCCGCCGACCGCAAATCCTTCCAGCAGGGTCAGCTCGCGCTCAACATCACCCGCGATTACTACCTGCTTCAGAAACGCCAGGATAAGCCGACCGATCCCATCACTTACGATTTGGTTCCGCTTAAAGGCCTTGTTCACATTGGCGACATCATTGCCGTCAAGCTGGCGCTCAACGGAACCGATTGGAAGTACCTGCAGGCCCAGGACCCCATCCCCGCAGGCACTGAGATCCTGTCAGACCCTGGCCTCTATACACTGAACAACAAGCCCGACTGGTGGTCCGAATTGTTTACACGCGAGGAATTTCGCGACGACCGCGCCGCATTCTTCAATACCGATTTCAGTTCGCGGAGCGTTTACGTCTACCTGATTCAGGCTGATAATTCCGGCCTCTTCCAGATTAGCCCCGCGCAGGCCGGGCCCATGTACCAATCGAACGTCCAGACCACTACCGATCCCGCAACGCTGGAGGTGCAGCCGTGAGTGATGTTGCAGCCACCAACCCTTCGAACGATCTGTTTCACCGTCTCCGCACGAGTCTTGCGTGGATCGCGGCCCAATTCTGGGCCACGCTTGTGCTCGTTCTCGCGGGTGCGGCCTGGACGCGCCTGCCCGATAGTTACGCGTGGCAAGTGGGGCTCTCCTTGTTCGTGCCGCTTGTGCTGCTTGCGGCGGCTTTGCTGCTCCAGGCCGGAACCATGCGCAAACTCCTCCACGACGAGAAGAGCCGCGTGCACTTGACCCTGGGCGTGCTCACGCTTTTGGTCTGGGCAGCGATCGTTTGGGCTGCGTGGGCGCTTCTGGATTGGTGTAGCGATCAGATTCCCGAATGGGCGGGCTATCTGAACTCGCGTGCCTCTGCTCACATGCGCGCCACGCTCTTCACTTACGACCACATTCAAAGTTGGCTCACGATCCTCGTCTGGATCTTCCGCTGGATCGTTGTGCCGGCAAAGGTGATTCCCTATGCAATGGGCTCAGCGCAATGGGGCTGGCTGTTGCCGTGGCGCAAAATCATCCGGCTCTTGTTCAACTGGCGCTGGTGGTTGGCGGTCGTTGTGGCAGCGCTGCTGGCCGTGGAGTGGCCAAGTCATTTCTTCACCGGCGAGCCGCTAGGGACGGTATCGCATCAGGTCTGGGCTGTCATGCTCAAACTCGCGGGAACTTATTTGCTGGCGATTGTTTGTTGGGTTTTTCTTCTGGCGTGGTGCGCAGTGCTGTTGTGCCGTAGTGAGCCCGCCGCAGAGAAGCCTTCGGACGATTCGCTCGTGCCCGCTCCCGTGGGCGCAGGCCCGCTCGGAGAAGACTCTGTCCGGTTACCGCTGCCCGAGGGTGACGACAATTCCAGCAGGAACGCCTGACCTGAGCCACTCGAGCACCTGCGTGCGTCCATAGCGCGCAAGCAGTTGCGCTGCGTACCACTCGGCTGCGCGATGCGCGGCCGCAGATTCGGCCTCATTATCCGCGTGCATCAGCCCGTTGTCGGTGGCGTCGGGCGTAAGCGCAGGCGCGGTTTCAGATCGTGCCGTGCGCGGCAAACCCGCCCCGCTCTTCGCCTCGCTCCAAGCTTCCACCAACCCCTCCCGCAGCCAAAGCGGCGCGCGCGGTCCTGCCTGCTGCTCCACCAACACATGCAGAAACTCGTGGCGCATCGTATCCGCCAAATGCCGCCGCCCCGCCAGCGTTCGCAGCGGCTGCGTTCCAATCCAATCCCCTTCAGTGAACGCCGCCACCCAGCCGGGCGCGAGCGTCGCCTCGCGAAAGGCCGGAGTGGACGCGAACGCACGCACAGTGAGAGGAGCCGTCGCATGCAATCCGGATTGCTCAATCGCCTCCGCCTGCGCCCGGCTCAGATCCTGCAAATACACCGCGTCGCCTGCATCGAGAGATTCGAGAACAAATCCGTCGCCCGCAAGCCTCCGCCACTCGCGCCCAGTTGCTTCGTCGGCCACTCGCGTACCCGGAAAATACTGCGCCAGAATCTCCTGCGCGGAGCGCCCTTGTTGCGCCATCGCCGCCGCGCCCTTCTGGCACAGCCCTACGCCATGGCCCCATCCGCGCCCATGGAACGCGAATCCACCGCCCTGACGGCTTACTTCGAACCATGTGCTGGGAATCTTGTTCCATCCCAGCGATTCGCCAACCGCCAGCCGGAACTGATCGGCGTTGATCTCAGCACTGTCGATCTTTAGCGTCACCGCGCGCCCCGACTCGCCTCGCCGCGCGACGGTGATGTTCTCCCAGCCGGGAGCGGCGAGCCCATGCTTCGCCAAGGCTGCCGTAAGCTCAGCGCGGGAGATCTCCGACGCCCACTCCCTGCCGCCATCCGCCGTGCAAAATCGATCGGGCTGTGACGGCAGATAAGGAACGAGTTTCGCATGAGGCCAAATCTCTGCCGGCGAAGCAGTGCGCCCGCCGCAATCCTTCCCAAAGTAAGCCAATGCGCGCTGCTCGTGAAACCACAGCGTCTCGCCGCCCGTCGCCATCGTGGCGGGGTGCGCTTGAACCCCACGCTCGCCGTTGCTGCCCCAATGCAAAAGCTGACAATGCGTGGAGTCGCAAAGATCGTATTCCGCATGCCCGTGCGCCTCGTGCAGCGCGAAGCTTCGCACCACAATCGCCAGCGCCTTCAGCGATTCCGCGCTGTCCGCTGCGCCGCTTTCGCTCGCGACCACCCGCTCAACGTAGCTCTCCACCGGCAGCGTCACCACGATCACGAGCGCGCCCGCCCGCGCAGCAATCGTCACAGGATCGTGCAGTGTGATGGTTTCGCCGTGCGCCGTGAGCGTCACCGGCCCGGCAACAAAAACGCGCGCAGCATTGCTCTTTCTACCCGCCGCCGTCAGCGTCAGCGAATCTCCATCGGCGCGAACGTCGGCCTGTCCTGTGAATGTGAGCGTCGCGCAACCTGCGCAGCTTCGCAACCTGATCTGGTGATTTGGCTGGTCGGGCGTAAGCACAACCTCGCGGTCATGCCAGAGCGTCCACATTCCCACGCGCAGCGTTTCTCGCGCATGGGTCGGAGTTTCTCGCGGCGTCGCAATTGCGGAGTCTACCGCGGCCTGCTGCGCCGGCTGCATTCCGCTCCACGCCACACCGCCTGCCGCCAGCAGGCTTACGAGCCATCGCGCCATCCACTGTCGATTCACGGCCGATCGAGTCACGGGCGCTCCAGAGGCGCGTTGGCCAGAATCTCTCCGGCCAAGTGCGCTGCATCCGCGCCCCGGCCTCCTGGCAAATACACAACAATCACGACCTTGGGTTTCTGAGCGGGCGCCAACCCAGCAAACCAGCCGTGTGATTGGTTCGATGCCACGCCTTCCGCCGTTCCCGTCTTGCCCATCACCGCAACGCCGCCCAAACTCGCCTGCCCAGCCATGCCGAAGCTGGCCGAGTCCTCGAGTCCAGCGCGCACCACCTGCGCAGCATCGGAATCTGGATGTGCCGCCAGTTCCATCGCCAGCCAGCGATACGCCGCGGCCAACTCCAGCGGCGTCACGCGCACGCCTTCAACTCCCAAAAGTGCCAACTGTTCCGCATCGGCGGATTCAGGGTCGCGATATTCAGCCGCTGCCTCATCGCGCGCAAGGCCGGTCACGCCGAGCAACCCTGTAGGCCGCAGCAGCCGACCCAACTCACCCGGGCGCAGCGTGCGCGCGACGGCTGCAAAATAGCTGTTGCACGACCAGGTCAGCGCTGCGCGCGCGTCGAATGGTGGAGCAGGCGGATGCGTGCAAGCCAGCCGATGGCCGGCGACAACCAGTTGCCGGTTGCAGGCGACGCGGCTCGCAGGGTTCCATCGGCCCGTGCTCACCAGACCATACAGAACCAGCGGCTTCAGCGTCGATCCCGGCGCCGCCAGTGTCCGTGCCGCTTCATTCAGGTGGCGCGCCGCCAGCAAACGTCCGCTGGCGATGCCGAGCACAATCATCCTGGCCTCAGGAGCGTCGCGCGCCGCGCCGTCAACGGCGCTCTGCCACGCCGGAGCGCCTGTTTGGCAAAACGCGCTCACTGCTCCGCATGTTGCCGTTAAGGCAATCAACCGAGGGATTCTGCGCACTCCAGAAGTATGAACGATCCGCGCTGGGAATGAACAATTCTTGAATCCCATCTGCGGACTGGCATCGACAAACGGGCTTGCTATTGAATTCCGGGGGCGCCTTTGATCGTTGGTATCTATGAATCAGAATGATATTCTCGTCCGGCGCTGCGCAACCCAGATTCGCGCTCCCAAATCAACGCTGGCGAATCGTACAGCACTCCTTCCGTCGCAGGGTCCGAAAGGTTGGGCCAGTGCTGAAGAAAGAAAATGTACAGTATGATCCTTAGTCCCACCCACGGACGGCCGTTGCCCGCCTTCGGGTAATGCCATGAAATCAACGATTTCAGATCCGCCCATGGCATGATCCGATCTATCTCTTCCAGAGATTTCTCCCGCCGTGTCATCTTGCCATTCGTCTCGAAGCCCTCAGTGCGAAGTCAAATTTAGTCGCCGCGTCTGCTTCCTGCTTCCACATTACCCGCTCACTGTTTGGCTTGTAGAATTCTTCGGAGATCACGAAGAGTGAGGTAGATCACAGAGATTGGAGTTGATTCAGCTCACACTCGTTTAGTTAGTCGAAGCCACTCAGCGGAAGGAACTCACAAATGTTTTGCAACTGTCGCACATATTCTCTTGCTTCTGTCTTAGTCCGGTGCTATAGTCCGAGTCAATTCTCCAACGTTGTTTGAGGTCGAGCGCAGCGTATGACGCTTCCATGCGAAGCTACGCGCGTTAGATCTCAAGAGCCCTGGTCATTAGGTTTCCGCTGGATGACGGAAGCCCGCTCTATAACCTGACATCCGATTCACTTATCCCGTATCTCCGGTGCAAATCGAAATTTGACGTCGCGAGGAATGATGAACGCGAGCAGGCGAGTTTGTGCAGTTAGTGGGATGTTACTCGCAGGGGTGGTAGTGGGATTGCTGTTTGCAGCTTTCGCGCCTTTGGCTTCGGCGCAGCCTGGCAGGCCGGACAGCGCCCCGGCGAGAGGCGACGCAAATGCCCCGGCAAACGTTTGTGATCCTGCGAAGACTGGTTCGCCGTATATTCCAGTGGACAGTTGGGTGTATCCGGCCATGTTGCGGCTCTATTCACTGGGATATGTGGACACGGTATATCTGGGTCTGCGGCCATGGACGCGCGCAAGCGTGATGCACATGCTGGAAGAGGCTGGCGACCTGATCGGAGACAGTGAGGCGGATGGCGACCCCGGCGCAGGCCAGGCGCGGGAGATTTACGATGCCATCAACGGCGAATTGCACGACGACATGGAGGGCTCATGCGGCCCGCACCAGGGAAGCATGCGGATCGAGTCGGTGTACACGGTGGCGCGTGCCATCAGTGGAACACCGCTGCATGACAGCTTCCATCTCGGATCGACGATTGTGAACGACTACGGGCGGTTCTTCGAGAACGGATTCAACAACTACTCCGGCGCCAGCGGCTACGCGACCGCCGGACGATTTGCGCTTTACGTGCGCGGCGAGTTTCAAGGCGCGCCGTCGGCTACAGGTTACTCGGCCGCGCTGGCCCAGACGCTCTCCACGGTCGACGAGACAAGCTTTTACGTTCCCTCAAGTACGCCGCCCTACGGTCCTACGACCGCCATATACAACCAAACCACTATTCCTCAGGGGCCGATCGCCGCAACGACACATGGGCGCTTTCTGGAGGCATATCTTTCCTACCAATACCTGAACCATGTGATCTCCATTGGCAAACAGGACGAGTGGATGGGACCGGGTCAGGGCGCCAGTATGGCCTTTTCCAACAATGCGCAGAATTTCTATACTTTTGAAATCAATCGAATTGAGCCGCTCAAGGTTCCGGTGCTCTCGCGGCTGGCGGGGCCGTTCCGCTACGAATTCGTTCTTGGAGCGCTGCGCGGGCACACGCTAATGACCAATCCGGCATACGAAGGAAACCCTTCATCAGGGGCGCCCAACGTGATCAACCCCGGAGATCCCTGGGTGCACGTTGAAAAGATCAGTTTCAAGCCCTATAAGGATCTCGAATTCGGATTTGAGCGGACCGCAATATTCGGAGGGGAGGGCCACTCGCCCGTCACGCTGCATACGTTTCTAAAGAGCTTTTTCAGTCTGACGGCCCCGCAGTCGCAGGTAAAAAACGGCCGTAACGACGATGGTGCGCGTTTTGGCGCCTTTGACTTCAGTTGGCGGTTGCCGTTTGTGCAGAAGTGGCTCACGCTCTATTCCGACTCAGAAGTGCATGACGATGTGTCGCCTATCGATGCTCCACGGCACGCTTCTGTTCGTCCTGGCCTTTACCTTTCGCATGTGCCCGGTCTTCCCAGACTCGACGTCCGCTTCGAAGGTGTTTCCACCGATCCACCGGATCCACGAAGTTATGGTGGGATTTTCATGTACTGGGAGAACATCGAGAAACAAGGCTACACCAACCAGGGCCAGCTGTTTGGTGATTGGATAGGGCGCGAAGATAAGGGCGGGCAAGGCTGGATCACTTATCACCTGAGGGGCAACGAGTGGATCCAGGTGAACGCGCGCCATCAGAAGGCGGCTAAGGATTTCATTTCCGGCGGCACTACGCTGAACGATTTCGGAATTCAAGCAATCAAGCGCATCGGCAGGGACTTTGAGATGAACGGCAACTTCACCGTGGAACGCTGGAAGGCGCCGGTATATTTGCCAGGGGAACATACCGTGACCACCACGAACATCCAGCTGACGTGGTTTCCGGGGCGCAAAATTAGCTTCTAAAAGGTGCGGCCACAACTAGGCGTGGCGATGCCCGGACCGCTCCGCAGCGCGGACATGCACGGACCGGACAATCGACCTGCCGCAACCGCGAGCTTCGAGCGCAGCATGAAACAGCAATGAGCGGATTGCATCCGCTGATCTTCCAGACTTATGACGGTTCTAAGACCTCGCGCACGTTCGATTAGCGTCAGGCTCTCGCTGGAGGAGTTCTCTGCCCTGGAACGATTCTGTGTTGCCAGCGGTGCACGGAGCATCTCGGAGTTGGCACGCAACGCTATTTGCAGTCTGTTGAATCACGCCAATCAGGAGAATGCTTTGACATCGACCGTTCGAGAACACTCGGCACTCGTAAGAAACATGGAAGACAAGATTAATCAACTGACCGCGGAGATCGGACTGCTCAAAGCCAAAAAGCGATCAAAAGCAATCAACATGACCGAAGGCGGGCAGAAGATATCTGACGAAATCGCGGGCGAGAATTGACCACCGGGACCAGTCCGGATTCCATGTTTGACTTTGGCCGATCACCGAGCGGCAGGCGCTTTTACCTGTTCAGTCCGATGAGGAAGCGCCGGGACGGCAAAAGCGACCAGATTTCAGGCAGAAGCAAGTGCAGTTTGAATCGATTTTCCCAAATCATCAGCGATGGGGTTGGAACAGACAAAATGCAGAATCTCGGCCCAAGGCTTGATACCCAATTCAAAGGGAACTTTCTCCGGTGCATTTTTTTCGGCGTGATTTTGTGCACGCTCTCCGGGCGATCTTCGATTGCGCAAGTCGGCGCGCAACCTCCGGATCAACAGAATGGAGCGGCAGGCGCGTCCGGCGCATCCCAGGCCTGCTATCTTGGCGGATCAGGGCCCGTACCGGGCTCGGCGATCCGAGCTGCAGGAATGGCGTTGCCGCAGTCGGCTCTGTCGCAGATGCGAGCGTCGGATGGCGGGTCCGCACAGCAGGCAAGTGCGGGCTCGACGGAGCAATCGGCCGAGGACGCTCAACAAGCAGGTACATACTCGACTGATCAATCGGCCGCGGGACAAACATCCGATCAACCGTAGGCGGCGATGTCTGCCGATGAGATCACTGCAATCCTTCAACAAAGCCCTGAGGTTCTAAACGGCGTAAAGACGGTCCTGGCGCAGGGATTTGCGATCGATCCTTCGATGATTTCGGATGACGGGGCCTACAACTGCATTCGCACGGACGCGAACTTTCGCAGCGAGGTCACGGCGGAGCTGAGAGACCAGGGATACGCTCCGAACCAACAGGAGACGACCCCCGGGAACTCGCCGCGGGTGGCGATGCTGCCCGCAACACGTGGAAGCGCGCAACCTGCGCCAAGGGGGGCGAACTCAAATGTTCCGCCGCGACCCGAGGAACAGCCAAGCGAAGTGCTTAAACGGCAGCCGATACCGTATCAAAACCTGCCATCGTTAATCGAGCTCTACACGCAGATTTTTCCGGCTAGCCTCAAGCTGCTGCGATTCGGAAGCGAGACTTTTCAATTCGGCACCGGCAATGTGAACCAGCTCCCGATAGACTTGCCCGCGGGGCCGGACTATGTTCTTGGTCCCGGGGACAGTGTCGTGGTCAATATTTGGGGCGTGCAATCGAGCCGGCTGGAGCGGCTGGTTGATCGTCAAGGCCAGATCGCACTGCCCGAGGTGGGAACGGTCACAGTGAACGGGCTCACGATGAGCCAGGCGCAAAGTGCGATTCAACAGGCTCTTGGGACGCAATTTCAGAATGAACATGTGGAATTGTCGCTGGGCAAAGTGCGGACAGTCAGGGTCTACGTTGTAGGTGACGTACAGCGACCTGGAGCCTACGACGTGAGCTCTTTGTCGACGGCCTTGAATGCGCTCTACGCCGCCGGAGGCCCTACGAGCCGCGGATCTTTGCGCACCCTAAAGCATTACCGTGGCCAACAACTGATTCGCGAAATCGATCTGTACGACCTGCTGCTGCACGGTGTGCGCTCGGACCTGGAACGCTTGCTGCCGGGCGATACGATTCTGGTCCCCACGGTGGGGCCGCAGGTTACTGTGGCAGGGATGGTGCGCCGGCCGGCGATCTATGAGCTGAAAGGCGAGCAGAATCTCAATGAAGTTCTGACTCTTGCCGGCGGTCTGCTGGTGACAGCGAGTCTCGGAGAGATTCGCGTGTTGCGGGTTGAGGCGCACGAGCGCATCGCGACGGTGAGTGTACACATCCCTGACGGCGCGCAGGAGAGCGCCCCCGAGCTGACCGCCTTCAAGGTTCAGGACGGAGACCACGTTACGGTTGCCCCGATCCTTCCTTATGACAACGAAGTGGTATACCTCGACGGTCATATCTTCAAGCCCGGACCCTACGCCTGGCACGAGGGAATGACGGTGACTGACATTCTCCACTCTTACAAAGACGTGATGCCCGAGCCGGCCAGCTACGCAGAAGTGATTCGCCTGCAACCACCGGATCTTCGGCCAGAAACCATCAGCTTCGATCTTTCCCAGGTCTTGATTGGCAACGATCCCGTCTCGCTTCAGCCGTTCGACGTAGTGCGCGTTTTTGGACGGTACGAGATCGACCCGCCTAAGGTATCGATCTATGGCGAAGTGCTTCGGCCGGGCGAATATCCGATGTCGGAAGGGATGACCTTTTCCGGGCTGGTGCGCATGGCTGGCAGCTTCAAGCGCAGCGCCTATCGCCAGGTTGCAGACCTGAGCAGCTATAAAGTCGAAAACAATGAACTGGTGCTGGTAAAGCATAGCGTTGTCGATATCGCCAAGGCGCTGAACGGCGATCGAAGCGCCGATCCGGTGCTTCAGCCCGGCGATGTCGTGGGCATCCGGCAGCTGACAGGATGGAAAGATATCGGAGCGTCGGTCACGATCGATGGGGAGGTAAGATTCTCCGGAACGTATGGGATCGAGGAGGGCGAGCGCCTAAGCTCGGTGATCGAGCGCGCCGGAGGTCTTCGCGACGATGCGTATCCCGCCGGCGCTGTTCTGGATCGGGTTGCGGTGCGGCAAATGGAGGAGAACAACCGCCAGGAGATGATTCGCCGCATCGAAAGCACCTTGCCGACGGTGTCGGGAGGGCTTTCAACCCCGCAGGATCAGCAAAATCTGCTCCAGACCATGCAGCAGCAGCAACAGCAGGTGCTGGCGAGCCTGCGCAGTCACGCCTCATCCGGCCGCCTGGTGATCAAAATCTCGCCGGAATTGAGCCAATGGGAAAAGACGCCGGTGGATGTCCAGATGCGCGCCGGAGACAGGCTAAGCATTCCCAAGCAGCCCGACTTTGTGCTTGTCAGTGGCCAGGTTTACAACGCGACCGGCATCACCTATCGCCCTGGCAGAGATGCCAGGTGGTATTTGCGCCAGGCTGGTGGCGTGACCCGCGACGGCGATAAGAAGAATATCTTTATCGTCCATGCCGATGGTTCGGTTGTCGGGGATCAGGGAAGCGTTTTGTTCGGCAACAGTGTCCTCGATCTCCGCCTCCGGCCCGGCGACTCAGTTGTTGTGCCCGAGAAAGTGGTGGGCGGGTCGCAGGTCTGGCGCAACCTGATCGGCACCGCGCAGATCATGTCGTCGGTGGCCTTGACAGGGGCCGCAGTCGGGGCGTTCTGAAAGTCCCATCATGATCTGCGTAGATTCCGAAGTTCTTAAGATCCACTGAATTCTATCGGGTTTGCCGATGAGGAACCGAAGTAATTATTTATGATGTCAACCCTATCCGGTGAGAATGAGTTGCCGCCCGAATCAACCAAAGACAGCGCCGACCAGTTCGCCTATCTAAATCAAGGGGAAAGCAAGACAGCCCCGTTGGCGACCCAAACACTGGCCAGTATCCTTTGGCAGAATAGGCGAAGACTGTTCCGTGGGACCGCCATTGCAGTGGTGATCTTCGGCGTGTGTGCCTTCGTCATACCCAAGCGATGGGAATCCTCTGCGACCTTGATGCCGCCGGATGACAACGATTCAGCGAGTGCGGCACTGCAGGGCTTAATTGCGGCCAAGGCGGGGCCGGGCTTGGGAGCGGTCGCTTCCGAAATGTTTGGCACCCGCAATCCGACCTATGTGATGATGGGCATTCTTGAAAGCGACACGGTCGCGCGAGACATTGTCGATCGGTTCGATCTTCGCAAGGTGTACAGGCGCAAACTGTACGTGGACGCTGAGAAGGATTTGAAGAGGCATACAGATATCGAAGATGTTCGACTCGCGGGCATGATTACAATTCGCGTCACCGACTCCGATCCGGTGCGCGCCCGCGACATGGCGCAAGCCTATGTCGATGAGCTGAATAGTATGGTCGTACAATTGACGACATCGTCGGCGCATCGCGAAAAGGAATTTCTGGAAGAGCGACTCAAGTCGATCAAGACCGGTCTTGACGCCTCTTCGTTGGCACTCAGCGAGTTTTCCAGCAAGACGCGAACTATGGGTCCCGAGATACAGGGACGAGCGATGCTGGCAGCATCGGCCGACCTGCAAGGGAACCTAATCGCCGCCGAATCGGAGCTGCGTGCATTGCAGCAAAATTATTCCCCGGACAACCCACGTGTGCGGAGTGCGTCGGCACGCGTTGCGGAGTTACGAGAGCAGTTGAATAAAATGGCCGGCACCGGAGGCCCCGTAACTCCGGCCACCTCAGACGGATCCAATGAGGAACTCTATCCCTCGATGAGTGAGTTGCCTATTCTAGGCAATACCTACGAGGACCTCTATCGCCGGGTCCAGCTCCAGGAGTCCGTCTACGAGGCCCTGACCAAGGAATACGAAATCGCCAAGGTGCAAGAAGCCAAGGAGATTCCAAGTGTTCGGCTCTTAGATCCTCCGAGGGTGCCGGAGAAGAAGGCTTGGCCTCCGAAAGCGCTAATTATCCTTTTGGGTGGCATGTTGGGCTTCATAGCTTCTTTGCTCATGGTGTTG
Organism: Acidobacteriaceae bacterium; assembly: GCA_003138515.1. Lineage (GTDB taxonomy): Bacteria > Acidobacteriota > Terriglobia > Terriglobales > Acidobacteriaceae > Telmatobacter. The sequence goes on along the minus strand of PLGG01000020.1, from coordinate 60,762 downwards.
GCAGAAAGAGCATGTGCGGCTTTGGATCCAGACGATCCGCGTCGTATCATGCTAAACAAATTAGCGAATATCACGGGCTATTTGCCGTGGCGAAGCCGGCGGCGGACTGTTGCGAATGGGTCTTAAGGCGCCGGCTACGTCAGTCGCCGCTTCGCCCACCGCGATCATGGCTGGTTCCCGCGGCCGCGTTCTTAAGAACGCACTGGCACTGTCCATCGCCCAGATCGCGGGATACATTGTGCCGTTGGCTATTTTGCCGTATACGGCAGTGATTCTGGGCCCTGCCATTTTCGGCGTTCTGGCCCTCAATCAAGCCGTGGTTATGCAGTGCGCGATTATCGTCAACTACGGGTTCCCTTATTCGGCGACACGCCAGGTTGCTTTTGTAAAGCACGACCGTGAGCGATTGGCATCGATTTTGGTCAACGTCTGGGGTGCCAAAGCGCTGCTGATGGTTGCCTGCACCGTCGTCAGCTTGCTAGTTTTCGGCCTCATTCATCAGCTCCGTCCTTATCTGTTCGCCTACTTCTGTGCATTTATTTCGTTGTTCGGGACGGTGATCTACCCCGATTGGTTTTTTCAGGGCGTCGAGGAGATGAAGTGGATCACAATCAGCAGTGTGATCCCAAAGCTGTTGATTCTCCCATTGGTCTTCCTGGTTGTAAAACACCCTTCGGATTACTGGAAACTTCTCCTTGTCCAGTCAATAAACGCGATTGTTTCGGGGGCCTTGGGATATGTGCTTGTCAAACGGTGGTTGCGCACCAGGCTGCCGTTCCCGGATGCCAGGAATATCGTTGTCCAACTTAAGTCCGGTTTCGTGACGTTTCTCTCCTGTGCCTCAACAAACTTCAACGCGAGCTTCAATACGCTCATTCTCGGCATCATGACGGGCAGCATTGTGGTGGGAATCTACAGTGCGGCGCAGAGGGTAGTTACTGCCCTGCAGTTGTTGTGGACGGCGGTTTCGCAGGCTCTATACCCATTCTTCTGCAATGAGTTCCGCGTAAGCGTCCATGACGGCGCCCGGAAGCTCCGCCAGATCATGCTCCTGGTCGGGGTCGTCACACTCGCGGGAGCGGCGGTGGCAGGCCTTGCAGCTCCCGCAGTCGTGCCGGCCTTATTCGGTCCCAAATACATCGGAACGATTCCGATATTTCAGGTATTGATATTCCTGGTCTGTGCTTCCTGTATGAGTAATTTGCTTGGATTGCAGGGACTACTCGGAATGGGACTCGAGCGCGACTATCTCAGAGTTGTCGGAACCGGAACCGTTCTGAACATCATGTTTTGCGTGATTGCAATCAAAATGGCCGGAGGAATCGGCTTGGCCTTTTCCGTTGTCTTTTTGGAAATCGTCATAGCAGCGCGCGAATTTCACATTTTGCGCCGCAAGGAAGTATTTTGATGTCTTCGCTGGTGAGTATAGCTTGCTCCGGAAAGTTGAGAGTTGGCGGTTCCGAGCACGGGCTTTTCCATTCGTCTTGGAGGCCAAGGAGCCTATGGGTTGTCATTTGGGCCATGATGCTCTTCGCACCTTCCATCATGCTCGGCTTCACCGAGACCCAGAGCAAGTTCTCGTTGGCATCGATAATCTGCGCTCTGTATGTTTTCTGGCATTTATTATTCCGCCCGCTTCCACCGCTGAAGGGCATTTGCGGTCTCAGCTTGCTGCTGATGTTCTATCTCCTGGTGCATGGCATTGTTTTGACCTTGTGGAAAGGTAACTTGATCATTCTCCTCCTGGAAGGCCAGTGGATCGCTTATCTGCTTGCTGGGTTTTTGTTGACGAGGGACATCGTTCAAGAAATGGCGGATGTCGAATGGGTCGGCACGGTCTTGATTGGGTTGGGCTTGATCGCCTCGATCCTGGGCGTAGTTTCAATTTGGACGGGGCCGTTTTACTCCTATGCGAACCATTTTGAAGGGCGTTGGGGGTTGCCGATCGGTCGAGCCTGCGGAACTTTCGAAAGCCCTCCAATGCTTGCTGGTTTCCTCACCATCGCCCTTGTCTTGTCGTTCTTCACGCCTTCAGCGGGAGGGCGGACTTTTCGCCGCCACGCCGGTCTTGTACTGATGATCGTGACGCTGCTGCTCACTCAGTCCAAAGGTGGAATTCTCGCGTGTTTTATGGCAATCGTCGTCGGAATTCCAATTATGGCCAAAACTGCCGCCAAGCGACGGGCCGTAGTGGCGAAGATTCTGTATGTCGCCATCTTCCTTGGTGCGATTGGCTATGTTTCCAGTGCATACCTGATCGATTTCCGCGGACTCTTCGCGGACGACGCGCAATCTCGAACCGAACTCGGAGAAAGTATTCTCAACGACTTTCAGGCCGATGGTTTAGTTCCGCAACTGATCGGTATTGGTTATCGCCAGAGCGCGACCATCGACCCGGAGACGGGCATGTGGTTTCCCGCCCATAACAGCTATATCTCGTTCTTGCGTGAAACCGGAATCGTCGGTTCGATCCTGATTGGCGGCTTTCTTTCATTGAGCCTTTTCGGCCTGATATCCAGGAAACACCTGAGCTGGACCTTCGCCCTTCTCGCATTGCTAATTATCTCCTACACTGCGGAATTCCTCTACGGATCATATTCGGTTTTCTTCCTCGGTTGTATAGGCGCTATCGCAACGCGTGTCGGTCAGCTCTCTTTTGATTCGCTGGAGACCTATGCGGCACGCCCGGAGCCTGCATGAACAACCGGAAGCCGACGCTGGCTGTGCTCATCCCGTTTTACGGCCCGCTCGATGATCTCCGCAACTCCCTGCAGTCGCTTGCGCAGGAGATACAGCCCCATGACGTCGTCATCGTTGACGATGGCAATCCCACTCCGATTTCGATTCCCCGCGATTGGCACGCTCGAGTTACCGTTGTGAGACATGAACGCAATCGCGGCATTACCGCGGCTCTCAACACTGGGCTGGAGTATATTCTCCGCGCTGGATATTCATACGTGGCGCGCATGGACGCCGGAGATTTAAGCATCCGCGGTCGGCTAGACAAACAGGTGGCTTTTCTCGAGCGTTCACCGGAATGCATGCTGTTGGGAAGTTACGCCCTTTTCGTTGCAGAAGACGGCCGATCGCTCTTTACTTTCAAGCCCCCGTCGCTATCGCGGGAGATTTATCGCGCTTTGCACAGAAAGAATTGCTTCTGCCATCCCACAGTCATGTTCCGGGCCGACGTTTTTGCGGAAGTCGGACAATACCGGGACATATATCCCGCCGCAGAGGATTACGACTTGTTTTTTCGCATTGCCCAGCGCTTTTCCACGGCCATCATTCCGGAGGTTCTCCTGGAGTACAAAGTAGGCGCTGCTTCGATTTCATCAAGGCGTCGCAGAGCGCAGGTTAAGAGTCGGCTACGCATTGTGCTTGCCCACTTCGACCCTCTGCTACGACAGTCATACATAGGCATGATAGAAGGAATGATTTCGATGATTCTTCCGCGTTCTGCTACGACCCGCTTGCATGAGCTTCGGGGGCTGCTCGGAACGTCAGGAGTTCGCTGAATTGACTCGTTCTTCGGCCGGCGCACTGGCCTTTCTGTGGGACTTTGAGCTCCGGCGTAAAACGACTTTCAATATCGATGGAATTGCGACGATTTCTTCTCGCATCGATGACCATGCCTTCCCCCTTCACCAATCGAACGGGAGAATCCGGCCTAATAATTCCGAATGCCCAACGTGTTTCAGGCCTCACCTCATTGCCCAGGACGCCTGCACGAAATGATCAGCAATCTGCTTCCACCTCGTGGAGGTAATGCTTCACTTGGTCGTTACAACGCCCAGATACGCTTCTGAACTTCTGTCTGTAGAAAGCCAAAACCAGCACCTCGCTTGGAGGAGAGGCCATGATACGAGCAACGATGAAGCCCATTGCGCTGCGCATTTCAAAAAAGCTCGGTCTCAAGTTGAACATTAGACCCAGCGTAGAGGGAAGCGCGCAAATTATGGGCTCCTACCCGCCCTATAGTGAGTTAAATATAGTTGGCAAAAGAGAGTCCTACTTCATCCATGAGGGCTACACGCACCGGGACACACCCGCATACTTCAACGACGCGATTTACTTAGATGACTGGCAGGACGAGGTCTATCGTTTTGCACGCGAAGTCGCGGATCAGCATGAACTCCGGTCGGTGGTAGATATAGGCTGCGGCTCCGCATACAAGCTATTGAAGTACTTTCATGACCGCGTAACACTCGGAGTAGATGTGGAAGAGACGTGCACGCGATTGCAAAAGCGGTCTCCCGATCGGCAATGGGCGATCTCCGACTTTTCATCCGATAACACACCGCGAGCCGATTTGGTTATCGCCAGCGATGTGATCGAACATTTACCGAATCCCGATATTTTACTTCAGTATATTGGATGGATTGCTCTCAAATATGTGGTCATTTCCACGCCGGATCGGAATCTCTACCGCAACGGAACACATCATGGACCACCTTCGAATCCGACACACCTGCGCGAGTGGAACATGGCGGAGTTTCACGCTTACCTCTCGGAGTTCATGGAAATAGCCGAGCACTTTATCTCGCGACCGGCGCAGACCACACAATGCGCGCTCGGAAAGCCATATCCCCTCGCGATCAAATCGTAAGGGTGCAGCCGACAATAGTGGCGGAACAACGAATGCAAAAGCGTATAAAAGCCGTCTTGAAGAGCCATGGTCTTGCCAGCCCCGCGAAAGAACTCTATCGTACGGCCAGCAAACTTTATCGAACGATTATCGGAAGCGACCGACTGCTTGTTAAGCGATACCTGGGCCAGCGAGAGACGAGGAAGCTTCATATTGGATGTGGCGGCAATGTCCTGAAGAACTGGCTTAACACCGACTATTTTCCGGAAACACGCGATGTTATCCACCTCGATGCCACGCAAAGATACCCATTTAGCGATAATACTTTCGACTATATATTCAGCGAACATATGATTGAGCACGTCCCCTATGTAAGTGGTCAGCGGATGCTGAGGGAGTGCTGGCGCGTTCTGAAGGTCGGCGGGAGAATACGGATTTCAACACCGGATCTGTCGTTTCTGATCGCACTCTATGGTTCAGACAAATCAGCATTGCAAAGCGAATACATCAAGTGGGCCGCTGGCATGTGCGGGGATAGAACGCCTGCCGAAGATGCATTTGTTATTAACGAGTTTGTGCGGGCCTGGGGACATGCCTTCATTTACGACGAAAAGACGTTGCGGAAGTCGCTCGAGCGGGCCGGATTCAGGGAAATTGGCAGGCTTAGACTCAACGAGAGCCGGGACGAGGCATTGCGAAATCTAGAGAATGAGGAGCGAATGCCCCAAGGATTCTTGCAACTGGAGTCTATGACACTGGAAGGGACCAAGACAGCGTCTTCTTGCGTCGAGCCAAACAATGTGCCAGCGATCCATTAAAACTCGCACTGCTCATGCAGGGTGGCGGGCGTGAAGAAAACGCAGGTGAGGAAGGCCCATGTCGGTGAGTGAAGTTCTGTGCGTCTGCGAACCGCCGAAATCCGGTGTGCCGCGCTACGCCGCACAAATAGCCGCGAAGTTAGAGGGTTCCGGATTCCATTTTACCGTGGCCTGTCCAAAGAGCAGTATTGCGCATGAGATGCTGGCCGGCACTGACGTAGACATTGTCGATATCGATATGCACCCTCTCAACGCGATGTCTGCGGTTCGAGCTGGCATTCAACTCTGGAGGCTTTTAAGGCGGAAGCGGTTCGACCTTGTTCACTTGCACAGCTCGAAGGCGGGGCTGCTAGGCCGGCCATTATGTAAACTCTTTAGGCTGCCCACAGTTTTCACACCGAATTGCTTCTCATTCGAGTCTGTTCGCCACAGCAAGACGAAGTTTAATGGCTACTTAAGTGCGGAGCGGATACTCGGACATATGACAGAACGTTTGGTGTGTGTCTCCGAGGAAGAACGTGAGACGGCAAAGAGATACGGCATCGTGTCGGACGATCACATTTCCATTATTCCCTGCTTCGGGGACGCGACGCGGTGGGTGCCGCGGGCGCCCTCAATGGCATTGAGGGCGGAGTTGGGGATTCCGTTGGGCGCTCAGGTAGTTGGCACCGTTAGCCGCTTCCATCCCCAGAAGGCTCCAAAGGACTTCATAGCAATGGCCGCTGCTTTACTGCGCAATTGTCCAGAGACTCACTTTGTATTTGTGGGAGAGGATGGTCCACTTCGGGTCGAGGCTGAACAGTATGTCGAGGACCTTCGCCTTCGGGATCGTGTCACCCTCCGCACCTGGACCGACAACCTGTGCGAGTTTGTGGCGCTTATGGATGTCGTGGTCCTCAACTCACTTTGGGAGGGCCTGCCGTTGTCGCTGGTAGAGGCAATGTTAATGGAAAAGCCGATTGTCGCCACCGATATTCCGGGCTCGCGGGAGCTAATCAATGGCAGCGGTTGCGGCCGCCTCGTTCCAGTATCTCAGCCCGAAGCTATGGCAACCGCCGTGCAAGAACTGCTGGAGTCGCCAGATCTGATGGCGACACTCGGAAAGCGTGGCCGCCTAAAGGTGCTGTCCGATTACACCGTCGAACAAGCTGCTCGGAAAACTGCCGACCTCTATACGGAACTTCTCCTCTCAAATGTGAGCGAGGCAACGTTAACGACCTGCTAATCGTCCGCAACATTTTCGCGGCGACTTCGAATAACATCTAACATCCGCCAGGATTGAGCCGCAATAGCATGTTCGGTTAAACGATTGGCAGACTTATACATGGAACCTCTCATTGTCACCGCACAGATGTCTGGAGTGGTAGCGGGATTCGCGTCGAATCAGAATATCAACAACCAGCGTGCGAGCGAAGTGAACACCGGAATCACCGCCTTTGTTGCGTTATGGGCGTGAGGCTACAGAAGTAAGTGAACCTTTTGGTATTTAGCACGCTTCCGTGCAGAATGAGTTGCAACCTGATGAGGAGACAACAATGCAGCTAGCCGATCTAAAGGTAAAGATCTTCGCCGATGGCGCAGACCTCAATGGTATCGTCGATTGTTCGTTGAACCCGCTGATCAAAGGATTCACCACGAACCCCACCTTGATGCGGAAAGCAGGGGTGAACGACTATGCGGCGTTCGCGCGCGAGGTGTTGCACGCGATTCCCGATAAGCCGATTTCATTTGAGGTATTTGCAGACGAATTCAGCGAAATGGAAGCGCAGGCACTGGAGATTTCCAGCTGGGGCCCGCAGGTGATCGTGAAAATACCCGTGACGAATACCAAGGGAATGAACTCGGTGCCCCTCATTCGTCGTCTGGCGCGAAGCGGAGTGCGGATGAATGTCACAGCTTTGATGACGCTTGAGCAGGTGAAGGTCGCAGCCGAGTGTCTGGCGGATGCGCCTGCGGGCTATATCTCGGTGTTTGCGGGTCGCGTGGCCGATACTGGTCGCGATCCTCTTCCGATGATGGCCGAGGCCGTGTGCGTTCTTTCCGGTCGCCCGCACATCGAACTTATATGGGCCAGTCCGCGGGAATTACTGAATATCTTTCAGGCCAATGACATTGGCTGCCATGTGATTACTGTGACCAACGACTTGCTCAAGAAACTGTCGCTTGTCGGTAAGTCCCTGGAGGAATATTCTCTGGAGACGGTTCAGATGTTTCACCACGATGCGGTAAAGGCGGGATATACGCTCACGACCAGCCCCGTGCCAGCAGAGCTTGCCTTGCATTCGTCCATTAAGGTCAGGGAGAACGGATTTTACGTTTCATAAGACCCTGCTGGGAACAACGGACAGCGACCGGCGAATCCAATGAGAGACCAACTATGAACTCGATCTCAGACGTTCTCGCTTCATCCAGGGAGATTGGAGAAGTGCGGAAGGGTCCGCGCAGCCTTTCTCTCGGCGGCTTGAAGCTGTGCGAGTGCTGGTCCCGCGTCTGCTCGGATGTCCTATCATTAATAGCGGCTCAAGGCTTAGCCATCGCGGCGATCAGAGATCAGCTTCCTCTGATTCGACGGGAATCGATTGCCGGTTGCAGTCTGCTTCTGATTCTTTTTGCCGTGGGTACACTGCAACTGCTGGACAGCCGTCGCTCAGTTTTGTTTAAGCGGCCCGAACAAGAACTGGCAAGCGTGGTCAAGGCGCTGTCCGCTGTGTTCGCGCTGATTTATTTGGAGACGTTCCTGTTCTTGAACGATGCGCCTTTCAGGCACTGGGCCATCGGTTGGTTTGTGAGCGCATTGCCAATCGTCCTAATGGGCCGCTTCATTGTCCGCGCCGCCTACGTCAGACTCTGGAAGGCCGGATACTCGCGAAAGCGCGTCACCATGGTGGCTGCAGTCGCCGGTTTGCGCGCCTTTCAGCGAAACTTGGCAATTCAGCGCTTTCGCGGATACGAGTTGCTTGGTTTGATCCCGGCACGGGACAGCGATTCCGATGCAATTCTGGACGCTGATGTGCCCGTGTTGGGCCAGGTGGACGACTGGCGGGCAATCTTGGAAAGCGCGCAGGCCAATGTCGTCGTGATCGATCTAAACGAAACGGCAAATCGGAACGGACTGATTCTCGATATTCTCAGCGGCTGCAGGCAGCTTGGCATTGAAGTTGAGTTGGCCAATGAACTGTTCCGCGAGTATGGCGGCGATTGCGAAATCGACTACTACAGCGGAAGCCTCCGCTTTCGCACGACTCCAGCGTGGTCCACACAACTGCAACGAGCCTGCAAATTCCTGCTCGACTTGGCGATTGGGCTGATCGGCAGCATTCTCACAATACTGATTGCCCCGGTTATCTGTGGACTTATCTACCTCGAGGACCGAGGGCCGTTGTTTCACAGGCGGGAGTTTGTTGGATCTGACGGTCGCATTCATTACTACCTCAAGTTCCGTACGATGGTTCGAGATGCCGACGCAGTTATCCGCGGTAACGCGGAGATGCAAAGACGGTTCGCAGAAAATCACAAGTTGTCAGAGGATCCGCGCATTCTGAAAGTTGGGCACACATTGAGAAAGTTCAGTATCGATGAGTTTCCGCAGTTTTTCAGCGTGCTCACCGGCCAATTGACATTCGTAGGTCCGAGGGTCATTGCCTTCGCCGAAACAGAGCGCTACGGAAAACTAATGGAAAAGCGCCTGATGGTTAAACCGGGCCTTACCGGATACTGGCAGGTCAACGGGCGTCAGGCGACGAGCTACGAAGATCGTATCGCGATGGATATGTTCTACATCGACCACTGGTCTATCTGGTTGGATCTGGTCATCATCGGAAAGACAATCTGCGGGTTCCTCTCGCAGGAAGGCGCAATTTAACTGTTGTTTCTTTAGGAGCCTAAATCATGAAAATACTGGTGACTGGCGGAGCTGGATTTATCGCCTCGCATGTAGCCGACGGCTATATCGAGCAGGGGCACGATGTTGCTATTGTGGATGATTTGTCCCGTGGTTCGGAGAGCAACCTGAACCCCAAGGCGAGGTTCTATCGCGGCGACATCCTGGATCGAGCTTTTCTCGAAACGGTCTTTCACCGGGAGCAACCCGAGGTCATTAACCACCACGCTGCTCAAATGGACGTCAGGCGCGGGGTACGTGAACCGGTATTCGATGCATCGGTGAACATTCTTGGCTCCATCAATTTATTGGAATTGGCGGTGCAGCACAAGCTTCAGCGATTCATCTATATAGCCAGCGCCGGCGCCGGCTATGGCGAACCGGCATCGGAACCGGTGGGAGAAGATTGCCCGATCAATCCGATCACTCCGTACGGAATCAGCAAGCATACGATCGAACACTATCTCTTCACGTTTTCATTTCTGTACGGTCTTCCGTATGTCGTCCTCCGCTACGGGAATGTGTACGGCCCCCGCCAAAGTTCAAAGGGGGAGGCTGGAGTCTTCGCGATTTTCTGCGAACAGATGCTCGCGGGGATTCAGCCGGTCATTTACGGGGATGGCACGAAGTATCGCGATTACGTCTACATTGAGGATGCCGTCCGCGCGAACATAGCAGCGCTCAAGCTGGGCGGGGGAGAGAAGTTCAATATCGGCAGCGGCGAGCCCACTACGGATTACGAGGTCTTTGCAGTCATTCGCGATTTACTGGGGCAAGAAATCGAACCGAGATATGCATCGGCTCGCCCGGGCGAGATCGATAAGATCACACTCGACATCTCAAAGGCGGCACGTCTGCTCCAATGGAAGCCCGAAATACCGCTCGCAGTTGGAGCGAAGCGAACGGTCGAGTTTTTCGCGTCCCGCGCGCACGTTTCGATCCACGAGGAAGTGCGAGCGTGACGGTTCGCGGAAAGGTAGCGTTGATTGTGGGGGCTTCAGGGGCAATCGGAAGCGCAATTGCCCATGAGTTCGCGCGGGAAGGCGCCGCGGTCGCACTGGCATCTCGATTGTCATCGGTATCCGGTCTTGTCAAGCAGATCGGTGCAACCGGCGCTCGATGCATGCAGGTTGAAATGGACGTTACGTGCCCTGAGACAATAGCGCGGGCGATTGGCGCGGTGGAAAGGGGCTTCGGTTCTGTAGAAATCCTGGTGAACGCCACCGGGGCTTACGGGCCCATAGGACCTGTGGAGCAGAATGATCCTGCGCACTGGGCGCGCGCAGTCGAAATCAATGTAACCGGTGCCTTCAATGTTGTGCACGCGATTTTGCCTTCCATGTTGCAGGGTCGCACTGGACGGATCGTTCATTTCTCCGGCGGAGGCGGCGCCTACGGGCGTCCATTCTTCTCATCCTACAGCGCTTGCAAAGCAGCTATCGTGCGATTCACGGAATGCATTGCGATGGAATTGAAGGACAAAAACATCTATGTGAACGTGATCGCACCTGGTCCGGTGAAGAGCGCAATGTGGGAAGAATTGCGCGCGGCGAGTTCGCTTGCCGGTGAAGACGCGCTGCGCGAGTTGAATGAAATGGACGCCACAGGAGGAGTTTCCGCGCAACGTGCAGCCCGCCTTGCGCTCATGCTGGCTGGTACTCCCGTTCCTATAACGGGACGGTTAATCAGTGTCGTCTGGGACGATTGGGAACACCTCGACCAGCACTTCACATCGCTCCTCAACTCCGACACCTGGACACTTCGACGCGTATCGATAGGAGGAAAATGATCGGGATCGCATTGATCGGAGCGGGACGGATCGGTCAGATTCGCGCACGAGTCATCAGCGAAGTAAAGCCAGCCGAGCTCGTGGCGGTTGCCGATGCAAACATCGCAGCTGCGGAAAGGGTTGCCTCACCCGTGCGAGCTAAGAGCTTCAGCGACTGGCGCGAGTGCATCTCCGCTCCGGGCGTCGATGCTGTGATTGTGGCGACGCCCACCATGCTTCATGCTGAGATCGCGTCCGCAGCCCTGGCGGCAGGCAAACATGTTCTCTGCGAGAAACCGCTGGCGCGAAACGTGGCCGAAGCTGAACGAATTGTGGATGCGGCGCGCGCCTCGAGCAAAGTGCTTAAGACCGGATTCAACTATCGACACCTCCCGCACGTTCGCAAAGCGAAGGAACTTATTGCCGGCGGCGAGCTGGGTGAGCTTTCTTTCCTGCGCTGCCATTTCGGCCATGGGGGTAGACCCGGCTTCGAGAAAGAGTGGCATACTGATCCCGAAATTTCTGGCGGCGGTGCGTTACTGGAACAGGGCATTCATGTGATGGACCTGATCCGTTACCTTTTGGGAGAGCCAGTCCGCGTGGCAGGACAAAGAAGCACCTTTTTTTGGAATCTTCGCGATGTCGAGGATAATTGCTTTTGCCTGTTTGAGACGAAAGCCGGTCAGATTGCTCAAGTCCATGTAAGTTGGACTCAATGGATTAATTCCTTCCAGTTAGAGCTCTACGGCCAAGACGGATATCTGAAGCTGCAAGGCAGGGACGGGCATTATGGCCCACCGGTTATAAGATGGGCGAAACGAAATAGCGATCACTCTCGGCCTTGCGAGCAGCACATCGAATTTGAATCCGGCGACGACTGGCGGGAGGAATGGAAAGAATTCCTGGCAGCCATCGCCGAGCAACGAGCGCCACTGGGCAGCGGGCGCGATGGTCTTCGCGCCCAACGCATGATCGAAACAGCATACGAAAGCTCTGCGGTTGGCAGGTGGGTCGCGATCGCAGAAGATGAGGATGCGCAACCATGATAATGACGCGTACACCTTACCGGGTCGCCCTGGGTGGAGGCGGAACGGATTTGCCCTCCTTTTACCGGGAGTATGGCGGATTTGTGCTCGCTGTTGCCATCGATAAGTACATGTACCTTAATGTGAATGCTCCGATTGTGGACGATATGATTCGAGTCCGATATAGCCACGCCGAACTGGTGTGTCATGCGAATGAAGTGCAGCACACGTTGGCAAGGGAGGCGATGAGATTCTTCGGTTTCGAAACTGGTCTCGAAATCGTCTCGATCGCAGATATTCCCGCCGGCACTGGCCTTGGATCGTCGAGTTGCTATCTCGTTGGCCTGCTCAAAGCCCTGCACGCGTTGTCGCAGGACCCGGTGAGAACTCAGGAATTGGCGGAGGAAGCCTGCCAAATTGAGCTCGAGATTCTGAAGAAGTCGATCGGCAAGCAGGATCAATATATGGCCGCCTTTGGCGGTCTGACCCAACTGGATATTGCCAACGACGGCACAGTCAAAGTGACTCGCCTGGCGCTGCCCTTTGAGATCATCGAAGAACTTGAAAGTAACATGCTTCTCTTCTATACCGGGGAAGTACGGGATGCCAATGCGATACTGTCGAGCCAGGATAGTGCAACCAAGAGAAGCGACGCAGAGGTTGTAAGTAGCCTTCTGGAAATCAAAGCCATGGGATTTGAGATCCGCGACTGCATTTCTCGGGGCAACCTGACGCGATTCGGCGAGTTAATGGACCTCCATTGGCAGACAAAGAAGCGCCTGGCCAAGGGGATCAGCAATCCCCGCATCGATGGATGGTATGAACTCGCCAAACGTCACGGCGCAATCGGCGGTAAGATTACTGGCGCCGGCGGGGGTGGATTTCTTACGCTTTATTGTGAGGGCCCAAAGGGCGTTCTGCGAGAAGCAATGAGAGGCGCAGGTTTGCGCGAGCTTAACTTCCGCTTTGAATTCGAAGGCAGCAAGGTCATCTTCGACATCGTATCTCGCGACGGACGTCTGGCCCACATGAGACGGCTGGAGAACGCCGCGAGCGCGGCGACAGTAGAAGTGTAATTAGGAAGTCTCTTCAGCGAACCGTGACGACCACACTCAAGAAGGCAGTTTTCCTCGACCGCGATGGAGTAATCAACTCCTATGTCTACAACCCTGAGTTTGGGACGGTCGACTCGCCGAGCAACCCTGATGAATTTCAGATCGTCGCCGGAGTTCCGGAGGCGATGGCGGCATTTCGCCATATGGGGTTTCTCGTTGTCGTCGTGTCGAATCAGCCAGGAATCGCCAAAGGGAAGTTTAGCGCGGAACTGCTGCACGCCGTTACTGCAAAGATGACTGCAGACTGCAGCGGAGCGATCAATGCGGTCTATTACTGCCTGCACCATCCCCAGGCCACTCACCCTGAGTATCTACTGAACTGCGCATGCCGCAAACCCAAACCCGGGCTCTTGCTGAAGGCGGCCGAAGAAATGAACATCGATCTCCGCGAATCTGTCATGATCGGAGACGGCCTTACGGATGTGATTGCGGGACAGCGCGCAGGGTCACGCGCGATTCTCCTGAGTCAGAGAAAATGCTACGTGTGCGATCAACTGGCGGAACGTGGCGTAACGCCTGACTTCATTGCAACTACTCTCGCAGATGCGGTTCCAATTATGGGGGCTATTAATTCCGACGCAATGTTGCGAATCAAAGGAGCGTACAAAGATGAGTTACTCGCACGCGTACATCGAGGAAGCCATTGCAGTCCTGCATGACCTCGACGAGAACGGAATCGAGCGGATGGCGGAACTGTTGGAGGAAACACGCGCTCATGATGGGCGGGTGTTTTTTCTTGGCGTGGGAGGAGGAGCGGGGAATGCGTCTCACGCGGTGTGCGATTTTCGAAAGATCGCCGATATCGAGGCGTACGCGCCGAGCGACAATACCTCGGAACTGACGGCTCGAGTCAATGACGATGGCTGGGATTCCGTATACGTCAACTGGCTGCATGGCAGCAGACTGCGAGCCGTCGACCTGATCTTCGTATTCTCAGTGGGCGGCGGAGACGCGGAGCGCAATATCAGTGCAAATCTTGTGCGCGCATTGCAGTATGCCAAGCAGGTAGGAGCGAAAATCTGTGGTGTAGTTGGTCGAGACGGGGGATATACCGCGAAAGTCGCGGATGCCTGCGTGATTGTAAAAGTACCCAACCCTGCCAGAGTCACCCCGCTCACTGAGTCGTTTCAGGCTCTGGTGTGGCACTTATTGGTGTGCCATCCCAGGCTTAAGGCATCCGAAATGAAATGGGAATCGGTGAAATGATAATGCCGGCGTCCTCTGGACCGCAGACTGTTTCGCCGTTAAGGTCAGTTGTAATACCTGTGGCCGGACGGGGAACCCGCCTTCTTCCGGCGACCAAAGCAGTTCGCAAAGAACTTCTTCCTATTGGGCGAAAGCCCTTGATTCTGTATGCAGTGGAAGAGGCGGCGACAAGCGGGATCGATCACATTATCTTCGTATGTGCCCGATCCGACTCGAGTTTACAAAGATTCTTCGAGCGCGATATACAGTTGGAGCACTTTTTGGATGTACATGGCGTCCAGGGAGAGGCCGAGAAGCTGCGCGCGATGTTCAGCGGGCTACGATTTTCTTTCGTCAACCAGAGTGCCCCGCTCGGTCTTGCCGACGCGATCCGTTGCGCACGACCAGAGATAAAGGACGAGGCATTCGGAGTCATCTTGCCCGACGCCTTAATCATCTCTCAGAATCCGTGCATCGCCCAATTGGCCGAATGTTATCGCCGACATCGGAGACCGGTGATTGCAACACGCTTGGTCCAGATGTTTGAGACTCGCCGTTATGGGATTCTCGTTGTGGATTCGGAGAGACCAGAGAAAGACATGCGAACAGTTCGCGTAAGATCGATGGTCGAGAAACCATCGCCGCAATGCGCACCTTCGTTATACGGTGTTTTTGGAAGATACGTGCTTGCCCCCGAAGTGTTCGACGCAATTGACAATACCCAGCCCGATCCATCCGGTGAGCTTCAATTGACGGATGCATTGAACTCGTATTGCAATTCAAACCCCGTCTACGGCTATCTCTTTGAGGGCAGGCACATCGATACCGGTAACTGGCATGGATTTGTCGAAGCGACGATTGAGTGCTTGCTCGCCGATGTTGAACTAGCGCCGGTTCTATCTCGGTATATGTCGCCGAGTTCGGCGCCTTGCAATAACTAGACGGCCGAATGGGAGCGCGGGCTGTATTTTGGGAGGGTTCTTTGGATCAGTCACTGGGAAAATATCGGATCGACCACGCCCGGCATGTAGCAGAGCGGTTCGAAGAGGAGACCGTACTGGTAAATGTCGAAACCGGCTACTACTTCAGCCTCTCCTTGTCAGGCACGGAGATTCTGGAACTGCTGAATGACGGAGTCACGGCGGACAATCTTGCACCCGCCCTTTTCGGCGTCTCCGAGAATTGCGAACGATTTCGGTCCTCGATCGCCAGCTTTGTCGCTCGACTCGCGGCAGAGGGCATCATCGTGGAACGCGAGCCAGAGAGTGTCGTTAGCAGGTTCACGGCCTTGCGCCGTTATCCGGCAGACGCAGGCTATGAATTGCCGGTGCTCGAGCGTTTCGACGACGTACGTGACCTCCTCTTGATCGACCCGATACATCAGGTCGACCCCGACTACGGATGGCCAAAAAAAACAAATTCGGAGAGCCAGCTTGGGCCCAGGATCTGAAGTAGCATTCGTGTCTCCGCCGCACACCTCTTCCTTGACTGAGATATTCCGCGGTGTTCGGGATCGCCTGCACGATCAGCCATGCAGTTCCGTGGCATCCATCGCGATTGCCGGGCTGGCAGTTCGTCTGGAATTTGGCAGCGAGACTCTCCGAAGGAAGATCGCGCCAGCGTTTGATCACCTTCTGGATTCCGACAATGCAGAACCACGGCTCACCATTTTTGTTCGCGAAGAAGCCTCGCTCTTCGAGCGCGCGTTTTCCCTGCCCGAATTCGCAACCACTCCCGGGGAGAGCGATTTCTGGCTGGAAGAGGGGCGGGAGTATTCCGTAATCCTGCAAAGGCAGCGCCAGTTCATAACCGCGGTGGAGTGGGCAAAACGGACCGCCTGCTGGCTGGTACCGAACGCGGCTTCTATCGCCTATGTCGATCGTGCCCATCCCCTGCAGCAACTGCTGATTTATTGGCTGGGTAAGCAAGGGCGATTCTTTGTACACGGAGCTGCCGTGGGCAATGAGGAGAATGGGGTTCTGATCCTCGGTCATGGCGGCGCAGGCAAGTCCACAACGGCGCTCACTTGTCTCGAAGACGGGATGCATTACGCTGGGGACGATTACTGCCTTGTATCTCTGCATGCGGCACCGCTGGTACATAGCGTTTACGGAACCGGCAAGCTGGCGACCGAGGAGATCGATCGATTCCCTATGCTCGCGCCTGCCGCCGATACGCGCGACCGGCCAGAGAATGAAAAGGCCGTGTTTTTCTTTGGCGCTTTCTCTGTCGCGCACCTTAACCGCTCTATGACATTGCGCGCGATTCTCCTGGCCCGCATCATGGACGTTCCGCGGACCAAATTGATCGCGGCCACGCAGGGTGAGGCATTCAGGATGCTGGTTGGAAGCTGTGCTGTTCACCCCCCTTCTGCCCGAGCCCGGGCCCTTTCGTGTTTCAACGGGCTGGTTCGGCGGCTGCCCACCTACGTCATTGAACTTGGCGCTGACGTGCGCTCCACGCCCCCACTTCTGCGGGAGTTGCTCGCGCGCTTGCCCGCGAGACCTGGAAAGCGGGAACAATGCAGCCGAAGCTGATAAGCGCGATAATTCCGGCCTACAACGCCGAGAAGTATCTCTCGCAAGCGATCGACAGTGTCCTGGCGCAGACCTATCGGCCAATAGAGATTGTCGTGACGGACGATGGCTCAACGGATTTTACCGCGGCCATCGCCCGCTCTTATCCCGAGGTGCGCAACGTTCACCAGTCGAACCAGGGCCCCCCGGTGGCTCGAAATACGGGATTGAGGAACAGCACCGGGGAGATGATCGCATTTCTCGATGCCGACGACTACTGGCCACCGCATTATCTGATGGTACAGAGCCAATATCTTGCCAAGCACGGGGAACTGGGCTGCGTGGTTGGGAGATTCCAGAACTTTATCGAAATCGGAACCGAAAAGCCCGATTGGGTAGCCGAATACATGCTCGAAGAGGATGCTGTCTCCTTGGGACTACAGGCAAGTCTGATCCACCGGTGGGTCTTCGACAAAGTGGGCGCTTTCAATGAGCGCTACCGGATCGCCGATGACGTGGAATGGTTTTTCCGAGTGCGGGAGGCCGGGATTTCCATTGGCTTTACTTCTTCGATCATGGTGTGCCGGCGGATTCACGACGCGAATATCTCTCAGGACCAGCGTGCGGTCGCCCGGGCCACTATTCGGATCCTGAAAGAACACATGGACCGTAAGCGCGGTAGGAGATTGGAAGCTTTGCCTGGAGTTCCAATTTGAATCGAACACTCACGAGACCGGTTGACCGCGCCGCCATGAAATATCTTTGGCCGTATCTCCGCCGTCTCCGACTTGAGCTTGCCGGCTGTGTGCTTCTGGCCCTTTTGCAGAGTGTGAGCCTGGTGCCGATCGCTTGGCTGGTTCGACGCGCCTTCGATTCCGCGATTCCGCATCGCGACGTCCACGGCTTGCTGCTGCTGGGGCTGTGCATCCTGCTGCTGACGGCCGGCGGAGCCTGCCTCACACTGATCACGCGCTTTGCAGCGCTCAGGACGACCAAAGTGGCCATTGCGGCAATCCGTCGCGATCTGGTGACCCACTGTCATGCCTTGCCGCGCACATATCACGACACGGCCAACCGGAGCGAGTTGCACACGCTGATGGTGCAGGACACGCAACTGCTGGACGTGATGCTCAACGCGCTTTTCTCTTTCGTGCTTCCTTCTCTTGTTCTGTGCGTCGGCCTGATCGCGTTGATGGCCATGCTGAATGCAAGACTTCTGGGTCTGCTCGCGCTCGTAATCCCAGTTCTTTTTCTTGCCAACCGCTATCTCGCATCCGCCGTCAAACTACTCGTCGCGCGCAATCGGGCTTCCTTCACCCGCTTCAGCAGCGACGTGCAGTTCATGCTGCGGCGCATGGATCTGACTCGTTACCAGTCCGCAGAAGAAATGGAGACGGGGCGACAGCACGAGAATATTGAGAGCCTCCGCATCGACAGCGGGCGCATGGCTTGGCTACAGACGGCCTACGGACAGGCGCATACAAGCGCCGTAATGCTGGCTGGCATAATGATTCTTGTGGTGGGCGGCCTGCAGGTGGCGGGGGGGCAATTGTCACTAGGCAGCCTGATGTCGTTTTATGTGGCTACCCTGTTCCTGAACGCCAGCTTGCAACAATTCTTCAACTCGGTCCCGCAGCTGATCGAGGGGCGTCAGGCCCTTGCCGCGTTGAGCTCTTTTGCCGGCGAAGATGCGTCGGCGCTTTACACCGGGACCAGGAAGAGCGCGTTCAGCGGCTTGATTGAGTTGGATTCTGTGAATTTCAGCTACGGGCGCTGCGCCGTACTAGAGGACGTCTCGCTGCGGCTCGAGCCCGGATCGGTGACTGCCATCGTGGGTCCCAACGGCGCAGGGAAGACTACGGTGGCGCGCCTCATCCTTGGTCTCTACCGGCCGCAGAGCGGCCGGATACTTGCCGACGGCGTTCCCTATGATCGCCTCGATATGGCCTGGCTGCGCCGTCACATCGCCTTTACGTCACAGGACTCGATCTTGTTTGCGGGAACGATCTGGGAGAACGTGACTTACGGGCTTTCCATCCAGGAATCCGAAGAGAACGCGCTGCGGGCCTGCCGGGCTGCTCTGGTGGACGAATTCGTCGGGTCGCTGAAGCTCGGTTACAACACTCCCATTGACGACGATGGCGGAGTCATTTCAGGCGGGCAGCGGCAGAAAATAGCGATCGCATGTGCTTTGGCGCGCCGGCCGCGGTTGCTGATCTTGGATGAGCCCACCAATCACCTTGACGGCGAATCGGTGCAAAAGCTACTCGAACGCCTGGATTCGTTGCCGGAACATCCAGCTATTCTTGTCATCACACAGAATCTCAACTTCGCTCAGGTTTCTACGCAACGCTATTTGCTCGATGACGGAAAACTGATCGCCCTTCAGTCCGCTCGAAGTACGGCACAGAGATCGCAGTCCAGCGAATATTTTGGGGCCGATGTCATATGTTGATTGAGATTGGACAATACCTCGAACCGCGAACGTTGTCTCTCGAGGAGCAGCGACAGATCCTGAGGGCCGCGTTGCATCCTGGTCCGGACGCGCGTGACGAAGCCATTGCATGGCTCCCACGGGCCAACATTGAAAGCATGGGCTTTGACTCGCTGCGCCTGATGCCACAGCTTTACGAACGACTGCGCATTGAGGGAATTGACACCCCTTTGCTGCCCAGGCTTAAAGGCCTGAAAAAGCACGCCTGGTCGCGAAACAACCTCCTTTTCCGCACGGCCAGTGAAGCAATTCGCGCCCTTCAGCAGGCGGGGATAGATGTCATGTTGATCAAAGGTACAGCCTTGATCATTGCTTACTACCACGATTACAGCCTGCGACCGATGAACGATGCGGACCTGCTGGTTCCCCATCGGCATGCGCGCGAAGCGTGCCAGATTCTCGCCCGCTTTGGATGGACAAACGAATTCTCAGACCCAGAGAACCCTCAATTGATCGAGCAGGCGCTGCAGTATCGGCACGCGGCTCACCTCTTCGACTCCCGCGGAAGAGATCTGGACCTGCACTGGAATCTTCTTACCTGTCGTCTTGGCCCGGACGTGGACGAAGACTTCTGGGCTGATTCGGGCGAGTCGGTTCTTGGCGGTCAAAAGGTCCGAATCCTCAACCCAGCCGATCAACTCCTCCACATCTGTGTTCATGGAACTGATTCGTCTCCCATCCGGTGGATTCCCGATGCTCTTGCCGTCCTTCGCAGCACACCAGATCTCGACTGGGACCGGCTGCTGGCGCAGGCACACAAGAAAACTCTTACGCTCATGATCGGCCGCGCGTTGGAACATGTCCAGCGCGACTTCGCAGACCGCGTGCCCCCGGAAGTCTAGACGGATCTGCGCAGTTCGCGCGTGTCCTTCTTTGATAGGTACGAATGCTGGCAGCGCAGCAAGCCAGAAAATTCGTTCTCTGGATGGCCGCACAGAGTACTTTATCTATTTCTTTGTCGATCCCGCGGAAAGCCTTTGCGCGTCAGGCTGCGCCTATTCTTAGACTTGCTTTGTTTCGAATTGAGGGTTCCCGGAAAGTCGCGGTTGCCCGCAGCGTTCTGCCGAAAGTCCGCAAAGAAGATAGTCGGATACTTCCGGAGGCGCTCTCGCCGCGTAGCTACTACAGAGTCCGTGTGAATGAGTAGTTTGGCTTCCGTCAAACCTGCTTTGGCAGCCTCATTCCAACACATCGGCCACATGGGTGACCAGCTGGCCTGCCCGATCTTTTGTACCAGCGAGATTGTTAATGTAACGCGGAAAGTGAATTAGATAACTCGCCGCCGCAGCCGGGGGTTGTGGGAAAGTGGGAAGCATTCTTTGCTTCCCACTTTTCCACACCCCTGTTTTGGTTTAAGCCTGCCATGCTGCCGGTGCCGGCGGTCTGTAGTCGAGCGATGAGTGCGGCCTCCGGCATTCATCCGAAGCTGAACCCCTGCGGGGCCGCATTAAGCAGGCCGCGGATCGTACTCTGCTTCCGAAGGGTGCAGCGAATTCGGGGCCAGAACTGGTTGGATGGGTCATCCATCCGCTAACATCGGCCTGAATTACAATCGCGTCTCAGTTGTCCGTGACTGCAACGGCGTGGGCCTTTTTTCACCTCCACGCCAGTCAAGCGATAAGAACGGTACAAGCCGCCTCGAAAAGAACAAAGGGAGTGTAGTAGGCAATGGCCGTAGGCACACCATACATGAAAAAGAACACGAGAGCGACGAGGGTATGGAAAATCCATAAAGCGATGTTTGCCACGGGAGCGTGGAGTGCCCAGCAGATTCTGTACCATCTATAACGATCAGATAATGTAAGGTGAGCTACTGCATAGAATTGCCAGCGTCCGGCGTTCTTGCGATACTGTGTCAGGCGAGCTCTTCTGGTTGCCCTGCAGTCAACGTTACTGTCGACCTGTTGCACGTTTTTGTTCTGCTCAGTCTTCTGTTCGATAGGTTTTCGAGCGCTGATCGTCGCCGGAAGCATGCAGGAGATTTGAGGGAATTGCAGCTCAGATGACAGTAGATTTGACAGCAAACGCGAGTCAATCTGCTAAATGATTGATTATAAAAGGCGGGAGTAGTTCAGTGGCAGAACGTCAGCTTCCCAAGCTGAATGTCGCCGGTTCGATCCCGGTCTCCCGCTCCAATTCCCTTCGCTTTCCCCGCGCGCCTCGCGATTCCCGATCCTACAGAACTTCCTGCACCTTCACCACCAGGCATGTGATCGTGTCCTCCGCCTTCACCAGCATCTGATGAGGTGTTCCCGCCGGCACGTGTGCAAAATCTCCCGCCCGCATCGTCTGCCGTGCCCCTCCCTCGATCGACAAACCGCGCGTCTCGCCCGGCGCAACCGTCCTCGCCCCGTTCACCACTCCACCCGTCACCAGCGTCGCCTTGCCGGCCAGCACGCAAAACAAATCCGCAAACCTCTCGTGCACTTCCGCTTCGCCATCGCGGCTGCGGAACGAAAGCATCGCGCAGTGCTGCGGATACTCCTTTAGCGCCTCCGACGCCGATCCATCCCCGTGCTTGGCCAGCTTGCGCAGGTACGTCGCACGCTCCAGCAGAACTGCCGGCGACCAATGATCCACCGAATTCTTCGGCCCGCGCGGCTTTTCACCTACTTCGTCCAGGTTCACATCCTTCAAAATCCGCTTCGACAACAAATCCATTTCGTTTCCTTCGGCCTCCGAAAACTTCCAGCCATCGCCACCCTTCAGAACTCCGCCCGTTTCCGCGCCCGCTCGAAGACTTTCAGCAGCATCGCCCGCGTCAGCTTGCCAGTGTTCGTATTCTGCAGCGAAGGATGATAGCTGGCGATCGCGATCAGGCCGCCTGGTAGCTCGTGCTCCGCTCCGTGCGCAAAAGCAAACCCCGCGCGCGTTTTCATCATTCCCTTTCTCACGATATGCCCTAGCAAACCATCGAACGCGATCCGCCCCAAACAGACCACCACGCGCAATTCCGTGAGCAGCTTCATCTCTTGGTCAAGCCAAGGAGCGCAGTTGCGCAGCTCTTCCGGAGTCGGCTTGTTCCCCGGCGGCGCGCATCGTGCCATTGCGGTGATCCAAAGCCCGCTCAGCTTCATTCCATCGTCGCGCGAAATGGCCTTTGCCTGCGACGCAAATCCTGCCTCGTGCAGCACCGGATACAGAAAGTCGCCTGAACCATCGCCCGTGAACGGCCGCCCCGTGCGATTCGAGCCATGCGCTCCCGGCGCCAATCCCAGCGCCATCACGCGCGCCTTCGGGTCGCCAAACGACGGCACCGGCCGGCCCCAATATTCCCAATCCGCATAGGCCCGCCGCCGCTTCTACGCCACCTCCGTGCAATGTGCGCGCAACCTCGGGCAAAGCTCGCAAGTGACAATCCGCGTATTCAACGCAGCAAGAGTTGTGGCCCTGGCCATGAGAAGATTCTACGGCGCGGCGGCAGGAGCTTATGGCAAACTTGGTGCGGAGGAATTCGCACGATGAAACACGCAAAGCTATTGTTGCTCGCCGGCGATTTTGTTGAGGACTACGAGATCATGGTTCCTTTCCACGCCCTGCAAATGGTAGGCCACAGCGTCCACGCAGTCTGCCCCGGCAAGAAGAAAGGCGATCAGGTCCGCACCGCGATCCACGATTTCGAAGGCGATCAAACCTACACCGAAAAACGCGGTCACAACTTCACGCTCAATGCCGCCTTCGACGAGATCGACCCGTCGCACTACGACGGCCTCATCATTCCCGGCGGCCGGGCCCCGGAGTATCTTCGCCTTAACCCAAAGGTTCTCGACCTCATTCGCCACTTCGCGAAGGCCAACAAACCGATCGCCGCGCTCTGTCACGGCCCGCAACTGCTCGCTGCTGCCGGCGTCATCAAGGGCCGCAAGCTCAATGCCTATCCTGCCTGCGCTCCTGAAGTTGAGCTCGCCGGCGGAACCTACGTCTCTGTCGATATGACGGACGCCGTCGTCGACGGCAACCTCGTCACTGGCCCTGCCTGGCCCGCGCACCCCGTCTGGCTTGCCCGCTTCCTTAAGGTTCTTGAGTCTCGCGCCGCTGCCTGATCTTGACTTCATTCGCATCAACTCCTCACCGCAGCGGCGCGAGCCTCATCATTCCGCGCCGCGTATTTCCGTCGCGCACCCTGTGCCATACTGAATCTGTCTTCGCGTTCCCTCAGGAATCGAAATCACCCCGCATGACCGCCCAACCCAACCCGGAGTTTCTCCGCCGCGCCGTCGCGCTGGCCACGCGCAACGTTCTCACCTCAACAGGCGGGCCGTTCGCTGCGGTCGTCGTGCGCGAAGGCAAAATCATCAGCGAGGGCGCAAACTCCGTCACTACAACCAACGATCCCACAGCGCACGCTGAGGTGAACGCCATCCGCGCCGCAGCCAAGGCTCTGGGAACCTTTTCGCTCGCCGGCTGCGAACTCTACACCAGTTGCGAGCCGTGCCCCATGTGTTTGGCTGCGGCCTATTGGGCGCGCCTCGACGCCGTCTACTACGGAGCCAGCGCCGCCGACGCAGCTCGTGCAGGCTTCGACGACGCCTTTCTCTACGCCGAGCTCCGCAAGGGCGCAAGCCAGCGTAAACTTCACGCAACGCAATTGCTCGCCGACGAAGCCTGGGCCAGCTTTGCGGCCTGGATTGCAGCGCCCAACAAGATCGTGTACTGACGCCGCGCTATTGTTCGACGGCGTCCATCCTTGACCGCGTGCCGCCGCCTTGCGTATGCTGCGAGCGTTTACGCGCGGCGGAGATTATCTGAATCCACGCCGCAAAGGGGAGAGCCCGTATGAGCACCGCTTCCACGGCCGCAACTCCCGCTTCGCAAATAGGTACCAAGCCGCTCCTCGTTCGCCGCGTCGCCGTTCTCGGCGCGGGAACGATGGGCGCCCGCATCGCCGCACATTTGGCCAACTCCGGAATCCCCGTTCTTCTCCTCGATCTTCCTCCAAAAGATCAAATCGCGAAGCGGGCCCTCGATGCGCTCTCGAAATCCAAACCCGCAGCATTCTTTGAACCTTCTCGCGCCTCGCTCATCACTCCCGGCACGTTCGACGACGATCTTCCCAAACTTGCGCAGTACGACTGGATCATCGAAGCTGTCGCGGAGAGCCTCGAGATCAAAACCGCCCTGCTCACCCGCGTCGTGCCGTATCTCGCCGCGCACGCGATTCTCACCACGAACACATCCGGCCTGCCCATCGCGCGCATCGCCGCCTCGGTTCCCACGATCCGCGGCCGCTTCTTCGGCACGCACTTCTTCAATCCCCCGCGCTATATGCGCTTGCTTGAGGTCATCCCCACCGCCAATTCCGATCCCGCCGCAGTCTCCGCGTTTTCCGCTTTCGCCGATCTTCACCTCGGCAAACAGGTCGTCTTCGCGCACGACACGCCCAACTTCATCGCCAATCGCATCGGAATCGCGGTCATGTTCAACGCCGCCAACCTCATGCTCGAGCAAGGGCTCTCCATCGAGGAAGTCGACGCACTTACCGGCCCCGCCATCGGCTGGCCGCGAACCGGAACCTTTCGCCTAGCCGACCTCGTCGGCATCGACATCCTCGGCCACGTCGCCACCAACTTCCCACAGGGCGTCACCGGCGGCAGGTTTTCCCCAATCCTTGCCGAGCTTCTCAAGCGCGGCTGGCTCGGCGATAAATCCGGCCAGGGTTTTTACAAGAAGATCCGCAGCGCCGACGGCAAGGACGAACGCCTCGTCCTCGATCTCTCCACCTTCGAATACCGTCCTTCTGCCAAACCCGCTCTTCCCTCGCTCGATATGGCGAAAAACGCCGCCACGCTCCCCGAGCGCCTCCGCCTGCTCCTTGCGAACAACCCCGCCAAAGACAAAGCCGCAGCATTTCTCTGGCCCTTTCTTTCTTCGCTTTGGAACTTCGCCGCCGATCGCATCGGCGAAGTCGCCGATGACGCTCCTTCCATCGACGAAGCCATGCGCGCCGGCTTCAACTGGGAAATGGGCCCCTTTGAAATGTGGGATGCTGCCGGAGTTCCTGATACCGCCGCCCGCATGAAGGCGCTTGGCCTTCCCGTCAGCGCTCCCGTCGAAGCTCTTCTCGCAGCATCGCGCACCACTTGGTACTCGCCCGTTCGCGACGCCTGCTTCCAACCTGCGGCCGGCCAACTCATTCCCATTCCCGCCGTCGCCGGTCACGCCCGCGTCGCCGATTTCCGCCGTTCGCGCGCGCTCATTCGCACTAACCCCGGCGCGTCGCTCGTCGATCTCGGCGACGGCATCGCCTGCATCGAGCTGCACTCACTCAAGAACGCCATCGGCGGCGACGTTCTCTCTCTCATCTCCGCTGTCCTCAACCCCTCCTCCGTTGCCGTTCGCGATTTCTCCGCCTTCGTCATCTCCGGCGACCGCGACAACTTTTCCGTCGGCGCCAACCTCATGCAGCTCTTGCTCACGGCGCAGGAGGGCGAGTGGGACGAGCTGGCCCGCGTCATTCACAGCTTTCAGCAGATGACCGCAGCCATCAAGTTCTGTCCTCGCCCCGTCGTCGCTGCCCCCTTCGGCCTCACCCTCGGCGGCGGTGCTGAAATCTGCCTCCACGCCGCGCGCCGCCAGCCTCACGCTGAAACCTACATGGGCCTTGTCGAAGCCGGCGTCGGGCTAATCCCCGCCGGCGGCGGCGCAAAGGAAATGCTCCTCCGCGCATTCGACGCAGCCACAGCCCTCGCCCCGCCCGACCCTCGCGACCCTCCGTCGCGCTTCGCCCAA
Source organism: Acidobacteriaceae bacterium (assembly GCA_003138515.1). Classification (GTDB taxonomy): domain Bacteria; phylum Acidobacteriota; class Terriglobia; order Terriglobales; family Acidobacteriaceae; genus Telmatobacter. Next base: position 34,647 of record PLGG01000020.1, on the reverse strand, counting down.
TCCGCAGAGCTCGCTACGGCTCTCAAGCGCACTCTCGAAACCATCGCGATGGCAAAGGCCTCAACCTCGGCAGCTGAAGCGCGCTTCCTCGGGCTGCTCGCGCCCGCCGATCGCATCACCATGAACCGCGACCGCCTGCTGCTCGATGCCAAGGCCCAGGCCGCCGCCCTTGCCGAGCCCGGCTACGCTCCGCCGCAACCACGCACGCAAATCCCCGCTCCCGGCCTGGCCGCGCTCGCTACGCTTGAAATGGGAATCTATTTGATGGGCGAAGCCGGCTACGCCTCAGAGCACGACCAGAAGGTCGCCCGCTGGGCCGCGTATATCCTCGCCGGCGGCCGCATCACTCCCGGCACACTCGTCAGCGAGCAATACTTCCTCGATCTCGAGCGCGAGGCCTTTCTCTCCCTCTGCGGCGAGCGCAAGACGCAGGAACGCATTGCCTTCACCCTCAAGACCGGCAAGCCGCTGCGTAATTGATTCGCATTGGCGGGAAAGATTTGCGCTCCAGCTCCCCTCGGCATAGAGTGCTCGTGAGAGTTTTCGATGGTTCGCGCGTCGTTCAAAACGGAGCTTTTGCTTGCTTCACTGCTTCTTTTCTGCTGCCCCTCAAAACTCTTGCCGCAGGATTCGGCCTCTGCAGCTCTCAATACGTCCGGCTCGATCGTGATCGACGACCACTCCACCCCCTACCTCATCCGCCATCTCCCCGTCAGCTCGTTTCCCGATTTGCCGGTCACCATCCAGGAGCAGCTCGACCTCCGCGGCTGTCTCATTCCTCAAACCTACGAGGCCCATCGTCCCGAGAACATAGTCCACGCCAGCCTTGAGCGCCCCGGCTCTTCCGATTGGGCCGTCCTTTGTTCGGCTCAGGGAACCGTCTCCCTGCTCGTCTTCTTTGGCGATGGCTCGAGTCGACCTTTCACGCTGGCCTCGGCGCTCGAGACCGAGCGCCTGCAGGCACACGATCCCAGCGGCGTACTCGGCTTCAATTGGGCCATCGATCCCGCATCGCCGCAGGATGTCCACGATGCGCAACTCGGCATGCGCCATCCGTCGCCGCGGCTCGATCACGACGCACTCGCCGACACCCTCGTCGATCGCCACACCATCTACCACTTCTATTTGAAGAGCGCTTGGATCGTGCTGGAGATGCAGGACTGACCCGCGATAAGAGGCCTTCCGCGCAATAGAATCGTGAAGGAGTAAAGCACCATGCATGAAGCTGTCCTCGTCGCCGCCGTTCGCACGCCCGTTGGCCGCGCTCCCAAAGGTGCGCTCTCTACCACGCGCCCCGACGAACTCGCCGCAACGGCAATCACTGGCGCGCTCGACCGCGTGCCTGCGCTGGATAAATCCGCCATCGACGACGTCATCCTTGGCTGCGCGCAGCCCGAAGGCGAGCAGGGCTGGAACATCGCCCGCATGGCCGCTCTCCGCGCCGGCCTCCCCGTTGAAATCCCCGGCGCAACCGTCAATCGCCTCTGCGCCTCCGGTCTCGAGGCCATCGCGATCGCCGATCAACGCATCCGGTCCGGCGCAGCGCAAATCATCGTTGCGGGCGGCGCCGAATCCATGAGCCTCATTCCCATGGGCGGCAACAAGCCCAGCCCCAATCCATGGCTCACCGCAAATTATCCAGCGTCCATGCTCACCATGGGCCTTACCGCCGAGCGCGTCGCCCGCCACTACTGTATTTCGCGTGTTGACCAGGACGAATTCGCCCTCCGTAGCCACCAGAAAGCCCTCGCCGCACAAGCCGCTGGCCGCTTCGCTGAGGAACTCATTCCGGTCAAAGTCACAACCGCAACACCGGACACTCCACCGAAAAAGCCTCACGTTCAGGAAAAAGAATTTTCCGCCGACGAAGGCCCCCGCGCCGACACTTCCGCCGAAGCCCTCGCACAGCTCAAACCCGTTTTTCAAGTGCAGGGAACCGTCACCGCGGGGAACTCCTCGCAAACCTCCGACGGCGCCGCCGCCGCCGTTCTCATGGAAGCTGGCCGAGCGCGCTCACTCGGCATTCAGCCGCTCGCCCGGCTTGTCTCTTATGCCGTCACCGGTTGTCTTCCTGAAGAGATGGGCATCGGCCCCATCACTGCAATCCCCAAAGCCCTTCGCCTCGCCGGCCTCACTCTCTCCGACATCGACCTCATCGAATTGAACGAAGCCTTCGCCTCGCAGGTCCTGGCCATCATCCGAACCCTCTCGCTCGATTCCACCCGCATCAACGTTAATGGCGGCGCCATCGCTCTTGGCCACCCGCTGGGTTGCACCGGCGCCAAATTGACCGCGACACTCCTCCAAGAAATGAAAGCGCGGAGCGCCCGTTATGGAATGGTCACCATGTGCGTCGGCGGCGGCATGGGCGCCGCCGGCATCTTCGAACTGCTCGATTGAGGCGCAGGCGCTCAGTTGCCTGATCCCTGGCACCTAGTTCTTAAAGAACTCCCCATGCCCCCCGTTTGCCCAGGGATCATAATGCAGTGCGAAGTTTGCGCGATGTTGCGCGCTGGGATGGTCGTAAAGCCAGAACTCAATGAACGGACTCGGATTCGGATCGTCCAGCCACGACCGGCCCAGAGCGTTGAACGCGGCGACCGCGGTCTTCTGCGGATCCGGCACGATCCCGTGGATCGCCTCCTGCCCGTACACATCGGCCTGGTGCTCAAAATGGCGGCTAACGGCATTGCTTACCGGCTCCAAGAGAAAACTCGCGATCGAGATTGAGAACAGCAGCACCACAAATCCTGTCCGCGACGAGAGTTCAGTCGTGCCCCAGCGCGCGCCAGACCGCCGTACCATCCACACCGCGAATGCCGCGCACGCCGCATAAACGAAAAACAAGCCCACGGCCGACAATGCAAATCCCTTCGGAATGTGATGCAGCACATAGTGCCCGCTCTCATGCCCGAAGACAAACAGCACTTCGTCGTCTGGCAATTGATCCGTCGCCGTATCCCACATCACCAGTCGTTTTGTAGCGCCGATCCCCGCCACGAACGCATTGATCCCCGTGTACTTTACGCCGGCTTTCAGTAGATACATGCGGTCCGGGGGAATGTCGATCCCGGTTCGCACCACCACTGTCTCAAGCTTTGCCACCAGGACCGCGTGATTTTTCGCGAGCGGCTCCTGCTTGAAAAAAAGCGGTACAAACAGCGGCTCAACAAAAGTCAGAATCGCGAGAATCGGCAGTGTCACTACCCAAATCCCGAGCCAGTAACGCCTCGGCCAGCGCCGCACAATCCAGTTGAACAGCAGTAGGATTGGTGCGCCGATCAAGATCGTCAATCCGAGTGTCTTGCCCACGTCGCCAAGCCAGCTGCCCCATCCCTGCACGCTGATTCCGAATCTGCGTTCGTAGTGCTCGCCGATCCAGTCCAGCGGCAGGTCGGCCAAGGCTCCGATGATCAGGTACGTGGCGAAGAAAACCACTCCCTGAATCCACCGCCGGCCGGAAATCTCCTGCGCCCACCTCTCCAGGCCCGCCCACGCGCGCGTCGCCAGCAGCAGCCAGACAAAAACAATGCCCCAGACCGATCCCGCGATGTTCAGTATGTTCCGGATGCGGCTGATGGCGATCGCCTTGGCCAGCTTGTCCGGCGGCAGTGTGTACGCCTGCACCGAGCTCGACGGCGCCTGCGCGGCCACGGCCACTGGAGCCGGCGCCTCCTGCGTGGTCGCATTCTGCGCGGCCAGCACCTGCGGAAAAAGTCCAGCCAAAAACGCTGCCGAACAAACCGCAACCCGCGCTGTGCGTCTAAATCTCATCCCCCTCCTTCCTTGGTTAGCCAAGTCTGCGAGAATCGAACAAACAGATGCTTTCGCAAAAACTTCGAGCTCTCACGCCCATCCATTCTAAAGGCCAATCATGGCGCCGGATCGTTTCACCTCTTCGTTCTGCGGTTCCGGCAGTCGTCCTCCCACTGCTCCTCCTCTCGGCCGCAGCGCAAACCCAGCAGCCCGTCCCCGTTGTTCTCGAGGCTATGACCGGCGAGCTCCATCGCGCCTTCACCTCGCTGGGCAAGTCCCCCAGTGCAGTATCGCCTGCGTCATCGCCGGCGCCCCCTGCGATCCCGGTCGCGGATGCTACATCGGCCGCTTCCGCCGACGAGCCATTGCCGCCCTACTTTCTCAGCTACACGGTTCGCGACACGAATTACGTCTCCATTCGCGCGCTCTACGGCGCACTTGCTGAGAGTTCTGCGGGCCGCACGCGCTCGGCCGACATACAGGTGCGCGTCGGCGATCCCAAACTCGACAACACCCACGGCACGCATCGCGGCTCGGCCGTCAACAGCCTCCAGCTCCCGCTTGGCGACGACCGTGCGGCCCTTGCGCGTTCCCTCTGGCTGGCCACCAATACCGGCTACGGCAATGCTCTCGACAACTACCTTCGCGTCCAAACCGAAGCCGAAGTCCGCGCCAAAGAAGAGGACACTTCGCCCGATTTCAGCCAGCAGGCCGCCCAGAATCACATCGGCGCCGTCGCTCCGAGCATCGTCATTGACCACGCCGCATGGGAGCAGCGGGTGAGGGAACTGTCGCGCATCTTCCGCGACTACCCTGACGTGTACGAGAACATGGTTTTTCTTACCGTGCAAAATGAGACCGACTATTTCGCCTCCTCCGAGGGATCGCAAATCGTCGCATCCCATCTGCAGGCGCGAATCGTCGCAGTCGCCGTCACCCGCGCCGTTGACGGCATGGACCTCTTTCGCGAACAGACCTTCGAGGCTGAAACCATTGATGGCCTTCCCACGCAAGCCGTTCTCGCATCCGCCGTTCGCGATCTCGGCAAGAGTCTCGAGGCCCTGCGCAAAGCTCCCGTCACTGAGCCTTTCGACGGCCCCGCCATTCTCTCCGGCCGCGCCGCCGCCGTCTTCTTCCACGAAGTTCTCGGCCATCGCCTCGAGGGCCAGCGCCAGCGGGGCGACGAAGAGGGCCAGACCTTCACCAAGGACGTCGGCAAGCCGATTCTTCCTGACTTCCTCTCCGTCGCTGACGACCCCACGGTAGACAACTTCGGCAGCACCTGGCTCAGCGGCAGCTACCAGTACGACGATGAAGGGCAGAAGGCCGAGCGCGTCGATCTCATTCAGGGCGGCGTGCTCAAGACTTTTCTCATGTCGCGCCTACCCATCGCCAGCTTCGGCGCATCCAACGGCCACGGCCGCGCCGAATCCGGGCACGTGCCCACCGGCCGCCAGGGCAACCTCATCGTCACGTCCACCAAAAGCATCCCCGACTCCGAGCTCCGCCAGCAGCTCATCGACGAAGCCAAAAAACAGGGCAAGCCCTACGGCCTCTACTTTGAAGACATCTCTTCCGGCTTCGCCGTCACGCAGCGCAGCTCGCCGCAGGCGTTTCAGGTCATTCCTCTCGTGGTCTGGCGCGTCTACGTCGACGGCCGCTCCGACGAGCTCGTCCGCGGCGTCAGCATAGTTGGCACGCCTCTCGCCGCCATGAAGAGCATCATCGCCACCGGAGACAAGAGCGAAGTCTTTAACGGCGAGTGCGGCGCGGAATCGGGCACAATCCCCGTCAGCGCCGTGGCTCCCGCCATGCTGCTGAGCACCATCGAGACGCAGCGACAGCCACAAGGCACCGCGCGGCCACCGATCCTGCTTATCCCCGGCGATGACTCGCAAGCGCCCGCAACCAAGGGGGCCCAATGAACCGGCTCCGTTTGCGCACCATGGTAACCCTCACTGGACTTCTCGCGTTCTTCGTCTCCATGCCATCGCTCCCCGCCCAACCCACCCGCACTGACGCCGAAAAAGATTCTGTCCTCAAAGCCATGCTCACTGAGCTTGACCGCAGCATGAGCCAGCTCCAGTTGACCGGCTTTGCCAAGCCCTTCTTCGTCCAGTACCGCATTGAAGACGTCAACGACTTCCAGACATCTGCCGAATTCGGCTCAAGCGAAGGCTCTGAACACGCTCACCAGCGCGTCGTGCGCGTCACCGTGCGCGTAGGCGACTACAAGACCGACAGCTCCGGCGCGCGCGGCGATGGCTCGCTCCAAGTGACTGCACTCGACGACGACCCCATCGCCCTCCGCTCCTCGCTTTGGACCGCCACCGACCAGGCCTACAAAATTGCGCTGTCCGCCTATGCGCAAAAGCAGGCCGAGTTGAAGCAGGTTCAAACTCCGCCGCAGGCCGACGACTTCAGCCATGAGAAGCCGATCGTCTCTCTCGCCGATCCGATCGCCCTTCACGTCGACGAGGGCTCCTGGGCCGATCGCGTCGCCCGCGCCAGCGGGCTCTACCGCACCGGCGCCTCGTTTAGCCCGGATCAGCGCGACATCGAATATTCCTCCGCGAGTTTTCGCGCCCGCACCACCACAACCTGGCTTGTAACGAGCGAAGGCGCCATCGTCCGCAAGTCCTCCGTCGATTACCAGGAGTCCTTCGCCGCAGGCACGCAGGCTCCCGACGGCATGCGCCTCGATCGCTCCTACGGATCCTCGGGAACTTCGCTCGCCGACCTCGACTCCGAGGCCGTTTTCAACCAGCACGCCGTCGACGAACTCGCTTCGCTCACCGATCTTCGCAAGTCCCCGCTCGTCGAAGAGGAATACCACGGGCCGCTACTCTTCTCGGCCGACGCTGCTGCCGACACGCTGCGGTCGCTCCTCGCTTCCTCGGTCACGGCCACGCGTCCCGCGCTCGGAACCGAAGCGCGCACCAACGGCCCGTTTGCATCCAGCTACCGCGCGCGCGTCATGCCCGATTTCATGAACGTTGTCGACGATCCCAGCTTGAGCACTTTCAACGGCAAAGGCCTCCTCGGCGCCTACGCCGTCGACGACGAAGGCGTTCCCGCCCAGGCCGTCAAGCTCGTGGACGCCGGCCGCCTCGACAGCTACCTCATCGGCCGCCAGCCGGTCCGCGACTTCCCGCAGTCCAACGGCCATGGCCGCGCCGGCATCACCGGCCCCGCGCACCCCGCGATCGGCGTCCTCAAAATCACCGCGGACAACGGCCTTTCAACCGGCGAGCTCAACCAGAAGCTTTTGGATGTGGCGAAGGATCGCGGTCTGTCGAGCGTTTATTTCGTGCAAACGATGGGCCCCGATCGCACTCCTCGGCTCCTCTACCGCGTCAGCCCCGACGGCAAGCGCGAGCTGGTCCGAGGCGCTGTGCTTGCCGACATCGATGAGCGCGCTCTTCGCTCCAGCATTGAAGCTGCGGGCAAGGATCTCTGGGTCGCCAACTCCTTCGTGGACCCGCCTCTCACAATCCTCGCGCCGGCGCTACTCTTTGACGATGCTACTGTCCGCCGCGCCAACGCTAAGAACGACAAGCTGCCCTTTTATCCCCCGCCTGACTTGGGCGCGTTCGCAAGGCCATCAAGCGCACAAACGCGCGATTCTCAGCCCCGGTGCATCTCACTCTGTGAACTTTCCCGCACCCCGGTCACCGGTTTTCGCATCCATCTTTATAGGCACCTTTCCCGCCCGGTCGCTGAATTTAACCAACCCACACTTCATCCGGGCCTAACCCACAAAGTACAATCCGAACGAAGGAGACTTTCCCCAATGGCATACGAGTTACCACCGCTCCCCTACGATTACTCGGCGCTTGAGCCGTTCATCGACATTGAAACCATGAAGCTCCACCACGACAAGCATCACCAGACCTACATCACCAACGTGAACAACGCGCTGGCGAATCACCCCACGCTCGCCGCCAAATCCGTCGACGACCTCATCGGCGATCTCAATGCCGTCTCGGAAGACATTCGCGGCGTCGTTCGCAACAACGGCGGAGGCCACTCGAACCACTCCATGTTCTGGACCATCATGGGCCCGGCCAACTCGACCGGCATCGGCGGCAGCCCCTCCGGCGACATCGCCAAGCAGATCACTGCCGATTTCGGCGACTTCGAGGCCTTCAAGAAGACCTTCAACGAGACCACGGCCAAGCAGTTCGGCTCAGGCTGGGGCTGGCTCGTCTTCACCGGCGGCAAGCTCAAGGTCATCACCACCGGCAACCAGGACTCGCCGCTGTCGCAGGGCGTTTATCCCATTCTCGGCAATGACGTCTGGGAGCACGCCTACTATCTCAAGTATCAGAACCGCCGCCCCGACTACCTCGCTGCCTGGTGGAACGTCGTCAATTGGGCCGAAGTCAACAAGCGCTTCGCCAAAGCCAAAGGATGAACACAGCCACTAGCTCCTAGCCTTCAGCCTTTCCACGCTTCGTTGAGGAACTGAGTTCTCGCACAGCGAGCTGGAGGCTGGAAGTTAGAAGCTGTCTCCCCACGCCGGAGGTTTTTTCGCACATGGCCACCATGCAAATGACAGTGCGCCCCGAGGATCTCTCTCAACTCCCGAAGGGCGCTGAGCGCATCCCTGACCCGGGCATCCTCGTCATCTTTGGCGCCTCCGGCGACCTCACCAAGCGCAAGCTGCTGCCCGCGCTCTTTCATCTCTGGCAATCCAACCTTCTACCGCAGAAGTTCGCCATTGTCGGCGTCGCGCGCCGTCCGCTCGGCGACGAATTCGCCGCTGACATGCGCTCCGGCATCGTCGAGTTTGGCGGCGTCGACGCCCGCGATCCAAAACTCGACGGCTTCGTTTCGACCATCAGCTACTTTCCCCTCAACTTCGACGATCCGGCCAGCTACGCAGGTCTAAAAACCGAGCTCGACCGCATCGCCAGCGAGAAGGGAATTGGCCCCGACCGCCTCTTCTATCTCGCCACCGCGCCCGAATTCTTCACCGGCATTATCGAGAATCTTGGCGCGCAGAACATGGCCCAGCCCGAAAAAGGCCGCGTCGCGATCGTCATTGAGAAGCCTTTCGGCCACGACCTCGATTCCGCCCGCCTGCTCAACCATCAGGTCAATGCCGTCTTCCACGAGAACCAGGTCTTCCGCATCGATCACTATCTCGGCAAGGAGACAGTCCAGAACCTCCTTGTCTTCCGCTTCGCCAACGGCATCTTTGAGCCGATCTGGAAGCGCAACTACATTGACCATGTACAGATCACCGTCGCTGAAACACTCGGCGTCGAAGGCCGCGGTCCCTTCTACGAGAAAGCCGGCGCTCTGCGCGACGTCGTCCAGAACCACATGATGGAGCTGCTCGCGCTCGTCGCCCTCGAGCCGCCCTCCAGCTTCGAATCCGAAAGCGTGCGCCGCGAAAAGCTCAAGGTCTGGCAGGCTATCCCTTCAATCCCCATCCTCAGCACCGTTCGCGGCCAGTACGGCCCCGGCATCGTCGCCGGCGAGCACGTTGTCGGCTATCGCGACGAAGAACGCGTCAATCCCGAATCCGGCACCGAAACCTACGCCGCGCTCCGCCTCACCATTGAGAACTGGCGCTGGGCTGGCGTCCCTTTCTTTCTCCGCGCCGGCAAGCGCATGAAGAAGCGCGCCACCGAAATCAGCATTCAATTCAAGCAGCCGCCGCTCCTCATCTTCAATCGCATGGCGCTTTCCGGCCCGTGTTCCGACATTCAGCCCAACCTGCTCACCATTCGCATCCAGCCCGACGAAGGCATCTCCCTGCGCTTTGGCGCCAAGGTGCCCACAACACCCGAGATGACCGTCTGCCCCGTCAATATGGATTTCGATTACGAAGCCGCCTTCGGCAAGTCCAGCGCCAACGGCTATGAGCGTCTGCTCCTCGACGCCATGCTCGGCGACCAGACTCTTTTCTCGCATCGCGACGGCGTCGAGACCACCTGGGCCCTCTACACGCCCGTTCTGCAGGCCTGGGCCTCTAAGAAACCTCAGGTCTTTCCCAACTATTTCGCCGGCTCATGGGGCCCCGAGTGCGCCGACCACCTGCTCGAAAGCACTGGCCACTCCTGGCGCAATGACCTCGGCCGCAAAGCCTGACGATGGACTGTAGCGCCGGTCTCAAGGCCTGGGTGGAAGACCCCGCTAACTCCGCCAACTCCGCTAACCCCGCTTCTTCATTCCTTCATCCATCGCCTCATTCGCCAGCCGGTCCGCTTCCTTGTTCCCGCCGCGCAGCGTGTGCCGCATCTCAAACCCTTTCAGCTTGAGCGCCAGCCGCTGCGCCTCCTCCCAGAGCGGCCGGAGCCCCGGACTTTTCACCTTGTACCGGCCCTTCATCTGCCTCACCATCAACTCCGAATCCGATACAACTCTCAGCCGCCTCGCCCCATTCGCCAGCGCCCAAACCAGCACCGCCAGCAGCCCCTTGTACTCGGCATAATTGTTGGTCTGACGGCCCAGGTACTCGCTCAGCCGCGCCACCACCAGCCCCTCCGGGTCCTCAACCACCGCCCCATACCCGGCCGGCCCCGGATTGCCCCGCGACCCCCCATCGCAGTGCGCGACATACCACCCGCCGGCTTCATCCCGGACCGCTTCAGTCTCAAACAGGTTTCCGCTCATCGCTTCCCAGTGTATCGGGACCCGCCCATCCAGCCCGGCCTCGCCGCTCCTCCGCCCGGCCCCTGGCTCGCCTTGGTCCCTTAGTCCCCCAGTCCCGTAGCCGTAGTCCCGTAGTCCCTGTCTTCCACAACCTGCTTACAATTACCCCGTTTCCACGTCTACCCCATGAGCAAAGTCGGCATCTTCCGCGGGCGGAGAAGCGATGGCTACAGACGCAATCAGTGTTTCCATGACCCCGGCGATGAATCTCGCCCAAACCACCGGCACTTTGGCTTGGCCTGCAGCCGGGAGGGTACAATCCTCTCCAGACGTGGCTGCTTCCAGAGCAATGGGCGGAGCAAGGCGCCAGAACCCCGGCCAGAACGATGCGAGCCGGGCGCAAAGCCGCGCCCTTGAGATGGACCTGATCCGCGAGGCCCAGGCCGGTTCCCGCGTTGCTTTCGATTCTCTCGTCCGCCAATATGAGCACCAGGTCCTGCGCCTGGCCCTCCATCTCACCGGTTCCGAGCACGACGCCGAAGACATCTACCAGGAAGCATTCCTCAAGGCCTACCGCTACATCGGTAATTTCCGCTTCGAGTGCTCCTTTTACACATGGATCTACCGCATCGTTACCAACCTCTGCCTGGATCAGTTGCGCCGCCGCAAAACGCGCCGCGAGGACCACGCTGTAGTGATCGACCGCAGCGGCGACGAGATCGACATTCTGGCGTCCGTCTCTGACAACCGCTCGTTTTCCAACCCCGCTCGCGAGCTCGATCGCAAGCTGCTGGGCGCGAAAATCCAGGCGGCACTGAGCAAGCTCACGCCCCGCGAGCGGATGGTCTTCGAGCTGAAGCATTACCAGGGTCTTCGCCTTCGCACCATCGGCGAAATGTTGAACACCACGGAAGAGACCGCCAAGAACACCCTCTTTCGCGCAACTAAAAAGTTGCGTGCACAACTGGCGGACCTGAGGTAGCTGTTAGCATTTGCTCCCGGTTCGATTTTCCGGGGGGAGAAATACGAGACTCATCCATTCAACGCGATGAGCCGTCAAAAGAAACGACAGGCTCGGCCTTCGCACGGCGAGCTGACAGCTAATAGCTAAAGGCTAGTAGCTGCTTTTAGGGGCTAAAAGGACGTAACTATGAATTGCGAACTTGCACACGAACACATCGTCGCTGCTGCCTATGGGGAGCTGCCCGACGATCAGGTCCACCAGCTCGAGCGGCATGTGATTGCTTGCACCGAGTGCCAAAAGGAGCGCGAGCAGATTCTTGCGCTCAAGGTGCTGGCCGATGCGAATCCCGTTGTCGAGCCCGATCCAAATCTTGTTGCCCGTGCTCGCCTGCGCCTCGACGAGGCTCTCGACACCCTGCCGCCCAGGCGTTGGTTTGAGATTCTGGGCCAGCGCATCATGAACAACTTCGCCAGCCTTCAGGCTGCGCCCATTGCAGCGCTGCTTCTGCTCGTGGCCGGCGCGGGCGCAGGAATGCTCGGCGGCTTCGAATACGCGCAGAACCGCGCCGCGCATGCCGCAACTGTGGCCCAGGCTCCTACGCCCGCTGGAGCGCAGGTGCTGCCCGCCGCAGACCTCCCGCAGCTCGCCAACGTGGCCGGCATCTCCGGCATCGTTCGTCAGCCCAACAGCGAGATCGTCGACGTCAACTACAACCAGGTCGTTCCGCGCCAGATCGAGGGCTCGCTCGACGACCCCGCCATCCGTCAGTTGCTCATGCTGGCCTCTGAAGATTCTGCCTCACCCGGTGTCCGCGACGACTCCGTGGCCTTGCTCGCCGCCGAGTGCCGCGCCGGGCACAGCTGCCAGCCCTCCGGCATCCGCGATGCGCTCATGTACGCCCTGCGCTACGACCGCAGTCCCAAGGTTCGCCAGAAGGCACTCCAAGGTCTGGAGCCTTATGTGGCCGACGACGTGCGCGTTCGTGACGCTGTTCTTGAAGCAGTTTTGAACGATAACGACCCGGCTATCCGGACCGCTGCCATCGGTCTTTTGGAGCCTGTCGAATCCGATTCAAGCGTTCGCCAGGTTCTCTACTCGGTCTCCAACTCGGACCGTAATCCTCAAATCCGAGACGTTTCCCGGCAAGTTTTGAGCCGGGTTCCGCAATTCCAATAACAGTGCAAACCCTTCCGGCCACTGCGCCGTCTTGATGAGCGCGGACCGGTCGACGAAACAAGATGGAGAAATCGCAATGAATCACCTTTTGAGGCCATTCCGTACATCTCATTTGAACCTTGCATTCGCCGGGCTCGCAGTCGCCGCCTGCGTGCTCGTTGCGTCCCTTCCGGCTCAAGCCCAGGCGGGGCAGCTCGCGCCTTTCCTTGAGGACACCAGCCCGCTCCTCGCCCACACCAGCGTTCCCGGCTACCTCGGCGTCGATGTTACCGACGTCGATGCCGACAAGGCGCAGGCTCTCAAGCTCAAGGACGTTCACGGCGCAGTCATCACCCTCATCGATCACGACGCGCCTGCCGGCCAAATCGGGCTCAAGGTCAACGATGTCGTCCTCGCCATCGATGGCCAGAATGTCGCCGACGCCGATGCATTGCGCCGCATGCTCCGCGATATTCCGCCCGGCCGCAAGGTCAGCCTTGAAATCAGCCGTGATGGTAATATCCAGACGCTGGCGGTGCAGTTGGTCGATCGTAAGGCCATGGAGCACGACATTTGGACCCGCCTCGATATCGATGTCGATGGCATCGCTCCCGTCGCGCCGCCGCCCACAATGGGCATCACCGGCTCCGATGTCCCCGTCTCGAGCGGCTTCCACATCTCCGTCTTCACCAGCACCCTCAACGTGGGCGCGCTGGTTGAGCCGCTCACCTCGCAGATGGCCGAGTATCTCGGCGTTCAGGGTGGCCTCATGGTCAAGCAGGTGGCGCGCAAGAGTGAAGCCGCGGTATCGGGCCTCAAAGCCTTCGACGTCATCCTCAAGGTCGGCACAGATTCCATCAACACCTCCGCTGACTGGGACCGCGATCTCCGCTCCAACGTGGGCAAGCCCGTCCAGATCACCATCCTGCGCGACAAGAAACAGCAGACCCTCACCCTCCAGGTCGACTCCAAGCATCGCGGCGCCGTCAGCGCCCCAGCCGTCCGTGGGCAGCAGGCACCTGCCGGCGCCCTCGTGTAGTCGCTCGATTTACATTTGAATGTTCTGTTCCGAACTCACTTGGGCGCCGCGTTTCCATGCGGCGCCCTTCGTGTCTAGCGCCGTAAACTACTCTCATGGAAGTTCTCTACGGCCTGCATCCGGTCTCTGAAGCTCTCAAGGCCGGCCGCCGCCGCTTTGATCACGTTCTGGTCGCTCGAGAGCGCCACGACGACCGCCTCACAAGCCTCGTCGCCCAATGCCGCAACGCAGGCATTCGCGTTCTTGAAGGGCCTCGCGAGCAGCTCACCCTCGCCGCCAATACCGCCGCCCACCAGGGCGTCGTCGCGCTTGTTCGTCCGCAGGAATTTCTGTCTCTCGAGGACCTCTTCGAGCCTCCGCCCTCCGCCGACGACTCTCCAGCCCGCCTGATCCTCGCGCTCGACGGTGTTGAAGATCCCCAGAATCTCGGCGCTCTTCTTCGCGTCGCCGATGGCGCAGGCGTCGATGGCGTCCTGCTTACCGAACGCCGCTCCGCGCCACTGAGTCCCGCTGCCGTCAAAGCCAGCGCCGGAGCCGCCGAGCACCTGCGCATCGCCCGCGTCGTCAATCTAGTTCGCTCCCTCGAAGAGCTTAAGCGCCGCAACCTTTGGATTGTCGGCCTGGATGCGAGACTAGATGCGAGGGTTGCCGAGCGCGGCCCGGTCGCATACGACCAATTCGATTTCACGGGCGATCTCGTCGTCGTCCTCGGCCGCGAAGGCGCCGGCCTTCACGATCTGGTCCGACGTACCTGCGACCATCTCCTCAGCATTCCCATGGCCGGCGGCGTCAGCTCCCTCAACGTCTCTGCCGCCGGTGCCGTAGTTCTCTTCGAGGCCGCTCGCCAGCGGCGCGCCGCTGCCAATTCTTCCGCCGCGCCCGTCCAAGAATCGGCTCCACGCAGTGGCGCTCCACGCAGTAGCAGCGCCAAAACAAGAACGCAGAAAGGCCTCGGTTCATGAAATTCGCTTCCATCGGCACGATGGGGTGCCACAGGTCCCGATTTTGGGACCCGGGAAAGCACAGGCCTCTGCTCTCCCGCGTCGCACTCTTCATTTCGATGGCGGTTCCGTTTCTCGCCGTTCTCCCCGCGCTTTCCCAGACCACCCCCGCCGCGCCCGCGTCCACGCCATCATCCACACCGGACCAGCAGCCTCACGGTCAGATCATCTTCTCCCGCTCCGCCGACGACAACGGCCAGACCACCACCACCGCCGGCCCCGCCGCGCCGAAAACTGCAGGCCAGCCCGTCTCCGCCCCCATCGCCACCGACGCCGAACGCGAAGCCCTCACCTTCACCGCCTTCGACCTGGACGTTCATCTCCGCCCTGCCGCGCAGCAGATCGCCGTTCGCGCTCTCCTCACCTTGCGCAATGACGGCCGCGCCCCTCTTGCTCACATTCCGCTCCAAATCTCCTCTTCGCTCGACTGGGAAACTATTCGCCTCGCCGGCCGCGACGTCACCTTCACCGTCGCCACCCTCAACTCCGACGTCGACCACACCGGCCAGCTTCACGAAGCCGCCATCGCTCTCGCTGCTCCGCTCGCCCCCGGCGCAACTCTTCAGCTCGACGTCACCTACTCCGGCTCAATCCCGCAATCCGCCCAGCGCCTCATCACCATTGGCACGCCTGACGACGCTGCTCTCCATACCGACTGGGACTCGATCGCTGTCGACTTTACCGGCCTGCGCGGTTTCGGCAACGTCGTCTGGTATCCCGTTTCCAGCGTTCCCGTCATTCTCGGTGACGGCGCTCGCGTCTTCGAAGAAATGGGCGAGCACAAGCTCCGCATGGCGGGCGCGCACCTCCGCCTCAACCTCACCGATGAATATCCCCACGGCCAGGCGCCCTCCGTCGCCCTCATCAATGGCCATCTCGTTCCGCTCGCGCTCACCGAGCCTTCAACCGCCGGTCCTGAAATCGCCGGCATCGCCACAGCCAGCCTCGACGAACCGGCTCTCGGCTTTGAGGCTCCCAGCATCTTCCTCGCCGTCCGCACCGTTCACCAGGCCACCAACACTACGCTCTACACCCTTCCCGAGGACGACTTCGCCGTTGAAGGCTGGGCCTCGGCTGCTTCTTTCGTCACGCCCTTCCTGCAAAGTTGGCTCGGCCAGGCGCCGCGCTCACAACTCACCATCCTCGATCTCCCCGATCCTGACGACGCGCCTTTCGAAACCGGCCCGCTTCTCGTCACCGCCATTCGCCCGGCCACGCCCGACGAGCTCGATGGCGTCTTCGCTCACGCGCTCACTCATGCATGGATGTCCTCTCCCCGCGCCTGGCTCAGCGAGGGCGTCGCTCATTTCATGGGAACTCTCTGGATCGAGAAACAGCAGGGCCGCAAGAAGGCGCTCGAATCCCTTGAGTCCGGCCGCTCGGCTCTCGCTCTCGGCGAGCCCGCCAGTCCCGGTGAAAGTCCCGGCCAGCCGCTCGCGCAGGCCATCTCGCCCGTCTACTATCGCTCGAAGGCCACCTACGTTCTCTGGATGCTCCGCGATCTTGCCGGCGACGCCGCGCTCTCCGTCGCTCTGCGCGCCTACTCGCCCACTCAGGACGCCGCACATGACCTGAGCCCAACCGCCGGCTCAGATTACTTTGAGAAACTCATTGAGCAAGCCGGACTCCATCGCGATCTCTCCTGGTTCTTCTCCGATTGGGTCGACGCCGACAAAGGTTTGCCTGACATCGCCATCGACAGCGTCTTTCCATCGCACACCGAGGGCGACAATTGGCTCGTCGCCGTCAACCTCTCGAACTCCGGCTACGCTGCTGCTGAAATCCCCCTCACCGTCAGCAACTCTGCTGCCTCCGTCACCCAGCGCATCGTCGTCCCCGCGCGCGGCAAGGCTACGCAGCGCATCCTCATGCAAGGCCAACCCACTCAAGTCCAGGCCAACGACGGCACCGTTCCCGAAACCGAGGCCAGCATCCACATCCGCACTCTCGGCCCCGACGACAATAGCGGCTCCTCCTCATCGCAACCCGCCCCCGTCCAGCAATAAGAAAGCGCACACGACCCCAACCGTGCCGTGCCGAACCAAAAGGGCTGCGCAGCGCGCAGCCCCAGCAGTTTGCAAATAAAGACCAAGGAATTGAATTTACAAATGCGCTCACCGAAGAGCGGTTCTCACTGTAACGCACGATCTTCCATGACCCCTAATCACTAACCACTAACCACTGTCCTTCCGCGCCTTCACCTTGAACCAAACCGGCGTCCCCTTGAACCCAAACGCCTCGCGAATCTGGTTCTCCAGGAATCGTTCGAACGCGAAATGCAGCTTGATGTCGCGATCCGTGAACAGCACAAACGTCGGCGGAGCCACTGCCGCCTGCGTCATATAAAAAATCCTGATTCTCTTTGCCATCGGCACCGGCGCCCGCTGAAAATCGATCTTTTCGAGAAATCGATTCATCGCCCCCGTCGAGACGCGTTTTCTCCGCTCCTTGGCCACCGACACCACCTCGCGCAGCACGCGCGTCATACCCTTCCGTTCGGGCCCGATCGCTTCCAGCGCCGACAAGAAAATCACCGGCGCATAATCCAGATATTTCAACGCCCCACGCACCTGCTTTTCAAAAATCTCGCGGTCTGCGGGCTTTTTTCCATCGCTCCGCCTCGTCGTCACCAAGTCCCACTTGTTTACAATGATGACCACGCTGCGCCCGCTCTCGTGCGCGTACCCTCCAATCGTCGCATCGCTCGCTGTCACGCCCTCCATCGCATCGATCATTACCAGCGCCACGTCCGCCGCCTCCAGGTGCCGCCGCGCCATCACCACGCTCATCTTCTCGGCCATCAATTTCGTCTTACCCTTGCGCCTGATCCCCGCCGTATCCACAAATCGCAGCGTCTGCCCCTCGAATTCCACCACTTCATCCACCGCGTCGCGCGTCGTCCCTGCAATCGGAGACACAATCGCTCTCGATGTCCCCGTCAGCGCATTCAGCAGCGTGCTCTTGCCCACATTCGGCCGCCCGATAATCGCCACCGCCGTCTCGCGCTGCTCGAACTCTCCGTGCGTTCGGATCTTCTTCTCGCCCGTTTCTTCGCTCTGTTCCGCCGCGGGCCCCTCGCCCTCTTCAACTACATCCGCCTGCTCGGGAGTCGCTTCCGCAATCGCGTCCAGCAGGTCGCCAACGCCCTGCCCGTGTTCCGAGCTCACCCCATACAAATCGCGAATCCCCAGCCGGCGAAAGTTCTGCGCCTCCGCAGCCAGCCCTTCGGTCTCAACCTTGTTTACGGCGAGAAACAACGGTTTTCCGCCGCGTTTCAGCAGTTGCGCCAGGTCGTAGTCGGGCCGTGCCAGTTCCGTCCGCGCGTCCACCACCATCACCAGCGCGTCCGCTTCCTCAAGCGCCACCTTTGCTTGCGCAAAAATCTCCGTCGCCATTAGCTCCGGATCGTCGGGCACAATTCCGCCCGTATCCACCAGCCGGTATTGACGCCCCTGCCACTCGTACTCGCCGTAGATCCGGTCGCGGGTGATTCCAGGCTCGTCGCCCACAATCGAGCGTCGGCTCCCCGTCATCCGGTTGAACAGGGTGCTCTTGCCCACATTCGGCCGCCCCACAATCGCCACCAACGGCAGCTTCGCGGCTCCCAACTTCACCGGCACAACCGATCTGCGATACGTGGGCAAAACTTGTCTCCAGCAGCGAAACAGTCAAAGACGCGCTGCTTTATCAGTGTACTGTCCGGTTGGACATCGAGCATTCCGCCCGCGCTTCGTCCAGAAATGCATAGCCTTCAAAAGATCTGTTGATGAGCGTTTTCTGATGCCCACGCGTTGATCGCGGTCCTCGAATTGCTCCTTAACCAACGGAGGGCTCAATGCACATCCACCCTTCCGCCATCGGTCTGCATCCCATTAATTCCTACGCTGCCGGTAACGAACGCGCTGCCTCCGCCGAGACTCGCAAGCGCCTCCTCAAAGCCGCACAAAGTGCCGCCGCCGCTGCAACACCCGAAGAGGATCTCCTCATCGGCCAGTGGCTCGACAGCCGCCACAGCCAAGTCCTGCCCGGCGATTCGTACCGCGCCGCATCGGAAGGCGAAGACCCCGACTTTGCCTAACCCGCGACGTTTGTTCCTTCGGTTATATGCTCCCTCGTTTCCTCGCTTCTTGTACTTCTACTCCCTACTGGCTACTCTCTACTCCCTGCTTCTCTATGATGGATGCAGCGCCCTCATGCCCTCCTCCGACGCCTCAACCCGCACCCTGCCCACGCTCCACGAATTCTTTGCGCCCGGCGGAGTCCTCGCTCGTTCCCCGCTCCCCTTCGAATACCGTCCCGGCCAACTTGAAATGGCCAAAGCAGTCGAGCGGGCTTTATCCGAGCGTCGCCATCTCATCGTCGAAGCCGGCACAGGCACAGGCAAAACCCTCGCCTATCTTCTTCCCGCTCTCCGCACCGGCCAGCGCGTCATTGTTTCCACGGGCACCAAGGCCCTTCAGGACCAGCTCTTCTTCCGCGATGTCCCTTTCCTCGAAACCCTCCTCGGCGAACTCCGCGTCTGCTACATGAAGGGCCGCGCCAACTACCTCTGCCGCCGAAAGCTCTTCGCCCTCCGCGACCAGCCTATTCTCTCGGGCCTCGACGAGATCGACGAATACCGCCAGATCGCAGAGTGGGAGCGGATCACTGAAACCGGCGACCGCGCCGAGCTTTCCGCCCTCCCCGAATCGTCCGCCCTCTGGCACAAGCTCGACGCCCGCTCCGACGCCTGCCTCGGCTCAACCTGCCCCGACTACCGCCGCTGCTTCATCACCGAGATGCGCCGTCGCGCCCTCGAATCCGACCTGATCATCGTCAATCACCACCTCTTCTTCGCCGATACCGCCGTCCGCCTCGCTGCCGGCAACGCTCCCGACGCTGGTGTTCTTCCTGAATCCGCCGCCGTCATCTTCGACGAGGCCCATGAGCTCGAAGAGGTCGCCTCGCAGTATTTCGGCCGGTCGCTCTCCAATCTCCGCTTCGAAGACCTCGCCCGTGACACCGATGTACTCCTCCGCGGCCAATCCTCCGCCACGCAAATCCCCGCCCTCACCCAGCAGCTCCGCGAGCGTGCGCGCCTCTTCTTCGCCGCCCTCCCCATGCCCGCTGACGGCCGCCATCCCTTCACCAATCGCGAAGATTTCCTCGAGTCCTCCGGCGATCTCTACCTCGCAGTCCGCTCCACCCTCAGGCTCATTGAAGCGGAGATGGAACGCCTCACCGATGTGGACGAAGCCCGCGGCCTCGAGACCCGCGTCGCCTCCCTCCGCGCCGACCTCGAGTTCATGCTTGAGTCCACAGCCTCCAACATCGTCTTTTGGCTTGAGCGCCGCATCTCCGCTGCTCCAGGTACAAATTCGGCGCAACGGTCTGCCCCACGCGGCAGCGCTCGCAGTACATTTCTGCAGGCCACCCCCATTGACGTCTCCGAGCTTCTCCGCACCCTCGTCTTCGAGCAGATCCCAACCGTCGTCCTCACCTCCGCCACACTCACCGTGCAAGGCAGCTTCGAGCACATCCGCCGCCGTCTCGGCCTTAACGAAACCCGCGAGCTCATCGTCCCGTCCCACTTCCGCTACGAGAAGCAGGCTCTCCTCTATCTCCCGCCCTCCATGCCCGACCCGCGCGAACCCGACTTCGTTGAGGCTGCAGCCACAACCATCGAGCGCGTTCTCCGCATCACCCGCGGCCGCGCGTTCTGCCTCTTCACCAGCTATACCCAGATGCGCGCCCTATACGAGCGGCTTCTCCCCGTCCTCGATTTTCCGCTGCTTCTCCACGGCACGGCTCCGCGCAAGGCTCTCCTCGAAGAATTCCGCGCCACCCCCAACTCTGTCCTCTTCGGCACCTCCAGCTTCTGGCAGGGAGTCGACGTTCAAGGCGAAGCCCTCAGTTGCGTCATCATTGATCGCCTGCCTTTCGCCGTTCCCTCCGATCCCGTCGTCCAGGCCCGCATGCGCGCCATCGAGGAATCGGGCGGCCGTCCCTTCTTCGACTACCAGGTTCCCGAAGCCGTCCTCACTCTCAAGCAGGGCTTCGGCCGCCTCATTCGCTCGCTCGAAGACCGCGGCGTCCTCGTCCTCCTCGATCCCCGCATCACTCGCCAGCGCTACGGCCAGATATTCCTCCAGTCCCTCCCGCCATACCGCATCACCAAGACAATCACCGACGTCGAAGCCTTCTTTGCGCCCAAGCCCGCTTGAGCCGGCGCGACACGACGGCGCGGCCCGACAACAGGCTCGCGGCGCAAGCCCGGTCCTGTTTCCATTGGATTGAAAAGTCTGTTTGAGGACAGCTCGGTTGGATGAAAGCCGAGAGCGCAGCAATCCCCCCGGGATCTTTCATTACCGCGCTCTCATTCGGCCTTCACCGTAGAAGGCGTGATCGCGCGCAAAAGTGCCTCAACTTTTTTCAGTTTTTTGTCGAAGTTGAAAATCGGGGGCTAGGCACTGCCCGGAGTCGAGGGGCCTCTGGCTTTCGAACCGCCCAACGCCGCAAATCGCTTGAAGTCTAGTTGTTGTCTGCTTCCTCAACTGTGGCCGCGATCGGAATCACCTTGTCCATCTTAGTGATCCTGAAGACGTCCCGGACCTTTGGGCTCAATCCGGCGACAATCATCTTCAAGCCCTGCTTCTGGCAGCGAACATAATGGGTCGCGATGATGCCCAGGCCGGAGGAATCCATATAAGGACAGGTGGACAGGTCCAGAATGTTCAGCTTCGGTGGCGCCTCTCCTGGTGCCGGTTCCAATCCCAGAATCCTGTTCAGCTCTCCCGGCGGCAGAGAGCTGTAAGCGTCGCGTATCGTGAAGGGGCCGCAGAAACGGAGAATCACCGTGCCCGGCGATTTGCCCGGTCTGCGTTCAATGCTGAAGGGGCCGCTATTCCACGTCTGCCACCCGGATGTCCCCATGACAAACTCCTGATTGCAAGTTCATGATTACAAGTCTCTGGTTCGCGTCGTACAACTCCACCGGCCTGCGAATCGCCTGCAGTTGGAACGGTGTTTGTTCATCAAAGAACCGTTTTGATTGTCGCTATTCCGCGGGAATCTACGGCCGCCGCCGAATACTCGGATTCTCATCGACTCCGCTATTGAATTGCAAGACCAATTCACAAATCGCAAGGAAAAAACGGAATCGAGGCCCATCCCGAGGCGGCCCTTTCCTGATTCGCCAAAGCCTAACCAGAGTTGTAAGTCAAAAGCCGGGGGCCCAAAGCCAAAGGCCAAGAGCTGGAAGCTAGAAGCTAGAAGCTGCTTTTCCCCCCAGCGCCTCAAACAGCGTCGCCGAGTCCGTCAGCCTGCTCGCCGCGGCATTCTCGCGGTCAAGCCCCGTCTGCAGCTTTTGTCGCTCTGCTTCCAACAAGCTTTGCTCGCTGATCCCTCCAGACTCGAAGCGCTTCGCAGCGATTCCGTACGCTCCCTCCGCCTCGCCGGCCGCCGCACTGCGCGCCTTCAGCGTTTCCGCGTCGTGCTCCGCCGCATACAGCGCATCGGCCACCTCGCGAAAACTTTCGAGCACCGTCGCGCGGTACTCGCTTGCCGCCTCGTCGTACGCGTCCTGCACCTTGCGCTTCTCCGCCTGCAGTGCTCCACCGTTGAAGATCGGCGCCGCCAGGGCCGCGCTCACATTCCACACGTCTCCGCCGGAGTTGAATCGCGTGCCAACTCCGCCTCCGCTCCCCGTCAGCACAATCTGCGGATACTGGTTCGCCGTCGCCACGCCCACATTCGCGCTCGCCTCATGCAGCAGCGCCTCCGCCGCGCGAATATCCGGCCGCTGCCGCACCAGTTCCGACGGTACCGTCAACGGCAAATCCGCTGGCAGATGCAGCGCGTCAAGCGAAATCCCCGCTACCTGCGCTTCCGCCGGGCTCTTTCCCATCAGCGCCGCCAGTTGGTCGTCGATCGTGTCCAGTTGCAATTCAAGTGGCGGAATCGCCGCCTCCGTCTGTGCCACCTGTGTTCGCTGGCTATGCACGTCGAAATCGGAAATCCCGCCCGCCCGCACGCGCTCCTCCGCAATCCTCAATTCCTTTTGCTCTACCGCCAGCAACTGCCGCGTGATCTCAACCTCTCTCCGCACCTCCGCCTGCCGGATCGCCGCTGCCACCACGTTTCCCTCGAGCATCAGTCGTGCGCCCTCGATTTGCCGCGCCTCGTAATCCCTCTGCGCTTTCAGCCCCTCGATCGCCCGCCGATTCGCTCCGAACACATCGAGCGCATACGAAACCGCCACCGATCCATTCAGCAGCGTAAACGGCGATGGGTTGGGGAAGGGAATTCCATACGCCGCCAGGTTCAACTGCTCTTCGGTCACGGATGCATTGCCCGTCACCTCCGGAAACTTCGTCCTCCCCGTCCGCGCATTTACCTCTTCCTGCGCCTGCTTCAGCCGCGCCGTCGCCTGCTCCAGCGTCGGACTGTTCTTGAGCGCCTCCTCGACCATCGCATTCAGCTCGGGTGATTGAAACGCCGTCCACCAGTCTGCTGGAATCGCCGCGGATGAATTGAAGTGCTGCGCGTTTCCCGCAATGCCTTCGCTGCTCGCCGTCTCGGCCGGCAGCGGTTGCGGAGTGTAAGCAGTCACGGTCGGCGGCGCTGGCGCGCGATACCTCGGCCCCACTGTGCAGCCCGCGACCGTCATCAGCGCCGCCAGCCCCGCCGCTCCGCTCATCCACTGCGTCAATCGCTGCATGGTCGCCCTCCTCAGTCGAGCGTTCTCCGGTACGTCGCCACAGCCACGCACATCACCACCACGGTGAACACCATCATGGGCCACACGCTGGGCCACGAATCCGCCCACCCATTGCCCTTCAGCAGAATTCCCCGGACCAGCCGGTTGAAATACGTCAGCGGCAGCAAGTTCCCGATGGCCTGCGCCCATCCCGGCATTCCCTTGAACGGGAACATGAATCCCGACAGAATAATGTTGGGCAGAAAATAGAAGATCGCCAGTTGCACTGCCTGCAGTTGATTCCGCGCCAGCGACGAAAACGTAATGCCTACCGTCAGGTTCGCCGCGATGAAAAGCAGCGTGGAAAGATAAACGGCGAGAACATTTCCAAAAAACGGCACGAAAAACACGTAGCGCGCGGCCAGCAGGATAATCGACGCTTGCAGAAGCCCGATGCCGATGTAAGGAACCAGCTTTCCCGTCATCACTTCCAGTGGCGTCGACGGCATGGCCAGCAGATTCTCCATCGTGCCGCGTTCGCGCTCCCGCGTCACTGCCAGTCCCGTCATCATCACCATGGTCAGCGTCAAAACCATCCCCATCAGTCCCGGCACAACGTTGTACTGCGTAATCTCATCCGGGTTGTACAGCGGATGCACGCTCACTGCGAACGGCGCCGGACCGCCCTGCAGGCTGGCCAGCGGCCCAGTCAGCTCTCGCTGGATCACCGTTTGCGTAATTCCATCCACCGCGGCCAGCGCGCTCCCCGTTGTCGTCGGATCGGTCGCGTCGGCCTCGATCAGAATCGACGGCCGCTCGCGCCGCAGCACCTGCCGCGTAAACCCCGCGGGAATATTCACCACAAACAAGAGCTGGCCCTGCGCCAGCGCCTCGCGCCCCGCTTCTTCGTTTGGCAGCCTCTCGACGATTTTGAAATACGACGAGTTCTGCATCGCCTCCATAAAATCCCGCGTCACGTCGCTGTCGTCCGCGCTGATAACCCCCGTGTCCAGGTGCCGGGGAATCGTATTGATGGCGAAACCGAAGAGTGTCATCTGCATGATCGGAATGCCCATAATCATGGCAAACGTCAGCCGGTCGCGCTTCAATTGCGTGAACTCCTTCAGCACGACCGCCCACCATCGCGCTCCCGAGAATCGTTGCCGCCCCTTCACGCGTTGCCTCCGCTGTTCGTTTCTGAGCGGCCCATCAGGTAAATGAACACGTCTTCGAGGCTCGTCTCGATTCGCTCCACGCGTCGTCCACTCCGCCCAACAGCCGCTTCAATCTCCCGTTCGAGCAGTTCGTCATTCGTCCCGCTTACGTGCAGCACGTCGCCAAACGTCACCGTCTGCGCCACGTTATCTCTTTTCCGCAGCTCTTCCTGCAACTCCGCAAGGTGGTCGCCGTGAATGGCCCATGTGTTCAGATGTTGCCCCTCGATGATTTCCTGTGCCGTGCCTTGCGCCAGCAATGTCCCGGAAGAAATGTAGGCCAGCTTGTGGCACCGCACCGCTTCATCCATATAGTGCGTGCTCACCAGCACCGAGATTCCCTTGGCCGCGAGCGCCTGAAGCTCGTCCCAGAAGTCGCGCCGCGCTCTCGGGTCGACGCCCGCCGTTGGCTCGTCCAGCAGCAGCAGTTGCGGCGCGTGTAGCATGCATGCTGCCAGCGCCATCCGCTGCTTCCACCCTCCAGACAGTTCGCCTGCAAGCTGATGCGCCCTCGCCGTCAGCCCCAGGTCGGCAAGAGATTTACGAACCGTAGCCTTTCGATCGCGAAGCTGGTAAATCCTCGCCACAAACTCCATGTTCTCCGCAATCGTCAGGTCCTCCCAGAACGAGAACCGTTGCGTCATGTAACCCACGCTGCGCTTGATCTCCGCGCTCTCCCGGCGAATGTCGTGGCCCAGGCACGTCCCCGTTCCTGAGTCGGGTTTCAGAAGTCCGCACATCATCCGGATCGTTGTCGTCTTTCCGCTTCCATTAGGCCCCAGAAAGCCGAAGATCTCGCCCTTCCGCACGCGCAGCGACACATCCTTCACCACGTGCTTGCCGTCGAAGTGCTTGTTCAATCCCTCCACATCGATGGCATAGTCGAATTGCGCGGCCGCTGTCACTGAACGGTCACCTCTACAGGCTGGCCCGGATGCAGCGTTGCCGCCGTCTGCGGCGCCGGATTCGCAATCACGATGTACACCAGCTTCGACCGGTTCTCGTTGCTGTAGATCACCGGTGGCGTGTACTCGCTCTGCGGCGACACAAAACTGATCGTCGCTGCAACCGCGTTCGCGCATCCGTCGCAAGCCACGCGCACACTCCCTCCCACGCGCAGCCCGCCCACCACCGTTTCCGGCACGAAGAATCGAATCTCCAGATTTTCCGGCGGCAGAATCTGAATCACTGGGTTTCCCGCCGCAACCCACTCGCCCTGCCGGTAGAGCGTGTCGAAGATCAACCCGTTCCGCGGGGAGGCAATCTGTTTTTGCTTCAGGTGCCACTGTGCGTTCGCCAGCGACGCACGATCCGCAGCCACCTGATTCGTCTGCGCCTTGATCTGCTGCTCCCGCGCCGGCAGTGCATCCACCGCCAGATCGGCTTCCAGCTCACGCACCTTTGCCGCGCTCGTCTCTGCCGCCGCCTGCGCGTTGATCAGCTCTGTCTGCGCAATGCCTCCAGCCTTGAACTGCGCCTCATCGCTCACCAAAATCTCGTCTGCCTGCTTCTTGTCCGCAACCGCCCGCGCCAGTTGCGCGCGCGTCACGTCCACCTCCGCCGGTCGCTTTCCCGTCTCCAAGTCGTTGAGTCGAGACTCAGAGCTGTGCAGCACCTGCTCCGCTGTCCGCTCTTCAGACGCCTCCGGCTCATCGTCCAGCGCAAACAGCGGATGACCGGCCGTCACAGTATCGCCGCGCGCCACGTTCACCTGGTCCAGCCTTCCGCTCTGCGGAGAAGCCACGTAAACAAACTTGCCCTCGATGTATCCCTGGTAGGTGTTCGTCGGCTTCTGCGCGCAGCCCGCCAGCAACACCAGCGCCGCTGCCGCCGCTGTGCCCGTCAGGGCTCCGTCTCGGAGAACATGCATCTTCCCCTCCATACTCACTTACGCTTCGATCTCGCCTTGCGTTTCATCGGGCCGCCAGGTTGCCCGCCTTCGCCCGATTTAAGCCCTTCACCCCGCTGCAATCCATGAATGAGCAGCCCGGTAATGTGGCGGCTCAGCGCCTCGCGCTCCAGTGTTTTCCGCCCGAAGACCTCTGCCCACAAATTGATCGTTGCCATGTGCATCATCACGAGACCGATCAGCGAAAACACGATCAGCCCCGCATCGATCTCCGCATTCGCCGTGCCGGCGGCCTGCGCCTTTGCCACGCTCTGGCTCAGCGCTCCGATCCTCTGGAACGGCAGATGGCGCAGCACTCTCCCGCGCAAAAGCCCTCCTTCGTTCAGCACTTCGCGCATCCACATCGATGGCACCCACGGCATTTTCTCGATCCCGACCAGCATCCGCTCCACGATCCCACGCATCAGTTCCGCCGGAGCCTCGCCTGCCGTCACCGGGCCCCATACTCCCGCGATCAGCGGCGCCAGCCGTTCCTTCACTACCGCATCCAGCAATTGTTCTCGGTCTCTGAAGTAGTAGTGCGGCATCGCCGGAGTCAGCTCCGCCCGCTCGGCGATCATGGCAAACGTCGTCGCCGCCACTCCCTGTTTCGCAAAAAGCTCGGTAGCTGCCTCGATCAGCTTCTCGCGCGCATAGAGCCCTGAAGTGGACGTGGGCCGCCCCGGCCCTCGCGCAGATTTCCGCTGCCCCGGCCCCCGCGCAAAATCCCGCCGGCCTTTGGCGCCCATCGAATCTCGTCTCGTTCGCATTGTCATAATTAAATAATGCATGAATTAAATAAAAGAAACAGCAAATTGTCAAGCCCAGGCTCCCGGCGCCCAGGCATCTCGGCCGATCTTTCAAGAAGATTTCGCCCCTAGGCGCACCTGAGAGGCTCATTGAAACTTCAACACCAGGGAAGGGAAGCCGCAGCCCGGGCCGCGAATCGCGCAGCCCCCCTCCCTGACCCCGGCGCCCGACTATCTGAATCTGAAAGCTAAGAGCTAAGAGCTAAGAGCTAAGTGCTAGAAGCTAGAAGCTGCCCCTACTCCATCCACAACGCACTGGTAATGATCCGCGGATAGTACCGGCTCGCCTTGCCTTCGCCCGACACAATCTGGTCGCAGCACGCCCAGTACGAGCTGCCCTCCGTCTGCCACTTCACGTGCGCCGCGTCCGCCTTGCGGAAAACATCCGCCACCTTGGGGTCCTCGTCCAGGTGGAACACCCTCCGCGTCACGTGCATGAAGATCGAAATCTTGCTCATCCACGAGTTGTTGCTCGTCGACGACAGCTTGATTCCGCCGTCGGCAAACAAATTCCGCCGCTCCGCATCCAGCAACAGCTTCCGCGTGTGCTCCTTCAGCGCGTCGTACATGCGCTTCTCTTCCGCGCTCCCGAACACCTGCTCCAGCGTCCCGCCTGCAAATCCGGTCTTCACAAAGTACAGCGGATACGCGCACCCTTCCACCGCAGGCAGAATCCGCGACCCATATCCCGGGTTCGCTTTCTCGAAGATCGCGGGCAGCACTCCGTCCACCGCCTGGTCGCTCACCACGCCGGCGACCTTCACCGCCAGCTCCATCGCCCGCTTCTCGTCCGCGGCCGCGCCCAGTTCGCGGAACAGCAATGCCAGCGCGCGGTAGCTCGCCCAGCTCTTCACCGCGATGTACACGTTATTCCGCGTCTGAGCCAGCGAGTGGTCCAGCGAATCGTACGTCGTAATCTCCTGCCCGCCTGCCGTCCGCGTGCTGTCGTATTGCGCAAATCCCACGTCCCCGCCGCGGTTGATCATGCTTTCGAGGCACTGCTCCACCACGCCGCGGTTACGCTTCAGCCACTCCACGTCGCGCGTCTTCGCCACGTAGCACCCGGCCACCAGAATCCAGTTGCACAGTTGTTCTTGCGTCATGTAGCTGAAGCATCCCGTCAGATTCGCCAGCTCATAACTGCTCCGCCCCTTCGGCGAAAAATTATTGTGCGCGCCCATATCGTGGCAAAAGCTCAGCCCGCCTGGCTTCGTGTCATACGGCCGCGTCAGTTGTGCCTCGTCCGGAGCCGGCGGAGCCTGCGACGGATCGGCCTGTCCCAGCGGAGCCGCCATCGCAATCGCCGTCTTGTACACCTTGACCTCGTCTGTGTAGCTGTACCGCCGCGCAAACGTGTCCAGCAAATTCCGTACCAGCCACGGGTTATGCTCGAGCTCCCAGAACACGTGATCCACCGCCAGGTCGAGCGTGTTCATCATGCAGTACTCGCCCTCGTTCACCACCCACAACGGCTGCCCATCCACGTCAAGCAACTGCGTGCTCCCGTAATAGCTGTGAGTCGAGTGAGCAATGATGAAACGCTGATCGTCCGACAGTTTCGTCGCGTCCAGCTTCGCGTCCAGCGCCTCGGCACGCGCCGCCATCTCGTCCGCGCCGTCCAGCGCAGTCTTCAGCACGTCTCCCAGGCCCTTGTAATACCGCGCATACAGGTACTTCCCGTCCAACCCGTTCGTCTGCGCGCCCTCCAGGTACGAACCCAGCGCGATCGTCAATCCATATTTCTTTCCCGCCGGCACCTCGAACCCGAATCCCGGACACGACCCCAGCAGGTGCACCGGGTTATGTCTCTCGCGAACCCCGTCGCTCGCTGACCACCGCATGAACACAAACGGCTCCGTGCCCGCCGCTGCCTTTTTCCCCGTCGTCCAGTCCCAAAGCTCGGCCGCTCCGCCCGCCTCGCGCCTGAAGGCAAACCCCAGCCGCCCTGCTCCCAAATCGTCCTCCAGAATCCGCTCGCCCGGCCGCGCGTGATTCAGCGCAAACATCGCCGTCTTTGTCTCGGTGCCGTTCGTGTTGTCCAGCACGAGCCGCGCCACCACCGCCGGCAGCAGCCCCTCGCGCATCCGCTCCACGCTCTCCAGCTCCGGGTCGGGAATCGACTCAAACGGCGAGTACACCGTAAACGTCAGCCCATCCGCGCGCCACTCGTCCGTCGCCCATCCATACGACCGCGCAACTTCGCCATCCTTGAAAGGCTCCGCATCCGGCTTCACGTTCTGCTCCGACGGCCCCGCCTGCTCCACCAGGAACGCATCCGCCGCCCGGCTCACCGCTCCCACGTAAAACGGCAGGCACTTCAGCGTCGAGCTCGAGTAACGATCTCCATCTTTGAACCCGACAAAGACCTCCTGGTCGCCCGGCTGGCCGATCTGCAAGCCAATCCCGCCGCGAGTCCCGAAGTTCCCGCAAGTAAAGCTCATGAATGCGCCCATGGGCGAGTGTTGTGCGTTAAAGCTGAGGTGGGTCTTGAGCGGTCCGCGTTTGGTCACAGTTCGTCCTCGGGTAAAGCGATTTTTGACGCCAACCCCAAATACTAATTCATCCCCGCAATCCCCCGCCGGGCACCCCGTCACTCCTCATCCTGAGCACGGCGCCCTAAACGCAGCCACGCGCACCGCAGTTGCTTCTCGGCCTGCATCTGCGTACGGCTTCGCAGGCTGCCGAACCATAACGAACCCACCCATGAGCTTTGCCATACGCCTCAACGACGCTCCGGGGTGAGCAATTCTGACCAGCCTTCGCGCCCCTGCCTGCTCCACAGTTGATTCGTTCGCCGGTTTGCCTGGCCACGCTGCTCCAGCTGCCGTGATCATTCGATGCAAAGGAGAACGTTTTGTCCAACCTTACGCTTGTCCTGATGATCGTTGGCGCCTTCATCCTCGTTCTCGGCATTGTGATGGATGTGAGAGCCCACCTTGAGAATCGCGGTGAAGAACTGGCGCCTTTCCGCAATTATTTCGGAGCCGAATACGACCGCGACCTCCTGCGGCAAAGCTCCTGGTGCGATGGCGAGAACCCCTCTGACCGTCGAACTCGCTTTGATACCTTCAACATGGGTGATTACGGCGCTACCGAGCGCTATTCAAGAGGCAGCGGCACAATCCGGCGGAATCGCGACCGGGATTGATCCAGCAGTCATCCATCCCGCAACAATAGATCGGCTTGCCCCAGCCTTCTCTTACCGCCCATTCAATTCCGCAGTGTGCAATTCTGCCCAGCATTCATGCGCCCGGCCGCCCATGATCGAGGAGTGCAGGTTCCTTCCCGTCTGGGAAGCCTCCCCATTCACCCTTTGCTATTGCGGAAATCCCGCATAGGAGAACACAATGTTCAGTCAATTCACGAGTGCCCAGATCATCGTTGTTGCGGTCGCCATCCTTTTTGTTGTTCTCATCGTCGTTGCCACTATTCTTGAAAAGCGCAAAACCAAGGCCCTCCGCAATCGTTTCGGATCGGAATACGATCGCGCTGTTCTGACGCACGGCTCCCGGCGGAAAGCCGAGGCCAAACTTGCCGGCCTCCAAACTCGCGTCGACGCGTTCAAAATCCACGAACTCGGAGCCATCGAGCGGGAGCGATTTGTCGCCGCGTGGCAGACCTTGCAATCCCGCTTCGTAGATCAGCCCAGGGCCGCAGTCACTGAAGCCGACAATTTGATAGCCTCGATCCTCTTGGCTCGCGGCTATCCCAGAGACACCTTCGAGCAAAGCGCCGCCGACCTCTCCGTCACCTATCCTCGCGCCATGGAAAGCTACCGCGCAGCGCACGCCATCGCGGTGCGGTCCAGCGGGCCTGAAGCAAGCACCGAAGAGCTCCGCACCGCGATGATCCAATCGCGCGCCATGTTCGACGAGCTCATCCAGACACAGAAACCGATCGAAACCAGAACCGCAGCGTAGCTCTCCAAGTGACCGGCGCGAAGGGGCCTGGTCAGGGCCTGCGCAATGCGACCAGGCCCTGGCACATCTCCTTGAGGACAGCAAAATGGGAACCCTCACAAACACAGCTCGACGCCTTCGCAAGTCGGTACTTCCCATCCTGGCGCTCGTGGGCACATTCACGCTGGCAGCCGTTCCGGCGTTCGCCGCCAGCCCGGGTTTCGAGAAGATTCGCGCAACCTACGCTCAAGCCGGCAACACCATCGGCGTAACGCTCATCGTTTACAACTACACCACTTCGGCCGATCTGCAGATTCTTTCATTGGCATTTCAGCAGGGCCAGGATCGGGAATTGGCCGCCGCGCTCTCCAAAACCAAAGCCGCTGGTCATTGCTCAATTGCCGGAGATCCCATCTTCGACGTCGCCTTCATCCAGATGGTTGTTACGCCGACCGGGCGCGAGATCACCTTCATCGCCAACCGTCCGCTTCAATCAGATGAAGTCAGTTCGGACCCGGACTCCCAGTCCTTCGACCTGATGGTTGGTCAATTCGAAATCAATGACACCGACAATACCAAGAGCACGGGATTCCTGTACCTTGCAAGCCGGCTCGTGGTCGATGAGCAGGGAGCGTTTCACTACGATCTGGCCGGAAGTCCCTGGTCGCTGGTCAACGTTCTCGATTCGAACTGGGCTCCGGCGCTCACTGCGCGCCAGGCTCCCGACGCGACTGGCCCGCCTACCCGGTCTTCGCTCCCTCAATCTGCGGCTAATGCGCAAACCACAGGGTTGAAGTAGCTCAGGGGATGCTCGCCGGCTCACCGATCTGCTGTCGAATCAAGGAGATAGATCCACACCACCTTTCGCAGGATCACAGGGACCAAACTCGTCAACCCAGAGTGAGCAAAAGAGAACAGTACCGTTGTGTGGGCTTTGAGATTCTTCAATCAATCTCGTCTGGGAAGGTTCTCCGAACTCATGAATCTTAGACAAAATGTGCTAGGGTCCCCGTGCAGAGGTGAGACAAATGGGAAAAAACCCAGACAAGACGGTTCTTCTGATCGAGAATGATCTCAAACAAGCTCGCCTGATCAGCGCGATGTTCGACGATCAGGGTCCATACTCGTTCGCATTAACCCAGGTGGCAAGTCTGGCGGACGCCGAGACCTGGCTCGCAGGGCATTCTGCCGACATTGTCCTGCTGGACCTCGGATTGCCCGATCCGGGAGGACCGGATGCGGTGAGACGGGCGCGTGCGGCCGCGCCCCGCGCCTCCATTGTGCTGTTGTCCAGCCTGGACGACGAGCCGAAGGCAATTCAGGCCATTCATGAGGGCGCGCAAGACTATCTCATCAAGGGCCAAATCGAGCCGCACAAACTCATGCGAACCCTGCGCAATGCCGTGGAGCGCACGACGAACGAAGAGGTCCTGACCAATGAAAAGGATCGCGCCCAGGCCACGCTCAATTGCATCGCAGATGCCGTGATCTGCACCGACATGTCAGGAAACATCACCTTCTTCAATCCCATCGCTGGCGACATGATGGGCTGGCGGCTGAAGGACGCAGTCGGCCGCCACCTGACCGAGGTCTTCCGGGTCGTGGACGCCTCCACTCGCAAGGCAATCCTGGATCCTATGGCGAAGGCGGCATCGGAAAACCTGACGGGGAAACTGCCGTTGAATTGTATGCTCATCCACCGCGACGGTCATGAAGTGTTCATTGAAGACTCCGTTGCCCCCATCCACGACAGTGAAGGAAAGGTCACTGGAGCGGTGATCGTTTTTCGCGACGTGAGCGTGGCGCGGGCGCAGTCCGAGCAGATGATTCATTTAGCCGAACACGACTCCCTGACCGGATTGCCCAATCGATTGCTTTTTAGCGACCGGGTGGGACAGGCGATCTCTCTTGCGCGGCGGCACGGGGGCCGGGTCGCCGTGCTGTTCCTCGATTTGGACGGCTTCAAACTCATCAACGACTCACTGGGACATGCCGCCGGGGACGAGTTTCTCAAGTCTGTGGCAAAACGCCTGCTGAGTTGCGTGCGCACTCCAGACACGGTAAGCAGGCAGGGCGGCGATGAGTTCCTCCTGCTGCTGCAAGACCTCAATGAACCGGAAGATGCCGCCACTTCGGCAAGAAGAGTTTTACGCGGGGTAGCGGAGGTTCATCTCCCAGGCCGCTCCGAGCTTCACGTCACCGCAAGCATCGGTGTGAGCGTCTACCCCGACGACGGCCTGGATGCGGAAACGCTCATCGGGAATGCAGACACCGCAATGTATCAGGCCAAGAAGAGCGGGCGTCAGAGCTATCGGTTCTTCAGCCGCGACATGAATGTCCCCGTCGCCGAAGACGAATCCATCGAGGAGAGTCTGCGCCGCGCCCTGGAACGCAACGAACTGACGTTGCACTACCAGCCCAAAGTCGATCTGAAGACGGGAGTCATCTCCGGAGCTGAAGCGCTGTCCCGCTGGAACCATCCCACGCGCGGAACCGTTTCTCCGGGGCAGTTCATTCCCATCGCCGAGCAATCCGGCCTGATAATGTCCATCGGCGCCTGGGTCTTCGGCCAGGCATGCACGCAGGCCCGAGCCTGGGCGGATGCGGGGATGCTCGCAAAGACGATAGCCGTCAATGTCTCGGGTGTGCAGTTTCAGAGCGGGGATTTTGTGGATGGGCTGTTCGCGGCCCTCGGCGACTCTGGCCTGGATGCGGGGTTTCTGGAGCTGGACGTAGCCGAAAGTGTTCTGATGAACCATCCCGAGCGCACAGCGTTTGTCCTCAAGACCCTCAGGGATAAGGGCGTGCGGGTGTCAGTCGATAATTTCGGCACCGGCAACTCCAGCTTGAGCAGTATGCAGAAACTACCCCTCAATGCCCTCAAGATCGACCGGTCGTTTGTCCGCCAGATCACTACCGTTCCTGGTGGAACGTCCGCTGTCGGAGCATTCATCGACATGGGTCGAAGCCTTAATCTCCGGGTCATTGCTCAGGGAGTTGAAACGGCCGAAGATCTGGAGTATCTGTGGGCGCACGATTGCGATGAAGCCCAGGGAAACTTCTTCAGCCGGCCCGTTCCACCGGATCAGTTGACCAAGCTGCTCCGACCGAACTGAGACAGCGCGATGGGCCAGCCGCAAGCCGCCCGTCCTTTTTGAAACAGCCCGGCCTTTTGAAAAAGATTGAAGCGGCGAAGTCACGTGCCGAACCACCTCAATCAATCATCCCTCGCACGATGCTTGCATCGCCGACGCACTGTCATGCCGAGCGAGGTCGCCGCGGCGAAGTCGCGGGCCGATTTCCGCGATTTTCTGCGGTGCGTGATCGTTGCGCATCGCGCAGTGAAAAGGTTGCCGTTTTCGCGAGACAAAATCGAAAATCGTCAAAAACAAAACTACGAACTGTGAAACTGTGAAACTGTGGACAGAAGTTCTTGATTCTAAAGGCACCACAGTTTCACAGTTTCACAGTTTCACAAACAGGCATGGGGGGGTGGGGTCCAGAAAGTATGGGGGGGGGTGGGTAAAAACAGGGAACAAGGGACCAAGGGAACAATGGAACAGGGGCGGAAAAGAGGACCCCCCCTGGGGGTAGGGGGGAGGGGGTGGTAGAAGCAGTGATTAGTGGGTAGTGGTTAGT
>PLGG01000081.1 GCA_003138515.1 Acidobacteriaceae bacterium | reverse complement strand
TGAAAGGTCACACCTAATCCCTGTTCCCTGTCTTTACTCCACTTCCTGCTTCGCGCGATACCCGTCCCGCGCAATAATGTCGTACTTCAGCGGCTTGTGCTTCTCGTCCTGCAAGCGCAGCGGCTGGCCTTCGTCGTCCACCAGTTCCACGTGAATCTTGCGCCACGTCCCGTCCTGCTTGGCGTTCAACGGGTGATACACCAGCTCATACTTCGCGCGGATGTTCTGGTTGATATCCTTCACATCGTCGGGCAACTCGCCGGAAAACCGCGGCTCAAAATGCATTCCGCCCGTCATATCGGAAAATGTCTTCATCTGGTTCTCGGCCTGCAGGTAGGTCATGTCGCGCATACCCCCGCCCATACCTCCGGTGCCCTCTGTCATCGCCAGCAGCATCCCGCCTGTCGAGATGCTGAAAATGGTAATGTCGTGCGACGCCTTCACCTTCTTCAATATCTGGTCCAGGTCCAGCTTCGACATCGTGTCCACGCCCGACGCAATCAGCACGATATACTTCTGCCCTTCGACCCGCGACAGCCGGTCCAGCGATTCGCTCAGCGCATCGAAGATGGCGGTCTCCCGGAACGCCGCCGGCATGTACACTCCGTTGCCCAGAATGTTGATGCCTTCCAGAATCTGCTTCTTGTCCTGCGTAAAGTCGCTCACGATGTGCGTATTCAAATCGAACGTCATCATGGCCACGTAGTCCTGCGGCCGCAATTGCTGCGTAAACGCCCACGCCGAGTTCAGCATGTCCACTCTGAACATGTATCCTCGCGCCGCGTACTCGCACAACAGCAGCACCGTAATCGGCGCCTCGGTGCGCTTGAATCCCTCAACCTTCTGCTCCACCCCATCCTCGTAGACGCGAAAGTTCGAGGGCTTCAGTCCGGGGTAGAATCGGTGCGTCCTTTCGATCAATACCCCCACGTCGACCGTGACCTCCGGAACCTCTACGCGCAAACTCATGTTGGGCACGCCCTCGGGGTTCTTGAACTCCGGCCGCGCCGGTGCCGGCGGCGGAGGAGCGTCCGGGTTATCCGGCTTCTTGGGCAGTGCAATCGGTCCGTTGTCGCCGCTCGGGCCCCCGGCGTCCGGTGCCTGCTGGTCTGCTGGCGGCTGTTGCCCTGCTGCTGGCTGGCTCGGGCTTGGCGCCTGGCTCTGACCACGCCCCTCTGTCGCAACCGCCACCGTCAAAACAGCCAGAAACAGCAATCCCGCCAAACTTCGCCCAAAAACGCGTGCCTTCAAATCCGCCTTCAACATATTCAACCTCTTGTGCTCACCAGCATACGCGATCTGCTTCGCTGCCTTGCCAAACCCGCCAACTCCGCTAGCTCCGCTAACTCCACTCTCTTGCCGTACTCTAATAGACGTGGAAACTCGCCCGAAGGGAACCAACGGCTTCCCCGCCCTCGCAATCCTCTCCGGCCTCCTGCTGGCCTCAACTTCCTCCGTCCTGCTGCCGGCCCAATCGTCCCCAGCACCCGCAGGTCCTTCATCCACCTCGACTCAACTTACCGCCTCAACCGCCGGCCCGCCCGCCAATCCCGGCTTCTTTCCCCTCAGCCAGATTCGTCCCGGCATGACCGGCATCGCCTGGACAGTCTTTCAAGGCTCCACTCCCGAACCCATGCAGGTCGAAATCCTCGGCGTCCTGCACGGCGCGCGCGGACCCGGCCAGGACCTCATCCTCGCCCGGCTTCACGGCGATAAGCCCGAATACACCGGCGTCGTCGAAGGCATGAGCGGCAGCCCCGTCTATATCGACGGCAAGCTGGCCGGTTCGCTCTCCTACCGCATCGGCCAATTCACCAAGGAACCCATCGCCGGCATCACCCCCATCGAGCAGATGCTCGAAGTCCGCGACATTCCCGTCCGCGATCTCGAAATCCCAGACGCGCAAACCGGCGCGCAAACCGCCCCTCCCGCTCTAAACTCATCGCTCGACGCCTTCATCACCGCCGCCAATCGGAACCCGCTCGCTCCCGGCGACATGAGCTTCCGGCCGATGGACACGCCACTAGTGATGAGCGGATTCCTGCCTGAAGCCATCCGCTTCTGGCAGCAGCAAACCGCCGGAACCTCCCTCTCCCCCGTCGCCGCCGGCGGCTCACTCTTTGGCCTGTCCAGCTCCGGCCTGTCCTCCGGCTCTGCGCCCTCAGGCCAGGCCTCGTCCCCATCGTCTTCCCGCCCCGGCTCCGAAGCCCCCGTCCCCCCCGCGCTCGTGCCCGGCTCCGCGGTCAGCATGCAACTCATCCGCGGCGACCTCGAAGTCTCCGCCACCTGCACGGTCACCTGGGTCGATCTCAAGCAACTTCTCGCCTGCGGCCACCCCGTCCTCGGCGCCGGGCCCGTCTCCCTTCCCATGACCACTGCCGACGTCGTCGCCACCCTCGCTTCGCCGCTCAATTCCTTCAAGATCGTCAACACCGGCGTCATCGTCGGCGCATTCACCCAGGACCGCGAGTCCGCCATTCGCGGCGTGCTCGGCGCTCAGGCCCACATGATCCCCGTGCACATCGCCGTCGACTCCCCCAAAGGCCCGCGCAAGCTCAGCGTCGAAATTCTCGACCTGCCTTCCCTCACGCCTACCGCCGTCCAGGTCGTCCTCTACCAATCGCTCCTCGAATCAAACCAAAGCTCCGAGGCCCTCAGCTACCACGTCACCGGCGCCATCGATGTAGCCGGCTCTCCGCCCTTCCCGCTCGACCTCTGGGCGTCCTCCGGCCAGCAAGCCCCCGCGTCCATGATGGCCGCTCTTCTCGCCGGCAGCCAATTCACGCGCCTCTATTCGAACGGCGCGCGACAGGGCGTCGTTCGCTCCATCGATCTGCACGTTCAAGCCATTCCCCGTCAGGTCGAGGTCACTCTCGATCGGGCGCGCATCGCTTCTACCGACATCGCTCATGCCGGAGACACTGTCGAAGTCGAGGCCACCGTCCGCCCCTGGCATCAGCCTGCGCGCAATGTCCGCATCGCCTTCAGGCTGCCTGGCCGCCTCGCCACGGGCAACCTCCGCCTCCTCGTCTCTGACGCCGCCACGCTCGATCGCACCTTGATTCAGCCACGTCAGTCCCCTTCGCCTGACGACCTCGCTGCCGTTCTTGCCGAGGCCCGCGATCAGCACGCCGCCGACCGCATCTATGTCAGCCTTCTCGCCCCTGAAACCCAGGGCGAAATCCACGGCCAGACCTTCACCAGCCTGCCGCTCTCCGTCGCCAACGCCCTTGAGCCCCTCCGAAACGCTCAGGATGCAGGACTTAACGGCGAATCCGCCGAGCTCGTCGGCGACGCCCCAGCCGATGGCGTCCTCAGCGGCTTCTGGATTCTGAATCTCCACATCGAGCCCGGCGGTTTAAACTAGAATCAACGCAACATCGATTTAGCTTTCCTTCCATCTCGTCCGGCGCTTTTGGGGAAAAGCCGGCTAGTTGCTTGAATTAATTAAAGCTTCGGGGGAATCATGGCTCAAATACAGGGACTTGCAGCTCATGCGGCGGGGTCAGAGCTTCTTCCGCTCAAGTACGATCCGGGCAAGCTCGGCGCCCGCGAGGTTGAGATCGCCATCACCCATTGCGCCATCTGCCACAGCGACCTCCACCTCATCGCCAACGATTGGGGCATCAGCCAATATCCCTTCATCCCCGGTCACGAGATCGTCGGCACCGTTGCCGCGCTCGGCAGCGAGGTCCGCTCGCTTGAAGTCGGCCAGCGCATCGGCCTCGGCTGGCAATCCAACTCCTGCGGCCAGTGTGAGTGGTGTATGAGCGGCCAGGAGAATCTCTGTGCCTCTTCTGAAGGCACCTGCGTCCATCGCCACGGCGGCTACGCCGATCGCGTCCGCGCCAACGCCCGTTTTGTCGTTCCCATCCCCGATGCCTTGCCCAGCGAACAGACCGCGCCCTTGCTTTGCGGCGGCATCACCGTTTACAACGCCATGCGCATCAACGGCGTCAACCCCTCCTCTCGTGTCGGCGTCGTCGGCATCGGCGGCCTCGGTCACCTCGCCATACAATTCGCCCGCGCCTTCGGTGCCGAGGTTACTGCCTTCTCCACGACTCTGGCCAAAGAAGAGGAAGCCCGCTCCCTCGGCGCACATCACTTCGTCAATAGCCGCGAAACCAAGTCCATGAAAGAGGTATCCGGCGCGCTCGACTTCATCCTCACCACCGTCAACGCCGATCAGGACTGGGGCGCTTACCTCCAGGCCCTCCGCCCCAACGGAACCCTCTGGTTCGTGGGCGTTCCTCCGTCTCCCGTCTCCGTCCACGCCTTCCCGCTCATCTCCGGCCAGCGCGCCATCGGCGGCAGCCCCGTCGGCAGCCCCTTCCGCCTCCGCGAGATGCTCGACGTAGCCGCCCGCCACGGCGTCAAAGCCACCACCGAGCTCTTCCCCATGGAAAAAGCCAACGAGGCCATCGACAAAGTGAAGAAAGGCAAAGTCCGCTACCGCGCCGTCCTGGCCAATTAACTTTCCAGAGATCTGCAGTTGCTTGTCGCGCGCTTTACCCACCGCAAAAGAATGGGTGCCGCATCCTTGCCGCAGTTTCATCGCGGCTAGGGTGGAATAGCACAAGCCTGCGCATGATCTTGGCCGAACGCTGATTGCTGAGAGCTGAAAGCTACGGCAAACTGACTCGCTAACACCGCTAGCCCCGCTAGCTCCGCCAACTCCGCTAGTCTTTCTCCAGCACTTCGTCCAGCAACATGCGCAGGCTGTTGGCGCGGGCGTGGCCCAGTTGCAAATCGGCCGACGTTGCCTGCGAAACTTCATCGGCGAGATTCAGCGCGGCCAGCACGGCCACGCGCAGTGAATCGGCTGTTCGCCCGTGCGCGGCCACGGCGCGCATCTTGGCGTCCACCACCGCCGCCAGCTCGCGGATGTGCTCAGGGTCCTGCCCCGAAAGATGGTAGAGCTGGTCGTAGATCTCCACCGTCACGTATTCGCCCGGCCTGTTATGAGCCGGGTCGCTGCGTGCCGGATTACTCTGCGCCGGCTTGTTCTGTGCCGGCTTGTTCTGTGCCGGATCGCCCTGCGCCGGCTTGTCAGGTTTTTGCTCGGCCACTCCGACCTCACAGTTCCAGCGTGTCGAGCTGCTTGAGCAGCCGCTCCACGCGCTCGCGCACCTGGTCGCGCTCTGCGCGCAGCGCGCTCAAATCGTTTTCCAGCCGCTCCACCAATCGAGACTGCCCCTGCACCAGCGTTTCGACCTGTGCCGCGCGAGCCTCAATCTCCGCTTGCCGCGCCTCGGCCTGCGCCGCGCGTGCCTCGGACTCCGTTGCGTGAGTTTCCAACTCCGCCACGCGCGCCTCCACCGCCGCACGCGCCTGCCGTTCCCGCTTGACCACTTCAACGGCGCGCCGTACCCGCTCCTCGAGCGCCGAAAAATCGTCCACGCTCACCGCCAGCGCAACCGCTTCCTCGTGGTCTGCCCGGTGCTGTTCCTCGCTCTGCGTCTCCACTGCCGCCTCCGATTCCGACATCGATCCCCCCAAAGAAATCCCGTTTGCGTTCGAGTATAGCGCTGGCAGGCGTCAATCCGTCTCTCAAATCCGCTCTCGCGCACTCAAACCCGCAACCGCGCTCCCGCCTTGCCAACGGCTTCCACCACGCGCGTCTGGAACCCCTGCAATTCTTCCTCGCGCAGCGTCCGGTCCTGCGCCTGGAACGTCGCGCCCAGCAGCAGCGCATACTCGCCCTTGCCCAGCCGCGCATCGCGGAACACCTCGCGCACGCGCCACTCCACGAGCTCCGGAATCCGCAACTCCGCAATCGCGCGATCGATCGTCTCCCACTCGACGCTCTCATCCAAAACCAGGGAAAAATCGCGGCGAACCGGCTGGTAGCGCGAAATCTCCCGCGCCACCGGCCTGCGCAGCGGCAGCTTGTAGAGCCGGTCGAGATACAACTCGCCGATCAGCACCGCGTCCCCGTGCCTTCGTGTATCGATCTTCCGCGCCGCCGCCTCGCGCGGATGCAGTTGGCCGAACCAACCAACCGTTACGCCATCAGCCACCGCGCGCGCCGCGCGATACGGATGCAACCACTCCGGCATGATTCCCGCTTCTGCCGGAAAGCGGTCGAAATACATCGCACGCATCTCAAACCTCGCGAGCACCTGTTCCACCACGCCCTTTACGTCGTGGAACTCGAACGCCCGGCTCGCGTGCAGCGCGCTCTCCTCCGGCAAACTTCCCACTGCCCCGAACGCCAGCGCCGGCCGCTCCTCCACCTTGTCCGCCATTCCCTTGTCTGTCGTCCCGCCAAACACCGTGCCCAGCTCAAACAGCCGCACATCGTTCACGTCGCGGTTCAGGTTGCCCGCAATCATCGCCAGCATTCCTGGTACGAGCGACGGCCGCAGCACGCCTGCCTCCTCGCTCAGTGGATTGCCCAGTGGAACCACCTGCGCCGGTTGCGGCGCGGTCAACGCTCCTTCATCCGCCGAGCAGAATGAGCTCCCGATCGCCTCATGGAATCCGGCGGCCAGCAGAGTGCCACGCACCGCTGCCTCCTTCTCCGCCCACGGCAGCGCGCGCACGCCCTCGCCAAAAGCCGGCAGCGTGTTGGCGAACCGGTTGTATCCGTAAACGCGCGCGACCTCTTCGATTAGATCTATCTCTCGCTCCAGATCCAGCCGCCAACTCGGCAGCGTCACACTCCAAGACACTTCTCCAGTGGTCGGCCGCTGCGAGGAAGCCAAGCCGCAACCGAGAGCCGTCAGGACTGCCTCGACCGTCGCCGCGGTAATTCCTTCTTCGTTTTCGGTCGCGCCCAGAATCCTCCACACTTCGCTCAACTTGAGCTGGACAGGCTTGCGCCGCGCTGTGCGATCTTCCGCGGCCGCTATGCGCGCATCCACCAGCTCGCCCTCGATCCATCCGCCGTTCGCCAGCAGAATCGCGCTCACCAGCGCCGACGCCACCGGCGCAGCGTTGAAGTCCGCGCCACGCTCAAAGCGATGGCTCGCATCGGTGTGCAGCCCATGCCGCCGCGCCGTCTGCCGAACTGCAACGGGATCGAACCATGCCGCCTCCACAAGCACGTTCTTCGTCTCCGGCGTGATCATCGTGTCCCATCCACCCATCACGCCCGCCAGGCCCAGCGCCTTCTTGTGATCGGCCACCACAAGGTCA
The DNA here is from genome assembly GCA_003138515.1 of Acidobacteriaceae bacterium. Taxonomy (GTDB): domain Bacteria; phylum Acidobacteriota; class Terriglobia; order Terriglobales; family Acidobacteriaceae; genus Telmatobacter. The sequence continues at coordinate 60,786 of PLGG01000081.1, read as the reverse complement.
TCCGCGTCCAGCACGCGCTCCACTCCGTCCAGCGTCTTCAGCCGCTCGCCCTTGCGCGCCCGCCGCACTACGATCCCTCCCTCAATCTTGTCCAGATCGAAGGCGTGTGTCGGCTGGCCCATCGCCAGCCATGCGAAGTTGGTCGCATCCACGGCATTCAAAATCATCTTCTGCTCGAGCAGCGCGAAATACGTCGCAACCTCAGCGCCCGCGAACCAGTCGCGCGACTCGCCGATCGTCACATCGCGCAGCACACGCGCAGTAAACCTCCCGCACTCGTCCTCGGCCTCAATCCGCACAGGAAATGGCTTGCCGGCCGGTCGCGCATCCGGCAGCGCGTACCGCAGTTCCGGCAGCTTCAGCCCATAGATCGCCGCCGCCTCGCGAGCAATGCCGTAGTGATTCATCGCGTCCACGCGGTTCGTGGTGATGTCCATCTCGTAAACCGAACCATTGTCGATCGAGCCGTTCGGCTCGCCGAGCGGATAAATCCCTTCCACCGCGATCCCACGCAAAGTCAGATCCTCGGCTAACTGCGCGTCATCGTCAGCGAGTCCCGGCAAATACGCTCGAAGCCATTTGGTCAGAATCTTCATCGAACTCCCGTACTCAAGTCAGCGCGCAGCGCACGCCAACTTGCGAAACGATCAAACAAACTGACTTAGAAACCGCATATCCCCTGCAAAAAAGCTGCCGATCTCGCTGATCCCGTACTTCATCATCGCGATCCGCTCCACGCCCATGCCGAACGCGAATCCCGAAATCTGCTTCGCGTCGTAGGCCGGCTGCTTTTCCGCCGCGAACGCGAACACCGCGGGGTCCACCATGCCGCAGCCAAGCAGCTCAATCCACCCCGACTGCTTACATTTCCTACAGCCCTTGCCGCCGCAGAAAATGCAACTGATCTGCACATCGGCACTCGGCTCTGTGAACGGGAAAAACGACGGAAAGAACCGCGTCTTCACCGCCGACCCGAACAGCGCCTTCATCGCATGGTCGAGCGTGCCCTTCAAATCGCTGAAGGTGATGTTCGCGTCCACGCACAGCCCCTCGACTTGATGGAATATCGGCGAGTGCGTCGCGTCGGCCGCGTCGTTGCGGTGCACCTTGCCCGGAATCACGATCCTCACCGGTGGCGGCTGCTGTTCCATCGTCCGCATCTGCACCGGCGAAGTGTGCGTGCGCAGCAGCAGCCGGTCGCGCAACGGCTTGCGATCCTGCCCCGCAACCACCAGCGTGTCCTGCGTGTCGCGCGCCGGATGGCCCGGCGGAAAATTCATGCTCTCGAAGTTGTAGTAGTCGGTCTCGACCTCCGGCCCCACGCCCACCGAATAGCCCAGCGCCGCAAACACACCCACAATCTCATTCATCGTTCGGGTAATCGGATGCTCGGCGCCGGTTAGCCGCCGCGTTCCCGGCAGCGTGATGTCGATGGCCTCGGCCTTCAGCGCAGCATCTCCCGGGCCGCCTGCCAGCGCCGCATCCAGCAGCCCCTCCACCACTTCCTTCAGCGCGTTGAAGCGCACGCCCAGCGCCTTCTTCGCCTCCGGCGGAGCCGCTTTCAACCATCGGCCCGAAACTTCGTTCAGCCGCCCCTGCTTCCGCCCCAGCCATTCCAGGCGAAACGCTTCCACATCCGCCTCGCTATCCAGCCCGGCCGCAGACTCCCGTGCCTGCGCCTCAAGCGCAGCAAACGCCTTGTCCAGCGCGGTATCGTCAAACGCTGTCAGATTAGGTATCGCTTCGTTCGTCATGTGCAAAGAGCAGGATAAACCACAGCGTGGGGCAGCCGCGTGCGCATTCGCGCGTGCCTCAGAACATCGGCAGCACCAGACTTGGGCGACAACGCGATAACAGTGGAAAGTGCCCGCCAAACGCACCACGGCCCGGAGTCCTTTCGAACTCCGGGCCGCTTTTTCCGCCAGTCATATTTCAATCTTGGGTGCCCCATCCTCTCCGCGTCCTTCGCGGAAAGGGTGGGAGAGCAATCCGGTTCAAGCTTCCTGCGTCGCCCTGACCTTTGCCGGCTTTGCTACCTTGGGCTTCTCTGCCTTCGCCTTCGGCGGCTGTGCCGCCTTGGCCTGCTCCACCAGCTTGGTAAACCCAGCCGCGTCATGCACGGCAATGTCGGCCAGAATCTTGCGGTCCAGCTCCACGCCGGCCTTCTTCAGTCCGCTGATGAACTGCGAGTAGCTGGTTCCGTTCAGCTTGCACGCTGCTGCAATGCGCACAATCCACAGCGAGCGGTACTGGCGCTTCTTCAGCCGCCGGCCCGTATAAGCAAACTTCAGGCCGCGCTCCACGGCCTCCTGGGCCGCCTGGTAGAGCTTTGATTTGGTCAGGAAATAACCGCTGGCGCGCTTCAGAATCTTCTTGCGCCGGTCATTCCGCTTCGTACTGCGTTTTACGCGGGGCATGTATTTCTCCTTTTTGTGCCTCAGCCATCAGCTACCCGCCCTTCGATTCCGGACTCCGCGGGAGGCCCAAAAAATCCAGCCAACCCACGATGAACTAGAAGCCGAAAGCTGGAAGCCAAAAGCTGGTTTTAGTTGCGCGGCTGGAGGCAGGAGGCCATCACATTTTTGGACGGCTGTCAACCTCTTCACTCGCTCTCGTCAAGCCTGATCTCTCGCCGCTCCGGAACGCTTTCCGCAAGCTGCGGGGGCCAAATTCTGTCTCGGCCCATCAATAGCAGCAGCACGAACCTAATCCAAAGGTCCGCCCCACCGCAGGTGGTCAGGCGTAGGGAATCATGCGCGCTACCTTCAAGTAGTCGCCGTCAGAAACCAGCACAGACTTGCCCAGCTTCCGCTTGGTCTTTTGCTTCTTCGACGTAAGGATGTGCCGCGTCTTCGTCTGGCCCCGCTTGATCTTTCCGGTGCCGGTCTTGCTGAAGCGCTTAGCCGCGCCCGTATGAGTTTTCAACTTTGGCATTTTGTCTCGTTTTCTCGTTTGGCCACGCGGGAACCGCCCAGCCATCGGCCTCATAGACAGGGACTTCCCTGCTTCTTTGGGCCATCAACAGTATACCGTAGGCAAAGATTTCGCGCGACTCGGATCCCGCTAGCCCCGCCAACTCGCCATGTGCGCGCAGCGCACGCCAACCCCGCTAGCCCCGCTAACTCCGCTGTCTTTATTCCGCCGGATCGTCCGCCGTGAACTCCGAGCAGCACGGCTTCTCCGTCGCATGGAAGTTCATCGTCTCCACGCGCGTCCCATCCGGATCGTACAAATTGAACTGGTACTTCCCGTCAAGCCCGATCTTCGGCGCCTGGTCGTGGCGTCCGCTCAGCCGATTCCCATCCACCAGCACTTTGTACGCGTCAGGAACCGAGGCCACTCCAATCGAGAAATGGTCCAGCACGCCCAGCGTTTGCTGCGTCATGTCCGCAGGAATGCCTTTCCCCGGCCCCGCCGCAAGCATGTACTCAATCCAGTCGTGCGCGTCAGGAACCTGCTGGCTCACCCACTCCACTTTGCCCTCGCGCCCGCCCCACCAATACGGCTTGAAGTCTAGCAGGTCGCGGTAGAACTTGTCCTCAGCCGCGCGATCGTGCACCAGCAGGCCCACATGGATGATGTGATGGCCGATGGCGCTCGGCGCATCCACCGGCTTCGCGTCCGCCGGCAGCTGAATAAATTGAATGGTGTTGCCTTCGGGATCGAGCACGTCGAACCAGCGGCTGCCGTCCGCGCCGCGCGTCACCTTCGAGGGCGTCTTCCATCCCTTGGCCGCGAGATACTTCCGCATCCCGTCGGCGTTCTCCGTATTCAGGGCAGCGTGATCCAGGCGGTTGATGCCCTGTCCCGCAGGCAGCGGCAGCACTTCCACAAACTGAGTTGCGCTCAACATATACCGCACGCCCAGCGGATTCTCAGGATCGGCCTGCTTCACCGCGCCAACCGACACGGTGTAAAAGTGCTCGGTCGCCGCCGCGTCGGAAGTGTAAACAGCCAGATGCGAGATGCCTGTGATCTTGGGCCGCACCGGCGCCGACTTCGGCCCGTATTGTCCAGCCGCCGCTGCGGCAGCGGTCACAACCGAGGCCGCCACGAGTGCAACAAGAAGAGTTCTGATTTGCATTGCGATTCCCTCACGATTTCTAGAGCGAGATAACATTAAATCGCTTGAGGAGCCCCGCGCAAACCGGCGTTCGCCCACCACCCCACATTTGTCATCCTGAGCGGAGGTCGCCGAGGCGACCGAAGTCGAAGGACCTGCGGTTGCCTTTCGCTCTGTATCAGGGCACGGCCTCAGCCGGGCCGAAAAGGGCAAACTGTCTTGTAATAAGGGTAACCAAGCAGCATACTGTGACGAGCGCTGATCGTTGTTAGATCAGTGGCTTCGGACCGTTGCCCGAGTGGCTGAAGGGGGCCGACTGATAATTGGCTATTCGGCTTTGCCGAATCGGGGGTTCGAATCCCCCACGGTATTGGGGAGCCGCCCAGAAGGGGCGGCTCTTTCTCGTTCTAAATGCCTTGAGCCTTTCGCCAATCGGCCCACGATTTTACGTTTGAGGCGACCCAAGCAGTGAAGTGTTGAAGAACCAAAGCTGTCTCGTTAAATGCCGGATCATTCAATGGGATGAGCCCCTTCGCAGGCGCGAAGCAAAGAAACAGTCCGTGCATTGGATCAGGCTCGTAAACGGCGGAGATTAGGATGCGAACTTTAGCTTTGTCGCGGGCACCTTTGTCCTTCCATCCTCCTACCCCAGCGCAGGCCAGCATTTGGTCCACACAGGTTGCCTGCGTTGGATTCGCCGCCTGCATAGCCGGAATTAATAGGGTCTCCAGACAGCCACGCGAATCGTGCCCTTGCGCTGGATGAGGCTGCATGAGGACTGCAATATCTGGCATTCCTTGCTTTCGTGCGACCTCAAGGGGATGGGTTGGAAACTGAAATCCACTATCTTTAAGCTGAGTTCGAATAGCTTCAAATGAGTCGTCGGGAGCTTCGTCATTATCGCTCATCAACAAGATAGCTTGGCATTGTGCGAACGCAGGTACCGCAGACATGCCCAAGAGGTATTTCCCAAAACCCGCATTCCCTCCCACGAACCCGATAGTTAATCCTGCGATTCCCCTAGCGATGCAGAGGTTCTCCAAAAAGGCCTTATCTCTATCGCCTTCACCAAGGACAACGTATGGGCCAATTACGATCGGTGGCGCAATTTTCTCATCTCCCTACCGCACTTCAAAATCTTGGCTTGTAGCAGCTTCGAACGCATCGGCTGGAATCTTCCTGATCACATGCTCACCGACTTTATTTATTTCCGCGCGGAGCAACTGAGAATTCTTCGATATTCCATTCGACGCGAGCACGGGAGAAGCAGCTTTCAGGAACTCATAGCTATGGGTCGAAACAACGAGTTGTACCTGTTCTTGTGTAGCGAGCTTCACGAGCGCCTTCCAAACTGTCGGTATGTTGCGATAATAGAAGCCTGACTCAAATTCATCCACGATGATAGTTCCCTTAGGATTCGCAAGAATCCCGAGGGCAAGAGAAACGAATTTTGCGACTCCTCCGGAAAGGTCGCCCAAGGGTAGACGTTCATCGAGGAGAGTAGCAACGCATAAGGTCGCATCGCCAGCGATGAGTTCCAGCGAAATATCCTTCACCTGTGGATATATTTCAGCAATCACCGCGATCAAGGGCGTAGCTCTGAATTTTTGATTTAGCGCCGAAAAGGCAGAGCTGTTCTCAAATGAAGACACATTGACTGAGTTGTAGTAAACCAAGGGGGCAACGGGAGCGGTACCCTCGAATGTAAACTTTCCTTCTTTAATGGACGCTGAGGTGTTATGGACTCGACCCTCGACAATCCACTTAAAATTGATCGGAGAAAGAGTGAAGGCGTGGGGTTCTGACCCTTCTAAGTCTAGTCCGGATATTGCCGAATCCGAGTATGCGATTTCGAGTTTTCTTGAGCCTGTTCGGTCGTCCTCGAAGCTGAGAATCGCGCCATTGTCCGAGTCGAAGTTATAAAACAAGTCTCGAAATATGGACCGGTAGGATTCTCTGTAGCCGGTAAGATTAAGGCTTCGCGAAAAGCCTCTCCACTGTCGAATACGAAAATAGATTTCCGGAGAACCGCCAGCCAAGAGGAAGATTGATTCAAGTAGAGCGGTCTTTCCGCTGCCACTTTCACCTACGACAATGTTGAACTGTTTAAGAGAAAGATCCAGATGCTGGAAGCACCTAAAATTCCTCAGTTCGAGTCGCTTGATCATGACGTAATTGCTAGCCTCAGTAGGTACGAGCAGCGGTTGGCTTGGGCACACCATCGGGGTACGCTCCAATCTGTGGGAACGCACCCGACACGCGCCGAGGCTCCCGTGAAGAAACCGTCGGCACGCCGTGGGCCAAGATTAGCGGTAGAACCTTCGTCTTCTCTAAGCGAGAACCGGGCGTTTGCAGACGCCTTTAAGAAGGTTCCTTCGGTCCCTTATTCCGACCTCCAGGCGCGATTCGCTCGCAGGCCGAAATAGACCGAAATGTCAATCTACGATAGCCTTTGCGGGTTACCCCCCGCAACTGCCTACGTTTTGGGGCTAGGCGATTCCCCTGCCACCTGTCCGGTGACCTCAGCAAACGCTACAGACCAGATTTACGAACTCTACGGACCAACGGCGGAGGAGATTGAAACGGTCGAATAACAGGCCGGCCCAAGGAAATCGACGATCAAGCTGCGTGTAAGGTGGGCACCTCCGCACTGCTCCTTCCTGTCAACCCCTAATCACCCCTCAAAACTCCTCCAGCCCCCACCTAACCCCTTGCCCCTCCATCCCTTACACCCCGTCAAAAAATTCCCCCAAGTTTGCCGATTAATTCTCCCAAATCGCTAGCCTTAATGATGAAGGAGCTTCTTCATGGCAGACACCGTTGTTTCTATCGATACCGCCCCATGCGCACCTCCAAAATCGCCCGCACCTCCAATCTCGGCCGCACCTGCGGCCCCGAGCGAAGCCGCTGACGACGCGAGCGAACCTACCGACACGTGCGAAGTTGCTGGCGAGAGCGCACCTAGGATCAACTTCCCGCCCAAAGACAACTCCGTGATCAAAACCATCAACCGCTGCCTAGACGCCTGGAAATATGCCTATGACAAGGAAACCGCCGATCTCGACGAGGACGACCCCGACGACGACGCCTGGAAAGCCGCCAGCGAAGCCTACCTCCGCGCCACGCCTCCTCTCAGCGGCCACGAAAACATCTGCCACTTCATTGCCTGCATCAACTATGCATCGATGAGAGAATTCGTCACTCACGCCGAAGCTGAGCACTACCTGGCCAACGCCAAGGTCGCTATCTCCGCGGCTCTCCATCAGCCAAAGCCCTTCACCGGTGAGCGCAGGCCCGTCGGCCGCCCGCGCAAATCCCCCGCCACGGAGGAAATTAATTAATTAAAAAAAATTGAGTGATTTCGGAGGCAAAAATCTCCATAACTCATTTGGGATTAACAAATCGACCTCAAAACCGTCGACAAATTTCGACAAATTTTGTCGGTATTATGAGGGTCCTCGGCCAACGGCGACCGCCAAATCAGCCCCCCGCGGCCTGTCCGCCCACCACCCCCGGCGTCCTCCGCTGATGCGCCGCCAACACCATCGCGACCAGCGCCGTAAGCAGCGAAACCACCGCGAGCGAGAGAAACGCTCTTCGCCAGCCGAAATCGACGGCGATCCGCGCCACCGTGTCGCCCGAGAGCCAACCGGCCATGTAGCCGAAGCCGTCGATGATTCCCGCCGCCGTGGCGCTCCCGTGCTTTCCCCCGAAATCGAGAGACATGGCGCCGGCGAGATACGAATACGGCCCGAGCAACATGAAGCCGACGAGAGCTACAAGAATCGTTGGCGCCCATTGGCCGGAGCGGTCGGGAATGCGCCCCATGAGCACGAGGCAAACCGTGCACGCCGTCATTCCGACGACGACCAGCGTGTTGCGCCCGTTGGGGCCAAGCTTGTCGCTGAGGAATCCGCCGAGCAACACGGAGACGCCGCCGCAGAGCGGAAACAGCGCGCTGCGGCTGGCCGCTGCGCTCGCCGTAAGCCCGGCGAATTGGACGAAGTAGGTGGGCGTCCACAGGTTGAACGTCTCCCGTAGCATCGTGGTTCCAAACGCCAGCACGCAAACCATCCAGAACGGAAAGCTCGTGAGCAAGGGCCGCAAGATCGCCCCGAGTCCCACACGTTCACTGTCGCCGGCCTTTCCCTCGTCCGCCCGTTTTTTGCGCGCCGCCTTTTCGCGGGCGCCCTCTTCGCGCGCGTACACATTTCGCGGATTCACCTCCGGCGCGGGCAGTCCTCGCTCTTCGGGCGCTTCGCGCAAGAGCAGCAGACACGTCAACATCAGAACCGCGAGCGCTCCCGACGCAAAGAAGAACACGCCGCGCCAGCCCACGCCGTGCGCCATGAGCTGGCTCATCATCCATCGGCAGCCCGCATCGCCAAACAGAAAACTCAGGCTCACCACGGCCATCACGCTGCCGTAGGTGGAGTAGGAGAACCATCGCGACGAAACCCGCACCAGGCCTGCCCACCCTTGCGACTGGAAGAGCCGGTTCCCGATCCATGCAAGGGTGAAGAGCGGAAACCCCCCGCTCATGGCAAAGACGATGGTGAAGAAGATGGATCCGCCCATTCCACCAAGAAAGCTTCGCCGCCCGCCGCCGGTGTCGGCCAACGCTCCCGAGAAGAATTTGCCGAATGCATACGCCACGGTGCCCACCGAGGCCATGAACCCGAGCTTTATTTGCGCCTCGTTGGGCGTGATGCCGTGCTGCGCCAAATCGCGTATCAAAACCGGCAAGACAACGGACAGATCGGAGCGGCAGAAATAGTAGCCCGAATAGCCCAACGCCAGAAGCGCGGCCGTCCCGGCGTGCCAAACAGTAAACCGCTTTGAACCTGGTTGCGCAGGCTCAATTCGGCCGGGGGCCACTGTATTGCCGGTGGACACACAAGAAAACTACCACACGCCTCGGCTGCGCAGTTCTACGCTGCGGCAGGACAGCCGATGTTTTCACGCGCTCTTCATCCCAGCACTTTTCGCTAACGGCGGGCAGAATGCGACAACGCTATTTGCACAGGAACGGCCGCGCAATGCGGTGTGTAGAATGTTCGCAAGCGCACCGCAGGTTACCGCAAATGAATTACTACGACCAAGTCGCAGAAGCTGCCGCATTCGTAAAAGCGCACTTGGGCTCGCTCGGGGCGCGGGTTGGCATCGTGCTGGGCTCGGGGCTGGGCGCTGCTGCTGCCGCGGTCAACGATCCGGTCATCGTCCCCTACAGCGAGATCCCTCACTTTCCGCAATCCACTGTTGAAGGCCATTCAGGCCGCATGGTCGCGGGGCTGCTCGGCGGCGCATCGGTGATCGTCATGCAGGGGCGCGTTCACTTCTACGAGGGGTATTCGCCGCTCGAGGTCACATTTCCCATGCGCGTGCTGGGCATGCTCGGGGTGCGTGCGGTGGTGCTGACCAATGCGGCCGGCGGCATTCAAGCGGGCCTGCATGCAGGCGAACTCGTCGTGTTGAGCGACCACATCAATCTGATGGGCTGGAATCCGCTCAACGGGCCCAATGAGCCGCGCTTCGCGATTCGCGCCGGCGCGGGCAAACGGTTCTTCGACATGACCGAGGCCTACAGCAGACCGCTGCGGATGCTGGCGAAAGAGGAGGCCCACGAGGACGGATTCGCACTGGAGGAAGGCGTGTATCTCGCCACGCCGGGACCGAGCTTCGAGACGCCGGCGGAGATTCGCGCGTTTCGCGCGCTGGGCGCGACGCTGGTGGGAATGTCCACGGTTCCGGAAACGATCGTGGCGCGGCACATGGGAATTGAAGTGCTGGGAATTTCGTGCGTCACCAATCTGGCCGCGGGATTGGGCACAAAGCCGCTGAGCCACGAAGAGGTAAACGAAACGGGCAAATGGGTAGAGAGCCGCCTGGCCAGTTTGCTGAAGCGCGTGGCGCCACGAATCGCCGAGAGGGTAGAAATGGAAGAGTGAGCGCGCCGATGAATGAAGCGGCGGGGAATGACGCGGTGAAGAATGACGCGGCGGAGAATCAGACGGCGGAGAATCGGTCGGCAGGAACTCTGAGCGGTGTGCATGGCCCCAGTGCAGTCGCCCATGGCGTTCAAGAGAAAGCGCGCCTGCCCTTTCCGCCGACCGTCCTGGGGATTGCCGGCTGCTCGGGATCGGGCAAGACGACCCTGGCCAACGAGCTGGCTCGGACGCTGCGCGGCCTGCGCTTTCATCTTGACGACTACTATCTCGATCTTTCGGATCTGCCGCTCGACGAGCGCGTGAAAAAGAACTTCGACGACCCGGCGTTGATCGAGGTTCCGCTGCTTGCACAACACATCGCGGCGCTGTCGCGCGGAGAAAACATCGATCGCCCCATCTACGACTTCGCAACCTACACTCGCGTCCGGGGCCGCAGCCAGCGCGTCACGGCCGGTCCATTCCTCATCGTCGAGGGGCTCTTCGCTCTTTACTACAAAGAACTGCTTCCCTACTACAACCTGCGCGTGTACGTTGATGCGCCCGACGCTCTGTGCTTCGAGCGGCGCCTCAAGCGCGACGTGGAGGAGCGTGGACGAACGCCGGAGCTGGTTCGCGAGCAGTACGACCGTACAGTGCGGCCCACCGGAGTGGCCTACGTCCGGCCATCAGCAGCGAATGCCGACCTGGTCGTTGATGGCACGGGAGCGCTCGACTGGAAAGTCGAGCGGGTGATGACGGAGATGCGCAAGCGTGGGCTACTGGCAGGAGCGGAGTAGTAAGACGCCACTTACCGCGCGGTCGGGACCGTAATACCTGTTTGGCTCCGCGGTGCATTGAAACCGGCGGAAACGGCGTCTGGCTCCATCATTGCGGCAGCACTTCGATTCCACTCACCGTGGCATAGCCCTCGACGGGAACGAAGCTCAGAATCAATTTGCCCTGAGCATTCGGCTCCAGGCCAACGAATTTCCGGATCACAACGTCGGAAGCCCCGGCTTCTTTGGCCAGGTCGAAGGCGGTCAGAAGCACCTGGCCATTGCAGAAGACGTTGAAGACATGGGCTACCTTTGGTTTGCCTTCGAAGACATCGGATGACGGCTCGTCCCAGTTCCCGTGGCGCGCCGCAAAATACAACGTCACCGCGTACTTTCCCGCAATCACCGGAATGGCATAGGAGAAGTTTCCCCACCGCTCGGTCTCGTAAAGCTCGGGATCGTCGGTTCCCTTCACGGGTGCGCCATACGACGCTAGCTGCCCGCCATCGAAATAATCGTCAGGGCTCCACCAATGGCTGTCATTGGAGTAGTAGGGGGTTTCCCTTGCCAGAATTCGAACGGGACGAATGTGTCCGCGGAGTCCCGGCAGAATCTCGATGGCGGAGAGAATCGCCTGTTGGCCATTGTCCGCGGAAAACCCGAGGTGAAGCATACCGTCCGCGGCGGGCTCAATGCCGGTAAACACTTTCACGTCGGCGGCAGACCCTGCGCCGGCGTCGGCCACTACATCGAAACCGCTGAGTAGTGGCTCGCCGTTTGCGCGGATGGTCATGACGCGGCTGCCTTCTCCTCCCGTACCGGAGGACTCAGGCCCGTAGACAGTTTCAGCGAAGTGTAGATGCAGCTCGTACGCGCCTTTGCGCAAGGGAATGTCATAGCGAAACTGCCCTTGTCTGCTCGTACGGTAGAATCCCGGATCGAGCGTGCGGGCGATGTGCTCGACTGAACTCTTAACCGCCATGCCGCCGGTGAACCAGGCGTCGGCATTCCAGAGCTTGTCCGCGTGGTCAACGAAGCTCCGGCCGGCGCCTGCCAGAATGCGCACCTCCTCGCCGCCCGGCGGTCCAAGCGAAGGTTCCGGGGGCACGCCCGCAAGCTGGTTCGCTTCGACTGTGGGCTGCCCCCGCCTCTGTTTGAGCGAGTGGCGCCAAATGTAGCCAACAGCCAGCAAGAGAATGAGGAGCGATAATGCCGCCCACCACCCCTGCCGAACGAGTAATGCAAACACGCGCTGGCGGGGCGCGACGCTGATCCCGGGCGAGGGTTTGCCCTGGTCCGCGGAAATCCGCTCACCGCCGGCTGCGGCATTTCGTGCAAACTTCGGAACGTATTGCCCCACCGGGATGGAAATTTGCAGCGGATTGCGCGCGCCTTCGCCCTGGTAGTACTCGGCGAGGCGGCGGCGCAGACGGTTGGCCTCAACGCGAACAATGGAATCCGAATCCTGATCGAACGAATCGCTGCGGCGAAAGGCTTCGACCGCAATCGAGTATTCCTTGATCTGGTTTGCCTCGCCGGCAAAAAGCTTCTGGCACAAGTAAGCGAGAAGGTTCGCCAGTGTGGGGGCCCGGACGAAGCCTTTGGACTCGAGCACGGTCTTCAGTTCCGCGCGCTGCTCGGCGACTTCGATCGTTTCAGGTGTTTCCACGGTCATCTGCAGGCGCCTCGCGAACGAGTGAGGGATGGTTGGAACGATTGTAATGTTAGCGCGACTTCCCCGTATGGGAAGGCTTTAACGGTGTACGAAGCGGCGCAAGTGCACTCTGTAACGGCATGTAACCCCGGCTACCTGCTAGGCAAATGAACTGAAACGCCCTTTTACCCTGAGGGCAAGCTGCTGAATCGCGGCGGGGTTAGCAGCGCATCAGCAGCAGTAACGCAGCCGCCACGGAGAGGTAGCAGGTATAGCGTTGTTTGCCGGGGTTGGCTTGGTCTCTACTCAAATCGATCCAACGTGCAGAATGCCGGGGGCAACCGATCAAGCAGCCCTCCCTAAATTGCCCCGGATCGAGAAAGAGGTGCTCCATGAAAAGGCTTGCAACTATCATCGCCGCAATGAGCCTCATGTCCTGCGCTGCCGCGTATGGATGGAGGGCTCCGATGCGGGACCTACCCAAGGGAATCAGCCTTGAGACGGCAACGGCCGCCGAGCAGAAGGGCGACATCGCCCGTGCGCGCAGCGACTATCAGTCGGCCATTGCTTATTATCAGCGGGCTCTTCGGGTCAGCGGCCCGAATGCCCAGCTCTATAACAAGTTGGGAATCGTCCAGCTCTCGCTGAAGGATTACGGCGCGGCGCGAAAGAGCTTTCAGGAAGCCGTCAGGACCGATCCGCACAACGCCAACGCGCTGAACAATCTGGGTGCGCTCATGTGCATCCAGAAGAAGTACAAGCCGGCTTTGACGGATCTGAGGCAGGCTCTGGAGCTGGACGAAGCCAACGCCTCCTATCACGTGAATATGGCCGAGGCGTGGGTAGGTCTGAACGAGATTGACCGCGCCATGAACGAATACGCGAGGGCGATGGAGCTCGATCCCGACGTCTTCGACTCCGGAAATGGCGGAATGATCGCGCAATTGAGAACCGCGGATCAAATCGCGCGCACCGATTTCCTCATCGCGAAGCTTTATGCGCAGAGAGGCAACGTTGAGGGCGCGCTCGACTACTTGCACCGCGCCAAAGACGGCCACTATCCGCAGATGAGCGACGTGTATACCGACAAGGAATTCGCCAGTCTGTGGAAGGACCCGAGACTGCAAACCATCGTCAAGCCGTAAATTGGCGCACTTAAGTGGAAGGTAAAGCGGGAAACCGCTGAGATGCGCCAAAGCTGGCCGCCGGCAGGTGCGGGGTTATACGCCGAACTCAAGCGCCGCCGGTGGCCACCGTAATGTGCGGAGGATGGAGCAGAGAATTGCCTCCGCCGGCAGGCGCAGACTTGGGCCGGTACACCTGAAAGCTGTTCTTGCCCTTCTCCTTGGCCGCGTACATGGCTTCGTCCGCATCGTGCATCAATGTGTCCAGATCGCTGCCCGCCTCGGGATAGGTGACGACTCCCACGCTGACGGTAATGACCGCCTGTGTGTGATCGATGGTATACGGATGGGCGACGGCAGCAACGATTTTGGCCGCGATGGATTCTGCTTCCGCGGGAATGCGCAGATCGGGGAGAAGGACAATGAACTCATCCCCGCCGATGCGAGCAACGGTGTCGGTGGCCCGCACGCAGCCGCAAAGGCGTTCGGCTAATTGGCACAGCAACTGGTCCCCGGCCTGGTGGCCAAGTGCATCGTTGACAATCTTGAATTCGTCGGCATCGACCATGAGCAGGCCCAGGCAGGACTGAAAGCGAACGGCGCGCTTGAGCGAGGTTTGGCAGCGGTCGTTCAAAAGGATGCGGTTGGGCAGGCCGGTGAGCGAGTCATGCTCCGACAGGTGACGCAGGCGCTCCTCGCTGCCGCGAAGCGCGCGCGTCTGCAACGCCACGCGGTGGCGGAGGACGACGATCCAGGCGAAGGAGGCGAGAACCAGCAGGCCGACGACGGAAAAGCTCCCGAGCGTATGCTGCGTGGTCCACCAGGAAGCAGTTTTGAGAACCGAAATGTCGTCGATCGATCGCAGCAGGATGTGCACCGACTCGGGCCTTACGGCGCCTTCGCTCAGATTGGTGTTGAGGGAGTCCACCTGCACATTGCTGACGCCTGTGATGCGCACGAGACTTCCTTCCTTCCAGGGCAACGCGGCGCCGAGAGCCACATTCCGGGGCAGAATGGCGGGAAAGAGTACGTCGCCGGCACGGAGCATGACTGTGGGATCGGAAGCGGCAACATCGCGGCCAATGAGCTCGGCATCGATCTGGATAAGCTTGCCGTCGAGATCGGGGTTGACAGCCTGATCGGGCGTGATGGCCACTGGCGTTGGAGGCGCGGCCGGGTTAAGGGCGGCGCGAAAGACCGCGTCCTCGAGAGACGGCTTGAAAAAATTGACCGCCGGAAAACCGACAACGTCGACAAAGGAGCCCACTGCGACGCTGGCCTCCTGCGTAGTCTGCATGCAGATGCCGTCTTTCGAGTCCTGAATGCACAGCAAACGACCCGGCCAGTCGAGCGTCACGATGCCCTGCACGTGAACGCGGTGCAGCAGACCGGGATCGGGCGAGAAGCGGAAGAGCTGCGAGACTGGAACCGCAGGAACGGCGAAGGGATCGCGCGGCGCCGGCTGGATCATGGTGACCTGGCGAAGCGTGGGGAAGAACAGGTGCACGCCAACCATCTGACGACGCTGGTTGAAAAGCGGAGCGGCATTGCCGTCGATGCTAACAAGGGAATCGACGAGCGAATCGTAGTCCACGCCGTCCTGGCGCACGGTGACCGCGGTGAGCATTCCACCGTCGCCGGCAACGCCGAGGACCACATCGTGCGGCCCCACGTGCGCGGATCGGACGCGGCCTTCAACTTCGACCCACTGGCAATCCAAGGCTCCGGTGAGCAACTGCGTCAAGGATGTTTTCGGAGGATTCGCCGGCAGGCTCGACTGGCCGATCGGCCGCACCTGCGTGCTCGAGACAACGGGCGCATAGTCTCCCGCATTGGTCACTCCTGTGATATCCACCAGTGTGCCCGGTTTGATGGGCAGGATGGGCCGCGCGGGAACAGAGACGAAAACGCCGCCCGAGGCGTCGTGAATGAAGATCGCGCCGTGTCTCGCGTCGATGTAGGGATCGTAATAGGTGACAACGGCACGGAGATGAACGGGAAGGTCGTGGGCAGCGTCTTCGGGAGAGAGGTTATGCACTCCCCGCGCCGTGGCCATGATGGGCTGCGGTCCCTGCGAGGCAGGCCTAAGCTGAGCGCCGGCCGTCAGGCAGGCTACAGCGAGCGCGACCAACGGCACAAACATGCGCCGGACCCGCATCCGATTCCTCCCTCTGAATCCAGGTGACTTGGCCGCACGAGAGACTGTGGACCAATCCGGCCGCACATCTACACCGAGAGCATGAATGCCAAGAATGTCATCGACCATTATGCGCCATAACATGAGGCAACAGCAGGTTACTAGCGCGACCCGCCCGGTTGAAACTGCGGAAAACCCGGCAACCGGTAAGAAAGTACTTCAAATCGGGATCGGCCGCGAGCCGGACTGGACGTTTCCGGCAGGCTCATCTTACTTTGCCGTCAGCGCCGCCACCGGCATAAGGGCCTGCTAGCACTACCAGGGCGGTGGCGCCGGGAGCCAATTTTTCTCAGTTCAAGGAGCGAGGAGCGACAGATACCGGGTGTATCTTAGCGACGAGCGACGCGGAAATGAGGAAGATTGGCCCCGGCCCGAAGGGTTGCGGCGAAAATCCGGCCATACTTCGTTCTCGCCCTCGACCTTGGAGCCACCAAAGTCTTCAGGCTCGGCCTTGTCTGACCGGATTTTCGCGCGCAACGCCATCCGCCCTGGTAGTGCTAACAGGCCCTAGCATGTCTTCCTTGCGCATCACGAGATTGGTGGCGTTCAGCGTGGCCAGCTCGAAGCCGTGGCCATGAGTAATCGCGTCAGTGGGACAGGCCTCGACGCAATAGCCGCAGAAGATGCAGCGGTTGTAGTCGATATTGTAGACCTTGGCGTAACGCTCCGATGAGGAGATGCGATTCTCGGCGGTGTTTTCGGCGGCCTCGATATAAATGCAATTGGCCGGGCAAGCCGCGGCGCAAAGAAAGCACGCCACACACTTTTCCAGGCCGTTCTCGTCTCGCCCAAGGACGTGCGCGCCGCGAAAGCGCTGCTCGAAAACCGCACCGTGATTGGGGCCGGGACCGTCGGGGTAGTTCTCGACCTCGGTCGGCGCAAACATCTCGCGCAGGGTGATGCTCATGCCCTTGGCGATGCCGGCGACGTTGCGCACGATCGACATGCGTCCAGTATACGATGGAGGTCTGGAGCAAATCATGAAGGTTCGCATCGTATGTAACGCGATTTTCCTGTCAGCGCTGGGCTTGGGAATCGTCGCCGCTCAAGCGCAGAATCAGCCGCCCGCATTGCCTACGGGCCAGTCATCGATGCCCATGGGCGGGATGAGCGAGATGCACAAGCCCGCGCCACCGGCCGGCCCGCTCGAGATCAAATTCGGGGACAAATCGGCCATGTGGACGGCAGCGACGCTTGCCGGCCTGCCGCATGTGACGGTTAGCGTTCACAACGAGCACACCAAAGCGGATGAGACTTGCTCCGGCGTGCCGCTCATCGCGCTCCTCACGCCGCTGGGTGTAACCGACAAGCCACACGGCAAGGATCTACGTCTTTACGTGGTGGCCGCAGGCTCAGATGGCTACGAAGCGGTGTATTCGATCGGCGAAGTGACGCCGGACGTGGGAGCGAGCACGATCATTGTGGCTGACACCGAAAACGGAAAACCGCTTTCGGGCGACGGCCCGCTGAAACTGATCGGCACGGGAGACAAACGCCCAGCCCGCTGGGTTCGGAACCTGGTGGCGATTAAAGTGCAGGTGGCGGACTGAATGCGCGCGGGCGCTTGCGAGCCGCCCATTTACGCTCAGCAAACAAAAACAGCCGCTACTCCCGCGCACCTCAGGAGATTGATGGCCTGAAGTGCGCGAAGCTGTGCGATGGCTTCCTACGCGAGCGGCGAAAACCTAGCGATGATGCCCACCCCCGCCTTGCTGCCCGCCTCCGCCCTGCTGTCCACCGTGACTCTGATTCGACGGCGCGGGCCTCGAGCTGTGATCGGCCGGAATTGGCCGGCTGACCGCCGGAGTTGCAGGCCGTCCGTGATTCTGATTCGCAAACTGTCCGCGATCCCCGCCGTAGTTCTGCTCATGTTGCACCTGCGTGTTCATGCGCGGAGCAGTCGGCTCGCGAGCCGCCGCTCCCTCCGATGGCTGAGGCCGCACCTGAACGCCCGCTCCGCCGCGGTAGCTGGGGCGAGGATTGTTGTCGTTGCGGTTGTTGTTGTAGTTGTTGTTTCCGCGATCGCCACCGGCATTGTTGTTTCCGCGATTGCCAGCGTTGTAGTTTCCGCGATTGGCAGCGTTGTAGTTTCCGCGATTGCCGGCGTTGTAGTTGTATGTGTTGTGGACCGTGCGCACGTTGATGTTGTTGTACACGCGGTTATAGAAGAAGTGGCCGCCGTTCCAGTAGCCGCCTTCGTAGCCGAGGCCGACGTAGCCGAAGCCGTAATTGATGCCGCCGTAGAAACCGATGTGCAGGCCCCAATGTCCGGGATAAAAGAGATAGCGGCCGCCGTAGAACCCCCAATAGCCAGGCGTCCAAAGCGCGGCTGCGTAGGGTGGCTCGACCCATGCTCCAGGCACCCAGTAATAGCCGCCCGAGCCCCAGGCCCAATAGCCCGGAGTCCAAATGTAGCCGTCAGCGGGCGCGGGAGGCTGATCGTAGTCGGGAAGCGGCGGCGGCGCATCCGTCGCCTGTTGTGTCGGCATCTCAGCGTAGCCCGAATCATCGGGAGGCTGGCCCGCCGGCGCGGCCGACTGGTCGGGCGGCGGAGCTTCAGTTGTGTAGGACGGACCTGAGGGCGCCATGTTCGCTGCAGCCGGGTCTGGACCCTGATCTGGTGCGCCCTGGTCCGGCGGGGCCTGATCCTGCGCGCCCGCGACGGCTGCGTAGACCGGGGAAAGTGGGGAAACGAGTCCGCTGCGGGAGACAGAAACGCAAAGAGCGGCCGCAACGGCAATCGAGATGGCGATGGCAAATCGGGGAATTCGGTTCATCTTGCCCTCCAGGAGATTCGACGTGGCCCGTGGTCACTCAGTCTAACGCGCTGCACGAACCAGCGGCTATCTCCCCTCTGAGTTAAAGAACACGAATGCGCGCAATTAGTGGCGGACGGCGGGGGGCACCGAGCGGCCGCGGCTGTTGGCAGACGGCGGAGTGAATGAACGCATCAAGGTGGCATCCGCGGAATCCTTCGCGGACGCCCGGCGAGACCTTACTATCTGGAGTGCTCGTCCTTGCCCTGCGGAGCCGACTGGTGCTGCGGTTGCGGAGCGGCCTGGTGTTGCGGTTGCGGTTGTGGAGCTGCCTGGCGTTGCGCCGGTTGCGGAGCTGCCTGGCGCGGTTGCGATTGCGGAGCGGCTTGACGCTGTGGCTGAGGCTGATACGCCTGGCGTTGCGGTTGCGGCTGCGGAGCTGCCTCGCGGGTTTGCGGCTGCGGAGCCGCCTGACGCTGTGGCTGAGGCTGATATGCCTGGCGTTGCGCCGGTTGCGGAGCTGCCTCGCGAGTTTGCGGTTGCGGAGCCGCTTGCCGCTGCGACGGTTGATCATACGCTTGCCGCGGTTGCGTTTGCGGAGCCGCTTGCCGCTGTCCCGGCTGCGGAGCCGCTTGCCTCTGCGACGGCTGATCATATGCTTGCCGCTGTTGCGTTTGCGGAGCCGTCTGACGCTGGCCCGGTTGCGGAGCCGCTTGCCGCTGCGACGGTTGATCATACGCTTGCCGCGGTTGCGTTTGCGGAGTCGCCTGGCGCTGGCCCGGCTGCGGACCGGCTTGCCGTTGGTCCGGTTGCGGAGCCGCCGGACGTTGCTGCTGCTGTTGCTCTACATTCCGATTGGTTGCTCGCAACGCCGGTGGAGCATTCACATTGCGATCGGCCGCAAGAGGCTGGTTGACGGCCACATTGGCCGGGCGGCCATGGTTCGTATCGGCAAACTGGGCCCGGTTCGTGCTGGCGGCACGCTCGTTCTGCACTTGCGCCCTCATGGGCGCGGTGTGCGGCTGATTCATCGCCACCCGCTCCGCGGGCCGCGCCGGCATCCGGATGCCGCCCGATCCGCCATTGAAACTCACGCGGGAATTGTTCGCATACCCGGCGACCGGGCGGTTATAGACGTTGTGAACCACAGACATGTTGATGTGGTTGACCGAGCGGTTGTAGTAGAAGTGTCCACCGCCCCAGTAGCCGCCCTGGTAGCCGTAGCCGGTGTAGCCAAATCCGTAGTCGATGCCGCCATAGTAGCCGATGTACTGGCCCCAGTAGCCGGGGTAAAACCCGTAGGAGTTATTCCAGTAGCCCCAGTAGCCGGGAGTCCAGAGTGCGCCCTCGTAAGGAGCCTCAACCCAGGCGCCGGGTACCCAGTAATAGCCGTCCGGAGACCAGGCCCAGTAGCCAGGCGTCCAGATATAGTCGTCGCCGGGATCGTACGGCTGGTCGTAGTCAAGCAAAGGCGGAGGCGGCTGGGATGCTGTGTATTCCGGCTGCTCGCCGTAACCCGGATCGTACGAAGCCTGGTCGGGCGACTGATAAGAGCCGTAGTTTTGGTCGCGCGGCGGCCCTTGTTGATAGCTGGATGAGGGCGCAGGGCCTTGCTGGTAGCTGGGAGCGGGCGCGCCTGAATTGTCTGGAGCGGGAGGCAAATTGGCCGTCGCCGGATCGGAAGCCGGATCCTGCGTGCCCGCCTGGTTGTTATCCGCCATGACCAGGGCTGGGTCTTTGTGGCAACCGGCTGTCGACATTGCGATGGCCAGGGAAAGCAGGAAAAACCCTGCAGATCTAAGCAGAAGCCTCATGTTACCCCCGTTCAGCCTGAATGCTATGGGAGGCTCAGCGGGCAAAACTGCTCTCTATTGACCACCGCAAGAGGGCACGTAAATTCTGGAACCGGTCAGCCGGCCATCTCAATGGCGGACGGCGGGCGGGGCGGACTTGCCGCGGTTGTTTCCCGGCGGCGTGGTGACGGGCCTGCGCTGAGGTTGCGCGCCCAACATTTGCTGGCAAACCGCCGAGTCCTGCCCGCGCTCCAGACCCTGCACTGTATTCTGCCCGCGGCACAGGCGAAGCTTCATGGCATTGGCGTCGTCCCGGGTCAGTTCCACTGTGCGCTCCAGCCCGCTGAACGGGTCCACATCGAATCGGAAGAGAGTGTCGCTGGGCGGCTTCTGCTTGCCGTACTCGAAGTGGTTCCAGGTGGCTAGAAAAGCGCGGCCGTCGGGCTCGGCCATCACGGCATAAATCTGCGTCCAGTCGATGCCGCTGCCGGCGCCTGGTCCGGTCGCATTCCAGACAAGAACTCCCTGGCCGCCGCGCACCCACCGCGCCGTCCACATGTGGTGCGAAACGTCGTAATAGAGCGCAGTAAAGTACGTGCTGGCCGCGCAGTTGTGGCAGTTGTCGTAGAGAACGGTCAGCTCTTCTGGCGCATCCGCTGCAAAATGCTGCCAATCGAACCAGCGCAGATTGACACCGGTGATCAGCGGAGCCACCACGTGGCTGGTGAGCGAGACGTTCCAGATGGTGAAGGAGTCATCGCCGGGCGCAGATTGCGGGCCCGCTCGATCGGCGGTGACGACCAGCGCCGCATCGTAAACCAGGCCGATCTCGCGGATCGCCGTCCACTTTTCGACTGCGAGCGAGCGTGTGACCCAGGCGACGATGTTCTGATCTTTCGGATCGTGAAAGTCCATCCAGCGAAAGGTGCCCGACGTTTGCTGCGCGCCAAGAGGAAAAACAAAGACCAGCGCTGCGGCAACAGCAATGAGGCGCCTGGGGAGGTGAACCTGCATGAATTTAGATATAGCAGAGCGGGGCGCAAAGCCGGGAGCAAGGGAGCAAGAGAGCAAGAGAACAAGGGAGCTGAGGAGTGATTTTTTCGCGGCAAAGCGCGGCCGCGAATTCGGGAGCGACGCCCTTCGTGGGGGCGAGTCGACTTATTTCTGGGGAGCCGCCGGCGTGGCCGGCGCGATCCGCTTCGCGAAGTCCGGCGGCGGAGTGTCTTCGGCCGCAGCGTTCGTCAGCAGCGCATCCCACCCATCGTCGGCGCCGTGGTACTTCGTGTATTTGGCTTTGCAGTATGCCATCATGCCGCTCGTGTCCTGCGGAATGGCTGCGCTCTGCGCGAGGTGAATGGCCCGCGCGCAATACCACAAACCGCCGGCATCGACGGGCGTCGACTCCAGGTCCGCGACTCCCAGTTGGTAAGTGTCCTGCACATTCGTCGAGTCCATTCCATAGGCTCGCGTCAGCCAATCTCTGGCCTGCGAGTAGTTCTTCTGCTGGACCGCGCAGTAGCCTTCTGCGCCGACAAAAATATCGTTGAGCAGTTTGCTCAGCGTCACGTAGTCGGGCGCAGACATATTCGCGGGTTGCCGCCACATCGGCACTTCAAGCATTCCTCCGGAGGCGTCGACACACATCTCGTTGAGCGCCGCGTTGTCGCCCTCGGCCGCGCTCAGGCGGTCAAGCGACACCACAATGCCCAGCGCGCGAATATTGCCTGAGTCCGCCGCGAGCAGGCGCTTGGCCACTTTCATCACTTGTTTCGAATCGCCCACGGTTTGCCAGGCCGCCATCTCCAGTTCCAGCGCATCGATCAAGACCACGCTCTTCGGGTACTGCTGGATGAAGGCCTCGAGCGCTTCGGCGCGCGCGGTCGCGTCAGCCGTGCTGACGGCGGCGGTGTAGGCGCTATATTCGGCGTGGTCCTGGATGACCTTTTGTCCGGAGGGCGCTTGCTGCGCGCTTGCGGCTGCTAACAACCCAAAAAGCAGCCTGAGCGCGCAAAGCGTGAGGATGGTCTGAGGGTTGCGCAGGCGGTGCACAAAGGAAGCGTAGCACAGGCGAGTCGGCCTCCTCACCAGTTCAAAACGAATCCATTCGTGCCGATTTTGGTTCAGCTCTTGATTCAGCCTTTTTCGGACTGCGTCGCGCCTTGCTCTCCGGGCCATTCAGTTGCGACCAGGTACGAGATCTCGTCTATGACGCGTTTCAGCTCGCCGGCCGTGCGGCTGTGCAGGCGGGGTTCGAACACCTCGAGCAGCGAATGAAAATACCAGAGCTGTTCCTTCGGGCCGCGCTTGAAGCGGTCCCAGACCGCCGGGCCGATTTCCTTGAGGTCGTCGAGGATGGCTTTCGCGTTGTAGAGCTTGTCTGCGGCGGAGATGACGAGGACGTCTTCGGGCTCCGCGCGCAGGCGCGCGAGATAGGCGGTCTTTCGCGCCTCCCAGCCTTCTTTCTTGTCGTGATCCTCGGCGAGTGTGTCGGAGAGCCCCTCGACCATGCGAGCAACGTTACTGCCAAATTTCTCCTCCACATCGTCGAGCGTTCGCTGGCCGCCGTGGTCCTCGGCGGTATCGTGAAGAATCGCCGCGATCACCATGTCTTCGGTGACGGGAATCGCGCCGCCGGCCTCGCCCATCACGAGCGATGCCACTCCGAGCAGGTGAGCCATATAGGGAATCTGCGTGCCCTTTCGGAATTCCGTGTGGAGCACACGCGCGTAGTCAACGGCGCGGGTAAAGCGCTCAGTCAGGATGAGGGGTTGTGTGGGGCTCTTCATCTTTTAGTCTCTCACGCGGCACACGCTGAGCAAAAGTTTCGGCTGTTCTTGGTAGTGGGTCAAGTGATTTCCACAGGATGCAATAGGCAAAAATTTCTCGCTGCGGAGAAATTAGGATTGCCGATTACTTTGGAAGTTGATCAACCAGTTTCCGAAGGTATGCTTGGTTTGAACCTCCGAATTGACCCATACCGCTTGTCACCCAATCTTGAGTTGTGTCTGAAATTGCCAATCTCTTGAGAAGTTGATCCCGAACAAAGTTAGCCGTTGCGAGTACCTGCTGATTGTAAGGGTTATCGAGAAGTCCCCTTCTCAACTGATCCCTAGCAGCAGCAATCTTCTGCGCCCGTTCAGGGCCCAACTTGACGAATTGTTGATCGTTGAGGGCTATATCTGCATAATCAAATTGGACCCATATGTCGTGCATTTGCCGCTCTGTAGTCGTTTCCATTGCCCTTAAGACATCGTTCGACAATATCTCCGGGCCAGACTTCTGCCTTTTTATAAATTCTTGAACTATAGATGAGACTTGTGCCTGGCTGAACCCTTTAGGGGGATTGGCAACGAATTCCAAAATCGCGTTATTGGAAATCCTCAAATCATCGAGGTTTGAGGAGAATTGCTTCCTCGCGTCAGTTTCATTTTGTTGTAACTTTTCTTGCTTCCCGCTTTCGACGCTTCTTTGCCATAAGTTGGCCGCCATTCCAACGAAGAACAAAAGAGCAAACCCAACCACGTAAAATCTCTTCAGGGTCTTATCGGTTTCCTTTAGAGGTTTAAGCGCCACAAATGCTCCAAGCAACGCTAAACCGAATGTTGCAAGGTCCACCAATAACGGAGGAACTCCCCCTAAAGCGCCCAATATACTTTCGAGAGTTAGCACGCGCACACCTTTTTAGGAACAATAGCGCAGCAGAGATTTCATCGTCGAAATCTCAACAACTCGAAGTGCATTCTGCGCGAAGTCACGTTTACCCTTTGCCATGCTCCTATGATGCTTGACCGCCAAAGCGGACGCAAGGGCCTGTGCAAATCACTTGACCCACTGTCCTGTTCTTGCCTACACGGTCGCGCGTCACAGGCCCAGCTTCGCCCACATGGCATCAACTTTGGCTTTGGTGACGCGGTCCATCTCGATCATCGCCGGCCATGGCCGATCGAAGCCCTCGGCCTTCCACTTGCGCGTGGCGTCCACTCCCATCTTCGATCCGTAGTTGGGCAGGCGGCTCGCGTGGTCGAGCGAATCCACAGGACCGAGGGTGAACTGAATGTCGCGTTCGGGGTCGATATTGTTGGCGACGCGAAGCACGACCTCGCCGATGTTCTGCACGTCGCAATCCTCGTCGACCACGATGATGCACTTGGTGAACATGGCCTGGCCCAGCGACCAGATGGCGTTCATCACCTTGCGCGCGTGGCCAGGATAGCTCTTCTTGATCGAGACGATCATCAGATTGTGAAAGACAGCCTCGACGGGCAGATGAATGTCGACCAGCTCGGGGATGGTCATCTTCATCGCCGGCAGAAAAATCCGTTCGATAGCCTTTCCCATCCACGCGTCCTCCATAGGAGGCTTGCCGACAATGGTCGCGGCGTAAATCGGATCCTTGCGATGGGTGACGCAAGTGAGATGGAAAACCGGGTACTCGTCTTCGAGCGTGTAGAAGCCGGTGTGGTCGCCGAAGGGGCCTTCGGCGCGCAGTTCTCCCAGCTCCACGTAACCCTCGAGAATGATTTCGGCATGGGCCGGCACTTCGAGATCGACGGTCTCGCATTTGACAATTTCGACCGGCTTGCCGCGCAAAAATCCTGCGATCAAGAACTCTTCCACCTCAGGCGGCGCCGGCACGATGGCCGCGAAGGTCGTTGCGGGATCGGTGCCGATGGCCACGGCAACTTCAAGCCGCGAGCCTTTCAAATTGCCAAATGAGATTTGCGGCATTCCGCCGCCCACGTGTGAAATCGCCCCCTCGGGAATGCTGACCGCGCCTCCGGCCGACTCGGCCATCATCGCCACGCGCGCGCCGCCTGCGCTGAGAGTCGAGTCAGCCTCCGCTTCAGCCGACGCCGCATTGCGCATCGCCTCACGGTAGTGCTCGGCAGCGACCTTCTGCCTCTGCCAATGCATCCCCGTAGTCTGGCCGTCGTAAACCTGCATGCGATACATGCCGATGTTGCGCTTGCCCGTTCGCGGATCGCGCGTGTGCACGCAAGGCAGAGTGATGAAACGCCCGCCGTCGTGCGGCCAGCATTTGAGAATCGGAAAATAGTTGAGGTTAAACTTCTCGCGCCGAATCATCTCCTTGCACGGCGCGTCCTTGGCGCTCACGGTCTTGGGAAAAGCACTGGTAAGCGCGCCGAGCTGCGGCAGCATCTTCAACTTGTCGAACAGGCCTTCGGGAGCCTTCACATTCATCAGGCCGCTGATGCGCTCCGCGATCTCGTCAATACTCGCAACGCCAAGCGCAAGCGCCATGCGCTTCTCCGAGCCAAACTGATTGATGAGAACCTTGTGGCCCGCGTGGCCCTTCACGTTTTCGAACAGCAACGCCGGCCCGCCGGGCGCGTATTTTTCTTTCGTCGCGCTTTGCGCCGCGCCAGCGTGCGATCCAATCCCGCCATGCGAACCTATTTTCGACACGCGGTCTGTGATCTCGGTAATTTCAAGCTCGGGCGAAACTTCTTCGCGGATGCGTCTGAGCTCGCCATGTTTTTCGAGCGTCTTGATCCAATCGCGCAGATCGTCGTAGGCCAAGGGCTTGCTCCCCGGCGGCAGAGGCCGCCGTCAATCTTTCAGCTTATGGCCTTTAGCTTATAGCTTCGCGGCCCAGTTCGCCGCAGCGGAGCGATCTGTTTGCCGGAGGAGAGCGACTGTCTGCCGCTCTTTGTGAGTTGTTAGCTGGCCGGCTCGATGGCCGGAACGAGTGTGCTGAACGGCGGTATCGCGTCCAGCGGATACCCGAGGCGCTTCCACTCGTCAAAGCCGCCGCGCAGCGGGCGCACGCGCTCGATCCCCAGTTTGTGCAACTGCATGGCGGTCTTGGCCGCGGTGGCCTCGCTGGGGCAGGTGCAGTAGAGCACCACATCGCGGTCGCGGGGAATCTCAAGGTGGCGCGCGGCGATGGCATCGGGCGAGAAATGCACCGCACCGGGGAGCGTGAACGGGTCGGGCACGAGCTCGAGGGGGTGGCGCAGGTCGACGATGTAGACCTGCTCGCCTGCATCAAGCTGCTGCTTTAATTCTTCGGGCTCGAGGCGCGAGGCAACAAGGTTTTTGAGTACCATCCGGCGGCGAATCAGGCGGCCAATGAAGAATGCTACGACGCCCAGAATCAGCAACGCGCCAGAGAAGCGGCCAACCCAGTCGAGCAGGGTGGGGTTACGCTTGAGCAGGTCGCCGAAAAACCTGCCGCAGGCCATCGAAACGCCAACCCAGAACGCGGAACCGATGCCGTCGTAAAGCAGGAACGCGCCAAAGCTCATTCCATTTTGCCCGGCAACGGGCGGCGCTAGCGTTGACAGGCCAGGAACGAACTTGGCAAACATGAGCATCGTGCCGCCGCGGCGGCCAAACGAGTCTTGCGTGCGGCGGACGCAGGTGGTCGGCTCCAGCGAAAGCTTGCAGAGCAGGCGCAGCACTCGATGGCCCTGCGTGCGCCCAATAAAAAACCAAACGCTGTCTGCTATGAGCGAGGCGGCGACAGCCACGGCAAGCGCGAGAGGAAAGCTGATCTGGCGCTGGGCCGAAAGTGCGCCGGCGGCCAGCAGTATCGGCACCGAAGGCAGGGGAAGGCCGAGCTGCTCCACCAGCACCCAGGCGAAGATGAGCAGGTAGCCATACACCAAAAGAATGTCTGTCGGCAGCGCCATGAATAGACTCGAACGAAGGCGTGATGGGAAATCAGGCCGCTCGGCCTTGTGGGCTGGATTCCACGAGGAAAAGCGGCCTCACCCTATGAGATGAATCTAAACGAACTTCGTTGCAGAAGAGTGAGGAAAAACTGCGGACGGCGGGTCAGGAACGCTTGGCATGCGCGGAAACAGCCTGTTCGATGGTCCAGTCGACCCAGGCGGCCTGCTCCGCCGGACATGCAAGGCGGCCGGGATCGTTGGCCAGAATGGCGTCGACGAAGTTTTCGACGATGGGAAAGTGAACGTTTGCGTGGTGTGGCAGCATTTCTGTGCGACGCCCGGTGCGCATGTCGACGCAAAGCTCCGGCCCCACATGCAGTTCCGGGCCCACGCGCAGTTCCGGGCCCAAGCGCAGCTCAGGACTGTTGAGCGGATCGAGGCCGATCTCGCCCTCCTCGCCGATAATGCGAAATTGATCGCGTGCAACGCGCGAGTTCCAGCGCACGTCGACGACGGCATGAACGCCGCCGGAAAAACCCATCAGTATTGTCGCGGAGTCCTCGACGCCGATTCGATGCACGGCATTCGAAAGAAGTCCGCAGCCGCGGTCCGGCTTGCCGAATAGAAAGTTCATAGCGTCGATGCGATGTGAGGCAATGTCATAGAGCGGGCCGCCACCGGAAAGCAAAGAATCGGCGAGCCATTCGCGGCCTTCAATTTCCAGCCAACTGTGGCAATTAGCTTCAGCCAGCAGTGGCCTGCCGATGGCGCCGTCAGAGATCAGTTGGCGAGCGCGGATCAGCTTGGGGTAGAGGCGGCGGTAATAGGCGACACCGAAGAGACAGCCCGAAGCGTGACCCGAATCGCGACTCGCCGCGCGGCCTTCGGCCACCATGCGCTCCGCCTCGGCGAAGTTCATCGCCATGGGCTTCTCGCAGAGCACATGCTTGCCCGCGCGAAGCGCCGCGATCGCGGCCCCTGCGTGGAAGGCCACCGGCAATGCGATGTAAACGGCGTCGACGGCGGGGTCGGCGACAGCTTCCTCGATGCTCGCCCAGGCCCGCGCGCCGGGATACGCCGCGGCTTTGGCAGGAGTGCGCGTGACGAAGCCGTAGAGCCGGCTACGTGGCTCAGCTTGAATCGCAGGAATGACGCGTTTGCGCGCGATGTCGCCGATGCCGGCGACGACCCAATTGACGAAGCTCATGTCTAGGCCATATTAGTTCAAGCTTGAATAAACCGGGGGCCAGAACAAATCCGAGGGACGCCATGGACGCGAAAAAGCCGCCCGCAGGCGGCTTGATCGCGATCTGAATTTCGACTGCAATCTGAATTTGGGACTGCTGCGGTGTTATTGCTGTGAGCCTGCCGAGCCGGATGAAGGCGACGCCGGAGCCACAGCGCCTCGCGCCGGCGCGGATTGCGCATCTTGGTTTCTTTCCCCGAAGTAGTCGTGGTCCCAAAGATCCGCGTAAAACGCGCCAGTGAGTTCGGCGGCGCGAGGGCCGAATGTTGCTCTGCCGCCCTCAAGGAAGAAGACCGTCACCAGGCCGCCCTGCGGCGACTCGGAGTAGGCAGCGAACCAGCCAAAGCGAGTGCCATTGTCGGAGCAGGTCCCAGTCTTGCCAAAGATCGGCAGCTCGCGGAAGTTTGCGCGCAGGCGGCGCGCGGTTCCATATTCCACCGCACCGGCCATGCCGTCTTCAAGGTCGGGAAGGTAGCGGCTGATGTCGAGCGAGCGTTTGATCCTGGGCTGGAATTGAGCGACGTCTTCCGCCGTGCTGGGGTGCTGCAGATAGTAGAGCGTTCCACCGTTGGCGATGGCGGCCACGAATGCGCCCAATTGCAGCGGAGTGACGGCGACGCCCTGCCCAAAGCTGCACATGCGGCTCACGCCGCCTTCGGAGTCAGGAATCGGCTGATCGGGATAGACGCCCAACTGCTCGCCTGCAATGTTGTAGCCGGCCAGCTCGCCGAGGCCAAACTGCGTGGCGTAGTGGCGCACGCGCTCGAAGCCCAGCTCGCGGCCCAACTCCTCAAAATAGAGGTTGTTGCTCTTGGCCAGCGCCTGGGTCATATCCATGCGGAAGCCGGCGAGCTGCACCATCGTGTTGCTTGTGACCAGCGATTCGGAAAGCGCAGCCAATGCCACAGTGAGCTTGATGGTGGAGCAGGGCTCAGCGCCCGGCGAGAGCGCAAGCTTCTGGTTGACCATGGCAAGAATGCGGCCGTTGGCGGGATTGATCACCACCGCGGTGCCGTTCATATCGCCAAGGGCATCGATGGCCGCTTGACGCACGACAGGATCTTCACTGGCCGTGTTGTCTCCCGCACCATTCTCTCCTTGAATGAAGGAATTGGCCGTGAAGCGCTCGTAATAATGATGGCGGCGATGATAGGAAACATTGCGCAAGTGCGCTACCGGCGTGGCGTCGAGCCGGCTGGCTGTCGCAGTTCTTCCCGTGACGCGAGCACCCGATCGGTGCGTCGCCGAGATTCTGGATGCCGTGGAGTGGTAGATTCCCGAGTGAGTCGCGGATCCGCTTGTCGTGCTATGGCGCGTGGTGGTGACGTGCGGCTCGGTCTTGGATTTGGAACGGTGCAGAGTTTGCGGAGCATCCAGGGCCCAAGCGCAGGCCGCGCTCATGCTCAAGATGAAAACAAAAAAATAAATAGGCCCAACGCGCAACTTCTTCATCCAGTCAACAACCTCTCAACTCTTGGATCTCGTGCCGCGCGTTCGCCCCTGGGCTCCGCACTTCGATCTATAAACGTTTGACGCCCTCGCACTTCTTTCGTGGGCCCGGCGAAATGTTCTTGCCGGCTCCAGGGAATTGCGACAATCCAACTGCGCGATCGCGAGATTCGCTGCCAACCAGGTCTTCCTTGCATCCAGAACAACCCGGTAGACAGTAGTGTCCCTCGATCGGACATCGCAACCCATACAACTTTTGGGGCGTTGTGTTCACTATATGCTTTTAGCGCCCGTTTTGGAACCTTTCCCGATTTCACCCGGTGGCCAAGTCCATTCGATGCAATGGATCTTCAGAACTTCAGCCTACGCAGAAATGTGGGTACATCCAAATCTCGCTCGGGTTGCTCAGCCGGACCCGCGAAGAGCGACGGTCCAGTCTCAACGCCGGGCTCCGCTCCATCGCGCGGGGTTGCGGCGAAGTCCGAGGCATAGTCCCGGGGTTGGTTGTCAGATTCTGAAGCCTTGTCCGCTGATTGCGGCCCGGTTGACGACGCGCTCTCATGATCCGCCGCAAACTCCATTTCGTGACCGGCAACCTGCTTCGCGGGCGAAGAAACCGTCACCGTGGTGGCCACTCCCGGCGCAGCCGCGGCAAAAAAGAAACCATCGTCCGCGTTTTCCGGCGCCGCGTCGTCTTCTTCGCTCATGAAGCGCGCCGGAGCAGGAGCGGGCTCCGGTGAGCGCTCGCGCATCCAGCTGCCAGTCGACACAACAGGCACCGAAACCACCGGCGTCTCGTCCACGCTCAGCATGCGCGCGCGCCGCTCCGGCATTTGATCGCGGAAACCGGTAGCGATGACGGTGATCTTCACCTCTTCGCCCATTTTCTCGTCGAGCACCGCGCCAAAGATGATGTTGGCGTCTTCGTGCGCAGCCGACTCGATGAGCGACGAAGCCTCGTTCACCTCGGAAAGCTTGAGCGAGCTTGACCCCGTGATGTTGATGAGAATTCCGCGCGCGCCGTCGATTGCGCCCGCGTCAAGCAGCGGCGACGCCATGGCCGCCTGCGCCGCTTCCACTGCGCGGTTCGAGCCGGAACGCACAGCCGTGCCCATCACGGCGTGGCCCATGCCTGCCATGGTCGTCTTCACGTCGGCAAAGTCGCGGTTGATAATGCCGGGAATGGTGATGATGTCGCTAATGCCCTGCACGCCCTGGCGAAGCACGTCGTCGGCGATGCGGAAACTCTCGAAGAAGCCCGCGTCCTTGGCGACTGCGAGCAGCTTCTCGTTGGGAATCACGATCATCGTGTCCACGCTGTCGAGCAGCTCGCTAAGGCCGCGCTCGGCCTGCATCAGGCGGCGCTTGCCCTCGAAGGCGAATGGCTTGGTGACCACGGCGACGGTGAGGATGCCCATCTCGCTGGCTAGCGAAGCGATCACTGGCGCCGCGCCCGTGCCCGTTCCGCCGCCCAGTCCCGCGGTGACGAACACCATGTCGGCGCCTTCGAGCGCTTCGATGATTTTTTCCGAGTCTTCCAGCGCGGCGCGGCGGCCGACGTCGGGATTGGAGCCTGCGCCCAACCCAGATGTCAGGCGAACGCCCAGTTGCAGCTTGACTGAAGCTTCCGACAGCTTCAGTGCCTGCACGTCGGTGTTGGCGGCCACAAACTCGACGCCTTCCATGTGGGCCTGGATCATGCGATTGACGGCATTGCTGCCGCCGCCGCCCACGCCGACCACCTTGATGCGTGCTCCGCGCACATTTTCGTCGTGAAACTGAATGCGCATCTCTCCGGCTTCGCTGATTCGCTGTTCCATTGGTTCTCCGCTCTCCTCGATTTTTATCTGCCTCTTCACCGTTTTCGATCTCGCTCCGCCACCGTTTTTCTGACCCCTGATCCCTGATCCCTGTTCCCTGTATTTAAAAGCTCGCTGCAAACATGGCGCGCAACCTGTCGCGCAAACTGCTGTTGTTGTCCTCGGCCTCGCGCGTTATACAGGTGCGATGCGCATAAAGAACCATTCCGATGCCCACGGCCCAGGCCGGATGATTCAGATCCTGAGGCATATGCGACAAACGCACGGGCAAACCGATGCGCGCCGGCACGCGCAACTGGCTTTCGGTCACGTCGAGCATGCCGGGCAGCATGGCGCCTCCGCCGGTCAGCACGCAGCCCGCGCCCAGCGCATCCACCACGCCGCCGTAGCGCAGGCTTTCTTTCACGTAGTGCATGAGCTCGCGCGCGCGCGGCTCCAGAATTTCGGCCATGGTGCGCATTGACAACATGGCGGGCGCGCCCTGCGGCGTCGTGATCTCTACCTCCGCCAGTTGCGGAACCGCGGTGACTTGTGCGTTGCCATACTGCCGCTTCAGCTCTTCGGCCTGCGCCATGGGCAATTGCAATCCAATGGCGAGATCGTTGGTGAAGTGCGCTCCGCCGATGGGGACCGACGCGGTGTAGGCGACCGCGCCCTCGAAAAAGACTGCGAGATCGCTGGAGTGAGCGCCGATGTCGATCACGCACACTCCCAGTTCGCGCTCGTCGGCCGAGAGTGTGCACTCGGCGGACGCAATCGACTCCAGCACCGCCTCCGACACCTCAAGCCCGGCACGGTTCGCGCATGTCACCGCGCTTTGCAGTGCGCTGCCGCCACAGGTGGCAATGTGCAGCTCGACTTCAAGCCGCGCGCCCACCATGCCTACGGGATCGAAGATACCGGACTGCTCATCGAGGATGAACTGCCGTGGCAGCAGATGCAGAATCTCGCGGTCGGCCGGCAGCTCGATGGCGCGGGCGCGGCCGATGGCGGCGCGCACGTCCTCGCCGGTAATCTCGCGCATGCCGCGGCTCAACTGGAATCCGCCGTTGGTGTTCACGCCGCGAATGTGCGGACCGCCGATGCCCACCACGCACTCGTCAATATTGGCGCGGGCGACGCGCTCGGCCTGCTCGTTGGCGGCGCGCACCGCTTTGGCCGCGGGCCCTAGCTCGGCAATCAGCCCCTTGCGCATTCCCGCCGACGGCGCAACGCCGTGTCCGCGATAGCGCAACACACTCTCGTTCACATCGGCCGCCAGAACGCGCGTCCACGCGCTGCCGATATCGAGCACCACAATCAGGTTGTCTTGCTTCTGGCCCATAGTCGTTTACCCGCCCTGCGTGACGGTCGCAGCAGAACTACGCTGGGAGCGATCTTTGCTGCCCTGCGTCGTCGTTGCCGGACGGGTTGTGGAAGCGGAGTTCCGCTTCGTTGCGCTCTGCGCGGCCGCCCGCTTCGCTGGAGCCGCGTGTTTCTTGTCCGGCGCGGGCTTGGTCTTCTTCGGCCCAAAGCCCGTCGCAGTTGAGCCTTTAGCCGCTGTTCCGCTGGTCGTCTTCGCGCCCAGCGTTTTCGCGCTCAAGGGTTTCGAGCCCGCCGGTTTCGCTTCTGGCGCGGGCTTGGCGTCAGGGTTCGCCGTCGACGGCGGCGTCACCGCATCGCCGCTCGCAGTCTCCGCAGTCTCTTTCCCCGAGGCCATCTCCAGCACCACCTGGTTGTCGTAGCGCAGATCCACCGCCGCCAGGTGCGGATACTGCTGGCGCCAATCCGCGATGTGCGCCTGGTAACGCTCGTAGCGCTCAAGGAAATGATCTTCGCCAAAGTGCGCCATAATGTCGGCGCCCTGTTCCGGCATCAGCACACGCGCGTCTTCGGGATCGGTGAGGTCAATCTCGGAGATCTGCTCGGAATTGTTTTTGCCGCCGGCGTCGAGCTCCGCCATCATGCGCTGGTAGACGTCCATGCGCGCCTTGCGCGAGTCGGCAGGATCGCCGGCATCGATTCCCGTCAATACAGGGAACGAGTAGTGGTGCTTGGCCATCGTCGCCGGCGCCATGCTGAGCAGAACTCCGTTTGCGTCTACGAGCCCGATTTGCTCGCCGTGCCGCGTGAACGCGACCGGCTGCCGCTCCACCACAGCGACGCGAATCTGGTCCGGCAACACGCGCATCACCGTCGCCCGCTCGATCCAGGGAATCTCTTCGAGCTGGCGGCGTCGTTGGTCGATGGGCACGAAGAAAATGTTGCGGCCGACGTCTTCGCCGAAAACGGGCATCATCTCCGAGCGGCTGACTTCGGTGAGTCCGGTGGTCTGAATGTCCTCAGTCCCTGCAATGCGGAAGCGCGCGTCGCGTTCGAGAGAATGGCGCACCAAAAGGATGGCGGTGGTGAATGCGCCCAGCACGAGCAGCGCGCCTGCGGAGAGAAACACGCGGCCCACCGCGCTTGCCGGTCGCCACCAGGGCCTTTTGGATGTGCCAAAGCGATCCCCAAAGCCATTCGTCGCTGGGCGCAGGTTCCCGTCGCCGTCCGGATCGTCAAACTCCAGCGGCATTCCCGGGCCGCGCCTACCCGCCGCGCCGGGACGGAACTGCCCAGCTAAAGGAGAATCGTCCCGCGTGCGCCGCGAGCGAATCTCTGCGGGCGGGTCATCCTCCCACAAAGTGGGCCGGTTTGTCGTATTTCCCTGATTCGCCAAGTGATTCGCCACGCCTGAGCCGGGTCGTGAGAGTCGCCAGATTTCACTATAGCCCGCGCTGTGATGCGAGTTTTCTTGGAGAAGGGCAGGGGTATCCGTCGGGTTACGGGGTAAAGACAGCGATCAGAGAACAGAGGCCGGAGATTACTGCCTGCAACACGAAATCCCGCTCACCGCGGCGTGAAGGCAACGTGATCCTCTTTGCAGATAGCCTTGACAGCGGGACGGGCTGTCATCGGGCCGGAAGGCAGGCCTCCGCCGGGGATCGTCCATTGGCCCACCATCATGAACTTGCGTAGGCCGGGCAATGTTGTTGGCAAGGGCTTGAAGCCGGTTCGCGGCGTCGGCAGCCAGCCCTCCATGCTTCCCTTCCAGTTGCCGGTGTAGCGAAAGATCGAAGCAGGTGTTGCCACATCGACCACCTCGACGACCGCGCGAACGCCGGGAATCCGCTTCTCCAACACGTCGATCACCGCCTCGGCCACGCGATGCTTCTCTGCCCGGTATTTCTCCGGATGATCCGCACGCAACTGCGCCCAATAAGCGAAGTTGCGTGTCGGCAAAAAGCAGGTGACCGCAGTCTTACCGGCGGGGGCAAAGGCCGGATCGAAGTGAAAGATGCGGAACGACACCTGGCTGAGGCCGGTGTCCGGGTCCACCTGCAGCGGCGACTTGAGCATGAGGGTTGTGGTGGCGGGCTGATCGCGGAGGTCGAGCGCGACTCCAAGTGAGACCTGGAGGTAGCTGGGGAAGAGTTCCAGCGTCTTGTAAATATTGTCGATAATCGCGTCGACGTATTTGCCGCCGAGGAGCTCGTAGATGGTAGCGTGGCCGTCGGCGGCGGAGATGACCCAGTCTGCCTTGATCGTCTCTCCGCCGGCCAATTGCACTCCAACCGCGGCGTCATTCTCGACCCCGCTCTCAATCAGGATGCGATCCACCTTGGCTCCGAAGCGCACCCGCCCGCCAAGCCGAACAAGCTGCTCCTCGATGGGCCGGATGATGGCCTGCGCGCCGCCGGTCACGTACTTCGCGTTACCCGAGCCCATCCATGCGAGCGAGAGGATGAGGGCAATCGCAGAAAGGCCGCCCATTTCACCGCCAGCGAAGAATGCTCTCAGCAGCGGATCGGTGAACCGCTGGGCGTAGTCCCGTGCGGTGATGCGTGAAAGTGAACGCAGCAGGGGAAGGACTGGAAGATCGCGAAGCAAGGTGGGTGCATTCCCGACCCAACTCTTGCTTGGATCGGGCATTTTGAAGCCGCGGAGACGGCGGATGGCCGACGCAAGACGCCGGATTTGCTTGGCGTCCTGCGGCGCGCGGGCCAACAACTCCTGTTCCAGGCGGTCGACATCCGTGGGGATGGCGAGGACATCGCCGTCTTCCGTTTCCAGGCGCCCAAACTCCACGAGATCGACGAACGTGAGCTTCTCAAGGTCGAATAGCTCGCTCCACAGCGCGTGCATCGCTCCTTTGGGATCGGAGCCGAAGAACCAGTGAAGGCAGGTTTCGAATGTGTAGGCGCCGCGGCGCCAGCTCATGGCCAGGCCGCCGGCCATGTCGTGCATTTCGAGAACTTCAACCTGATAGCCGCACTTCTGTGCGTACACCGCGGCGCAGAGCCCCGCAATGCCGCCGCCGATGATGACGATCTTCTTGCCGTTCGGATTCATGCACACCTTCCCGAGGCGTGAGAATAGGAGCGCCGCGTGGATGCCGCAGTGACCGGTGGCACAAGAGACTATGACAAGACGAGTAGGCATCCGAAGAATGTTAACGGCAATTGAAACCGCCCGATTGCTAGGCCGCTTCCAGCGCCGCCAGAATCTGCTGCGCAAGCTGGCTTACGCTGCCCGCGCCAAGAGTTAGGATCAGGTCGCCTTCGCGCGCTGTGGCGGCAACGGCACGGACCGCGGCCTCGAAGTCCGGCGCAAACTCGACGCGCTGCCCCTGAATCCGCTCGGCCAGCCGCTCCGCGGTCACACCGGGAATCGGCTCCTCGCTTGCCGCATAAATGGGCAGCACAATCACTGTGTCGGCGTCGCCAAACGCGCCTGAGAACTCGTCCAAAAGATCCGCGGTACGCGAGTACCGGTGCGGCTGGAAAACCACATGGATTCGCCCGCTCGCGCACTCCCGCGCCGCGGCGAGTGTGGCGCGAATCTCAGTGGGATGGTGGCCGTAGTCGTCGACCACCGTGACTCCACAAGCTTCGCCTCGTTTTTGAAAGCGCCGATCCACGCCGCGAAACTTGGCCAGCCCCTCGGCGATCTTTCCCGGCGGCATTCCGAGTTGCCGGCCAATGGCCACCGCCGCCGTGGCGTTCAACACATTGTGCCGCCCAGGTACATGCAGATCGAAAGGACCCAACGGTCCAGAAGCCGTCTGCACTAGAAAACGCGAGAAGCCGCTTCCCTGCCCGGCCCCCGCATCGCTCCACCGCCCCAACTTTGACCCCACATCCAGCAACTCGAGCCGGAAATCGGCCTCGGTAGCCATGCCGTAAGTGAACACGCGCCGCCGGACGCGCGGCAAAATCCCCTTGAGCAGCGCGTTGTCGATGCAGGCCGTGACCGCGCCGTAGAATGGCACCCGATCCATGAAGTCGACGAAGGCGCGCTCCACATCGGCCATATCGTGGTAGCAGTCCATGTGCTCGCGATCGAGATTCGTGACCACCGCGAGGATGGGCGAGAGCTTGAGGAACGAGCGGTCGCTCTCGTCGGCCTCGGCGACGAGGTACTGTGTCGTGCCGAGCCGTGCATTCGAGCCCAGCGCATCCACGCGCCCGCCGACGACGACCGTGGGATCGAGTCCGCCAGACGAGAGCACCGCCGCCACCATCGACGTGGTCGTCGTCTTGCCGTGCATTCCGGCGATGGCGATGCCATATTTGAGCCGCATCAGCTCAGCCAGCATCTCCGCGCGCTGAATAACGGGAATCTTGCGCGCGTGCGCCTCGCGCACCTCGGGATTGCTTGCGCTGACGGCAGAGCTCGTCACCACAACCGTTGCGCCGGACACGTTGGCCGCGAAGTGCCCCTCATAGACGGTGGCGCCGAGTTGCGCCAGCCGGTCGGTGACAGCGCTGCGCTTCAAATCGGAGCCCGAGACCTTGATGCCCAGGTTGAGCATGATCTCGGCAATGCCGCTCATGCCGATGCCGCCAATTCCGATGAAGTGCGCGTGCTGCGAGGTGGCAAACATGGGGTTGAAGGATCAGGGTAGCAGAGGACAGAGATCAGAGGTCAGAGAATAGACTGAGCCGGATCGGCTGACAGCGGCTCATGCGCGGTGCAGGCGCTCAATTCTCCCCCACGACCGGCGCTTCCCTCAAAAGGCGCTCTAGCTCCGTCCCTTCCTCGTCGGTCATCAGGTCAACCGGTTCGGTGTTTGAGAGAAACCAATGGTCAGAGTCTCCATGGCGTCCGTCCGCGGCCGTGATCGAGTCCACATAGTCGAGTTGGTTGCAATCGTTGAAGATCACAAGATTGTAGCCATCGATCCGCACACGGACGTTGCCCGCGTAAATATCGTCCCAGGAGGCGCCGACAGCCACAATCTTCAACTCGCCGCGGATCACCCTGCGGAGGAGAACCACAACCTCTTCTGCCGTGATTGAACTGTCCTGGTTCCACTCCAGATCTGTCATAGGCTCGATCCCTCAGCCTCTTCGTCAGGCGGGCAGCGCGTAATCGAATTCATAGAAGTGGTGCCCGCTCTCGACGCGAATGGTAAACGTGCCCTCGATGCCGTTCAGCTCGCCCGTTCCCGAGCCCGGCACCGCGATCACCTGCATGCTGGGGCCTTTGCCATCCATGGTGGCAAAGTGCTGCAGCGCAAAGCTGCCGCGCTTGCCGTGGAGCGTGCCTGTGACGAACTCGATCGCCACATATCCCGCCGCGCCCTGCTTGGGATCGCCACCGGTAAACATCTCGCCTTTCGTCGTCGCTTCCAGGTCGCCATGAATCGTTTTGTTAATGGAGAAGCGCCCGATTCCTTCAACGGGCGCGGGCGAAAGCGGATGAATGTCGACAGTGAAGGTGCCTTGTGCGTGGTGCATCGGGATCTCCTTTAGCCGTGGGGCCGCTGCGCGGAAAACCCCACCGGTGTCGTCGTGATCGATGATAGATAACCGCATTCTACGGTGTCGCGCGACCAAAGTATCGCGGATCGAATCGGAACTCCTTTGGCTTTTCGTGCCCGATTCGCGAAAAATCGGGATGCCTGGGATTGAGCACAAAGTTCGATTCCATCCGATTCACGGCGATGCTTGGAACTCGCAGCACTGCGGTTCGCATTTCCTGCAACCATCGGTCGCCAAAAATCTGGGAATCCGGCATATCGATCCAGGACGCCTGCTCGATCTGAATCTCGTCCGGGATTTGAATCTGCGTGATGGCCATCGGCGGGATCTTGCGGCCGCCTGAATGAATCAAGGTCTCCAGCACCGCCAAACTTGCATGTTCCGCGGCATACACGACGTGGGCGCCGATTCCGTGCCATCGTCCCGGATTCAGAAACGATCCCACCGTCTCGAAGACGTCTGAAGAAATCCGGTGCATTCTGAAGACGATCATCTGTAGGCGCCCTCAGACGGGAAAGCCATACTCCAAAGCGGCAAGAATTGCCTCCACCGCGCGCCCGCCAGTCTCAGTTTTCAATAGCGAGAACGGCGTTGCGCCCCGCAGCTCCATATGGGGCCTGGTAAGCCATTCCGTTGCATCGGCCTCATTCCCCCACACGTGCTCAGCGAGCGATAGGACGTGACCAACGCGGACGACCGTCTGGCTGGCCAGCGGCCCCAGGGTCTTGCCTGCTCGCTTCCAACTCGAATCGGGAATCAACTCCGCTCTCAGTTTTCCAGAGGGCAAGGGCGATGTGGAGGCAACGCGATTGAATAGCCGGGCCGCGCGGGCCTTGGGGACCCCTTTTTCCGCGGCGAAGGCCAGCGACACGAGATTACCGACTGATCCGGGGCCGATTTTGCCGCCGCGCGCCGTGTGGCGTTCCCTACGAACCGCCGCTTCGCGCGGCCTCAATCGAGTGGCTTGGGCCTGGGCCATTGCTGCTTCTCCTATGCCCACCACTATACACCACAAACTGGTCTCATGTGAACCCTCATCCGAACGCGGGATCTGCGGTTCCGGCCGCGCCTGAATTCCGCCATCCGACACGCTGGACCGAAGAAAGTTGCGCGACTTTATTTTTGCGCAACGCCGCAACCTTACGCCGCACCGGTGTTTGCATTGGACAGAATCGGCAAGCTGATGGGGCGGCAAGAACCAAGCCCAGGGTGGCAGCGAACCGGGGTCCCCGGCGACAGGTCTTCGTCGCTGGGGTGGGAATCGCGCCGGACTTAGAAACCAGTCCGCACGGAATGGAGGGAACATGGTCAGCATGAAGAAGTGCCTGAAGAAGTGTTTGTTAGGAGCAGCATTGGCAGTCGGAGTTCTCGCATTGAGCGCAGCGCCCGCCCAGGCAGCTCGTGTGAGAGTTTACGTGGGCGTTGGCGTACCGGCCGCGTACGTTCCGCCATGCCCTGGACCGGGATACGCATGGGTGGGCGGATACTGGGCCAACGGCTACTGGACGCCGGGCTATTGGAATTACGTGGGCTATGGCCCTCGCGTCGTGGTGCGCGGCGGCTTCGGGTGGGATCGCGGATACGTCTATCACCGCGACTTCGACCATCGCGGCCGTGACGACCGGCATTTTGACCGCGACGACCACTTTCGCAGGTAGCTTCCCACTTTTGCCGGCAGCTCCGCCCTCTGCTGCCTGCACCATGCGGCCTCTCCAAACTGGAGGGGCCGTTCTTTTAGGTCGTTTGGCGATTTGAAGCGTCTTATAGGGAGTGGCGGGACTCCGGTTGGAGACGGACGTAACTTCATCGGGAGTGACCGCGGAAGCACGGAAGTGCAAAAGGTTGTTGCCCTTTCGGGCGCGGTGATCGATCCTTTCATCGGACCGCAACAAAAGGGCGAAAATGGCGTTTAAGGTATTGATGGCCGGCCACAAGATCAAACGATAGAGGCCGGAGGGTGCTGAAACCGGAGGCGACTCCGGGTTCCAGTCCGGGCAAGCGAGGACGGGCCAGCACAAGGAGGATTTCATGAAGAAGCTCTGGTTGGTTACGTTGGCAATGCTTGTGGTTCTACCGTTTGCAGCTGTCCCAGCGAACGCCCAGGTCGGGGTAGGAATCGGCGTCGGCCCCGTGGTGGTTGATCCGGGATATGTCGGCGACTACGGCCCTCCAGATTGCGCGTGGGGCTATTACCAGTATTACCCCTATGCTTGTGCCCCTTACGGTTATTACGGTCCTAATTGGTTCTACGGCGGCGTGTTCATCGGCGCGGGGCCGTGGTACGGATGGGGCCGGCGCGGCTGGGGTGGCTATGGCTGGCACGGCGGATACGGCTACCGTGGCGGATACGGCTACGGCGGACGCGGCGGCTATGCAGGCCGCGGATATGCCGGCGGCGGACATGGCTACGTAGGCGGCGGTGGACGCGGGTACACCGGTGGCGGCGCACGCGGCGGATTTAGCGGCGGCGGCGGCTATCACGGCGGCGGCGGCGGTGGTGGCTATCACGGTGGCGGTGGCGGAGGCGGCTTCCACGGTGGTGGCGGCGGCGGCCACGGCGGTGGTGGACACCGGTAATCGACACCGGTAATTACGGCTTAATGCGGACGATTGAAGTTCCGCTGATCAATAACGAAGCCCGCTTGCCTCGGCAGGCGGGCTTTTTTCTGCGCGGAGGTCGGAGGGCCGACTCGCTAACTCGCCGACCCGCTGACTCGCTTCCCCGCCAGCTCCGCTAGTTTGTCGGCAATCCGCTCAGCCGCCCCCGGGTGCGCTTGCGTGCGCGCAGCAGCGGCCATCGTAGCCAGGCGGCCGGGATCTGTGATCAGGCCGGCGAGGATCCAGAGCAATTTGTCGGGAATGTCCAAATCGAATTCCTTCAGCATCACCGCGGCTCCGGCTGCCACCATTGCTTCGGCGTTGCGTCTCTGGTGCTGATCGGTTGCGGCGGCAAAAGGAACAAGCAGCGCCGGCTTGCCGGCCGCCGCCTCCTCGGCAACAGTCGACGCGCCGCTGCGCGACATGATCAGGTGCGCCCGGGCAAACTCCGCCGCCATATCGTCGAGGAACGGCCGCACCAGCCAGCGCGTAGGGTCGGCCCCGCTGGCTGCGTATCCCATATGCGTGGCTTCAAAGTTGCGCGTTCCGCTTTGATGCAGGACTGTGAGGCCAGGTACCTCATCGAGCAAAGACCTGATGATGTGTGGCAGATGCGTATTGAATGTCCGCGCGCCTTGCGAGCCGCCAAAGACAAGCAGGTGCGGCGCACCCGACGGCGCATCGAGCGAGAAGAACTCCGGGCGCACGGGAACCCCGGTGACTTCAGGGTTGCGGAACCATGTTGCCGCGGCGGGAAAGTTGATGGCCGCCGCCCGCACCCACTTGCCCACGAGCCGGTTGGCCAGGCCCGGCATCGCATTCGGCTCAAAGGCGATCGCGGGAATCTTGAGCCGCAGCGCGGCCACCATCGCCGGGCCGGAGGCATAACCGCCGACGCCCAGCACTGCGCCCGGGCGGAACTCACGCATCAGCCGCTTGCAGTCGCCAATGCTGCGCGGCAGGTTCGTTAGGGTGCGCAGGCGCGTCATGAGCGAGACGCTTTTCAGCGGGCCCACGTCGATCAGCTTGAGCGGAAATCCCGCCTCAGGCACCAGGCGCGATTCGAGACCGCGCGCGGTGCCGACGAGAATGACTTCGGCCGCATGCCGCTCGACCAGCGCGCGCGCCACGGCCAGCGCGGGAATGATGTGCCCGCCCGTGCCACCACCGGCGATCAGTATCTTCAATGTTGAATTCACGGTTCGCAGTTGTCTGTGGCCAGTGTATCGCCCCGCCGCCTGGCTGAATCGGCGGGGCCCTGGATCACTCGTTGCGCACGGTCAGCGGCCGGCCTGCGGAGTTTTTTTGCGAGATGGCTTCCCAGAGCCTTTTGCGCGGCACGGCGGCAGATAGTGGAAGCGAACCAGGTAAATCTTCTCGCCTCGTCCGTGTTTTGCGGTCTTGAGCAGGTCAAGCACGCCGAGGAACCCCGATTCGCGGGCCACTTCCGGAGTGATGTCGGGGAAGCCAATGGGCTCAATCGAGTCGACCTCGATCTCTCCATCCTCCATGCGGTATCGCCCGCCGGCCCGCACGTGCGGGCGCATCCAGATGCGGACGCTCGAGGTGATTTCTCCGCGGCGAACTCGCTCGCGCAGTTTTTTCGCGAACTGCATACGGGAAGTTTACCTTGAGCAGATTCACGGCCAGCGCGGGAATGATGTGCCCGCCCGTGCCGCCGCCCGCAATGAGAATTCGCAACCCGGTCAAGCTCGACCCTTTCAAGAGGGACTGTCGTTCGATTCCGGCTCGACTAAACCGCGGTCAACATAGATCCAACGTTTCTCACCTGCGCCAATCACCAGGACAGAGAAGATGCAGAGCATTTCGAAGACCGAGTGACTCGATCCTCGCAATCGGAATGCTTCGTCAGTCACCCAGCCGGGCAACGACGAGTAGAATCGCAATGCCACCTGCGCCAGCACAACGAGAATCAGGAGAACACTTGCGTGTCCACAGACCATTGATAACGTCGATCTCGAATTCCGTTTCGAAAAAATGGGCTTCTTTTCCGCGAGGTAGCACCAACCGAAGAGGCTGACGGAGTAGACGACGGGAAGCGCAACGAAAATCAGCAACGCCTGGTGCATTCGTGCCCTCGGAACCGCCTCGCCTCCGGGCCTGTTCCCTCGTTCCCTTGTTCCCTGTTTTTCTCACTCGGCTTGTCGCGAAATATTCAGCAGAATCCCAATCGACGCCAGTGTGCAAAACAGCGAAGTGCCTCCGTGCGAGATCAGCGGCAAAGGAATGCCTTTGTTGGGAACCAATGAAAGCACCACGCTGATGTTGAAGAAAGCCTGCAGCAAAATCGTAATGGTGATGCCGAAGGCGGCCAGCCGCGCAAAG
The DNA here is from genome assembly GCA_003138515.1 of Acidobacteriaceae bacterium. Classification (GTDB taxonomy): domain Bacteria; phylum Acidobacteriota; class Terriglobia; order Terriglobales; family Acidobacteriaceae; genus Telmatobacter. The sequence goes on along the minus strand of PLGG01000081.1, from coordinate 17,614 downwards.
GGATCGCTGCACCGGAAGGCCGTACGCAATCCGCGGACGCCAAACAGGCCAAACAGCAGCACAATGAACATGGCCCCAACGAAACCCAGCTCTTCGGCGATATTGGCGAAGATGAAGTCGGTCGCAGCCTCGGGCAGAAAAAACAATTTCTGCATCCCTTCCATGTAGCCGTGGCCGGTTAGCCCGCCTGTGCCCACGGCAATTAGAGACTGATAGATGTGATAGCCGGCGCCCTGCGGATCGGATTCGGGATTGAGAAAGACCAGCATGCGCGCCCGCCGCCACGGAACCATGAGAAGCAGCGCGGCCAGCGCGGGCAACGCAGCGGCGAAGGCGCCCAGAAGGACCTTCCATTCCATCCCCGCCAGCACCAGAATCATTGCCGCCACGCCCGCCAGCACCAATGCCGTTCCCAGGTCAGGCTGCGCCGCCACAAGCACGACAAACAAACCGGGAATGAGGGCCGCGGGCAGCAGCGTCCCCTTCCAGTCGCGCATGGCGCCAAGGCGCGTTTGCAAAAACCATGCCAGAAACAGCACCAGCACCGGCTTGGCGATTTCGGAGGGCTGGAGAGTGAAAAAATCGCCGAAGCGAATCCAGCGATGCGTGTGGTGCGAGCCGGGCATGAGGAAGACAAGCACCAGCAATACGGTCGTAATCGAAAGGACGGGATAGATAAAGCGCGGCGAGTTGAAGCGCTTCACGTCCATGTGCATCAACACGAGCATCGCCACCACACCCACTGCCGCCCAAACGGCCTGCGTCAGGATGAAGGTGTAGGCCGAGTGGTACTTTTCCTGATCGACGACGGCCGAAGCCGAGAACACCATCACCAGCCCGGTGACCACCAGCACCAGCGTGGTGAAGAACAGCCATTTGTCAACGCCGACTCGCTTCGCCATGTTTCTCTCTCAGCCGATCCTCTAATCCCTCAACCCGTTTGTGCCTGTTGCCACTCCCGGGCACAAATGAAAATCGTGCCCTCATACAAAACGCGCCCACGGCGCCTACGCGTCCTGTTTTGCCTTCCAATCTTTTTGTTCCGCGACAAGTTGCTTGAACACCCGTCCGCGCTGCTCGTAGTTCTCAAACTGATCGAAGCTGGAGCAGGCCGGCGCCAGCAGAACCACGTCGCCGGGCCGCGCGGCAGCAGTCGCAGCGCTTACCGCCTTGGCCAGTGTCTCGCACGAATGGATTTGCGCCACGCCGCGCAGATGCGACTCGATCTTGGCCGCCGCCGCGCCGATGGTGTAGACGGCGCGAACCCGCTCGTGCAGCAGTGGCGAGAGCGTGCTGTAGTCCGAGCCTTTGTCTTTGCCGCCCAAAATCAAATGAATCCCGCCCGGAAACGAAGCCACGGCCTTGGCGGTTGCATCCACATTCGTGGCCTTCGAGTCGTTGTAGAACTCAACGCCATTGACGGTGGCCACGTACTCCAGGCGATGCTCCACCGCATGGAACTTCTCGATGGCGCGGGCAATCACAGAAGGGGCCACGCCGGCCAGCCGAGCCGCGCACACCGCAGCCAACACGTTTTCCACGTTGTGCTCGCCCTTCAGCGAAATCTTCGCGAGCGGCAGGATGGTCTCGATCGCCGCCTCCGGCCCCGCGCCCGGTGCTGACCGGTAGACTACGGTCCCGTTCTGCGCCCACGCGCCCCGGCTCACCTCGTGTTTGGCCGAAAACCAGTACACCGGCGCGTGCGACCGTGCCTCGGCCTCGGCGGTGCGTGGATTGTCGGCGTTCAGCACCACGCTATCGCTTGTGTCCTGCACCGCGAAGATGCGCTCCTTGGCCAGCGCATAGTTCTCGAAGGTTCCGTGCCGGTCGAGGTGATCCGGCGTGATGTTCAGAATGACTGCAATCCGCGGATGGAACTCTTCCGTGCTCTCCAGTTGAAAGCTGGAAACCTCGAGCACCGACCAGGTGTCGTCCGTGCTCTCCTCGATCACGCCGACTACGGGCACGCCGATGTTTCCGGCGACCAGCGTCGGATAGCCGGCCTCTTTCAGAATCTCGCCCGCGAGCGCCGTCGTTGTCGTCTTCCCGTTCGACCCGGTGATGGCCAGAATCTTGCCTTTCAGAAATCTTGCCGCAAGTTCCAGTTCGCCAATGACCGGGCGGCCGAAGTTCCGGGCCTGCACCAACTCTGGTGTATTCAGCGGTACGCCGGGGCTCACCACAATCAGGTCCTGACGGCGGAAGGTCAACAGGCCATGCCCGCCGGCCTCCACCATGATCCCCTCGTCGAGCAGCGCTGGGATCTCTTTGGCGAGGGACTCGGCCGAGCGGATGTCGGACACCGTCACTTGCGCGCCCTTGTGGCGCAAAAACAGCGCCGCCGCCAGTCCCGACTTTCCCAGGCCCACAACCAGAACCTTCTTGCCCTTCAATTCCATCATTTGTTCCTAACGCCTGTTCCTAACGCCGCCGCGACAACTTCATTGTGCACCGCGCGGCGTGTGCCGCGGGCGGCCTCTAGCGCAATTTCAGGGTAGTGAGTGCAAACAATGCAAACACCAGGGCGCCGATCCAGAAGCGCACGATCACCTTCGACTCGCTCCAGCCCAACTGTTCGAAGTGGTGATGCAGCGGCGCCATCTTGAAGATTCTCTTCTTGCGCAACTTGTAGCTGCCCACCTGCAGGACGACCGAGACCGCTTCAAGAATGAACACGCCGCCGATAAACGGCAGCAGCAGCTCCTGCCGGATGACGATCGCTACGGTGCCGATGGCCCCGCCCAGCGCCAGCGAGCCCACGTCGCCCATGAAAATCTCCGCCGGGTGCGCGTTGTACCAGAGAAATCCGATCGACGCGCCCACCATCGACCCGCAAAAGACCGCCAGCTCGCCCACCATGGGCATACGCTGCAGTTCAAGATAGCCGGCAAAGACCACGTGGCCGCTGACGTAAGTGAGCACAGCCAGGGCGCCGGCGGCGATGATCGTGCAGCCGATGGCCAGCCCGTCCAGACCGTCGGTCAGGTTCACTGCGTTCGACGTGCCTACGAGCCACAGCACCACCCAGAGTACGAATGGCACAAACGCGATGAGGGCCATGTGCGGAAGCGTCACCGGCCAGCCACGCCACAAGAGATCGGGGTGCAGGCTCTTGATAAAGGGCACGGAAAGCCGCGTGGAAAACACGTCGAACTGGTCCAGCACGATCAGCGCTACAGCCACCAGCACGCCAGCCAGCCCCTGCCACAACAGCTTTGCCCGCACCGTCAATCCCAGGCTGCGCCGCTGCACCACCTTGATGTAGTCGTCGGCAAATCCGATTGCGCCGTACGCAAGCGTGGAGAAGACCGTGATCCACACAAACGGATTCGCCGGGTCGGACCACAGCACCGTAGGCAGCAGAATTGCGATAACGATGAGCACGCCGCCCATCGTCGGCGTTCCCGTCTTTTTCATGTGCGATTGAGGCCCGTCCTCGCGCACAAACTGGCCGATCTGGAACTCCCTCAGCTTCTGGATCACGTATGGCCCGATGAAGAGCGCGATCAACAGCGCCGTAAGCGAGGCAAACGCCGTACGAAACGTCAGGTAGCGGAAGATCCGGAACGGGTGAAAGAACGGAAACAGCTTTTCGTAGAGCAGCCAGTAAAGCAAGAAGCCTCCACTGCCGGTTTGAGGCGGGGTTTCAGGTCGATTCTACAAGGCGCAGGCGAGGCTGTTGGATCGCGCCGCGCGGCACGTAACCAGATTCTGCACTAACCCAGGCCGAGGAACACAGCAAGCGAGCGGTCAACGGCCTTGAGTGTTCGCAATTCCAGTTCGCCAAAAGGAACGCCGGCTTTGTCGCGCGGAATCGTGTGCGCCTTGTCCACCATGATCTGCGAAGGCGCGCGAAGACCGTTCTTCGGCGAAGGATTGACGGCGATTCGAAACGTCTCGATTGGCCGCAGCTCAGTGGTGACAGGCAAAATCGTTACCGACGGATGTTGAGCGAAAAGATCCGATTGAATGACGAGCGCGGGCCGCGGTTTGCCATACGCACCAGCCAGAACCACCGGCACCAGGTCGCCGCGCCTCATACCCAGCCGTCCGTGTCGGCAACTTCAGCGATCCATGCGAGGGTTTCGGCCTCGAGCGGATCGTTCGTCAGCGACAAGGACTCGCGCTCGCACTTCCTGCGGAAACTCTCCGACGACGTGTCGGGAAGCCATAGCTGCACCGGTCTCAACCCGGCCGCGCGGAGCTGCTCGCGGTGCTTGCGGACGCGTTCTGTGATCGAAGAGCCCATAGCGGACCTTACGTTACATGAAACACAGTACTCCGATTCAGTGTTTCATGCAACATCCTACGCCAAGAACTGGTTGGAGGTTGCCGCAGATGATGAGATATGGCATGATATATATCACGAGGTGGACGATGGCACAGGCTGAAAAAGCGCGCGTTTTCATGAGCGGACGAAGCCAGGCTGTCCGAATCCCTGCCGAGTACCGCTTTACCTCAAATGAGGTCTTCATCCGCCGGGATCCGCAGAGCGGCGACGTGATCCTCTCGCAGGCGCCGGACAGTTGGGACGACGTGTACGCCGCCCTGGACAAGGCCGGGTTTCCGGATGATTTCCTCACCGACCGCAACCAAGGCCCGCCTCAAGACCGCGACGAGCTATGAGCCGGCTCTACATGCTCGACACCAACACTGTCAGCTACATTCTCAAAGGCAAATCTCTCGCGGCGCGAGCCAAGCTCGCCGCGCTGGGAGCCGATGAAGTGGCCTGCATTTCGGTCGTGACGGAATTTGAGCTGGAATTCGGCCTCGCCAAGAACCCAAACGCCCAAAACCTTCGCCACGCAATTCGCTGGTTCCTCGCCCGCATTCAGGTTCTCACCCTCGGCTCCGCTGAGGCTCGCGCCTACGGACAGCTCCGCCAGGAGCAGGAGACGGCGGGGCGGCCTCTCGAAAGCATGGACATGCTGATTGCTGCACACGCCATCGCTGTTGGCGCAATCCTGGTGACCGGCGACAAGGTCTTCGATTCTGTCCCTGGGCTTGCAGGGAGAGAGAACTGGGCGACGGACCTGGCAAGGTGAGGATTTCCACCCCTCCTGAAACATATAATTCAGGTCTGCGTGATGAAAAGAGAGATTCCTAAGTTCAAGAACGAAGCCGAAGAATTCGAGTTCTGGTCCTCGACCGGACCAGGAGCGGACTCGACGAAATATATCGACTGGTCTCAGGCTAAGCGCGCGAAATTTCCCAATCTCCGGCCTACACTGCGCACAATCTCCTTGCGGCTTCCCGTTGCCATGATCGAGGATCTGAAGGTTCTGGCCAATCAGCGCGATGTGCCAACCAGTCATTGCTCAAGGTGTTTCTGGCGGAAAGGCTGGAAGCGGAGCGGAAGCTGAGACAGGCCGGGTAGAGAAATGTGCTCTCCCACCCCTTGCGCAAAAGCACTCACTCGCCAAGGATGAGGCGCCCGGCAAACGAGTGTCTGAAGGTGTCATTTTCCCCTATTCTGTAATTCGAGCCGGGCTTCTGCTGTGAGTTCGGCAAGTCGGCCAAGAGCGCAAGCTGCTTCGTCATCATTCGTGGTCAAGTATTCATCTATCGGGTTGAGATACGGTGATACTGTTTCAATCAATCTGGCGATCCTGGGTTTGGAGGCGCGTCTGAGCATTTCTTCTCGCCAGGAGTCATCTCCCTCGGCCATTCTTGAATCAAGGTGATGAGTGGCTTAAAACACTTGGGTAATGAGCGTAGGCTGGTTCGGGTCATCCGAGCTCTTACGCCCACGAGTTCGCTGACCGACTCTATCGCCAACTGAAGCGCCTCTGCCGAATCCGGTTGAAAATAGAGGCAAATCGCACCATTGAGGATGTGGAGGCTATCCTTTTGAGAATTGATAACCGCTGCGACCGTGGAATGAACGGATGGAAGATCGAGGAAATCGGAGAGAGCCTCGCCTTGCTGTCCCGCGCGTGGGACAAATATTGGCCAACGCGGATCGCCTGAAACTCTTAATGTGGTAGGCACATTTACAAACAACACCCGGTTAACACAATTGATTGAGCACACCCCAACATCTAGCCGACCTTCGATCTGAAGGCTTATGTACTCTTCGCTTGCCGCAATGTGCGCCCGCCTTCGGCGGTAGGTCATGTGAATTTGATGTGACAAGACGTGGCCGGACACGAGTTGCAGATGCCACCCCGTTGACTCGTCCATGATTGAGGTGGATACGTTCGCGTCGTAGATTTGGCAAGGCTGTATGCGCTTCTTCCTCGCCAGAGCATACTCTTTCAGAATCGTAATACCGTCATGCTGTTCCATGCGTTGGTTTCTCGATCACCTATATTCTCATAGGTGAGGTATCCCAACAAAAAGCCCAGCACACTTGTGAGCGCCTGCAGCTAAAAGCTAAGAGCTAATAGCTAAAGGCTCGCCCTTCGCTACCGCGTCTTCGCCACTTCCTCCACCGTTACCGGATCGAGAAACGGCATCGCCGCGCGCAGTTTCTTGCCGACAATCTCGACCGGGTGCTTCGCCTCTGCCTCGCGGAAGGCCAGGAATTCCTTCTTGCCCGAGTTCTGATCGGCGAGGAACTTCTTCGCAAAGGTCCCGTCCTGAATTTCGGCGAGAATCTGCTTCATCGCCTTCTTGCTTTCGGCGCCGATGACGCGCGGCCCGGAAACGTAATCGCCGTATTCGGCAGTGTCCGAGATGGAGTAGCGCATGTAGGCCAGACCGCCGCGATAAATCAGGTCGACGATCAGCTTGAGCTCATGCAGACACTCGAAGTAGGCGCTCTCGGGCTGATACCCGGCCTCGACCAGCGTCTCGTACCCAGCCTTGATGAGCGCGCTCACACCGCCGCAAAGCACCGCCTGCTCGCCGAAGAGATCCGTCTCGGTTTCTTCCTTGAACGTCGTCTCCAAAGCACCGGCGCGCGTGCAGCCGATGCCCTTCAAGTAGCTGAGCGAGAGAGCGTGCGCATATCCTGTCGCGTCCTGGTGCACGGCGATGAGGCCTGGGACGCCGCCGCCTTCGGTAAATATTTCGCGCACGCGATGGCCGGGCGCCTTGGGTGCGGCCATGCCCACGTCGATGCCCGCGGCCGGCACGATGGTCTTGAAGTGAATGTTGAACCCGTGCGCGAACATCACCAGCTTGCCCGCGCTCAGGTTCGGTCCGATCTCCTCGGCATACAATTTGGCCGCGGTTTGATCGGGAACAAGCACCATCACGACGTCGGCCCATTTTGTGGCCTCGGCAACGGTGGTCACTTCAAGGCCCGCCTTCTGCGCCTTGGCAATCGATTTTGAATTGGCCGCCAGGCCCACCTTCACCTGCACGCCCGAATCTTTCAGGTTGAGGGCATGCGCATGCCCCTGCGAGCCGTAGCCGATGATCGCCACTTTTTTTGCCTGGATCAACGAGAGATCGGCATTGTTGTCGTAATAAGTCTTCGCCATGATTTTGTCTGATTCTTCCTTTGCTTGATTGGGATTCTGATCTTGATTGGAATTCGGATTTTGAGAATTGCTGGTCCGGCTCCGCGCCGAGCCTCCGCAGTTCTTACACCGCTTCATCCGCCGCGGCTTCGTCCACCTGCTCCTCTTCCGTCTCCGCGGATTCGCCCTCGACGACTCCCATCGCCTTGACCACGCTGCTGACGTGATGTCCCCGCCGCATGGTCATCTTGCCGCTGCGGCAGATCTCAAGAATGCGCCCATCGTCCTCGCGCAGAACTTCAATGAGCCCTTCGATCTTGCTCTCCACGCCGGTCATCTCGATCATCAGCGATTCCGAAGTCAGATCGACGATGCGCGCCCGGAAAACCTCGGCCAAATCGAAAATCTGAGCGCGGTTGCGCGGTGTCGCCGACACTTTGATCAGCGCCAGCTCGCGCGTGACCGATGGCGCCTGGGCGATGTCGTCCACATCCACGACATTCTCGAGTTTAAACAGGCTGGCGCGGATGCGGTCCCCGGCCTCCGACGACGCCTCGCACACCAGCGTAAGCCGCGACAGGCCCGGCCGCTCGCTGCGCCCCACGGTGAGCGAATTGATGTTGATGTTCAGGCGCCGGAACAGCGACGCCACGCGCGTCAGCACGCCCGGACGATCTTCAACGTATGCGACGAATGTATGCAACATAAAAGCAGCTCCTAGCCTCTAGCTTCTAGCCTCTAGCTTTGTTCCCGGTATTCCTGTTTGTTCCTCATCGGCCATTGGATCGTTTTGCAACCGAGTTTGCGAATCTTTTGGAACATCGCTACTGCCCATAGCCGTACGAGACTGGCTAGGAGCTAGAAGCTAGCAGCTAGAAGCTGTCTTACTTGTCTTCAGCCTTCTCTTCCAGCGGATCGTTCTCGGGCCGGCGAATCATCTCGTGCAGCGCGCTGCCCGCCGGAATCATCGGGTACACCGAGTCTTCCTTCTCCACCATAAAGTTGAGCAGATACGCGCCGGGCGCCGATCGCGCCGCCTTCACGGCAGCCTCCAATTCGGAGCGCTTGCGCACCGCGCGTCCCGGAATGCCGTGCGCATCGGCCAGCTTCACAAAGTCCGGGCTCACCAGCGGCGTGGATTCGTAGTTGCGCTCGTAGAAGAATTCCTGCCACTGCCGCACCATGCCCAGGTAGCCGTTGTTGATGATCGCAATGTTGATCTTGATTTTTTCCTGCACAATGGTGGCCAGTTCCGCCGCCGTCATCTGGAAGCCGCCATCGCCGGCCACAACCCACACTTCTTTCTCCGGGCAGGCAAACTTGGCGCCGATGGCCGCGGGCAGCGCGAATCCCATCGTGCCCAGGCCGCCCGACGTAATCAGCGTGCGCGGCTCGTCGTGGTGGAAGTACTGCGCCTCCCACATCTGGTGCTGGCCAACGTCCGTGACGATCACTGCATCGCCGCCGGTGATGCGCCACAAATCGTGCATCACATGCGCCGCATACAGGTGTCCGGAGTCGGGCAGATTGTTGATGTCGCGCACCGCGACCGCGCCTTTGCTGGCCTCGATCGTCTTCAGCCACGCCGAGCCGTCGCGGCCTGAAATTCGCGGCAGCAACTGCTCCAGCACCTCGCGCAGATCGCCCACCAGCGCCACATCCACCTTCACGTTTTTGTTGATCTCCGCTGGATCCACTTCGATGTGAATCTTCTTCGCCTTGGTAGCGTATGTGGAGAGCGTGCCCGTCACGCGATCGTCGAAACGCATGCCGCACGCAATCAGCAGATCGGCCTCCTGGATCGCGTGATTCACCCACGCCTCGCCGTGCATGCCCATCATGCCCAGGCTCAGAGGGTGCGACGCGGGAAATCCGCCCAGCCCCAGCAGCGTAAGGCCCACAGGAATCTCTGCGCGTTCGGCCAGCGTGCGCACCTGCTCCATCGCGCGCGACTCCATCACACCGTGACCCGCCAGGATCACCGGTCGTTTGGAGTTGCGAATCAACTCGGCGGCCTGCTCCAATCCTGAATCGTCGACGTGCAACATAGGATGCGGGCGATAAGTGCGCGGCTTCGCAGCCTCAAAGTCGAACTCCGCCGTCGCCTGCTGCGCATCCTTAGTAATGTCGACCAGCACCGGGCCGGGCCGCCCCGAGCGCGCGATCTGAAACGCTTGGCGCAGCGCGTGCGCCAGATCGTCCGCCTTGTTCACGAGAAAGTTGTGTTTCGTCACTGGCAGCGTGATGCCGGTAATATCCACTTCCTGAAATGCATCTGTACCCAGCACCTTGCTCGACACGTTGCCCGTGATGCACACGATGGGAATCGAATCGAGCATCGCGGTGGCAATGCCTGTAACGAGATTGGTCGCGCCCGGTCCGCTGGTTGCGATCGCCACGCCAACCTTGCCCGAGGCGCGCGCATAGCCATCTGCCATGTGCGCCGCGCCCTGTTCGTGGCGCACTAAAACGTGCCGGATGGGAAATTTGCGCAGCGCGTCGTAGGCGGGCAGAATGGCGCCGCCGGGATAGCCGAAGACGGTGTCGACGCCTTCACCCACCAGCGTCGCCCACAGAATCTCCGAGCCAGTGAGGCGCGTCGGCGTGGTCAGGTGCGCGTTCGGGTCTGCCTCGTTGGTTGTCGGCGTAGCCGCGCTTCCATTCGCTCCGTGCGCTTTCGTCTTCGCGTTTTCCTTGTGTCCCATCACAACTCCTTGAAAGCTGATGCAACTGGCCCTTCTGATCTCTGTATTACGTCGTCGCCCCTTCAGACGCCGAAGTCACACGATCCACGTACTTGCGAAACACGCCCTTCGGCCAGCGCAGCGCCGGCGGCTTGAAGTTCTTGAGCCGCACCGCCATCTCTTCCTTGCTGATCTCGACGTCGAGCGTCCGCTTAGCCACGTCAAAATGAATGATGTCGCCCTCGCGCACCGCCGCAATCGGCCCGCCGACAAACGCCTCAGGCGCAACGTGGCCCGCGGTGAATCCGCGCGTCGCGCCGCTAAATCGCCCGTCGGTAAGCAGCGCCACCTGCGCGCTCAGTTCCGCATTCGAGCTGATGGCCGCCGTCACCTGCAGCATCTCGCGCATCCCCGGCCCACCCTTCGGCCCTTCGTAGCGAATCACCACCACGTCTCCGGGCTTGATGCCGCCGGCCTGGACAACTTTGAAACAATCCTCTTCGCTATCGAAAACGCGCGCCGGCCCGCGATGCTCGTACTTGCCCGCCGCGGCAATCTTCATCACGCAACCCTCCGGCGCGAGATTGCCTTTCAAAATCACCAGTCCGCCGTTCGGCTTGATGGGCTTTTCGAAAGTGGCTATCACGTCCTGTCCCGGAGTCTCTTTGGCGAGCGCGGCCTCCTCGGCCAGCGTTTTGCCGCTCACGGTCAGCGCCGATCCGTCGGCATGGCCCGCATCGATCATTCGCTTGGCCAGCAGCCGCGATCCGCCCGCAGCCTGGTAATCCGATGCCACATACTTTCCCGCCGGCGTGAGAGAGCAGATGTACGGCGTGCGCGCTGAGATGGCGTCAAAATCGTCGATGCTCAGCTTGATTCCCATTTCGCGTGCGATGGCCAGCAGGTGCAGCACGGCATTCGTCGACCCGCCGCTTGCGGCCACGCTGGCGATTGTATTTTCAAGAGATTTGCGGGTGATGATCTGGGAAGGGCGGCGATTCGCACGCACAGCGTCCATCAAAATACGGCCTGCTTCGCGCGTCGCTTCGAATTTCTTGGGTGATGTTGCTGGAACGCCCGAAAGCTCAATAGGCGCGATGCCCAGAATTTCTGCGCTCATGGCCATCGTGTTGGCTGTGAATTGCCCGCCGCACGCGCCTGCGCCGGGACAAGCATTGGCTTCGAGGGCTTCCAACCCCGCATCGTCGATGCGCCCCGCCGCGTACGACCCGATGCCTTCAAATACATTCTGAATCGTGATGTCGATTTTCGTGCCGTTGGGACCGTCCAACTTGCCCGGCGCGATCGATCCGCCATAAAGCATCATCCCAGGAATATCCAGCCGGCACAGCGCCATAATGATGCCCGGCATGTTCTTGTCGCACCCGCCAATGCCGACGAGGCCGTCGAAGAGATTGCCGCGCGCGACTAGCTCAATGGAGTCGGCGATCACTTCGCGACTCACCAGCGACGCTTTCATGCCCTGCGTGCCCATGGTGATGCCGTCGGAAATAGTCACGGTGTTGAATTCCATCGGCGTCCCGCCCGCCTCGCGAATGCCTTCCTTCAGCGCCTCGGCAATCTCCCGCAGATGCACGTTGCACGTGCCGATCTCCGTCCACGTATTCGCAATGCCGATGATCGGCTTGTGCAGGTCGTCCTTCTTGAATCCTGAACCGCGCAGATACGACCGCGCCGCCGCGCGGCTCGGTCCCTCAGTCAACGGAATGCTTTGTCGTTTGCCTTCGATCGTCATGTGCCCTTCACTTCGCCTTCAACCAGACTGCGTCGTCGTGTTTCGCCTCAAATGTGTCCAGCGCCGCGGCGTGCCGCAACGTCAGGCCAATATCGTCGAGCCCCTCGAGCAGGCAAAACTTTCTGAAAGGATCGATCTCGAACTTCGCCGAGAATCCGCGCCCATCCGTCACCGTTTGCGCTTCAAGCGACACCGTGAGCTGATAATTGGGAATCTGTTGCGCGTTTCGGAGCAGCGTATCGACTTCTTCCTCGCTCAGCCGCGCAAGCACGATCCCGTTCTTGCCCGCATTCGAGAAAAAGATGTCGGCGAAAGTCGGCGCGATCACCACGCGAAAGCCATAGTCGCTGAGCGCCCATGCGGCGTGCTCGCGGCTCGATCCGCAAGCAAAATTCTTGCCCGCAACAAGAATCTTCGCGCCTTGGTAACGCGGATCGTTGAGAACGAATCCGGAGATCGGCTCGCCATCGGGAGTCTGCCGCCAGTCAAAGAACAAAAAATCCCCGTACCCGGTGCGCTCGATGCGCTTCAAAAACTGCTTGGGAATAATCTGGTCGGTATCGACGTTGGCGCGGTCGAGCGGCGCAGCCAGCGCGGTCAATGTGCGAAACGGTTCCATTAGGCTTTAACCTCCTCATGTACGCGCCCCTCGTTTACGTGCCTCTCTTTTACGTGCCACGTCCGGATGTCCACAAAGTGCCCTGCAATTGCGGCCGCCGCGGCCATCTCCGGCGACACCAGATGCGTGCGTCCGCCGCGTCCCTGGCGGCCTTCAAAGTTGCGGTTGCTGGTCGAGGCACAGCGCTCGCCCGGCGAAAGAATGTCGGGATTCATTCCCAGGCACATGGAGCAGCCCGGCTCGCGCCAGTCGAAACCGGCCTCGCGGAAAATGCGGTCCAGGCCTTCTTTTTCCGCCTGCGCCTTCACCTGCTGTGAGCCGGGAACCACCATCGCGCTCACATGCGTTGAGACTTTGTGTCCCGCGGCAATCTTCGCTGCCGCGCGCAGGTCCTCGATGCGGCCATTCGTGCAAGAACCAATGAAGACGCGGTCGATCGTGATTTCCTCAAACGGCGTTCCCGCTTTCAGATCCATATATTCGAGCGCCCGCTCAAATCCCTTGCGCTCAGTTTCCGTCTCAGCAGCCGCCGGATTGGGCACCGTGTCGGTGACCGGAGCCACCATGCCGGGGCTCGTCCCCCAACTTACGTACGGAACCAGCGTGCCCGCGTCGATCACCAGCTCACGATCGAACTTCGCGCCGGGATCAGACGGCAGCTTGCGCCACTCAGCCACTGCTTTCTCCCAGTCGGCGCCCTTCGGCGAGAACTGGCGTCCCTTCAAGTAGGCGTACGTCGTTTCATCCGGCGCGATCATGCCCGCGCGCGCACCCGCCTCAATGCTCATGTTGCAGATGGTCATGCGGCCTTCCATCGAGAGCGCGCGAATCGCCGAGCCTCCGTACTCGATCACGCTGCCCGTCGCGCCGTCCGTTCCGATTTTGCCGATGATGGCCAGAATCACATCCTTTGCCGTCACGCCCAGCGGCAGCTTGCCCTCGACTGCAATGCGGAAAGTCTTCGGCTTCCCTTGCGGCAGCGTCTGCGTGGCCAGCACGTGCTCCACCTCGCTGGTGCCGATGCCAAACGCGAGCGCCCCGAACGCGCCATGCGTCGAAGTGTGCGAGTCGCCGCACACAATCGTCATGCCCGGCTTCGTCAGCCCCAGCTCCGGCCCGATCACGTGCACAATTCCCTGCTCGCGCGAGTTCACATCGTAGAGCTCGACGCCAAAATCAGCGCAGTTCGTGCGCAGCGTTTCAATCTGCTTCGCCGAAATCAGGTCCACGATGTTCAGCCGGCCTTCAATGGTCGTCGGAACATTATGGTCCACGGTGGCAATGGTGCGATCGGGCCGGCGCACTTTGCGCCCCGCGAGCCGCAGCCCCTCAAACGCCTGCGGCGAGGTCACCTCGTGTACCAACTGCAGGTCGATGTAGAGCAGAGTAGGCTCGCCCTTCGGCTCAACCACCACATGCTGCTCCCACACCTTCTCGAATAATGTCTTCGCTTCGCTACTCATTAAGAACTGCTCCTGGAAAACAGCTATTAGCTTTTAGCTATTAGCTTGTTTTGTTCACTTGCCTGCTTCCCCGACCTCCACAAACTTCCCTAAACTATTCGCGGCAAAAACCGAAGGCACCTGTTCTACGCACTTAGAGCTAAAAGCTAATGACTAAGAGCTAATAGCTTTTCCTTCACCGTCTCTCTCACCTTGGCTCCCATTTCCTTCGTCGAGAGCACCGTCAATCCCTGCGTATTGCCGCGCACAAGGTCCGGCGTGCGGAAACCCCGCTCCAGCACCTTGCGCACCGCCGACTCAATCGCCGCAGCTTCGGCCTCCAGCCCGCCGGAGTGGCGCAGAATCAGCGCTCCGGTCAGAATCGCTCCCAGCGGATTCGCCAGTCCCTTGCCAGCGATGTCCGGCGCTGAGCCGTGGACCGGCTCATACAAATTCACCTTGCCGCCAATCGTCGCCGAGGGTAACATGCCCAGCGAGCCAGTAATCACCGCCGACTCGTCGCTCAAAATGTCACCGAAGAGGTTTTCCGTGAGCACCACATCGAAGTCGCGCGGACGGTTCATCAGGTGCATCGCCATCGCATCCACATATTGGTGCTCCACCGTCACACCGGGAAACTCCTTCGCAACTTCGTTCACCGTTGCACGCCAAAGCTGCGAAACTTCGAGCACATTGGCCTTATCCACGCTGGTCAACTTCTTGCGGCGCTTGCTGGCGAGTTCGAACGCGATCCGCGCCACGCGTGCTACCTCGTCGCGCGTGTAACGCATCGTGTTCCAGGCTTCTCCTGAACTTTGATTCCACTCGCGCGGCCGTCCGAAATAAAGTCCGCCCAGCAGCTCGCGTACAAACAAAACATCGGCGCCGTCAACGATCTCGGCCTTGAGCGGGCTGTTCACCGCCAGCTCTTTGAACGCAAACGCAGGCCGCAGATTGGCAAATCCGCCCAGCGCTGCGCGAATCTGCAGCAACCCCGCCTCGGGCCGCTTGTCCGGCGGAAGCGAGTTGAACTCGTTGCCGCCCACCGCGCCCAACAAAACTGCGTCTGACGCGAGCGCCGCTTCGAGCGTGTCCGCAGGCAGCGGCGTTCCGTCCTGCACAATGGCCACGCCGCCGATGCGCTTTTCGGCAAACGCAAATTCATGCCCGCCCAGCGCCGCGATCTCTTTCAACGCAGCGACCGCTTCGGTGGTCACTTCGGGGCCGATGCCGTCGCCGGCCGTTACTAAGATCTTCAGCTTCATGCGCGCTTGTCCCTGCTCTGTCTTGTTTTCTGTTCTCTGATCTCTGAGCTCTGGCGTTCAATCCAGCTCGCTCACCGGCTCGCTCCGCCGTTCGCGAATGTTGTCCGGCAGCAATCCGACCAAATCCTGATCGTAGATGTTCTTCTTGCGGTCGGCCAGCGCCACAAACCGGTAGTAGACGTGCTGCAACTCGTCGCGGCTCACCGTGAAGCCAAGTTGCTCCAGGCGATGCCGCAGCGCAGCGCGGCCAGAGTGCTTGCCGAGCACGAGATGCGTCTTGGCCACGCCCACCAATTGCGGCGTCATGATCTCGTAGCACAGCGGATTGGCCAGCATCCCGTGCTGATGGATGCCCGACTCGTGTGCGAACGCGTTGGCGCCCACCACTGCCTTGTTCGGCGATGGCCTGAAAGTGATGAGCTGGCCCAAAACTTCGCTTGTCGGATAAAGCTGGTCCAATTTGATGGACGACGACACGCCGAAATGGTCGCCGCGCACAAACAGCGCCGCAGCAATTTCCTCGAGCGCCGCATTGCCCGCCCGCTCGCCGATGCCGTTGATGGTGCACTCCACCTGCCGTGCGCCCGCCTGTATAGCCGCCAGCGAATTCGCCACAGCCAGGCCCAGATCGTCGTGGCAGTGCGCCGAAAGCACAACGCCCTTCTCGTCGATCGCGGGAGCGCGCTCGCGCACCTCGCGAAACATCGCGCCGTACTCTTCGGGCGTAACGTAGCCCACAGTGTCCGGCATGTTGATCGTGGTCGCGCCAGCCTCGACAGCAATGCGCACCATCTCCACCAGAAAGTCTCGATCCGACCGCGTCGCGTCTTCGGGCGAAAACTCCACGTCGTCACACAACGAACGCGCGAGCCGGACCGATTCCCCGCACTGCTCCAGCGCCTCCGCTCGGCTCATCTTCAATTTGTATTCCAGATGCAGATCGCTCGACGCCAGAAACACATGGATGCGCGCACGGTCGGCAAACTGCAGCGCCCGCGCCGCCATCTCGATGTCCTCGGTTTTTGCGCGAGCCAGCGACGCGATGCGCGGCTTGCGAACGGCCTGCGTGATCGTCGCAATGGCGGCAAAGTCGCCCTCCGAAGCCATTGCAAAGCCGGCCTCGATAATGTCCACTCCCAAATCCTCCAGGGCGTGGGCCATGGTGAGCTTTTCCTGTGTGGTCATGCTGCAACCCGGCGACTGCTCGCCGTCGCGCAGTGTCGTGTCAAAAAAAACTACAGGTTCGCTGCTCATGTTTGTGCCTATTGTTTGCCTGCCGGGGAAGACCGGCCTCGTCCAGCTCTTCCATTGTCGCCCATCGCTCATTATAAGGCAAAGTTATAATTCTTTTAGAATCGATTACAATTGCTTATATAACAGATTGTGGATAGTGCTTCGCGAACCGCGGGCCGTGGCGTGGCCCGGCACGAACCACGATTCACGAATCACGGTCCACGAATCGCGGGCCCTGCAGCCCGCAGGAGCCTCCATGGAACTCAGCCAGCTCGAAACCTTTCTCGCCGTCGCCGAGGAGCGCAGCTTCTCCCGCGCGGCCGTGCGCCTGCACCGTACCCAGCCCGCCGTCAGCCAGGTCATCCGCAAGCTGGAGGGCGCGGTGGGCGAAACGCTTTTCGACCGCGCCGCGCGCGACGGCTCGCTCACGGCCGCCGGCGGACTGCTGCGCGAGTACGCGGTGCGCCTGCTCGCCTTGCGCCGCGAAGCCGCAAGCGCGCTCGACGAGCTGAAGAGCCTGGAGCGTGGCCACCTGCAATTGGCCGCCAACGAGTACACCTGCATGTACCTGCTGCCGGCCGTCGACGCCTACCGCCGCGAGTTTCCCCATATCGGTGTCACCGTGCAGCGCATGTTGGCCTCGCACATTCCCGAGGAGCTCAACCTGCGCACCTTCGAGCTCGGTGTCATCTCATTCAAACCCGATCCCGCGCAGATTCGCACCATCGCCGTCTACGGCGACAGCCTGGACCTGATTGTCAGCCCGCATCACCCGCTGGCTCGCGCGGAGCGCGTCTCCATCCGCGACCTCGGCAACGAAAACTTCATCGCCCACAACGTGGCCTCGCCGCTCCGCCGCAAAGTCATTGAGGCCTTCCAGCGCTACCGTACCCCGCTCAACATGGGCATCGAGTTGCCAACCATTGAAGCCATCAAGCGTTTTGTGGCCATGGGCAACGGAGTGGCTCTGGTTCCCCATCTCACCGTGGCGCGCGAACTCGAAACCGGCGACCTCGTCCGTGTAAAGGTAGACGAGCTGGACGTGCGCCGCGTCTTGCGTCTCGCTCACCGCCGTCAGGCTACGCTCTCCTACGCCGCCAAGGCCTTCCTGCAAACGCTCAGAACCATGGCCAAAGAGCAGGGACCGCCATTCTTCTACCACGTCGAGCGGGCCGGATGAACAGGCAGGGATTAGGTGTGACCTTT